>SVIN01000021.1 GCA_015069495.1 Clostridiales bacterium
GGTGAAAATATGCTGATTGCCAACGCGACAGGATGTTCATCCATCTATGGTGGCTCGGCACCGACTTGCCCTTATAGTAAAAATCACGAAGGCAAGGGTCCGGCATGGGCAAACTCCTTGTTTGAAAATAATGCAGAGTTTGGCTACGGTATGCACCTTGCGACAGAAATTCAAGGAAAAAAACGGTCCATTTGGAGCATTGGCGGGGATGGTTGGGCGTACGATATCGGGTTTGGCGGACTTGACCACGTAATGGCAAGCGGTGAAAACGTGAACGTGTTGGTATTGGATTCGGAAGTATATTCCAACACGGGCGGACAACGTTCGAAAGCTACGCCAATGGGGGCAACCGCGCGGTTTGCGACGCTCGGTAAACGCTTAAGGAAGAAGGATTTGGGCTTGCAGATGATTGCTTATGGGTACGTTTACGTGGCGCAAGTCGCCATGGGCGCGAATAAACAACAGTTGTTAAACGCGCTGAACGAGGCAGAACGTTACGACGGTCCCTCGCTCATCATCGCGTATTGTCCGTGTATTGCTCATGGCATGGACTTGAGCCGTTGCATGGAAGAAGAACGATTGGCTGTGGAATGCGGATATTGGCCGTTGTTCCGTTTTAACCCAATGAGAAAAGCCGAAGGATTAAACCCGTTTATTTTGGATAGCAAAGCCCCTACTGCTGATTTTAAAAGCTTTTTGATGGGTGAAAATCGCTTTGCGGCATTAAAAAAACAACTGCCCGCCGAAGCGGACAGCCTATTTGATGAATTGGAAAAATCGTGCAAAGAACGTTTTGCACTGTATCAAAAGTTAGCGGAGTTGTAATTAACCCATCATGATTTGAGAAATGACATCCAACACCTTATCATGACAACCGCCGCACCCAGTCGAACAATGTGTGATGCGCTGTACGTCTGCGAATACTTCCAACACGTCTTCCATCTTGTTGTGGTTCGCGAGTGCGCGTTCGATATCCGAATAGCTTACCTGTTTACAGTTGCAAATGATTACGTTTTCCATATAATACTCTCCTTTGTCTTAGGTTTTAATAAGTATATCATATATTTTATAAAAATGCAAGAGGGATTTGGAAAATTTTTATATTTTTTAGCAAAAAGCCGTTACGGAAATTCCATAACGGCTTTTTTATTTACTTGAATTTTACCAGGTCCACTGCTTATCTGCACGAGCCCATGCATCCAAGCCAACCTTTTCATATTTACCTGCTTGACCTGCGTTGGTTACCGTTTCGTTGTCCTTGATTGCCTTAAACGTTGCACGAACCGTCTTCACGTCGTTCAATGCGATAACGTAGGTGTAATCAATCGACTTGTACGCTTCCATACGGAAGTTGATACCAGGCGCGGTATAGCTGGTGTTGCCAACGTAAGCGCCCTGATAGGATTTGATGATGGATTGCATGTTCGACATCAAGCCCTTTTCTTTCAAGATGTTACTGCTCGAGTTGTTGTTACCGCTGGAATATTGATTGGTGCTGGTGGTCGATCTACCCGAAGTAAATCTGTCAACGTTGGGAATGTATACACCCAATGCAAACGCATTGTCATCGCCGCCGTTTGCCCATGCAAACCATTCTTCTACCTTCGTATTGTTATAACCATTGCTAGGTTGAGGCGTGGTAAGCTGAATACATCTCTCTTTTTCTTTCGTCCAAGAACCAAGCCCGCTGTTGTATTCAAGACCGTCTGCCCAAGTACCGTTACCATCAAGGTTAGATACGTAATAGTTCAAGGATTGAATAGGATATACTGCGGGAAGTTCGGTCGAAGCCCAATCAGCCTTTTCCATATCGGTGAAACCGTTCCAATCTACGTAAGCGTTATTTACGTATAAGGTACCGTCTGCATTCAAACGATAGTAGTTTTCCATATACGATTTGGTGGTCGAACCGCCGTTGATCGTATTGGCAAGCTTATCACTGCTCTTTTGACCCTTTGCCCAGTCCATTGCACGCGCTTTGATGTAGATATAACCCTGCGTTTCATTGATTTCATAGTCAATAATTTGGCTGGGGTTGGATACTACGTCGCCTGCCTGTACAGGGTTGTACGGCCAATATTTGCCAGCATTGCTTTCCGTTTTACAGAATGCGCGGGTATAGCCGTTTTCGTTAGCCGTTGCCGTGGAAGTACCACCCACTGCAGCGTACCAGGATTGCTGAATTTGACGACCTGCGTCAAAGTTGTTGATAAGGTTTACTGCATTGTCGGAAGGCTTACTGCTGGTTGCGCTACCGTAATAATCGGAGAAATCACCAGTCGTTTCTTTCAATGCAACTTTTCTGCTGAACACACTGCCCGTAAGACCTTCATAAACGCCAGATTTTGCGAGGTAGGTAAGAGCACCGCCAAGACCGAGGTGTGCACCAACGGTCATTTCAGAACCGTCGTCCTGCGCTACCGTAAGGTAAATTTCCTGCGCGCCAACGGGGATTTCTCTATCCATCGAATAGAAGCCGAGGAGTTTCACGTTACCGTTTACAGCCGGCGTAAATTCTACGTTGGAAAGTTCAATCTTCGTCATGTACAAATCGTCGGAAGTCAAACCGTAACCTACGCCATTGTAACGATAGATATCGAGGAATTGCGTGTGTTCGGTCGTACCTGCCTGAAGGTAGAAATCTTCTACCGCCGTCTTCGTACCTGCTGTGTTTTGGTAATAGAACTTACCACGGATATTTACGTTGGTGGAATATTGCAATACTACGTATGCGCCCGCCAACTTTTTGTTTACGGTAATGGTTGCTTGCGCGGTAGGATTTACCGTATCTGCAACGGGAGTCTTCAACGTATCAAGTTGCGTTGCAGCTACACCCATATCGGTCATGGTTTGTTTATAAGCTGCTACGTACGCATTTAAGAAGTTGTTTACACCTGCGGTGTAAGGCGAGTAGCTGTTATCGCTGATCTTATACTTGTAAACCGACGTTTGCGTTTCGGAACGATCGCAAATAGCCGACTGCGCAACGTGTGCAATCGAACGGCTGTTTGCCGAGTCGTATTCTGCATACGTGTAAATAACGTCGCCGTCTTTATCTACAATCTTAATATAGCCAAGACCAGAGAACCATCTTGTGTAGTTTTCCGTCTTCAATTTAACCAACGAACCAAAGTAGCTTTGATAATCTGCGCCGCCATCAGGGAACGCATACGTCCATTCGCCACCCAAGTTGTAGAAGCCTGCCGTACACTCGATATCTTTATAGTGTACGCCGTTTGCATCCAACCATTGATGGTTGAATTGACCGCCCATCAAATCGGAAGTCGATACAATCAAAGTACCGAAACGAACGGATTGATATTCGCCGCTGTTGAGTTTTTCCAACAATTTTTCAAGATCTGCAACGGTAATTCTGGTTTCAAAACGAATACCGCTGGTTTCGTCTGCAAGCGTTCCGTTAGGCGTACCCGTGAAGTCTGCGGGGATATCCTTGATACGAACGGATGCGCCGTCTGCCATGGAGATATCATAATCATACGTTGCCGTAGTCATGATGCCCGTACCAGTTTCAGAGGTGAATACCTGAGGTTTCATAACTGCATAACGCACGTCACCGGTGAGTTCACCGGAAAGCGCTGCATACGAAGGGAAGAAACAACCAGCTTCGATTACGATTTCATTAATCAAAGAAACACCAATCGCACGTACTGCAATTGAACCGTTATATCTGTCGTTCCAAATACTCAAGTAGATAGCTTCACCGCGGCCGTTCGCATTAAAGATTTCTTGCAAGGTAGCTTCCGTCTTTGCAACGCCGCCAACCGTCATTTGACCTTTCAAGATAATTTTATCAAACGTACCCCAGCTTACAAACGTATCGTAATACGGCAAAAGGTCACCCAAGACAACGTCCATGGGATAGTCGTGTTCAGTAAGATAGAATAACAACCAACGGTCATTCGCGTTGCTAGGTGCTACGTAGTAGTCAATCGTTTTAATCTGCGTTTCACGCAAACCAACCGCCAATTCCTTATATCTCGATTCAACGACAACGTCTTCCATGATGGGGGTAGAGAAATCGAATGCCAATTCAGTACCAGCAACAAACCAACCGATAAATTCGTAAATCGTAGTTTCCGTCATGGGTTTATCGGTAGAAGGCGCAATTGCACATTCACCCTTGATAACCGTTTGAGAAATACCATCGATGGTTACGGTTGCGGTCATTGAATAATCTACGTTTGCCAACAATGCTTTACCGTTTGCGTATGCAGAATAGCCTGCACCGAGGGTTACCACCACTTCACCATCCAAGGTCTTCATATAATCTTTATGAATCCAAATGGTCATTTTATTGGTAGGATTTTCCCCATTGTTTGTAAACGTTTCAATCATGATAGGCTTTGCAAACGTAGCATCGTCTGCGCCTTTCATGGGGAAGGTGCTGTAAACGTATGCACTGTCATCGGTGTTTTCGTTGATATCGTATACCGATACGCCGTTGATGAAAATGTGTTTACGGTATTCAGCATACGCATTGCCGTACATGAAATCATAATTGTTACAGGTAATCGACCAAAGATCGGAAGTGATATCCACCATGTACAATTCATTTGCCGTACCGCCCGTGCGAACGTTGCCGATGGTAACAGCTTCAGGGGCATACGTATTATCCATATTTACCCACGAACCGTTCAAGTTTACCCAAGTCATATCTTTCGTGATCACGTAGGTTGCGTTGTCTTCCGTTACAGAGAAGCCTGCCTTGATGGTGATTTCCTCGTGACCTGCTTTACCATTGGTATATGCGGTAGGAATATGCAACTGAATGTAGCTGTACTTACCGCCGTCCGTACCCATCGCTACCAAAATAGGCGCATAGATACCGCCGTTTTTGATATTGGGCTGTTCGGAACCGTAGGACCCATCGTCATTCTTATTGATATCACGCAATGAAGTCCCGTTAAAATAGATGTAGGACATTTGCTCTTGGTCGTATTCGTTCAAGCAACCGCCTTTAGGGGCTTTCGTCCAGTAATTGTTTGCCGTTGCAATCAAATACGTTTCCGTACCTGCAGCCTGCTGATTTTGATGCGCGAATCTAATTTCAGAAGTGATGTCCACTTCCTTCATTTCGGGTTCTTCAGAAGGAGCTTCGCCAACCGTCCACGTATCGTTGGGTACGTCGTGCACGAAGGTTACGTCTTCCTTTGTTACGTAATAAGTTCTATCCCCGCCGTTTTGCGTGGTGTATGCAGGGAATTTTGCACCCGCTTTAATCGTGATATATTTTACTTCTTGCAATTGCGCAGCGCTTAAACCGGGCGCGCGGAATGCAATGCTGTTTTTGATACCCCATACGTTGAAGAAGGGTTCAGAGGGTTTAGCATTGACTACGTTCCCATCGATATTGATATAGCCGTAAAGGCTGCTGATATCTGCGATTGCAGTCGTACTCAAACCAGCGTAGTCGTTTTGGGAAAGCTGGAAGATAACGAAGTTTTCGTTGTTGCCGCCATCCGTACGGTTTGCTTTCGTGATGATGCCCGTTACTTCCGTAGGAATTTCGATGGCTTTGATTTCCTTCGTCCACGTACCGTTGTTATTGGTGAAAATGATATCTTTAGAAACATAATAGGAAACGCCGTTTTCTACAATGCTAAAGCCTTTCTTAATGATGATTTCTTCATGCCCTGCTTTACCGTTGGTAAAGTTGGTAGGAATCGTCAATTTCAACGAGCTGCCAAGTTCGGTGCTCATATTCACAAAGATGGGTGCGTAAATACTGCCGTTTTTGATATTGTCATGCGTAGAACCATACACACCGTCATCAGACTTGTTGATATCATACAAAGACGTACCGTTGAAGTAAATGTACTTCATCTGGATTTGACCGCCAGCAAAAGGGTCACTTTCGTTCAAGCAACCACCCAAGGGGGATTTTGTCCAGCATGCTTCATTGTTCGTATGAATATAATACTGCTTGGTTTCGCCCCAAGAAGCGGGATTGTGCTTACTGTTATCCAAGAAAGTAAGTTTTTCGGTGATATCTACAACCGATTGCGTCAATACCGTCTTCGATACAGTATCCATCACCATGAATTTACCCGCATAATAACAACCTTCGCCTATCGACACGGTAACCGTTTCAGCACCTACAACAAATTCCCGATAAATGGACACGCGGAAACCCGTATCCGTACACCAAAGACCTACGGGTTTTACAAAGGTCGAAAGGTGGCTAGGATCCGTCGAGTTTTGAGGGAATTTCATATAGGAAGCGGGATTGCCGAATCTTTCATCTTCCGCTAATTTTTGCTTGTTCCATTCTTCAATCGATCTACCATTGATATAGATGGCTTGGCGAGCGAATTTACCTGCATCATACATGGCCTCAAATTCACCCACAACCCTCATACCAAGGTCGATATCTACGTAATAAGAGTCCACCGTGCAACCAGGGTTGATATAGTTGGTAAGCGTTGCATCGCTGATGCTAATATTGGATGCGGTAAGTTCCGTTGTATCCGCTGTATATGCACTTTCTTCAATCATCGAATTGCCCGAACGGAAGAAGGTCACTGCAGATGACGTGAACGTATCCACGCCCGTATTGAATGACCAACCATCCAAAATACCCATGGATTTTATGTCGCTAATCGACATAACTTCCTCAGGAATATACACACGGAAGAAACTGAAACTGCCCGCGGGTTGCAACATCAAAGTCACTTTTTGCGTGCTGGTCGTTGCATTGTTGATTTCCGTGACCGTTCTGCCGTTCACAGTTGTATAGTCTGCCATGCTTACAGCTTCGTCACTGGAGAGCCAATTGTGGTAAGTAGCCCACGTAGCACCAACCGTGTCAAAACGAATGGAAGTACCGTAAACGTCATGCTTTTCGTCTCCAAGATGCGCCTTGTTAAAGGTTACAGCCGTTTCAGCGCTTGCCGTTTTGGTTTGAGGGCGGGCAGTCAATATACCAAACACCATCGCCAAACAAGCAACCGCACCGAGAATGTAACTAAGCACTTTTTTAGAAATTCTTGCCATACTTTTTCTCCTTTTCCTTTTTCCTTAAATGAAATCGTCTTCCGCCATGTCGTCGCCGCTTATCGAACAGCGTACGGCATCTTCGGTGATGAAGAAAATTTCTAAGGTGATTTCGTCATAGTTCTTTTTCATTAGGTCCTTTTCTCCTTTTGCCTTGATTTTTTAAAAACTTGACATTATATTAAAATATCACACTTGTATTATATCATATGATTTTAATTTGATGTTGTCAAAAATTAAACTATCCATGTTATTTTTTACGCATAATGCATCCGCTGTTACCATACATAAAATTTTTCTGCCAAAAATGAAGGTTTTGCCTATTTCGGCTTGCTTTTTTTGACAAGATGATTTATAATCGTATAGGTTTGCGTAGCAAACAATCGTTATCAAGGCGGTATTTATATGAAACCTTTGGAAAAATTGACAAAAGCGCAATTTATTTCTTTTTGTTTAATGGCATTTTGTTCAGGGGTCATGATCGGCATCGGCGGTACGGCGTTTTTGTTGGCTTGCAGTATGAACATTGAAGAAAAGCTGTTGGCAAAATTGATCGGGGCAGTTTTGTTCTCCCTCGGCATTTTGTGCATCGTTATGTTTGACATGAAATTGTTCACGGGGTTGATTTCGTACATTCCTGAAATGGGTGCGAAAAATCTGTGGAAGTTGCCCGTTTGCTTCCTTGGCAACATGCTCGGCGTTTTATTTGCATCCATTTTGGTGTACTTCTCCCCTCTTGCTGAAATTGCCCAAGCGCAATCGACCGCTATTATGACCGCCAAGCTCTCCGCGGATTTATGGGGCATCAAAGCGTTGTGTTCGGGCGCGCTGTGCGGGTTTTTGATTACCCTCTCTATCGGTGCTGTGAAGTACGCACCCCGCAAGGGCTTATCCACGACGGTTGGGGTTATGTTCCCCATCATCGTATTTGCCTTCTGCGGATTTGACCACTCGGTTGCAAACACCCTCTATATCTTCTTCCACGCAACTAGATTTAGCGGGAACGCCATCCCCTATCTTTTGTTGTGTGTTGCAGGAAATATCCTCGGCGGGGTTATCTTGCCCATCTTGTCACTCTTCCGTACTTGGTCCGAACAACCGCACGAAACACAAGCGAACGAAAGTGCCGAAAAATAAAATTTTATAGCATGAAAAAACTCTGCCAAGGCAGAGTTTTTATTTTGTCATTTATTACAGAAAAAGTCCGTCGATTCCGCTGCATTTGGAATACGCCCGACCGAAGTATTATCCATGCGCCGATTGCGAAGTTCGGGAATGGGCGAAGGCGCGACTTGGAAACGGTAATCCGCACCCCTGCGCCGTATAAAGTCCGCAATCACGCAATGCGAGGGCACCATTTGCGGAGTCGGATTGACGGTGGCTTGAAAGCGGAAAAACTCGTCGTCTTTGGGCAGAGCGTTGACTTTTACATAATCTTCTCGTTTGGACGTGTACTGCACGGTATCGTTTAAAATTTTACGCACGTAATCCACGTTTTCATGCAAGGAAATCGGAGCGGGAAATTCTCCGCAGGGGATGACTTCTTCCCAATCCTTGCCCTCATATTTTTTCAAGAGTTCCACAGCTTTATGCAAATGAGAAATTTCAATAGAAAGATTCTCTTCCCATAAGGCTTTTATGCAAGGATCCGTTTCCGTCATATAGCACGACCAATAGAGATAACACTCGCAATACTCGTGCCAAAGCAACATTTCAAACCACGTTGCATTGGGATTCATCAACGATTCGTACTGTGTAACGTGTTCTTCCTCGACCATGGCTATCTCCTCATACAACCGTCTGCCAATGTCCGAGTTTGCAAAGTTGGTCACGTTCATATAGTAGTTCATTGTCTGCTGTTCCGCCGCTGTGATAATCATGGTAGAAAGCACCGTTTGCACGTCTGACGTTTTACCGCATATATTGCGTTTTACGTTGTCTATCGGAAAACGATGATGCGCAATCGTCGGACGGCCTGGCATAATTTCCGTATATCGCCCCACCAACCATTCCGCCGCAACTCCTTGTTCCATTTCTAATAGATTTGCGTAACGATAAAGGTGGTCAAAATCTTCCAACAGCGCAAAATCCAAAGCAGTTTTAACGTTGCAATCTAGCTCGCGTTTGGCAAGCTCTGCTGTTAAATCCACCGCCAACTGTTCGTAGCCAATCGTGTGTTCTAACACGCTCTCATTCATAGGTTTCAGCAAGGAAATTTTTAGCTGTTGCTGTTTTTCGATATACCGCGTTAAAGCCAAATCGCGACGCAAATCGTTGTCGTCCGTATGGCGGGCAAATTGATGAGAAAACCAGTTCGCCTCGAATTCGGTACCATTCATCAAAATGATACGGGTTTTGGTGTATGGATCCACCTCGCGTTTATCGTAAGGCTTGGGATATAACTGTTGCCAGTTTTGCAAGGTTTTTTCTAAAATAATTGGTTTTTCTTTAAATGGATTCATGGGCATAACTCCTTTTACGTTCTCTTACAAAGTATGCCCGAAAAAAAATTTTTGTATACAAAAGCGCCGCGCAAAATTTGCGCGGCGCATCACTTTACCTATATAGGTTAGTCACCGAAGCAAACGCCCATTGCCTTTGCCATGGTTACCAATTCACCGTTGGGATCAACGTTTTTCGTCTTTTGACCGATAACGTCTTCCAAGGAAACTGCAGTCATCTGTTCGCCCTGCAATGCAACCATCTTACCAAAATCACCCTTCATGCAAAGTTCTACTGCCGCATAACCATAGCGGGAAGAAAGAACTCTGTCATGCGCCGTAGGTACACCGCCGCGTTGGATATGGCCAAGCGTCGTTGCACGCGCTTCCGAACCAACCAATTTTTCCAACTGGTCTGCAACTACCGAACCAACACCGCCCAAACGGATGGGGTCGGGACTGTCTTCACGGACTTTCAAAATAACCTGCTTGCCGTCCAAAGATTTTGCACCTTCGGAGCATGCAACGATGGAGAATTCTTTACCGTTGGCTTTGTCTGCTTTGATTTTTTCAGCGACCTTATTGATATCGTAAGGAATTTCAGGCAACAAAATTACGTCTGCCGCGCCCGCAATACCTGCATGCAACGTCATCCAACCTGCGCCACGTCCCATGATTTCTACAACCATAATTCTGTGGTGAGACATACCCGTAGTGCGAACCCTGTCAAGCCCTTCAGTTGCTACGCTTATTGCGGTATCAAAACCGAAAGTGAAGTCGGTAAACGCCAAGTCATTGTCAATCGTCTTAGGGATTGCAATAACGTTTACGCCCTTTCTCGCAAAATCTCTGCCAGAGGTCAACGTACCGTCGCCACCCAAAATAAATACAGCGTCAATGCCTGCCTTGTTTAAGTTTTCTACACCTACGTCAGAAACGTCTTCATAGGTTAACTTGCCGTTTTCATCACGGACAAATTCACCGTTCGCATCTCTTACGGGGTATTGGAAAAGGTTATCCTTATTGGAGCTGTACAAAATCGTACCGCCCTTCGTGATAATTTCTTCTACGTCTTCTAAACCAAGCTTTACAAAATCACCATGGTATAAGCCGTGATAACCGTGACGAATCCCCACAACTTCCAAACCATATTTCATAATCGCCGTTCTTACAACCGCGCGGATTACGGGGTTCAAACCGGAACAATCGCCACCACCTGTCATAATTGCAATCTTTCGTATTTCTTTCATCGTTTGCTCCTCGCACACTTTTTCATTCTCTATCGCTTTTTCCTTTTAGAAAAAAGTCAATAATAATTATACTCTATTATTTCCGTTTTGTCAATAAAAATACCTTAAATTTTGAAATTCTTCTAAGAGTTTTTCAAATAAAGAGCCTCGCGATAAGTGCTCCTATAATTTTTGAAAAGCGGTCTGTAAAAATTATCACAGACCGCTTTTGGTACTCCCGACGAGAATCGAACTCATAATTGTCCCTTAGGAGGGGACTGTTATATCCATTTAACTACGGAAGCTTATTAAATTTTGGTACTCCCTGCGAGTATCTTCGCTTACGCTCAGGGCATCGGCTTCGCCTCGCGCGAACCCACAACGGCCCCTTAGGAGGGGGGCTGTTATATCCATTTAACTAAGGAAGCTTATATCCTATTTCCTCGATTCCCGCTGCGGGTATCTTCGCTTTGCGTTCATTTCCATTATTATACCCCTTTTATGTAAAAAAAGCAAGAGTTTTGTGAGCGTTTTTCTAATTCTTGTGATATAAGTTACAATTATATGTAATATAAAAATAAATTATTTTACGGCAAGTACCCATGTAAAAATGTAAGATTTGGTTATACTTTTTTTGTTTTTACCCTGCAAAAGTGTTGCATATTTTGTAAAAAAGTGATAAGATATCTTAGTATTAATAATTTCGATTGATATTTGCTTAAAAATCTATTTTTTCGAGGAGAATAATTTATGTCTTACGTACAAAGAGTTTTAGAGGATTTGAAAAAGCGCAACCCTGGCGAAAGCGAATTTCACCAAGCAGCAACGGAAATTTTGACAACGTTAGAACCCGTTATCAATGCGCATCCCGAATACGAAAAGGCTGCCCTTTTAGAACGTTTTATCGAACCTGAACGCACCATTTTATTCCGCGTGCCTTGGGTAGACGACAACGGCAACGTACACGTAAACAAGGGTTACCGCGTACAATTCAACAGCGCAATCGGCCCTTACAAGGGCGGTTTGCGTTTCCACCCTTCGGTAAATCTTTCGGTGATTAAATTCCTCGGGTTGGAACAAATTTTGAAAAACAGCCTTACCAGCCTCCCTATCGGCGGGGGTAAAGGCGGTTCGGACTTCGACCCCAAGGGCAAATCCGACCGTGAAATCATGGCGTTCTGCCAAAGCTTTATGAATGAGCTCTACCGCCACATTGGCGCGGATACCGACGTGCCCGCAGGCGATATCGGCGTGGGTGCGCGTGAGGTTGGTTATCTTTTCGGTCAATATAAACGCCTTTGCAACGAACACGTGGGCGTATTGACGGGCAGAGGGCTTGCCTATGGCGGATCGTTGATTCGTAAGGAAGCAACCGGGTACGGTTTGGTATATATCACGGCGGAAGCTATGCGTTTACGCGGGGATTCCTTCCAAGACAAAGTAACCATCGTTTCGGGTAGCGGTAACGTTGCAATCTATGCTTGCGAAAAAGCGCAACAGTTGGGTGCGAAGGTTGTCGCCATGTATGACTCTAACGGCTATATTTACGACCCGAATGGGATTCAGTTGGACGTTATCAAACAGATTAAAGAAGTAGAACGCGCACGCATTAAAGAATACGTTGAAAGAGTGCCTGGTTCGAAGTACGTAGAAGGCTGCAAGGGCATTTGGACCATCCCCTGCGACGTAGCATTGCCCTGCGCAACGCAAAATGAAATCGATGGTGAAAGCGCAACCGCCCTTGTCAATAACGGTGTGAAATACGTTGCAGAAGGCGCAAACATGCCTTCAACCTTGGAAGCAATTGAAGTATTCCAAGCCGCGAAAAACACCATTTATCTTCCCGCAAAAGCGGCAAACGCAGGCGGTGTTGCGACCTCGGCATTGGAAATGGCACAATCGTCGGGTAGATTGTATTGGTCAAGCGAAGAAGTTGACGCGAAACTGAAAACGATTATGATCAATATTTACCACAATATTGACAGCGCGGCAAAGCGTTACGGCTTTGAAGGCAACTACGTAATGGGTGCAAATATCGCAGGTTTTGAGAAAGTTGCAGAAGCCATGATGGCACACGGTATCGTGTAAAATTTTCATAGTAAACAGCGGGCAGGTACGTTTCAATGCGTACCTGCCCTTTTTGCAACCTGACTTATATATGCCTACGGCATGCGATATGTTGCTATCGCAACCCGATATACTCCTGCGGGGTACGATATACGCCTGTAGCGTACGATATGCCCCTCGGGCGTTGTCGCTATGATTGAGATACAATCCTTCCACCGCTGTCGCGGTCCCCCTTCCTTTACACAAGGAAGGCTGAAGTAGGCTTACGATTTTCAAAGGACTACTCATCAGTCTTTCGGTTCACTGCGTTTCACACTCAAGACAGCTTCCCTCACAAGGGAAGCCATATTGCAGTATAAGACTCTATCGCTACGGCAATCTGACGTTGCTTGTTGCTTGGATAGAAAAACAATCCTTCCACCACTATCCCCCCTTCCTTTGCACAAGGAAGGCTAATATGAAAGATGCCCTCGGTTTTCACCGAGGGCATCCGTTTTTAGACTGTTACGTCTTGTTTAACGAAATGAATTATTCGTTATCTTCTTTCTTCTTAAGAAGAACTGCTGCCGCAAGACCAAGAGCTGCAACACCGCCGATACCGCCAACTACACCGAAGCAACCAGCTTTTGCTGCGCTGGAAGAATTGGAGTCGGAAGGAGTTTCAGAAGTCGTAGGTTCTTCAGAGGTCGTAGGATCTTCAGAGGTCGTAGGATCTTCAGGAGTCGTAGGATCTTCAGCACCGCATACGGAGCATACGCCGTCTACATAGTTGTGGTCTGCCAAAACGTCGTCTTTTGCTTCACCGCATTTTACGCAGGTTGCAGGCGTTTCACAAGTAGCATCCGTGAATTCGGAGCATACGTGTTCAGGAACAACAAGTTCAAGCGTTACAGTACCAAGTTGTTCATCCCAAGTAGATACATAGAAGTAGAATACGTCACCTTCTTCAGCTTCGAACGTATACGTAGCGAATACGTCTTGGTAGATGTCGCCATATCTATGATCCCACATATCCCAACCGAAGTTGTAATATGCGATATCAACCCATGCATTGGTTTCGTCTGCAATTGCTTTCAAGGTGTAAGTACCAGCTTCCGTTGCGGTGAACTGTACATACGTACCAAGCAAAGCATCTTCAACCGTCAATTCGTTGTTGCCTGCTACCAATTCGGGCAATACGGGAGCGGTAGGCGTGTAAGGCGTCAAGGTAACGGTTACGGTCATTGCGGAGAAGTCGTCTGCATAGAAGCTCAATTCAACTTTACCTTCATAAGCGCTTACTACACCGCCGTTTTCAATCAAACCGCTGTTTACCATGAATGCCGTGTTGGTTGCATCCCAAGAAATCAAGAAATAAGCTTCTTCAGCATCAACGTAACCAACTGCGTTTACAACGTCATATTCCCATTCGTCTGCGTTACCAGCTTCGATTTCGATTACGGTTTCGCCATTAAGGTTCAATTCGATGGGAGCAGCACCAAAGTCTACCAATCTTGCATTCTTCAATTGGATTTGACCATTATAAACGGAAAGGATAGATCTCAAGCTTACCATATCGCCAACTGCGGGTTTGGAATCCATCTTATCAAATCTAGCGCCAGTCCAATAATCATACAAGCCATATACGTACAAACGGTTGCCGTTGCTATCTTCAATGTAAAGGTTGCCGTAGGTTGTGTTTGCAATTTCAACAACGATACCTTCTACGAAGTACTGTCTCAACGTGTCGCCTTCAACGGTAATATCAAGAACATCGGCAATCGTAAGATCTGCACCGTCATCAGGAAGGTTTGCTTCAGGATCAGTTTCAGCTTGCGTGAGGATTTCAAATTCTGCGTCTACGAATTGGTTAGTGCCCTTATAAGCGCCTACTTCGCCGTAGAATTTAACCGTTGCGCCTACCAAAGGTTTCTGAGCGTAATCCAAATTATTGAAGGAGATAGTAAATTCTTCCGACCATTCGTCTGCAGGATAGGTAATTTGCAAGCCATAGATGCAGATTTCGTTGCCGTCTGCGTCTTGGATATACAAGCCACCCTTATAAGTATCCGAGTATCTTACAACCGTACCTTCAATATAGTACTTATTGCCAGCTGCTGCTGCGATATCCAATGCCAAAGCTTCTTCAATCGTCAAAGTAGAACCAGCTGCGGGAACTTTTACAATTTCCGTTTCAACCACGGTGAAGGTATAGTTCTTCAATTCGAACGTGTCGGGAACTGCTTCAGCCCATGCATAGGTGTAGTCTTCCGTAGCTTCAGGAAGTTGGTCAGCCAAGAAGAATGCAAGGTCGTTGATAGAAAGTACGATGCCGTTTGCAAAGTCATATTCAACACCGAACGTGAAGGTTTCTTCGTTTTCACCATTTACAATCGTCAAAGTGTAAGGTTCTACAACCCAATTTGCATAGATTGCAAAATCTTTTGCAGGCATTGTTTCGGGAAGCGTAATATCTTCACCCTCAGCATTCGTCCACTTCGTGAACGTCTTACCTACTGCGGTAGGATTTTCAATTGCAAGTTCAGCGCCTTCAGCAAACAACGTCATCGTCGAACCGCCAGGCATACGAGGGTTGCCAACAACAACGGTCAACCAATATTTAACCTTGGTGCTTTCAGCATTGATGGTATAATTTTGAAGACCAAACGTATCGGGTACATCTACAAACGAATATGTATATTCGCCAGTTTCATCTACGGGAAGGTTGTCTGCCAATACGAAAGGAAGGTCGTTTACAGCAATTTCAATGCCGTTTGCGAAGTCATATTCAGCACCAAACGTGATGGTCTTATAGTCTTCGCCGTCTTTCTGAATCGTCAAGGTGTAAGGGGTAACCTTCCAGTTTGCATAAAGAGCAATATCACCAGTGATCGTTTCAGGAACGGTAACGGGATTGCCAGTTGCATCCGTCCAACCGATAAATTCTTTACCTTCAGCGGTAGGAGTTTCTACGCTGAACGCGTCACCATAGAGGTAGTCAGCGGTCGTAACCGTACCAGGCAAACGAGGGTTACCCGTAACCACCGTTGCTGTATACCACATAATAGGTTTGGTGATATCTTGATGTACGACATCTTTACCAAGCTTAGGATGGGTCAAGCCAGCGTTCAAGGTAACTTCTACATTGTTAATACCGCCGATCGCTTCAATGTAATTCTTATGAACGTAAACCGTCAACGTATCGCCCTTACCCGTAATCAACGTAGGGTTCTGGAATAATTGATAAGCTTCACCAGGTGCAGGTGCATTAGTAGCATTCATCCAAGGGTCAGATGCATATTCATAAGAACTGTCATCAATGGTCGTATTGATATCATACAAAGATACATCGTTAATCAAAATATTCTTACGGATATTTACGTTTTCAGCGCCAAAATAGTTGTAATCGTACATATCGCAGGTCGAATTCCAGCCAGCATAAGTAATATTAAATGCCCACAATTCACCTTTGTTACCTGCCACTTGTGCCTTGGAAACAGTAACGTCATCCGCAAAAATCAAATCTTCTTCAGCCATAAACACGCCATCGCCAACGTTGTAGAACGTTTTGTCTTCCGTCGTTTCGTATACGGTTCCTGCTTGATCAGCGTAAGAAGGAAGCTGGAAGCCTTTCAAAATCGTAATCTTCTGAACGCCGTAAGCTGCATCTTTATTATTCATCGTTACGGGCCAACGAATGGAGAAGGAATCATATCTACCCCATACGTTCATGAATTTTTCACCAGGGAAGCTATGTCTACCCCAAAGTGCACCCATGGGCTGCCCATCGAACAATACGTAATCGAAGAAGTTAATGGACTTCAAGAACGCATTATCTCCGCCCCATGTCGCCGTGTTTCCTACCCCCGTATAGTCATTTGCGGTAGGGAAGAAGGAAATGAAAGAATCCCAACCATCGGGGTTATTAGTAGTACCAACGATTTTGTCAATTTCCGTGGGAACCTTAGTAAGGTTCAACGTAGGAACTTCACCGATATATTTATCAGGTTGATTCAAAGAGTTGAACTTGAAGGTAATATCGTTGGAAACGCAGAACTTATGCGTTTCGTTTTCATATAAAAAGTCTTTGGTGATTTTGACTTCCGTAGGCGTCATATAGCTCTTCGGTACATAAATATCAATGGTGTTACCCTTCAAGCCGTCGCCGTGGTTTACAAGCTTGATGTAAATAGGTGCGTACGTTGCTTCACCGCGGTTCACGTCGTATGCAATTTCACCGCTGAACGCTTTGCTTTCATCCCAAGTAATAATCGAATTACCTGCGGTAATCGTACCATTTTCAATCAACGCTTTGTAGTCAGCATTGTGTTCGAAAATCGATTTACCATTAATCAATACGTTTTTCAAAACGGATTCAGGCAAATGCGCATTGTTTACAGAGGCATTAACTTCCGTCCAAGTTGCAATAGGTGCATTATCATTCAAACGATAATGCCACATATTATCAGGAAAGTCGCCAATACCCCAAGCGCTTGTCGTTATCGTATTGGTGAAATCAACGGTCGTTTTCTCTTCAGCCGATGCGACAATGTTTGCATTGTTGTTGTAATAAATGGTTGTAGCCGCGCCTACGCCTGCACCAACAAACAACGTTGACAATGCGAGTGTCAAAAATTTTTTAGTTGTTTTCTTCATCTTGTTTCCTCCTGATGAATTTTTTTTCCTTTTCATAACGCAAGGACGTCTCCTCGCGATTTTTACTGTTTCCATACGCCTATACGGCGGTTTTATAATATAAATATTATACTACAAATGTAAAAAACTGTAAAGATACTTTTCAAAAAAATATCCCTCGTTTACCCGTCAAAACTTACGCAGTTTATGTCAAAACTTACGATTCAACTTAACCGCGCCATGCACTAAACGATTCGTTTGTAATTAAACCGCTTTCATGCAAATCGTAGAAATTGCTACGCATTGCATTCACATTGTCGATTGCAAGCACGTATTGGTAACGCAAAGGCACGTATTCGCGCATGGTAGCACCAACCACAGGCGCGGTATAGCAAGCGTTCACAACATAACACGAAGTATAGTTGGACGAAGGTTGCGCTTTGTTTTTCATCAATGCAGGATCGGTGACCATGGGCGCGTTATAAGCACCTTGATTGTGCGGTGCATCTTTAGATGCGCTGGGGGTAATTTTGGAGTAAACGTAGTAATCCACGTTCGGCACGTATAAGCCCATACCGAAATCATCATCATTTACCCATGCGAACCAATTTTCCGACCCAACTTCACGTTGTCCGCCGTCTCCGCGAGAGCCTACCTCGGTGTTTTTTACCAACCCCACGGTATCTCCGCCCCAAGGCGTTTTACCCGTATACGTTATAAACGTATGCAAGGTATGAACAGGGAAGAATGCGGGAATTTCTTGATTTCGGTACGGAATAGAATCCATATCCGAAAAACCGTTCCAATCAATAAATTCGTTGTCAACGTACAACATTCCGCCTTTAATCTTGTACCAATTTTCCGCATAAGATTTGGTTGTCACGCCGCCCTTCACCAAGCCGAGAGCTTCTACACTGCCCAATTCCTTTGCTTTCTTTTCGTACTTAGATGCCCATTCGTCTTTCCAGCCCTTCCCCCAATCCATCGGACGGGCTTTGACGTAAATTTCACCATTGGAAATTTCATAGTCAATCAATTGCGCAGGGTTATCCGCGCAATCGCCTGCTTGTACGGGGTTGTACGACCACCAGTCACCCTCCGAAGAGTCGGTGTAACACCAGCCGCGGTCATAACCGTTGGCACCTGTTTTTTTGTCGTCCGTACCGCCAACCTCGGCATAGTAGGATTGCTGAATTTGTCTACCTACGTCATAGATGGTAACCAAGTTAACGTCCGACGAAAGATGGGTCGCCCCCGCTTGGGATTTTGCGTTCACACCATATTTGATATTGCCGTCCTTGTCGATGATTTCATCCACCGTTTCACCTTGGTAATCGGTACGGCCTACAAACGTCAACGATCCGCCAAGTGCAAGGTCTACACCGATTTTTAAACCATTTTTTATAAGGTAAAGTTCACAGTCCTTTTCGGGAATATCACGACCAGATACCGCAACGTTTTTAATGCATTGGGTACCCTTTTTTACATCCACGTTTTGAACCGTAATCTTTTTTAAGTGTTTTTCAAACAAACCCACGCCGTTGGGACGGTATGCGTCTAAAAACTGCTTGAACACCGTTTCACCTGCTTCCAAGAAAAAAGGTTCGCAAACCTCTTGCGTAGGGTCGGCAAGGTTGGTGTATACAAATTCACCGTACAAATCTACGTCAGATTCGTATTCAATCTTGATATAGTTGCGATCCCCTAAGTCCTTTTCAATAACACAATTCTGCGTTTCACCCATATTGATATTCAAAGAAATACCCGTTTGGAACAAAGTTTCAAAAGTCTGTTCATCCGAGCTGCTTTGCACGCTGTTGGAAGAATTATCGTTTGAAGCACTGTTATCGGTTGAATTGTTACATCCGCATACGCTGACCGACATGCAAGCAAGGGTCAGCCATGCCAAAAATTTCTTTTTCATATAGACATCCTCGCAACTTATTTCCAAGAGGAAAGCGTTTCGTTGAGTACAGTTTTACTTTCGTAAATATTCTTAAATTGACTACGCATTACGTTTACGTAATCCACGGAAATTACGTAGGTGTATTCCATGGGAACGTAGGACTTCATCGTCCAATTTACAACGGGTGCAGTATAGCTAGTATTTCTCGTATAACAGCTCTGCCAAGGAGACGTGCATTCTGCCTTATTGTAACGGTATTCATTTGCCAAAGGACTTTGCATTGCGTCTTTGTTGATATTCAAATTGATATTTGTAGATGACTTCGATCTACCCGATGCGAAAACGTCCGTATTGGGAACGTATACGCCAACACCGAAACCGTCGTCGTTTACCCATGCAAACCATTCTTCTACGGGATCATAGTTGTGGTGCGCTTTAACGTTCCAAGGTCCCAAATCGGGGATTGTCGTTAAGTCACCCGACCAAGACGTGTCATTACCCGTGTAGCAAACGTAGTTATGCAAAGGATGTACAACGTACGCTGCAGGCAATTCGTTGCTGTGTACGGGAACGTCTTCCAAATCTTCAAAGCCGTTCCAGTCGATGAAACGGTTTCTTACGTATACCATACCGCCTTTGATGGTGTACCAATTTTCCATGTAGGATTTGGTGGTTACACCGCCCATAACTGTGTTGTGAAGCCCTTCGCCGTTGTCGCCCTTGGACCAGTCCATTGCGCGAACTTTGATGTAAATTTCATTTCTGGACACCTTGTAATCGATAATCTGCGAAGGATTACTGTTAACGTCACCGCCTTGTACGGGGTTATACGGCCAGTAGTAACCATTGAGATCCGCCGTTTTACACCAACCGCGTTCGTAACCATTTGCACCGTAATCGGGGGGCAAGTTATGTTTTCCGTATTTATATTTGGATATTTCTTCAGGGCTATCCGCAGAAGTACCGCCGACGTTTGCATAATAACTCTGCTGGAATTGACGGCCTGCGTCGAAAATGTTAATCAAGTTAACGGTGGAAGAAAGGGTTTCTTTTGCCGTTGCTTTGGCATTAACCCCGATTTCCACTTCATCGTTGTGGCTGATGACTTCGTCTACCGTTTCACCGTCGTAAGACGTACGGCACAAATAGGTCAAAGTACCGCCCGTTGCAAGGTCTGCACCGACCTTGATTTCACCCTGAGATACGTATACTTCGCGTTCATAGTCATCGATTTTACGCCCAGATACCGCTACGCTTTTCAACGTAACCGAACCGTTCGCTTCACCCTTGTTAGTCAAGGTAATCGAAAGCAATTGTTTATCGAACAAACCGTGACCGTTCGTACGGAAGTTGTCGAGGAATTGCTTGAATTCGGTTTCGCCATTGGGATTTTCAATGAAGAAATCTTCCGTAGTAACCTTCGTGTTATCATTGATATCGTGGTATTTAATTTGCCCAATCAACTGCACGTCGCTGTTTACAACCAATTTGATATAGTCTCTGCCCACAATGCTTTTGTTGATGGCATACGTATGACTGCCATTGGGTTCCATCGTAATCGTATCCTGCGTGCCTAAGACTTCTACAAACGTCTCGTCAATCTGTTCGATCGTCGAGCTGTCGCTGGTAGAACTCGTTTCCGAATCGTTCCCATTACACGCTGCCAAACAGCTAATAGACATCAAGAACGCTAAAAAGCTTGCCAGTTTTTTCATAGTTTATTTTTCCTTTTTCTTTTTTAATATTGCCGCCGCGCCAAGCGCTGTCATTGCGCACGCAGGGAGTATTGCCACCGTAGCCATGCAACCGTTCGAGTTGCTTTCTACCGTATCAAACACATTTTCACCTTCATTGTTTTCGGGGATTTCTTCCGTTGTTTTTCGCAAGGTTGCCAACAAGCTTTGCGCATAAACCCGAGCCAAATAATCGTTGGGATGATTGACGTTGTTACCCGTCATATCCGCATAGGATTTTTTCGTCAAAAGGCTTGTGTGCATCGCCGTCATATTTACCACGGCAACGCCTTGCTTTTCACAGTTTTCAAGCATTGCGTCTGCAAAGTTTTCCTGGTTTAAGTAAAACTTTTCCGCATCGCGATTGGGCAGCATCGTTGCCACCAGCAATACGTCGGCTGTGGGGAATTTTTCCTGAATCGCCGAAACCAATCGATTGGCTTTTTGCGCAAATGCATGCGAGGTAAGATTGCCGTCGTTCATACCGAACGCCACCACTGCCAAATCCAAATTCGTTTGTTGCGACAATACGCCTTCGATTTGTTGAAGTCCCCAATCAATCCCCATTCCGCCAACCGAAGGATTGGTCAAGTTGACCGTCACTCCGTATTGATTTTCCAACCCTGCCTTGAACAGTTCGGGATAGGTCGGCAGGAACGGCGCAATCCCCGTAAAACCCGAAGAATTCGCGCCAACGGAAATGGAATCGCCAAACACCAACGTATCAATCGAGGTTTGATTGGATAATTTCTGCTTGATATTGGTCAGCAAGTAATCCTTTCCGCTTGGAAGATAACCGTTGTATTGTGCCGTATGCTTATACGTCACCACGATTTGTCTTTCGTGGAACCACGTCCCCTCACTGAAACATACGTAACCGCCCTCTTTCGATTCAAAACCGCTCTGTCCCGCCTCGGGGTGGAATTCCGTATAAGATACGATTGGGATATTGCCATCGTCCGCAATAATCAAACGACCGCCCGAAACCGCATAATCTACCCCCTTTTGATAGGTTACCGTCATTTCCGCATTCTGCACGGAAACCACTTCCTCTATCGGGTAAAGCAATGTAATGGGGTCGATACCGCCGTATTCGTTTTGAACGGGCAAAACGGTTTCGTTATACGCGGTATTCCCTTCCCAAACGGGCAATAACGCGGTTTCTATGAAGGTCAGCTCTTCGGCTTGTGCCGTAAAAGTTGCACCTTGCGCACCCGCCGACGCTATGCCTAAAAGACAGAGCGCCGTCATTGCGCATGTAATTGTTTGTTTGAGGTTCATAACGATTTCATTATGCAACGATAATCGCGCGAATCAAGAGGTTTTCAGTCGATTGAGGGTTGCTCTGCTGAAGAAGCATGTTGGTGATTGCTCTGCCATCTGTACCGTTTTCAAGCGTTTTGTATTTCGACAAATCAATTTCTACCGCAGCCCATTCGCCTTCTGCCATGTTGGTTTGCAATGCGAGGGTGTTTGCTGCACCGCTACCCTTCGAGTAAGCTTCGCTAATCACAGTCTTCCACGAACCATCTTCCGTTACGTCGGTAAGACCAAGCGCAAGCGTCAAGTTGCTGATGGAACCCATATTGTTGTAAATGATGATGACTTTACTCTTATCGGAAATATCAATATTTCCTGCGCCAAATTTAGATTGACCGAGCATTGCACCAAAGTAGTAACGAATTGCACCTGCATCCCTACTTACGCTGCCGTCTTCGTTTACAGTTTCCTTCAACCAAGCCGAGAGGCTTGCCGCGCTGTAACTGTTTTCATAGCTGATGATTTCGCTGCTCCAATTCTTAGCAATAATATTATTAGTATACGTTACGTCGGAGAAATCCACACCGCTGGTTGTATCCATATTGAAACGAAGTTCTTGCATGGTAATCGTACCCGTGCCTTCGAACGTTACACGTACTTTTTCAATCGTACCAAACTTCTCAAGGTTAAGATAAATTTCCTTCCATACGTCGCCTGCTTTTACGTCGCCTGCTTCAATCACAAGCGTGGATTTACCGTCTTCATCCACCGTAGGTTGTTTCACCTCTTTCGCTACGTCGTAGTCATAAACTGTTTCTACGCCATCGATCGTAAGACCTACCTTTACCTTAGATACGCCTTCTACGTCTTTGTATTTCAAGGTCATCGTTTTATAACCAACGTTGGTTACACTAACGTCTGCGCCAACGTATGCGTTGTTTTCTACCGTAAATTCCGTACCGCCGTTAAGCAAAGAACCGCCGTTGTGGATGTATTCAACACCGCTGTTTTCCGTCCAGAATTGCGCTTTGTCTTCTTGTCCTACATACTTATCGTTCATGTTGAAACCAGGGATATCGATACGTTTGAAATCGAGGAATTCAATACTTTCAATCAAGATTGCATTGTCGATACCAACGCTGTTATATTTCAAGCTCAAGGAAGACAAGTTCCCTTCAAAACGGTCTGCACCGAACATGTTGATAACGTATTCTTTCGATTCGGGAGTATCACCGCAAGGCGAGATTGCCAATTCTTTCGAACCTACACGGTTGTAGCTGTTTCTGTATTCCAACGTAATCTTATTCGCATAACTATAGTTGGTCAAACGGATACGAATTGTCGTGAGGTCATTCAAGTCGATTTTTTCATCGTTAAGCGCAAAGTTAACACCCGTATTTTTCGCACGGAATTTGCTGTAGAACAACAAACCGCCCGTCTTTTCATAGATTTCCGAATCGTTCGGCGTTGCCGTAGCAAAATCCTTAGGGAATACCCAACCCGTAACGTCTTCTTGCTGGCTTGCTACGTTTTCTACTGCCGTTGCGTCATCATTCACGCGAAGCGCGGTGATAGCTTTCGTATCTTCCGTGGAAGTGTACGTATCGTCGGTAATACCCTTAATCGACTTAATCCAAACTTCGTTGGTGCGATCGTCTTCATTTTCCGAAATATAACCAGACTGAAGACGCAAACGAATCATCGTTGCGGAAATACCCCAGTGAGATACACCGTTGGTCAAGTTCTTGGAGAAGTCGAATACTTTCGTAATCCATTCGTCATCTTCCTTCATATTCTTTTCATCAGCCGTATAGGTATAAGTAAACGCGTTGTTTTCGTTAAAGGCAGGACCATCCGTTTCCGTACCATCAGCCAACCAATTCAAATAATAGAATTTCAAGCTGGTTGCTGCCCCCATATTCTTGAAGGTAACTTCTAATTTCTGCGAAGCGGAAATATCTACCGTTACGTTTTCAAGAAGCGCGTGAGGGTCAGCCGCGGTCGAATAACCGAAGTTCATCTTTGCATAGCCTTCGCCATTTTCGTCTTCTGCGTATTCAATCGTACCGCCTTTTGCGTAGTTCTGTTCCATTCTGAAACGTTCCGCAATCATTTTACCGCTGAAATAGATATGTTCACTGCGGTGAATGTAAACGTTTACGTCACTGGTAATCGGCGTATTGAAATCAAAAGGCGTTTCATGTACAGCTGTCGTGAAGAAACCGTTGCTTTCATAACCGTCTGCAAGCTGAGGTTCATACTTCACGCAGTCGCCTTCCTGAACGTAGGTTTCGTACATAGGTATGTCAACTTCTTCCCCAAGGTAATAGGTAACCTTAAATTTCTTTACCCACTTTGCGTACAAGGTCATGTTGCTTTCTACAACGTCCATCGTGAAGTTCCACTTGTTGGTATATTCTTTATCCGTATACCAGCCTTCCACTTCCATACGCTCGGTATTCTCACCGATAACGCCGACGGAAGGTTTCACAAGTACGTCACCTTCCGCAACTTCTTGAGGAAGCACCTTGTTCGTTTTCAGCGTTGTGCAAAGATCAAAGTTGACCACGCACCAGCTTTCTTCCGTTGCCGAAGTAATCGAGCTGTCTGAAGCGCTATTGTTTGTGCTTGTATCGCCACCTTTACCGCAACCAGTAAACGTTGCAAGCGTAAGCACGCTTACCACAAAGGTTTTAAACCATTTTCTCATTGTTTTTCTCCTTATATCTGTTCTTTATTTTCTTAAAGAGTCCACGTCCACCAACTGTTTGGTTTTACGGGATTCTTCCGCTGCAAAAATACACAAATGACCGTTAATCGAATCATCCAATTTCGTGATAGAAAGCGAGCTTCTATCACCGTTAAGGTATGCAATCAAGTCATGCATAATCGCAAAGTCGCCGCCACTGTGACCGCCGTATTTTGCGTTGCTGATAATTTTGTCTTTTACGCTGATTTCTTCCGCCGAACCGCTGAACGAACCGTCGATGTATTTGCGAAGGACAAACTTATCTTCTTCCAATTTACCTTCAATTTCGCCCGTAGTACCAACGATGTGGATATATCTATCCGCTTTCGTCGTACCGCCCACCAACGTGAACGAACAGGTCGAACCGTTTTTGAAAGAAACCATAACGTTTTGTCTATCTACAAGGTCGCCCAAGTCGTCGTACGCACAACGGCCATAGATATCTTCTTTCAAGAATGCAAGCTTTTCTTCGTCCGTGATTTCGTCCAAAGGCTTGTTCAATCTATCCCAGGTCAAGAAAGGCATTGCGTTCATTTCCATGTAAAGTTTGATTGCCGAATAAGGACAGGTTCTTTCGTGTTTACATTGATAACAGAATTCCGTTGCTCCTTCGGGTTTCTTCGCGGAAATAAACTGCGAACGGCTGCCCATACTGAAAATTTTGTCGGGCTGCGTTTCGTTATTCAACCAACAAACCAGGTCTAAATCGTGACAGCATTTTGCAAGCAAGAAGCCCGAACCGCAATTTTCTTCGCTGTTCCATTTACCGCGCGTATACGAAGTCAAATAATGCGCCATGCAAACGTGTTCGTTCATTTCCATGGTCATAATTTCACCAATCACGCCTTCCGATAGCAATTTCTTTATCGTGCGGTAGTAAGGCGTATAACGCAAAACGTGGCAAATGAATACGTTGCAACCGTTTTCATCCGCAAGACGTTTAATGTCCATCAATTCCTTTGCATTGGGAACGATGGGTTTTTCCATCAACATGTGGTGCTTACCCGCAAGAATCTTCATCGCAGTTTCATAATGGTCTTGGTCCATCGTTGCATTTACGACGAAATCGCAAGCCACCTTTTTCGCTTCAAATTCATCAAAAGAAGCAAAGAGTTGTTCATCGGAAAGATTGTAACGTTTTTTCGCTTCCGCCAACTTGAAAGGGTTGGGGTCAACAACAGCGGCAATTCCAAATTCCTCAGGACAATCTAAGCTGTAATCTGCGTAGACTTGCCCTCTGTTACCATAGCCGACAATCGCCGCCCATAATTTTTTCTTTTCCATAATTTTACTTCCATTAAATTTTTTATTTAAGCCATCATTGGCGGTTGCTTTAAAATTGTTGCTTCCGTTGTCCGCTTTGAATTTTTTCAATACGCGGTAATAGGTTTCCATACTGTTAAACCCGCAACGGGATACAATTTCTTTTAAAGTATATCGCTTTTCCCAAACCTTACGCATTTCCACCACTTTTCGAATGCGGACGCCGTTGACGTATTCGTTCAAGTTCGTCCCCGCCGTCTTATTGAAAAGCGCGGAAAAATAATTTTCACTGTAACCAAATTTTTTTGCCAATACGGGTAAGCGAAGATCCTCACCGAAATGTTCGGCAATATAATCGCTGACCTTGATAAAAAATTCTTTATTGGCGTTTTTCGCCTTTTTGCGCAATAGACCGCTGTCGTACAAAATCCCCATAAGCGAATCAACAAACCCGCTTTTTTGTAACACGTTAAAGCTGTCAAATTTAGCGTACGCCCCCGTAATATGCCGCATCATTTCTTCCCATACTTCCTGCGAAGGATGTAAGAAATTACTAAATTCGGTATCAGAGTCCAATATATGTGAAAAATACTCTTTACTAATAACCAAAATATACGCGGCGGCATTGCCTACATATTCATAATGATGGGTGTCATAGCTGTTGACAATGAACACTTCCCCCGCATTGATTTCTTCCGTGCAGTTGTTCACCATGCAACGCATGCAGCCTTTATATACGACCAACACTTCCAAGGATTGGTGCACGTGCAAACCCGCAAAACGGTAGTGCACGGCATCCATATCCGGAAAATGCTGAAAGTAAATATAATCGGGCGCGTCAGCGCTTTGTTCATACAATTCTTCCCGTCTCAAAGTTTGATACCTGCCGCGAAGTCACCGCTGCTGAAGAATTTCATACTGATTGCCGACGTGAAGATCAACGGTATACTGGAGAGGATATACATTGCATACATCGCGCCCTTCATCCCTTGCGTGCCCGTCATACTCTTACTGAAGACACCCTGCGAAATCAACATTTGAGGCATCAACATAATGGTTTCAGGCTCACCCAAAATCAACTGGGGCCATAAGAAATCGTTGTATAATGAACTGAAGGAACCTACTAATTTATATAAAATAATAGGAAGTGCAAGAGGAATTGTCAACTTAAAGTAAATATCCACGTCGCTTGCACCTTCGATTTGCGCGCTTTCATAAATGGAGCGAGGTTGCTGACCAAAGAAAGTACGGAATAAGAACAAACCACCTACCTGACCGCCCGCAAGAACGGGAAGCAAATACCCGATATAGGTGTTGTATAATCCTACTCTTCTCATGAACGGTACCAAGATAGGCATACCCATGATAGAGGGAAGCAACATAATCGAAATGTAGGTAAAGAAGATTGTTTCTTTAAAATGGAAGTCTTTGTACGTAAAGATGTACGCCAAAATGGTACCCAAAATACAATCGACGATGGAACCAACAATCGTAATCATTACCGTACGGAACAGAGCCCCGTGGATTGCATCCCACGCCGCGCCAAAGTTCACGCTGATATTTGCACCGATTGTACTTAATTCGGGTAAAGCAAAGATGTTTCTCTCGATTACGTTAGATGATTTAAACGCGTTGATAAACGTAATAAATAATGGAATCAAAGAGAAGATGGTACATACAGTAACCCAAGCAATAACCAAAATTTGGGTTTGTAATCTGTCAGATCTTTTTAATGCTACTGATTTCATATTACGCCACCTGATTATCCTTTGTCTGTACGCGCATATTGATCATCGTTGCAAAGAACAAGAAGATGAACAATACCGTTGCGTATGCAGACGCTCGACCATAGTTGTTGCCTGTTACGTAGAGATACATACTGTGTACGGGTGTTTTGACACCTGCGTCCCCCGCTTCCGTCATGTAGGTTCGTCCGAAGTTTTGTACCGAGGAAATAAACGTCATGATGAAGACGTATTTAATCTGTGCCAAAATCAAAGGAATGTCAATGAAGACGAAACGCTTGATAACGGTGATGCCGTCCAATTCTGCCGCTTCATAATAACTGTCGGGAACGTTCATCATCGCGCCATAGAAAATGAGGTACGAACCGACGAACGGGAAGCCCATCATAATCAGCGACCATTTGATCATGGCAGGATTTTCCATGTTGGTCAAGAACCCTAATTCGGGGTTGGGATTTGCACCGTTTAAGAAGTCCAACAACTTGTTTACTACACCGTACGTACCCAAGATACCTTCGCGCCACAACAAGGTGTTTGCAACACCAGGGATGATGCCAGGGATGAAAAGCAACGTTCTCATCAACGAGGAATAGCTCTTGTTGCGCATAATCGTCAAGAAGAATGCGAAAATCAACGGAGGTAACAACGCCGTCGTTAAATCGCTTGCAAGGAAAAGGAACATGTTGATAAATTCCTTTAAAGCGTCAGGCGTTTGGAACATGTACTTGTAATGCGCAAAGCCGTTCCACAACCGTACGGGTCTTTCCGAGGTGTAATCGAAGAAAGACAAACTGATTGCCCCGATTGCGGGGTAGAAACAGAAGAGCGCAACAAGGCTCATCGTCGCAAGAATAATCGTATAGATAATCCATTGCTTTCTGATCCCGCGCATAACGTACATGAACTTATCTGAATAACCTGGCTTAAACAAGCAAAGGCATGCAAACAACAATACGATTGCCGTTGCAACAATAACAATAAACGTCACAGTTTTCAATGCTTGCAAGGTCAGCTGGTTTTCTCTGCCCACAAGGGATGCTTGACGTAAAATATACGCGCCTGCTTCCGCTTCGTAAGGGTTGTGATACATATAATAAATCGTTTCGCCGTCAGCACTTTGAGCAATTGATTTGATATCGTATTCAAAATCCGACGTAAACGTAAGAGTTTTCGTGTTTAAGTCAAGACGAGACATTTGGTCGTCTTTAGAATAAATAATATAGGCAACGTTTAATACCTTGCTGTAGAAGAGGGTATTACCGTTTGCTTCGGGAAGCTTGGGTAAAATAATCCCCGAGTTTTCCTGTTCCACGTGCAAATTGAACTTAGGACGAGCGTTTTTCGCAGTGAAATCTTGCCCTGCGTCCACCGTAACGAGTTCAACGCCAGACGTTGCGATATAATATTTATTTTCGCTTGCTACGTACGCACAGCCTCTGTATTGAACCCCGCCGTCGGAGCCAAACAGGTTGTACAAGTTTTTATCGAACGCACCGCCTTCCATGGTGACAACACCAGTGGAATATTCGTAGGATTTCAGACCCGCCGAAGCGTAATCCTTCACCAATTGCGCGCTTGCCTTTTTCTGAAGGCTCAATTTCGCTTGTCTTTTTGCGTATTCAACAACTTCGGCATCTTTGATTTCTTCGCCTTTTGCCGTCAACTCGGCTACTCTTTCCTCATACACCTTTTGATACTCTTCATCATAAGACGAGCTTTCAAGGGTTTTGTATCTTGCTTCACACAAATCCTTCCAATTATTTTGGGTAGAGTCAACAGCAATACGATACAAGCCGTCGCCAAATACGATATACGCGTATTCGATGCCGCCTTGTTCCATAATTTCAAAGGATAATACGCTCAAATTTTGTGCGGGCGTTAAGGTGATTTCACTGCCGCTTTGCGTGGGCGTATATACGTGGCCGCTGGAAAGAAGGTTTGCCTGTAAGCCGCCTTCTGCCTTCCAATTGTATTTCTTTAAGCAAGCATATTTAACGTCACGTTCTAACACGTAAACGTAATCGCCTTTTTCCATCAAACCGTAAATACCGTTTCTCAGTTTTACGTAGTCCTTGATCTCGATTTTACCATTCGTTTCCGTTAAACGGAACAAGTAACCGCCGTCGGTCGTCGCCCAAATATTGGGGCTGCCCGGCTCCACCTGTACTTTATCTGTCTTAGTACCGATATTCGCCAAATTATTGTCATTGGCATAATCAATCAAGTTGATGGAGGATTTGTATTCCTCATTCGCAGTTATATGGGCAATCTCGCCTTTGCTTGTTGCCCCGTAAAAATCATTTTCAACCATTGCGACTGACGTAAAATTGCCCGAAGGCGCCGCAACGACCGAAGTCTTGGGCAACAATGCGCCCAAGACGATCGATGCGATAATCGCAAGTAATAAAAGGGTAGCGGAAATAATGGCAACCCATTTACTCGGTTTTGACTGTTTTTCAACAGTTATTTCCGTTTGTTTCATAAAAACCTCAAAGCTTTTAATTTATCAAGGCTACGCAAACATGATATTTTTGTATACGTAGCCTTGCCTTGTGTTCATAAATTTCTAAAATTCAAAAATGGAATTAGAGTGATTCGTTGCCTTCACGATTATTACGAAGGTTAACGTCTTTACCATAGGTAGCGCAATAGGTAATCCAGTCTTTATCCATTGCATCTGCCCAATCACCCATGAAGGTTGCCGTATCATACGTTTCGGTGGTAAGGTACTTCTTCCAACCGCTTACAGACAAGTCAGACGTTTCTTTTTCATCTTGGAAACCACGAATCAAGTTGGAGATGTAAGGGTTGCTGTCTACAAGACCGTTGAAGGTAATCTTTTCCGTAGCGAAGAAAGTTTTCCATGCTTCGGGAATTACCACGTAATCGTTTACAACCGTCGTCATACCCATGGGTACCGCGCCAGCTTTATTCAATGCATCATAGTAGATGGATTGACCGTAAGGAGATACAACAAACTTGATAAAGTCAAGGTTCAATGCGTCTTGTTCTGCATTGTGCTTCAAGATGGAAAGGTAACCACCGTTGCCGCCTACGTCACGAAGAGCCGTATCATTAGGAATAAAGTTACCTTCGCTGATCATTGCGGGATAATCGAAGAAGTCTACCTTGAAATCAGCCGTTTCGCTTGCTTGGAACTTCAAGCCTGCACCTGCATAGTCAAGGAAAATCTGAGGAGAGTTTTTACCTTCCGACTGCGTAGCAAACTTCGTACGAAGAACTGCCAAACCAGATTGCTGGCTGTCTGCAGCCGAGCTACGAAGATAAGGTCTCATCTTTTGGAACTGTTCAATAAATTCTTGATACTTTGCACTGCCAGGACCAACGTAATAGGAGGCATCTTGATATGCGAAGATGGAATAGTAGAACTTGCTTGCGCTAATACCATATTCCATATTTGCTTCAGGGTTGATATCCGCAGGATCGTAGACGAAGTTGTTGCTAAGCATAATGTTATCATAGTCGTTTCTGTAGTAGTAGTCACCATATACACGAAGCAACCAAGTGAACTGCGAAGCAGAAATAGAGTCTTTGTCCAAAGCAATACCCAAAGGATTGTTGTAACCGGCCAATTCCATGTACTTACAAAGATCTATCATTTCATCCCAGTTTGCAGGGGTATCGCTTCCCGTATAACCTGCGCCCTTAGCAGCGTTAACAGCTACGGTGTTTACGAACCATGCAGTCTGCAACCCTTCGCTGTTCATGATGAACGTACGTTCATTCGAACCGGATTTATCGGTAATGTATGCGTCTCTTTCCAAAACTTCGGACCAGTATCTCGTTTCACCGTCAATTGCACCCGCATAGGTGTTTTCATCATTAACAGCGCTGTACATGTTCATACAGTAGGTCTGCAAAGCGTCGCCTTGGAAAAGGTTACCCTGTACGATATCCCAATCACTGTTCTTATCTTGGATTTCATAGCTCAATCTTTCTTGATATGCGCTTGCGTCAACGCTCGTGTTGTTCAATTCAACCGCTACGGCGTCACCGTGCAAACGTTCGTATTCAGCTGCCAATGCTTCCCAACCCTTCAACGTGTCTTCGAATACGAGTGCAACGTCGATTTTACCGCTCTTTCTTTCGGTCGTGCTGAGGGGAAGGTAACTTGCGTCAAAACCTGCGAGATCGGATTTGGGTGCAACAATCGTCTTGTTGGACGAACCAGCGCCACTAGAGTTAGAGCTGTCACTCGTACCGCCAACCGACGAGTCCGTCCCACCGCCACAGGCGCCAAACGTAAGCATACTTGCCATAGCAATGCAGCTCAATGCCAAAAATTTCTTTTTCATC
>SVIN01000049.1 GCA_015069495.1 Clostridiales bacterium
GTTGGCAATATTTTCATCCATGTCAAGTTTCGAAAAGTCCACCATAATCCCCGTAGCACCGTTTTTGAGCGCAATCGCCGCAGGTTCAAAACCCGCACCGTGATCAAGGTGAATACATACGGGTACACTTGCCTTTTCCGCCGCTTTCAAAATGATGGGCGCAAGATAATCCACAAAACCCGTCGTTGCCAAACGGGAATAGAATTGAATAATCACGGGCGCGCGCTGTTCTTCCGCCGCTTGAATAACCCCCATGACCGTTTCCATATTATACACGTTAAAAGCAGGTACTGCATACCCCTTTTCATCTGCATCTTTCAAAATCGTTTGAAAATTTACTAACATATTTCATTCTCCTTTATATTTTTTACGTCATCCATTATACCGTAATCAGCATAATCGAATATCCTTGCTTGTTTATCATTGTTTACGGCTATCACCGTGCCCGCACCTGCAATCGCGCAGGTGTGCTGTACCGCGCCCGAAATTCCAAAAGCCACATAGACTTTCGGAGATACTGTTCTGCCCGTCAAGCCCACTTGTTTTTCATACGGCAGTTTTCCGCTGTCCGCCACAATGCGCGAACAACAAACCTCTGCACCATATTTTTGCGCAAGCTTTCGTATCCTTTCTATCTCATCCGTTGCGCCTTTCCCAACGGAAAAAATTACATCCGAGCCCTCTTTCTTCACTGTCCGCACCGTAGCGAATGTCATATCACTCTCACAGACGATATCCGCCGTAACGTTACCACCCAAAGCGGGACGAGTCATTATCAGTTTTCCCTCTTCCACACGGAAAGAAATACAGTCTGCACAAATACCTGCCCCCGTCAAAACGGCTACCTGCGAAGCCAAAATTTTCAATTCTTCACTGTCTTCCCAAAGTACCGCTTTCGCTTGCTTTTCCGTCAGTTCTTCGGCAATTTCCTTTGCACTTTTTCCTTGCGTTTGCAACTCTATCGCGGTAAAGCCAATGCGTTCCGCTATCGGCTTTATATTACCGACAAAATAGATTTCGTCAAGTTTTTGTCCTTTGTCTTCGGTTTGCTCTGTGCGTTGTTTTTTCAACCCAGCTTGGATAAGCGAATCCAGCGTTTCCATACCGACAAATTGGCATTGCCTGCGCCCTACGCTGCTTTCATAGCTCTTCACCACGCGTGTGGGCGAGCCTTTCAATCCACATTTTTCTTGCGGTACTTGCAGGATGGAATTATCCCAAATCTCCACCTCGCCAAGCTTGGAAAAAATGGACGGAAAGCGCAGTGTACGGATTTTTTCAAACGTAAGTACTGTGCCGTTTTGCGGAGTAAACGCTTCACCATTTCGCAAGATTACCTTTTCAGCGTTGAAATCAATTACTTTGGTCTTGATTGCAAAATGAGCCCTCTGCGCCATCATCGGGGGAACCTGCGCCGTATCCCCATTCACGCTTTGCCGTCCGCAAAAGATGAGGTCTGGGTTTAAGCGTTTTAATGCTTCGGCAAGGATGAAACTTGTCGCTTGCGTATCGCTGCCTGCGTACAAAGGGTCGGTGATAAATACCCCTTTAATCCCTAAGCGGGTCAGACTTTGAAAAGCGTTCAATGCGGACATGGGTGCCATGGACACCGCAATAATATCCATTGAACCCGTTTCCAAAGCGCACTCTAACGCCGCGCCGTCGAAAGGATTTAATTCCCCTTTGAAATATTTTAATAATACGACTATTCTTTTACTTTTCATCGGAAAGTTCCGTTAAAAATTGACTGATTTTTTGATATTTCGCAAAGATTTTTGCGTATTTTTCAGTATTCTTCGCGATCGGTTTGGTTTCACCAATCACCTTTTGGCAGGTCTTGCTTGCCTCGTCAAAACTCGCAAAGAATCCTGCCGATATACCTGCACACATCGCCGAGCCAAACGAAGAATCGTTATTTTCCGTTTGTACAAGCGTCAAGCCCAAAGTGTCGGCTACGATTTGACGCCAAACTCTACTTTTTGCCCCGCCTCCGATGATATAGGCAAAATTTCCAACCGTCACACCCTTGTCTTCCAAGTATTTTTTACAATCGAGCAGGCTCATCGCAACGCCTTCCATCACTGCACGCGCAAAATGCGCCTTAGTATGCCCTGCGGAAATCCCGATAAAACTGCCCCGAAGCATGGGATTTGCGTACGGCGTAAGTTCACCCATTAAATAAGGATGAAAAACCAAACCATCCGAACCGATGGGGATATTTTCCGCAACCATACTAAATTCTTCAAAGCTTCCGCCAAACGTATCTCGAAACCAGCGTAAGGATGCCGCGCAGGATTTTGTTCCGCTTCCAGGATAATACATTCCCTCTTTAAGGTGAGAATAGTTGATGATATTTTTATCTGGGTAATATTCGTTTGAAACCACGCAAATACGGCCTGCCGTCGCGAGTTTCAAGGTCATATCACCATTCTTAATTCCGCCTGCCGCAAACACTTCCATGACAGTATCCGTCGCCCCGCAAATCACGGGTGTGCCGACCTTCAAGCCAGTGGATAAAGCTGCTTCATCGCGTACCTGCCCCACCCGTTCAAGCGGATTTACAATTTTGGGCATAGATTCTTTTGTCAGCCCAACAAGGCTCAAAAGACGTTCATCCCATTCCTTTTTATCAAAGTCAAAGAGCATGCTGCCCTGCGCCTCGATATAGTCAGTGACGAAGTCGCCTGTGAATTTTCCGCGCACAAAATCCTTGGCAAACGTAATCTTTTTCACCTTTTTATAAACGTCGGGGAAATGATTCTTTACGTACAAAATTTCGGGTAAAGACCAAATGGTATCGACGTTATGCTTACATTTTTCGAAAATTTCCTTGCCGAAATTCTCTGCAAGGTATTGCTTTTCTTTTACACTTCGTGTGTCCGTCCAATAGACGGAATTACAAATGGGAACGCCGTTCTCGTCCATTAAAACCGCCGTATGTGTTGCCGCGTCAAAACAAAGACATTTTACGTCCTCGGCATTTATATTTTGTAAAACGGAACGGATATTTTGACAAGCAGCATTGTACCAATCCATCGGATTTTGTTCCGCTTTTCCGCCGTCACCGTAATGCGTGGGGTATTCGGCGGTTGCCGTAGCAACCACCTGACCGTTTTTATCTAACAGCGTCGCTTTGCTTGCACCCCCGCCGAAATCTATGCCAAGTACGTACATGGTATACTCCTTTTAGTTTTTCACAATCCACTTATGGCATTCTTCCGACGAACTCAACAGCCCGCGGTTTTTACCTGCCATAATCCACAAACAATAGTTTTTATAACCAGGCGCAACCGTGAAAGGGTGATATCCTTTAGGGATAACCACCATATCCCCATTTTGCACTTTGTATACTTCGTTGATGTCGTTTTCAGGGGTGTACACCGCTTGGAAACCAAACCCTTGGGGTTTGTCGAATTCATAGTAGTAAATTTCATCGAGCGCCCCCTCCGTAGGAAGATTGTCCACGTCATGCTTGTGGGGAGGATAACTGCCCCATTTGCCGTCTTCTACCCAGAATTCACCGATGTACAAGTGATTTGCTTCCCCTGTTTCAGGGAAAGTGAAAGCGACTTCACGCACGAACGCGCCCTTACCAAACGTTTTCACCACAACGTTTTCAGCCTTGATTTGATAAGGTTTGTAGTATTTTTCCGCAGGCGCTTTGCACACCGCGATTTTCACGTCGCCGCCCATTGCCGTAACGGTAAAAGCCGTGTCTTTACCAACGTATGCCGTTTCTGCCGCGCCATCGAATACGCTTGCGCGATTGCCTACGATAAAGGTAAAATCTTCACCTTTGACTTCGCACTTGCCATACAACACAACCAATACGAATTCTTTGCCGAGTTCATCAATCGTGTAGCTTTGACCATCCGCAAGCTTCAACATATCCGTTTCCGCGTATATGAGCGGGGAGTTTCTGTCCGTTACTACTCTTTCATAACCGTATTTTTCAACGTAGGATTTTTTCAAATTCATATTACATATTCTCCAAAATCATTTCTTCTACCGAGATCACACGATAACCGTCGGGGCAAGTTGCCTTAAGCGCAACGTATTCCGCAGGATTTTCGGTAACCATCGTTTTGCAATCCATATTGATTGCATTTTGCCATCTATCTTTCGCAACCTGTACGATGACGTCGGGCATATATTCCGCCATAATCAACTGGCCTGCAAGGTTTGCTTCCTTACCGATGAGGAGCATTCCCTTAT
>SVIN01000022.1 GCA_015069495.1 Clostridiales bacterium
ACGATGCTATCCACCTCACTCGCCTTAATTTGCGACGCGCTGAAATCAAACTTTGCAGCCGCCCAACCGCCTGAGGTGGACATCTTCAAAACTTCGCCGTCTGCGCCCGCTATGCCGGTTACATATTCAATCGGACCCGAATATTGCCCTACGGTAAATTGACCGTTATTTGAAAATTCCGTTTCCATTGCTACCGCTTGAATGGGCATTGCTTGCGAAAAAGCGAACACTCCGCCAAACGCAAAGCCAGCTGTCATTGCAACGGTAGAAAGTGCCAAACAAATCTTTTTATTTTTCATCTTCATAATAAACTCCTTCATATAACGCTTGGTTATATTGAAATTATTCACCCGATATCAATAAGGGTAAAATTCTTCCCCGCAAAGGGTTTTCAAGGCTACTTGCGCGTAAATGCGTACACCGTAGTCGTTGGGGTGGTTGATGTTGTTGCCCAAATAATCACGGCTTCTTTTACCCGTATCACAGATTCCTTTAAAGAAAGAATATACCTTTGCCACCGAAACTTTATCGGTGATACCCTTTTCCGCATATTCCGCCTTGAGCTGTTCCAGCAACCCTTCAAAACGATACTGATTGATGAACCAGTTCGACGTCTGTTGGTTAAACACGAAAGGCGAAACCAACATAATACTGCCGTCGGGTCTGCTTTGCAAATACATATCCATCATGCTCTTGATTTGTTCTTTGTACAACTCATCCGAAATGTGCGGGTCATTTGCACCGAATGCAATGACCATCAAATCGATTTTATCAAGGTGAGGGCCTACACGGTCTTCGTTCATGAAATTGTCCACACCCTGCTTGGTCGTCCAACCGCCTTGCGCTTTATTCAAGTGGGTAATATCCGCTTGATAATTAGACGAAAGCCATTCACAAACCAATTCGCTCCATCTAGGCAAATAGGGATTGACTTCACCGCCGAATACTGTACCCGACGCGCAAGAACCATGCGTAATCGAGTCACCGTAAAACATCACCGTCGCCTTTTTATCCGTCTTTACCTTATCCATAAAGCTCTGCGCGCGCTCATCGCCCGACGGTGTAAACTGCGTATAGGTTTCTTCCGTCTTGTAGCTGATCATGACGTAATTTTTCACGCCCGCCGCCCCTTCGCTGTAATACAGATATCTTTCACCTTGGTACTCAATTTCCGCGTTCGTAGGTTCGCACAGCAACTGGCTTCCCATGTACGGTTTCTCGAAATAATACTCGTCGTATTTGAAATACGGCATAGAACCCGTGGGGATACGTCTAATTTTGTTTCCGTCGACGATATAATCAATCCCCTCGCGATAGGTTTCTTCAAAGTGTACGCTTCTCACCGTCACCGAATTTTTCACAGGCGTACGCAAAAGCTGAATTTCACCCGTCTCCCCTACCACAACACCGCCTTCATCGTAGATATCCGACGATTGCCAGATAGGCGCCATGTATTTGTTTAACGATTCTCTGTTGTAGATATCCACCAATTGTACTTTTTCTGTTTCCACAATCACGGAAGAAGAGGATTGTTCCCCGCCTCCTTTACAACCGGAAAAGCACGAGAGCGCTACGATTTGGAGAACCATAAACCACATAAATTTAATTTTCTTCATTATTATTCTCCTCACTCTCTTCAACTTCTTCTTTTTTCGACGCTTTGTTCTTTTTCACCAAGAAAAACGTCCCGCACGCCATACCAACTACCCCAACAGACGACAAAACGATGATCGAAGCGGCACAGCCTTTTTTCGGCGCTTGTTCAAGATTTTCCGTGTCTGCCAACACGTCTTTGCATTTCACGGAAAGTTCGTTGGAGGTAAAAGTACCAAATGCGTTCGTGACAGAGAAGCTTACCTTCACTTCACCGTTTTCGGTAAATTGCACACGTCTTACGTCTTGATTTACCATAGCAACGTCTCCGCTGCAATTCACCTTGGACACCTCGTCGCAACCCGTATTATACCAAGCAAGCACCAAAGGAATATCCGTTTTATCCAAGGAATAACGCAAGGTTTCCGCCTTGATTTCCACCTTCATCAAATCCTTTGCCGAGATAACCCCTTCCGTCTTTGCAGACGCAATATTCACCGAGAAATCCTTATCCTTTGCCTGATAGCTAAGGTGGAACGTATCCCCTAAATTCAAACAGTCGCTTCTGAAATAATCGCTGAGCAACAACTGTCCATCCACCGTTACGGCACAATAGAGCCCCGATTCCACATCATTCAAATAATAAGGAATACAGCTCAATTTCACCGTCTTTTTGCTGTCGAATGCGCTGCTGGACGTCGCGGAAACAGACTTTGTCACCTCGCCGTCTACGCGCGCGCTGATTTCAATTTTATCATTGGAGAGATAGAACAATACCCCGCCGTTTTTATATTCGTTGATGGCAGTGTAAGTCTTTGCATTGAACAAGAACGCGATATTTTCTCCGTTTTCCATGGTCAAGTCCAAGGACAATTCGCCCACGCGTTTATTTTGCAAAGTCGCGATGGAAATTATATCGTCAACGCTCGCGCCCGCTTTGTTGTTCAAGCTTACACTTTCCCCTACGGGGAAGATATCGGATACGTCATATTTGTCATATTCCGTTGCAACCGTCGGGGTTTCCACGTCGCCCTCTTTAAGGAACTGAACCTTGTTAATCCAAATCTGCGAACCGTTGCGAAGCCCTACCGTTTCCTCAGCCGTATCCAAGGTGTTGCCTTGATACAAAACGTAGATGTAAGAGATGTTACCGTTTTTATCCGCAAGCTTAGAAATGTCTTCCTTTTCCAAAAGGAATTTATTGTGGAAGCCTTGTTCGTAGCTTTCTACAAGCACCTTCGCCGCATAGCCAACGGGCGCGCCGTTTTCATCCAAGAACTTGCCAGGCTTGCTACCGTATAAATACAAGGTATGCCCGCCTTTCGCGCGCTTATCATTCAACAAAATATCCATCGTGAATTGCTGATAATCGTCAGCCGAAAGGTCGCCTACGTTCAATGCAAACACTGCGTTTTTCAACAGCAACGTTTCCGTACCGTCCGCTTCCGTTACGCATTGCGCGGTGGGGAAATTGTCCTTAGTCAACTCTACCAACATGGGGTTGTCTACGTACGAGAAAAATCCACCGTAGTTTGCCAAATCAATATAGGTATCGCCAAACCCTTTCCCCTTTGTCCATACCACCTGTGTATCGGTGATATTTTCAGGGTTTTCGTTTGTGAGGCATTCGCCCGCTTTGTAAAGCCCATCCGCTTCGAAAACGACCTTTACGTAATCAATGATGAGGGCGGAATTCCAATAATCGCCGTCACATTCTGCACGCAAAACGAAATCACGCAATTTCCCGCGGTTGTTGCAAACGTCCTCAGGTTCCAATTGAAATATACGTATAAAATTACCGAACCCGCTGAAGGGGCTGTTCACGTATTCGCCCGTACCAAATTCTTCCGCGCTTGCAATCGGGTTTTCAAAATAGATATCCGCCGAATTGTAAACGCTCAATTTCATGTAGGAGGCGTCATCGGGAACGCTGTCAGGCCATCTGTTAAACAACAGCTTTACTTCCACCCTTGCGATATCGTTGTCCCCGCCGTAAATTACGTCGCCGTAGCCAGAAGCTTGCACCTTTACCGAGGGCGCATCGTGGGTAAGAGCGGTTTGAATGACGTAATTGTTTTTATGCCCAACCCCGAAAAAGTCGTTTTCATCCTTTACTGCTTCCCCGCCTTTATCGACGAAAGACACCTGGGTTGCATCCATGACGTATTCGTTTTTATCCGTCGAAGCGGATGCGGTGGTTTCGAGGTTTACACTGACCGCGCCAATTGACAGCGCCAGTGCAAATACCGCCGTCAAGGCACGGATCAGTTTGCATTTTTTATTTGATAAAATTCTCATTCCTCTCTCCCTGCCTTTTTGCCAAGTTTTGCATAAAAGATAACCCCTACCGCCATCCACAATGCCATACCGCACCAATTGATACCGCTTTGACAGCCATCATTTTCTGCTTGCATGGGCAGGTATTGCAATTCTACCGACAGATTGTTGTTCACCGTTACGCTGTTCACGCGCGTACCGTTTGCTTTAACAATAAGGGTATATCCTTCTTTTTCATACTCTGTGAAATCGATTTCATCGCCGTATTTCGCTGTGATGAAATCCATTGCGTCGCCATTCGAATCCTTGATGACAACCGAGAACAAACGCTTGCATTCCTTATACATCGGAACCAGCTCAATATCTTCGGTCACTACGTCGTTGTTAAAATCCCACACTTTTTCGTTACATTGCCACCCGGTAAACACGAAATAACTGCTTGCGCTGTCCGCTTTTTCAGGGTTACCGCGCAACAATTCTTCCGATTTTGCAAAATCGATTTTCTCACCGTAACGCACTCTGTACGAGAAGAAACCGTTAACGTATACGGACAAAAACTCTTTTTCTTTGTCAATAACCGTAACCGTGATTTCTTTTTCAGCCGTATTGCCTTGGGTATCTGCCGAGGTCAATTTCACCTGCCAAGTACCGCTGTTCCATTTTCCGTCCGTTTCCGCGTCCTCGGGCATTTCCACCACGCAAGCTGTTTCCCCGTCGCAATCGTCAAACGCGTACGTGAGGGCGGTGAAGTCCATCACCCTTTCACCCGTAAACACCAAATAGCTTTCTTCCCCATAATAATAGAGGTAAGGCGCATCCTTATCTTCCGCAGGCGTTTGGGAAGGCGCGCTCGTTTCCGACCATTCACCGTCCACCAAATAGAAGGTAAGTTCCCCAATCGTCTTATCCATAAAGCGGGTACCGTCCGCAATCGTCAATACGGTAGGTTCGCCCGAAGCCGAATACAAATCCGCCTTTCTCAATACAAGACACATGGTGTTGTCACCGTAATCGTTGTTGAATACAAAGTTGGTGTTGCTGTCAATTGCATACAATTCGCTCAGCGTTTTACCGTTTACCGTAACGGTACGCCCCGCCTCACCCATTTGGGCAAAGTTGGGACGGCTTGCAAGTTCCGCATCGAAATCATCCGCAAAGGTAAATACGGTAATCGCGTACCCTTCGTTGCCCGTATTCGTCACGTTGTTGTGCATAATTTCCACAAACTCGTTGGTGGCGTAATCGGTTGCTTCGGGTTTGGTTTCCTGCCAATAACAGCCGTCAAAGTAAAGGGTCATTTCGTCGAATTTCGCATTCAAAAATTCGGTATCTTTATCAATCGTCAAGCAAGGATATCCGTCCGCCAAGATAAGCTTTTCGGAAGGAATATACACCCACAAATATTGTTCGCTGTGGTAGGAAATTTCCGCGCCCGCGATATTTTTAAGGGGTTCGCCGTTCAAACGAACGTGTTCGCCAATGCTCGTATTCACCTTGTTTATGCTTCGAATAGAACCGTCAATTTCCCTGTAAGATTTCGACAAGTTGTCGCTGAATTTCACAAGCAAACCATGTTTACCGCCTCTGTAACCAAAGTCGAAATTGTTCCATTCGATATTTTCAAACGACACGTTTACCACGTCTTCACGCGGTGCGTTGGGGTCGGTTTCAATCCATTCGTCTCCGTTAGAATAAAGCACTACGTTAGGCAAGAACGAGTCGAAAAATAAGGTATTGTCATTGATTTCAAAGGTTGTGTAGTCAATCATGTTCGGCGCGTATACCCACAAATATCTTTGCGAGTGGTAGCTGATTTCTGCATCGGGGATATCCTTAAGGGGAATACCATCCAATAAGATATTTTCCGCCACGCTGGCACCTTCACCCAAGAGCGCGTTTTTGGTCGCGCTGTGGTTCAAAAGGTTCATTTTCATCCAACTGCCGTCGCGTTCGCTAACCGTTTTGGAAAGGTCGGCGTTCATCCAAGTATCGCCGTTTTTCACGTCAAATTCAAGCAGCAAGCCTTTCTTGGGACTGAAATATTTATAACCCGTATTGTTGAACTCAATCTTCTTAAATTCCACCTCTTGCGTTTTTGTGGTGAGATACAATTCGGCATCGTCCGTCCAATAATTATACCCTTCGGGGGTGGATGCTGTGTACAACGCAAACGGTTGAAGCACTCTATCTTCGAACTGGAATGCCGTTTCTATGGAGAGTTTACGGTAAAAGTCCATATGGGGGATATATACCCACAAATATTCTTCGAAAAAGTAGCGTATTTCCGCATCGGTATAAAAGTCGATAGGCATATCGTTGACAAGGATATTTTTACCATATTTACCTACGAGGTTAAGCGATTTGATTCCGCCGTTAACCTCGGAAATGTTATCCGAAAGAACGTCGTCAAAACGCAACAGCATACCAAATTTCCCTTGCCCCATCGCTATATTTTGCGAATCTTCCGAGTATTCGTTAAAATACTGAAATTCCGCAAGGCTTACCGACTTCGGTTCGTCTGCTTCCGCGCTTGCTTTTACAGCGGAAACGGAAGTCCACGCAAAACCTGCGACCGCCACCCCAAATATAAACGATATTATCGGCAATAATTTCTTTTTAAAATTAAACATTTTACTCCTCTTCTTCGCAGGGTACACCCCCCTGCATCGCATATAAGCGGCCGCTTATGCACCCTGCACGTAAATTACGTTCAAGGTCGTATTGCCTACCACGGTAAGTTCGGTGATGATTTTCCCTTCATCCGAAAGCACGATATAATCGTATCCGTCCTTTTCAAGGCTGGTAAAATCAAACGTTTCACCCGCATTTACCGTCACAGTTTCTTCCGATGTAACTGCGCCCGTGGCGATAATTTTCACCGTGTAAGTTTGCGCCTTGGTCGCTTGGATAAGCATATCCCCTTCAACCGCCTTGGTAAAATCGTACACCTGACCGTTTACCGTCCAAGTATACCCCTCACCAGCCTCATAAGGCATTTGCGCTTTTTCACCAACGCCGAGCATTTGTACAACTCTCTTCGCGCCGAACTTTTCAAACGTCACGAAAGAGTATTCCGCGTAATTGTCCGTATCGGTGAAAGTTTCGTCTGCGGGAATTTCCACAGCCACCTTGCCCGTCATGATATTGCGGATGGAATCGATATCCGCTTGCGTCATACCGCATTTGTCAATCAGATACTTTGCCGATCTGTCCGCCAAGGTTTCGCCCTCAAACGTATTGAGATATCTCAACACATTCAAAATCATTTCCTTATTTATATAAGTGGTTTCTTTTGCCCACGCGCCCGTCGTTGCGAACATCGAGGTAAAGTAATCGTTAAGGATATCATTTTCCGCATACCCAAGCACAGCCTTTAACAATGCGGTGATTGTACCCGTTCTGTCACGTCCGACCGCGCAGTGCATATCAATCGGGTAGTTATCCTTGTTGGTAAATACCGTCATGATATTTTTCACGCTTTCATAATGCTTCGCATTGTCTATCCCAAGATCGCCCGCAAGCGCATATTGGGGAGTGTCGTAAACGAAATACTTCGTCAACTTTGCAGGGTTTTCACTGTTTGCGCTCAAATTGGCTTCCGCTTTACCGCGAAGGTCCAAGTCGGTCTTAACGCCAAGTTCCTCTTTCAAGGTAACCAAGCCGTCCGCGCTGATTGATTCTAAACGAGCGGAACGGAACACAAGACCTTGGCGCACGTAACCGTAAGCGGTTTCATATCCACCCATATCGCGGGTATTGGATACGCCGTCAATCGTGACCGTACGCATCGTATTTGCCGTGGTAAAATCAAAAATCGGGGAATATACTTTGCTTCCGTTCGACGTCGTGGCGATGACTTGCCAGTAATAATCGGTACCCGCCAACGGGTTTTCAATTTCTACCCCTTGCGCGATATCGGCATTTTCCGCTTTGATAATGCACTTCGTAAATTGACGGTCGTAAGCGACTCTTACCGTATACGAAGCAACGTTGTCCACGGAAGATTCCCATTTCAAAACGTTGTTTACGGGGTTGAATACGTCCGCCTCGCGATAGATTTCGGCAACGCGGTTGTTGTCGGAATTCACCGCTACGATAAATTCCTTATGCAAATCGCTGTATTCGTACAAGCTATTTAAATAATCCGCGTTAAATTCTTTGCTTTCGTTCCACAATCTTACTTCTTGAGGTAAAATATTGACCGTCGTTCCGTTTGCGTGGCTTACGGCAGTGATTTTCGAGGAAAATTCCGTTTTCTTATTTTGCGCGTTGGCAAAATTTGCGTGCGAAAAACCGCTTACACCAAAGACTACGGCACACGCCATACTCACGCCGATAAGCGCGCTAATTTTTTTCACGTTTTTCTTATTCATCTTCCTTGCCCACCTTAGTCGATGATTTTACAAACACAAACGCCGAAGCAACAAATGCCAAGCCAAGCGTAATCAACGTCGTATCGATACTGCCTTTACAACCCGATTTTTCCGAAGTGTTGGACGAAGTATCAGACGAATCGTTAGACGAATCGGAATCCCCAGGCGCAGAATCCGTACCGCTGTCTTCTTCGGTATTTTTCGTATATACCGCCTGGATTTGCATATCGCCGTCTACCTTGATATTGTTGATTTTTTTACCGTCTTCGGTGAGTATAAACGTATACCCTTCGCGCGCTAAAATACTGCTGTCAAGCGTACTGCCCAAACGCATTTTTAAGGTATAAGTATAGCCCTTGTCAAGCCCTTCGCTTGTAATGGATACGGTATATTCCTTATACTCGATTGCAAACACAGCCACGAGTTCAATATTTTCAAAGGTACAATCATTGGCGAAATCCCACTTCTTATCCCCTAAATACCAACCGTCGAAGAAATAATTTTTCTCCGCGTCGCTCGATTTTTCGGGGTCAGCAGGTTGGTTAATCAATGCGCCTTTCGTATAAACGGCAGAAGACGTCACGCCATCCGTGTTAAAGATAACCGTAATTTTATCGGATACCGCCACCGATGCCATGACGGAATAGGAAGCGGTATTGCCTGCTCTATCACTGACCAAGAACGTAATCGTCCAATCGCCTGCTTGCAACTTACCGTCTTGCACCGCGCCGTCTTCCCATACAACGGTGATATCGCCTGCCGAGAAGTTGGCTTTGTCGTAATTATCCGTCACGCTGATAACGCCCATAAACTTAGCGTCATCGGGTTTTGCATCCCCTTCCACGTAATTGTATACGGCTTTCCCTTGCCAGTTAATTGTGGGTTGCTTGATATCCCCCGCTTTGAAATCGGCAAAGTCTACTGCACCGTAAGATTTTTTCAATTGAATATCGTTGCCCATTGCCCCATCGTACGCAACTTCAGCATGGATAATTTCCACACCTTCAAACGCAACGGATACGATGATTTTACCATCCGCAATCGCGGTGGAAAGTCTGACCGCATACCATTGGTCAAGCTCAAACCCCATTTGCTTCGCGCCTGCGAACGCACCGTTGATAAACAGGTTAAAGCCCTGCAAGCTTTCCCCTTCGTTGCGGTAAATCATCAGGCGAACGCCGCCAAAGCCATTGCCTACGCCCGTCAATAAACTGTAATCGAAATCGATGGAGTTAGATTTATACAAGAAATTGTAAATCGCACTCATCGAATCGGCAGTCTTAGCAGAATTAACTTTTTCGGTATAATTTTCCTTGGAAAGCGCGTAAACGCCATCTTTGTAATATCCGCCGCTTTTACCGTTGAAAATATCTTTCGCGGTAAAATACGTACCGTCGGCATCCGTAGGAATGGTCGTAGGCTTCTCTTCCGTCCACTGACCGTTGATTAAATATAAGCTTACTTCACTTAAAACAGAGTTCTTGAATACCGTTCTATCCGCCAAGTGCAATTCTACACAGCGATATTCTTCATTGGAAGAAAGTTCATACATGGGTACGGAAATATATAAATAATTGTACCCATGCGCATACGAAACGGTTACTCCGCTAATATCCTTGACTGGAACACCGTTGATGGTCAATTTGTTTGCAATAGGTTCGTTTGCAAAACCTGCAAGATTTTCAGGCGAAGCATGGGATACAGTACCGTTGTCCGCACCAAGGAAATCCTTATCGTATACGCCAAATTGCAAAATAGTATCGATATACATACCGTTGCGCATGCAGTTCCAACCATACGCAATCCCGCTATACGCCAAAGGTTCAGGGTTGAAATTTTCATTATTCAACCATACGTTGTCAAAATTGATAAGGCTGACCTTAGGCAGAATCATATCCATATATTCTGCCCCCGCTTCGATTTCTATCGTGTGGTAAGTTTCCCCGTTTTCGGGCATAGCGTTAAGATATGCCTGCGGAATTTGGAAAGTCAAATATTTACCGCCCGACATGTACCCGATATAGAACAGCGGGTTTTCTTGATATAACTCATGGAAGGTTTTGCCGTCGAATGTTGCTTTCGTAGCAAGGTCATAATCCGTGCTTGCCGCCATGTTTGTTACATCATTGACGCTGTTATCCCCGCCAATGATGAAAAACTCGCTAAATCCAAGCACCGTATGACAAGCGCCGTTGATTTGCAAAAGATTATTGTTGCCAAAAACGCCAACGCCCGTAAGTGTATTTACCAACTGCGGGTCAAAACTCCAACCCGTTTCCGTCGCGTATAAAGTAACGGCAGGCACAATGACCCCCGCGGTCTTACCGCCGACGGTGATGGAAAATTTGTTATATTCGCCTTTTAAATTCACCGTAATCGTTTTGTCGGTAGGGTTTACGGTTACACTTTCATCAGCTTTCAGGTTTGTTGCCCCGTCCAACAAGATATGGTCAGCCAAATTGCCAACGCTGTCGCTCCATACAAGTTCATCCTCGTATTGCAACACGATTGCATCCTTCGTCGTGGATTCGTCAATGCCGACAAATGACGTAGGCTCTGCAATACCATACTCTGCGGGAACTTCCGTTTGCCACTTTGCCGTTTCAAGGTTTAAATAGAAAGTAACCGCATGGAAGGTGTAAGTTTTACCGTTGTAAACCACGGTCGCGCCTTCCTCGATGGCAATCGTAGGATGGGAATACCCATTATAGTTTGCCGACAGCTTTTCGTTGTTAGGCTTATACGTAAACCACAGCGAATGTTCCAAATAAAACTTCAATCCGCCTGCTACCACAAGGTCGCTGATGTCCTTACCGTTGTAGGTAATCCCCGAATAATTAGTCGGGATTGCCGCTTGCGCCCATTCGTTAACGTTGAATTTTACAATGAAATAACCATTTGTGTCATTGTTCCAAACTTCGCTTATCGACTCAAACGAGAGCGCGTCATCCGCATCGGTCAATTGCGTTTCCGCATCAGCATTCGCCTTAACACTGCCACCCTGTAAAGTTTCCCCCGCGAGGAAAAAACAGCACAACGAAAACAGCGCGCTGAAAAGAATCAATAATGTGCGTTTCATTAAGGTTTTCATAACTGACTCCTTATTTTTTTGCAAACCTATACATGCGGGACACGTCATAATCGTCCCCGTTGACGTATTTCGCAATCGCAATGGCTACGGGTTTGGGTTGTCCTGAACGCTGTTCATCGAATACGTTGTAAATCAACCCGAAGTTATCCTCGCCTTCCGTTTCCTTACGGTCAGCCAAGGTACAAAGACGGAAAAGGAAAATTTTCTTAACGAAGGGTAATTTTTCCTCAACCACCTCAAACAGTTTCAAAAATTTCCCGCCAACCAACTGTTTTTCGCTTTCTCTTGAAAAATCCGACCAGCCTGCTTCCGTATACCAAACGGGCATATCCGCCTGACCGAATTTCACCATAACGTCGTACAAACGGGTTTGCGTTTCCAACCAGCCTTCGTCGATTTCCCCTGTTTTTAAGGAATACGGGTGGAAGTTCATAATTTCGAAGAAGTCTTCCTGCTTGTTCGATTTCGCTTCGCCAACGGAAGGATATTCCCCCGACTGCAACGCCGTAAACACGTTCGTCAAATACATGGGTGCGCTGTCTACGTTCCAAAAGCCAGGGAAAAGCACCTTTGCATTCGGATTATACTTCTTTACCCCTGCATTTGCATAATAAGACAAATCCAACACGATTTTCACAATTTCTTCCTGCGTATAAATATAAGGAAGTCTTTCCTCTGTGGTTTTCCCAACAAAGCCCTCTCGGTGTAAAAAGTCACCGCTGACCCCGTCGGGTTCGTTCGTCGGTTCGAAATAACAAATATCGGGGAAACGCTGTGCAATCAATTCGTACAACTTCTTCTGTACGTTTAAGAAGCGAATATATTTCTCGGCTTCTTTCACGGGGTCGGGCACAGCCCAACCGTCCGTACAGCCAAAATCTTCAGGATACAAAAACGACCAAGAGAGTAAAGAAAAATCTTTTACCCCCTTTGCTTTCAACATATCTAAATAAGTACGCAGCTTCGCCACGCGTTCCTCTTTCAAGGTAACGTTGTCGTTGCTGTCGCAATGCGCAAATTCGTGAAAGCGCAACCATACACGCATTGCCGTTGCGCCAAATTCCCCTGCAAAATGCGAAATAATTTCATTGGTCAACCCCCTGTCGAGGTGATCGTTCACCTCGCAGGAAGTTTCGCATAAACCAAATTCAAAACGATTTCTTTTAGCCATTTCTCTCTTTCACCATCAATCTTTTACATATTTGTACAAGCCCGACAAATCCGCGTTTTCACCACGGCTATATTTTGCAATCGCAAGCGCCGCAGCTTTCGGCTGACCGCCGTAAAGCGGATCGTCCTTATTGTACATAATCCCGAAATTGTTTTCACCCAACGAGATATCTTGCGTTGCAAGCGTCGTCAAGCGGAAAATCATAACCGTTTGTACCCAAGGCATTTCCGCCTTAACCATATCAAAGAAACCAACGTAAGCATCCGCAATCGTTTGCTGTCTAGTGGGTTCGCCCCAATCCGTCCAACCAAATTCCGTAAACCAAACGGGTTTACCGCCGTCATCATGATCGATTGCCACCTGATAGGTTTCCTGCTGTAACTGCAACCAAGCGTCCGTTACGGTATCACTACCGAACGTATAAGGATGCCAGTTTAATACTTGGAAATAATTATCGGGATCGGTATCGCTCTTTTCCTGACCTGCGGGTAATGCGCCCGATTCAATCGCTTCGTAAATATCGTTCAAATAATCAGGGGTCGTCGTCAAACCGCAAAGCGAAGGGTTCATAACCTTGGCGTTGGGATTCACCGATTGTACCGCCTTGGTCGTATACCAACACAAATCGGCAAGGATACGCACTTGGTCATATTGCGTATAAATGTAACTTGCGTTGACCAAATCGGTTCCACCGTGGGTATAACCGTTTTTATGAATACAACTCTTCATTTCAGGTTCGTTTGCGGGTTCGAAATATTCCACTTCGGGGAAATCTTTTACAAACTCTATGTAAGCTTTCTGCTGTACTTCCATAAAACGAAGATACATGTCGTATTCTTCATAGGGATCGGGAACAACGTAACCCGTCGTTACGGGATAATCCTTGGGGTATACGAACGCCGTGGACATCGCGAGGAAGTCTTTCACACCCGCCGCCTTCAAACGATCCACCGCATCACGTACAAGCGCAATTTTTGCGCGGTTCGGAACAACTACGTCGTCTTCATCAACGGGGTACAAATCCCCGAAACTGATCCACATACGGAAGGATTTCGTGCCAAGCGCGCCCGCCATATCTGCAATCCACTCGTTGGTGATACCAGGGTCTAAGCCACCACCCATTTCACCGAATACTTCGCAAAGCCCATAGAAGCCTGATTTATCAAAATCGTAAGAAATATTATTCGTTTTTTTACAGCCCGCAAACATCATAGGAAGGCAACATACGCTTAAAATTGACGCAATGATTTTTTTCCATTTCTTACTCATTTTCGTTTTCCTTCCTTTTTAAAATCCATGCCGCAGGGAGCAATGCCGCTACCGCAGCCGAAATCCCGATACTGCTGCCGCAGCCTTTGCCTTGAATATTTTTACGCTTTACCCAAGGTTGCATGATATCCGTTTCCGCGTTAAAGTTTCTCGCCTCAATTGCAACATTCGAGTCCAAGTTAAATACAGAAATTTTGCGAATTTTTGACACACCGTTGCCTGAAAGAGCAATCTTTTCTCTGCCTGCCATTTTCATACCCGACACCGAATAGGTGTTGCCGTCAATGACTGAAAGAGGCGCACCCGCATTGGCGAAGCCAATGGACACCGTATCACCGATACGAGAAATTTCCAACGTCGCGCCATTGAGGAGCAAAGGCATATCAAACGAGATATCCTTTCTGTTGACACCGTCCGAAACTGTCGCAGATTTTTCCGCGAAGATAATTTCCAAGCTCCCTTGCTTGTAGGACAAACCATTGGTTTCACCAAGGGTTACGCGGGTGATATTGCTACCCGTTACCCCTTTCGTTGTCAAGGTATTGTTTTCCAAATCAAACGCCGACAGGGTATCCCCTTGAGTCGTATCCACACGCAAAGTTTCAATATCCTCACCGTCCGTATAAGCAGACGATGTATACCCGCGGTCCAAGTCCGTGATGGAGAGATTATCCAAACGGAAATCCACCCCGTTTGCACCATAAACCGCAACGTAACCGTTCGTTTCCACGCCCGTTACGTACTCACGTACAATCCCCAAAACGCTTTCGTCTTCACCCGCTTCTTTAAAGTGCATGCTCACCGTGCCGTTTTTAATGATATACATGAAATTGTAGGTCGCAGATTTTCTAAACAAGTCATACTCGTTTTCAGGAGTTTGCGGTTGGTTGGGGATATGCACGATTTCCTCTTGCGCGGTTGCGCGCGTACAATTCGTCGTATAATAAATGCTCTTACCGTTGTAGGTTGCAATCCCTAAAGATTGCGCGTTATTGTAAATGTTTTTGTAGCTGGTGGAACCAAATTGTACCCCGAAGCATTCGGCATCGCATACACCTCTGCCGTCCGCTGTATCGAAATACGTATCAGGTTTATCATAGTAATAATCACTACCAACAAAGGTCACGTCAAAACGAATGATACAATCACCGTATTTTTGCTTGGGACCGAAGCAGGAATCCACCGAAGCGTTACCAAACAAAACGTAACCGTTTTCCGTATAGCCATGGTTGGCAACACGTACGTTACTGCCCGCATACCAATCCTTCGTAGCGAAATAGTATTGGTAATATTTACCGTCCTCGTCTTCCAATTCACGCGTGCCTTCAAAGTTGATTTTCATATCCTTTGAACCGCTGTTCGTGTAGGTATAGCGTTGGAATGAGAAATCATCCACAAGCGCGCCCGCACCGTCGGTAGCGTAATCATCCGAAGTCGTCATTGCGATATACCCTTCCACCGAAGCGTCCAATTCAAAACCCGTCTGGAATCCGTTGATGGTAATATCAATCGAGTTGTTGTATTTGGCGGCAAGGGTGACATTCAAAATTCCATCGGAAGGATTTTCCGCCAAGAAAATCGTTTCTTTGTGTTCCCCCGCGGAGAGTATCATCTGATACCCAGAAGCTTTGCGAAGCAAACCAACGAAAATCCCATCCGCATCGGGTGTAGCTTTCCCAATTTCAAAACCGGTTGCCACCCCTTCCTTTGCATTGGAAAAATCGAACTGTGCGGAGAGTTGATACAAGGTTGCCACTTCCGTGGATTTTTTCACAAACGCTTCTTTATAAACCGCGCTCGCACCAACTTCACTGATATCCAATTTCCCTACGGGCGCAATCGATACCGTGGTGGATTTGAAAGGCGACAATGCAACCCACTGCGAATCTTTGATCACTTTGTCGTCATAGGACATCACAGAGGAAGTAAAATCGTCCGCGTAGACTTTTTCATTGCTTTCATATACGTCAAAGGACAAAACGTCAAAAGGCGTACCGTAACTGTTAAAGCCGAAATAGCCGTCTTGCACTTCGAAATTTTCCACAAGGGTCGAACCGAGCGTTTCGCCATCTTGTTTTAAGGTATAAGTAATGTCATACGCGCCGTTGTCACGCTTTGCGAAATCCAAGATAACGGTCACCGCTTGTCTATTGACTACGTAGCCTTTGGGAGAATAAGCGAAAGCCGTACCCGTATTGGCGCCGTTTTTGAAGAGCAAGGTGTTGTCCTGTGCGAAAATCAACGCACCCGAAGCTTTTTCGAAAATGCTGATTGAGGACGGCGAACCAAACGACAAGGCAAACCACGAAGTGTTTTCCGCGGGCAATTCCTGTACCGTCATTTCCAAACGACACGAGCCTTTCAAAGTATACCCTTGACAAAGGATATGACCCGGCCAAGCGTATTCATTCGGCTGTACGCGCAAGGAAGCGTATTCAGACGAAAGTTTTGCACCCGTCGCCGTCCAGTTGTCCGACAGCGTTACCGCGTTGAAATCGTCCGAATAAACGGGTACTTCGCTCACCGCCGCTTTTGCCGTAGACAAACCGTTCAACCCCAACAATGCGGAAGAAGCGCATGCGCTCGCCAATAAACCAAGCGCAACTGTATAAATTCTCTTTTTCTGCTTTTTCATAGTCACTCCTAAAAATCAACGTCGGGTGTAACCCGTTCCAAAAGAAGACGAATCCCCAAAGTAAATGGCAACATAAATACCGAGAACATAATCCCCAACGTCGCCGCATACAAAAGGTGTTCCTTGTTTTGCGATTGCACCATGTTAAAGAGGAACCAAGGAATGGTCATCATCTTATTTTGATACCCGCCCGAGATTGCAATCAACATCGGTTGCATCATAAAGCCGAATACGCTGGTAAAAATCGCAATACTCCACGTGGTAATCGTCGGCATAATCAAAGGGATTGTCACCGAAAACATTTCACGAAAATACCCGCAACCATCGATTTCCAACGCCTCGGGAATATCTTGCGGAATACGAAGCATTGCGCCACTCATCAAGATAACGTTCGTGCCCAAGCCCATCAAGATACTGAATATGTATATGAGCGTCCACATCTGCGTATTTTCAGGCAAGCCAACGTCCAACCATTTGTTGGTGTTGATGTCAAACCACGAGAATACTTCCGCAACGGGCCCGCCGATATTACCGTCGAACATACTGCGGTACGCCATCGTCAATGCGACCAACGAAATAATCGAAGGCATGTAGAAAATGACACGGAAGAATTTTTCACCATATACTTTCTTGTAGAAAGAATACGCCGTGTACAATGCCAACGGGAAAATGATGACGTTGATCAAAATCGCGCGGAACGTGTTGAAAAACATATTTAAGTTTGGTTCGTTCCCTTCATAGATGAAGAATTCTTTGAATATCTTCACGTATCTTTCAAAACCAACAAACTTTAATTCCCCATACATGTCGTATTTGAAAAACGTCAATCGAATGGTTTCAAAGTTCATGTATGCCCAGAATATCAAAAAGTGACTAACCGACAGCACGAGCAAGCAGGTCAAAAACAACCCCCGTTTCCAGTTGATTGCTTTCTTCCGCGTTGCTTCGCCGTCATTGAGTTGTAAGGAGTTTTCCATTCCTTCCATGATATATTTCCTTCAGTTTTATTTGTATAAATTACATATCCAAGCCGTAGTATTCGTTCCATTCGTCAAAGCTCTTCTTCAACGAAGTGTGTACTTGATCAATAATTCTGTCCGCTGCTTGGTCTACGGGCGTTTTTCTAAATTCACCAAAAACGGTAGCGCCTTCTACACCCATGAACATGGATACTTCTTGATAGAGGTAAATGGGCGAAACCGTCGTTGCCGTCAAAGGATATTTGATAACGAAATCGTCTGCGTTGTAGTAGATGTTAAAGGTGGATTTTTGGAAATCCGTCCATGCGTAATCGCTTGCGAGTTCATAAGGGTTGTAATCGAAAGGACGTACAACACCCGTCTCTTTGGAGAATTTCACAAGTTGATCTTCTTGGCAAAGGAAGGCAAGGAATTCTTTTGCCAAATCCTTATTCGTTGCATTTGCAGGTACGTACATTACGTTGTCCGTCTGCACGTAGGTCAATTTCTTCGCAGTACCGTCTTCGTTCGTTTCTGCACCGTCTGCGGTAGGAATGAACATCAATTTGATAACGTTGCCTTCTTTCATGAATGCCTTGTATTCTTTTTCAAAGAAGTCGCCGACCAAGCAAACCGCAATGTTGCCCTTTGCAAAGTTTTCCTGCATCTTTTCTTTGGTCATACTGCCGTCGTTGTTCGAATTGTAAAGTTTCCCTTCGTCGTTTACGATGATTTTACGTACGATTTCCAACGCGTCTTTATAACCGCTTTGTTTTACCAAATCTGCACTGGTCATATTGAAGAAATCATAGAAACAGCCTTCGTTGATGTATTTGTTGGGTTCGTACATGCCCTGCAATTCTGCCCACCAAACGTAGAACAATGCGTCATACCAGTTGAGGTAGTCAACCGAATACCCCCAAGGAATAATACCGTTGTCAGCAAGACGAACGTCCGTCAAGTATGCCATCAATTCATTTACCGTGTAAGGTTCGTGCGTCCACTTTGCGCCAGCCGTCAATCCTTCTACGATGAAGGGGTTGCCTGCTTGGTGCGTGGTGGAAAGCAAAATCGTTTCGTTGTACGCAAGGGACAAAATTTGCGATGCCCAAGGCATTGCCCAGGTGAGAGATTCCCCACGGCCGTAAATCTTTTGACGGGTGAATTGCTTCATTACGTTTTCGTCAATGTAATCTTTGATTTTCTTCGTACCTTTCGAAGTTGCTACTTCCGTTTCGTATACCGAAGTCAAATCTTCTACCAAGCCTTCTTGCACGTACGATTTCCAGTTACCGTTCGACATGATGATGTCGGGAACATTCGTTTTTAAGTACAAGTTTGCTTGATAGGTAATGTTGTTGTCAGGAATCAATTCATACGTAACCCCTTCTTTGGTTGCGCAAAATTCTTCCAACGAATCTTTCAGCCATTCATCACCGTAACCGCCGTTGTAGTAACGAATCGTCAATTCATTTTCGCCATTTTTACCACCTTTACAAGAGGCAAATACGCCCATACACGAACATGCCGTCAATACCGCAAGTGTTGTCGAAATAATTTTCTTTTTCATAATATTTTACCTTTTCCTTTTGATTTTCTTTTCTATTTGTTCCGTTTGACTTTGGCTTAGAGGGGTTAACCTTTGATACCGCCGCCAAGCGACATTTGCATGATTTGGTCTTGGAATGCCAAGAATACCGCGATAACGGGGATAACGGAAATCATAATCGCCGCGAAAAATTCGGGATAATGATTGGTGTACAAGCCCTGCGTCACGTTGTTTTGGATAAACACCAATCGCGTCGATACCGTAGGGTGTGAGGGCAAGAATAATTGATACGCCGCGTATTCGTTCCAACAACCGATAAAGCCAAGCATCCACAACGTCCCGATGATGCCGACCGCTTGCGGTACCATGATTTGTACAAACACGGTAAAGTCGCTTGCGCCGTCGATTTCTGCCGCTTCCATATAGGTGCGGGATACGTTTTTGAACAACCCGTATACCAATAAGAAGTTCATACCCGTACCGCCTGCATTCGACCAAATCAAACCGATGAATCTATCATAGAGTTGCAACTTATCAAAGAACATATACAACGTTGACGTTGAACCCGTGATGCATACCAACATCGGGATGATGTGCATAAAATACAAGGCGTTTTTACCGCGGAAATCAAATTTCGCCAAAGCGTACGCCGCGCAGGTCGTTGCAACCATCGTTGCCGTCGGACAGGTGATGCAAAGTATAAACGAGTTGATAAACGCCTCACCCATATCGAACGTTTCGAAGATAAAGGCGTAATTGCTCCACCGAATCCCCTTAGGCAACGACCAAGGCAATCCCCATGGATCGTTGGAGAAATCAATGAAATCTTTAAATGAATTGATGAATAGCCATACTTCCGGGAGAATCAATAACGCTGTGTAGATGCAAAAGACTACGCAGGTCACAATCAAATATTTTTTATGGGAAGCGACTCTTTTAGCTGTGCTCATGTTGTTTCCTCGTTGTTTTTTGTGTATAACTTTCTTTCCAATCCTTGGATTCCCTTTATACGCACGCGCGTAAAGAAACGGAATGTTCCTCTTCCACCTGCGATATACCGCAAATGAAAGAGGAAATTGCCTTTGGATTGTCCTTTACCATCATGGTAAAATTTCCGTCAAGTACCTCGATAGACGTCAATACGCCTATCAAGGACTTTACCGCTTTTTGTAATTAGTCTTCTTTTTTCTTTTTCAAAAGCATTGCCGCGCCAGCCAAAACGGCTACGCCAACTGCGCTGGTTGCTACAACCGAACCGCAACCGCCCTTTTCTTCTTCAGAAGAAGACGTCGTGGGTGCTTCGGGTTCGCTAGATGCGGGAGTTTCAGGTTCGTCCGAAGTGCTAGGGGTTTCGGGTTCATCCGAAGAATTAGGCGTTTCGGGTTCATCCGAAGAACTAGGGGTTTCGGGTTCGTCCGAAGCATCGGGCGTGCTCGATTCGGTAGAATCATCGGGCGTGCTCGATTCGGTAGAATCATCAGGTGTGCTCGATTCGCTTGAATCGGTAGAATCGCTCGAATCGCTTGAATCATCGGGTTGTTCAGGTTCTACAACGATGGCAGTATAAACCACTCTGTATTCCGTGATTTCCCCTGCAACGATGCTGTCTACTTCCGTATCGCCTGCATAGATTTTATAGGTGTAACCTTCGCGAGCAAAATTGCTAGTGTCAACCGTTTCACCAATGTTAAGCATGTAGTTTTCACTGAAATTTTGTGCCAAGCCTTCGCTGACAATGCTTACCGCGCATTTCAATGCGATTTCGATGAATTTAGAGGTAAGAGCCGTATCGCCCGTTACTCTATCGTTTGCGAAATCCCACTTCGTTTCGCCTACGTACCAACCATCGAATTCGTATTCGAACATTTCATCGCTTTCTTTTACGGGTGTTTCGGGTTCATCCAGTAAATCGCCTGCGTAATAGGTCTTAGCCGATGCTACGCCGTCAAAGGTTACCGAAACGCTCTCTACGTAATCCACTTCGTAATCAGCGGGTTGTTCGGTTGTCCATTGTCCGTCTACAAGGTAGAACGTCAAGCCCTCGAACGTGTATTTCATCCCTGCTTCATTGACGATGTATGCGCCTTCGTCAATTTTCAAGGTGGCATGCGAGAAACCGTTGTAATCAGCTTCGCACTTATCCTTACCTAACCAGAACAACAATTGATCTTCGCCCCAAAGTGCAACGCCAATCCCTTCATTGTTCAAGCTGAAACCGTAGAATTCGGTTGCCATAACCTGAGCCTCAGGCGCAGTGAAACCAAAGGTGTTGTATTGCAAAGACAAGCCCCAAGAACCCAAATCGCCCAAGTTGGGATTGTCAAGATGATTCACGCCAATTCCCTTGTATGCAGGAGTATAATCTGCCCCGAGTTGCCATGCGCCGTCTTTATAAATCAAAGTCGTTTCGGGCAAATAGTTGCCATTATAGAAAGGCGTACCTTCTACAATTTCAATGGTGGGATAATCATACCCATTCGACGCCACCAATGCCGAGGTAGGTACGGAGAAACCAAAATTACCTTCTAACATAGCATTCAAACGATACCCGTCGTCTTCTTGATACAATTCGTAGAAGGATTTACCATTCAAAGTAATTGAGCGAGAGGTAAGGTTGTCCGTTGCCGCAAGGTTGTCTGTTTTTGCTTCCGCTAATTTCCAATCAGCGACAATGGTATAACCGTAATTGGTATTCTTATTAACAGCCTCACTTGTATTGTGATTCCAAGACCAAGCACCAACATATGTATCCGTCGCAGCCCCAAAGGTAGGCGTACCATATTTTTCGAACGTGGACCAAATCGTACCGTCAAATTTAAGACAAACGTCTTTTTCGATTTGATAGAGATTGGTATCCGTACCGCCGATGGTAAAGGTTGCACCTGCGGGCAATACCATTTCCGCACCCGCTTCGGGGTTCGTTTCAAAACGCAAAACGATACCGCCTTCCGCACCAATCCAGTTCGGACAATAGATGGAAAGGTTGTTGGTATCTACCGCTTCACCGTTAATGGTCATTTCAGAAAGCAACGCGCTGAAATCTGCATCCAAATTACCGTTACCGCTGATACCGCCGTTAAATTCCAAGAAAAGGCAGGGCGCGCCATCCTGGGGATGTGCGTAGTTATTCCAAACAACGTTTATTTGATTAAATTTTACGGGAACAGGGGCTTGGCAAGGCGCCCACTTTTCACCATTAAATTTCAAGTAGATGTCTTCCGCAATGGCATAAATATTTGGATCCTCATTACCATTGGTGAAGCGTGCGCCTGCAGGAATATGTAATACCGAACCCGCCATAGGGTTGTTTACCCAACGCATTACGATACTGTCACCTTGACCGTCTACCCACTTACGGCAAACAAAGGAAAGATTTGCCGTATCTACGGGTTGACCGTTCAACGTTGCCTTCGCGTAAACGTCGCTGTAATCACCGTCAAGATTACCAATGCCGATACCGCCGCTGAATTCTAAAATGGAACACATCATCCCCGCAGCTTCATGGTTATAGTTGTTCCAATAGAGATTTATCCCCGTAAAGGTAACCGCCGTAGCTTGTTTCATGTTTACGGTAATGCTGTCGATGTAGAAATACGTAGAAAGATCACCCTTATCACGCATACCGAAAGCAAACGAACCCAAATTGCCGTCTGCGCCCGTAATCAAATTCAAAGGCAATTCTACGTCACACCACGTGGAAAGATCGTATGCATTTGCACCGCCCAAACTATCAGGGGTATTGTTAATTCTCAATTCATCTTCTGCCGTATAATCAGGAGCGCATACTCTTGCCACCACACTTTCTACAAATTTCGTATTGATTTTCGATGCGGTAAAGTCGATATTGACGTAAGGCGCGCCAGTACTCCAGCTCTGCATTTTCAAAACCGAACCCGTAGCACCTGCAGGCAAACCTTCTTCCGTGCTGTCCGCAAAGGTATATGCGTATGCTTCGTTACCTGTATAAAGACTCAACGCAAATTGACCGTTGTTGGTGAATTCTGCTTCCAAACCCTCGTCTGCTTTTGCAAGTGCGCCTTGCGAAAAAGCGAACACACCGCCCGTCGCCATGCACGCCGAAGCCGTCACGCCTAAAAGCATTGCAATCAAATTTTTCTTGATGTTTTTCATAATCATGCTCCTTTATTCTTTTTAATATTCTTTAGAATATTCCTATGATACATATATCATATCACCATCCCTGAAAAAACTCAATATTAAATCTTGACTGGAAATTGCAAAAATTTGACCTTGAGGCAAACAAAAAACCTCGCGTTTGCGAGGTTTTTTTCAATCGTCAATCCATTCGAAATAGGTATCGTTTGCCACTTTACCTTCCACGTCTTTTCGATATTTCCCAGGGGAAACGTTATATTCTTTCTTAAATGCGTTGATAAAGTTACTGCAACTGGGGAAACCCGACTTGTAGGAAATTTCTTCAATGGACAAATCGGACGTTGCAAGCAACAGCGCAGCCGAAGACAAACGGCATTCGTTAACGTATTTTTTTAAGGATTTTCCTATATAATATTTAAACTTTCGAGAGACGTATTCATGGCTGTAATTGGTGGATTTTGCAATTTGTTCCACGGGCAATAAATAATATTCCTGCTTCTCCAATTTACGCAATAAATCGTGCAACCACAAGGGATAAACCGAAAGGACCGCTTTGTGTTGAAGATATAAATTTAAGCAATATACAACGATACTCTTGTGTTGTAAATCGCAAAATTCATTTTCCTTTTTGTTCAACAACGGCGTAAGCATTTCCGACAAAGCCAATTGCTGATTGATGGTCATTCGGTAATCAATGGCAAAAGGATTTTTTACAATTTCATCATACAAAGTATCTGAAAGAAAGTCACAGCATTCTTTCATTTTTTCCACGGAAATATAAATATCTCTATGCCGATACCCGTTTGCGCCCGTCTGTACGTTTGAATATTGCGTTACGTCCTGCGGGGCAACAATAATCATATCCCCCACCTTGATATTCAAATGTTTCTGCTCTTTCTCATTCTTCTTAGAATACAGCGTCAGCGTCGCTTCGCCGCCTTCTACAAACATAATTTTGAAAAAGGTATTTCTGTGTAATTCTTCAGGCGGATATGTAATCAGCACCGTATACGGAGAATTTTTTATGGCTTTTGGCGTAAAAATCTTCATACTTGCACCTCATTCTATATATTCTAACCCATCGCAGAATAAAAGTCAACTGAACACGTCTGTAAATTTATGGTTATCACGCAAGCGGTCCGCCTTACAATCAGCGGACCGTGCGTAAATCTGCATTAATCAAAATATTCGTTAATAAACGCTTGCAATTCCGAGGTGTCATCGTCGCCGTTGATGATGACGTAATATTCTTTCGCGATTGCTTTTAATTGACCTTCTTCATTGATGAACCCAAAGTTCCCTTCGCCTGCGCCAAGTTCTGCAATGTCAAACATACGGAACGCCATCACGGTCAATTCGTCAACGAATACCAATTCATTGGCTTTAGCAAGCAAGGTCTTGAATACGTTCGCGGTCAAGTTTTCATTGATACCCAACATCTTTCTGTAATCCGAACTGCCAGTAGGATTGCCCCAATCGCACACACCGAATTCGGTGAAAAATACCTTCGGAGCATCCGTATCACCGCCGTTTACCGCGATTTGATACATGCCGTTGTTCCAATCTACCCACATATCCGCGTAGGAATTGTTCACTTTACCGCTTTCTTTCTTCGTGCCAAACCAAGAAGTTGTCGTAACGATTTCACCGTAATACATCGCTTCGTTTTCCAGCTTAAACCAAGGCAAATAAGGATGCCAATTCAAGCAGGTGAAATAATCGTTTTCATCGTTGCTGTTTGTGGGGGTAATACCGCTGATTGCGGTAGGCGCCGCGCTGTCGTTGATCTTTGCGTACATCGTACTCAACAACGTATCACAGTAAACGCCAGCAGAAGCAGCAACATTGCTATTCGACGAAATATTCGTCAATGCGGGGGTGGTAACTTCACCGCAACCTTCCAACGCAAGCGTCATATAATACGCCATGTCCGTCAGGATTTGCGCAAGCGTATCCGTCGAGAAATATACGGGTGTATACGCACCGTCGGTATACGAACCTCTTTGATGGATAATGTTTTGGAATTCGGGTTCGTTCAAACCTTCAAAGTAGAATTTTACCGTATTATCCGTCCAATGGAATTCCGTTTTCCATGCGTTTACTTCCGCCGCAAACGCTACGTAGAAATCATATTGCACCTTCAACCAAGTCGCATACGCTTCAGGTTCTTCCGTAGGATTGGGAACCGCCACGGTATCGTGACCGATATAGGTATAGTGATTGTTCAAATACGCTTCGCGGTTTACCCACATCGTATTGCCGTTTGCATCCTGCACGTAGTAGGATTCGTAGGTGTAAGGCATAATCGGATGACCGCTTAAGAAGATAATTTCATCAATCCCTGCGTCTACCAAAGTTTTCACCTGCTTTTTAAGCGCCGTTTTTTCAGCTGTACCCAACGATACAACGTTATCCGCGGCTACCCCGCCGAGTGTACCGCTCGGCCATACACGATAGGACGAAACGCCCATTCTTTCCGCTACGCCTGCCATGAATTCTGCGCTGGACTTATCCGAGCCGCCGCCCCATGTTTCCTTGCAAGGTTCTGCAAGACCGTAACGAATGGACGAACCGAAGTTTTCATCCAAATATGCGGTTGCCAAAGTAAATGCATACGCACCTTCAACACCCGTTACTTCTACCGATACTTTCTTACCGTTGATAACGATTGCCTTGGGTTGTACGGAAGAAGTGATTTCATAACCGCCTGCGATTTCCGTCACCGTATAAGCATTGTCATAATTGCGACCCGTAACGTCCGTATCCGCGAACAAGTTACCGTTGCTGTAGGAAAGCACTGCAACCGAGTCAATGTAATGTTGCAACACCTTCAAAGCGTCTTCCGTGTACGTTTCTTCCAAATCACTGTACGCCATTACCGCTACGTCGTAAATAGTACGGTTAGTCTTCATGACGTCATTCAACCCATAAACTGTAACCGTCTTACCGCCCATCGTAACAGAGATGTAACCAACGCCAAAGAATTGCGTGTAATAATTGCTGTTACTCAAATTTGTCAACGAACCGTAATACTGAATGTATCCATCCGTTTCATAAGTATCTTTGTTGAAAATGCCGTTTGCATTCTTATCCAAATCAAAATTGGAAATATGCACGTACTTCGAATCCTCGCCCGTACCTTGTTCCTGTGCAAAATAATCCGCAATCGACATGCCTGCACCGTCAAACAACGCCTTAGGTGCGATGTACGTACCAGTCTTAATATTGCTTTCGCCGTATTTTTCAACCAATGCCAAGTAGCTGTCCAATTCGATTCTGCTTTCGAAACGAATACCATAGTTGCCATCGTTCATGATACGAACCGATGCACCGCGCAACGTTTCAAAGTTTACCATTTCCGTCAAAACAACCGTCGTCGTCTCGTTTACTGTCACGCGGTCGCCTGCGTAATAGTTTTCACCGTTGATCGTCCAAGACAAAGGCACAATTGAATCCGAAGCCGCCAAAGCATTTGCGAGGTATTCCGCATTGATGGTTTGCGCACCACTGAAACGCTGGGTTACGATGGTGTCGCCATACTGAATCGTAATGGATACGGGCATGTTTTCGTGGAATAAACCATCATAGAAATAGTAGGTCGAAGCGGGAAGGCTTGCGTTCATAAATTTCGTGCCTTCTTCAATCGTCAACGTGTAAACGTCCGCTTGCGTCAAACCGCTGAACGGAATGTAGAAATACAAGTATTCCTGCGCTACGTTATAACTGATATACGCGCCCTCAATATCCTTTGCGGGAACGCCGTTGATTTTGAATTTCGAACCGATATCAAGATACTTGGTTGCCATGTTTGCTTCGTTGACTTGATCACCAAGATTTTCGCTGTATTTAAACAAACCACAGAAACCGTTGGAAGGCGTACCTACGTGGTTTTCCTGACCGTAAATACTGCCGTAGTTGTTGTAATCGTAGTTATTCCAATGGATACTGTTAAACGTAACCGATTTATAGGTGGGTTCCGTTTCCGACCAACTACCGTTAAAGTAAAGGGTCGTAGCTGACAATTTATAATTGTAGAATTGCGTACCTTCTTCAATTTCCAATACTTCACAAGAAGGCACGTAGATGTAAATGTAGCCCGAAATCAAGCATACGTGCGCGCCTTCTACGTCTTTCAAAGGCGTACCGTTGATGGTGATTTTGTTACCTACGTCGTTATCTGCCGCGATTGCATTGGTCAAATTTTCATACGCGCCCGCATTGTCTTGCATACGCACGCCATAGGAGAGCAATACCAAGTTACCACCCGACAAGCCAAGCTCTTCGTAGATTTTGGTCGCGCCGTCGCCATGACCATAGTCGATGTTGTTCCAAGCGATCTTCTCGTAAGTTACCGCTTCGGGTTCTCTGTAAACCGTCCACGTACCACCGTTGAAGATGAGCTTCACAGCGCCCAAGCCTTGACCTGCAAAAGGCGTACCTTCTTCAATGATAAACTCTGCGCCGTCAACAAGATCCGCTTCAGGGATCGCGAAGTACAAATGGTTGTTGCCATGTGCGTAATTGATTTGATATTGTGTATTACCCGCGTACAATTCACGGAAGGTCTTGCCGTTATATTTGATCATCAACGACGTACGATTGGTCGTTGCGGCAAGGTTGGTTGCATCCGCTGCCGCGCCAAGAGGGTTCACGTCAAAGGAAACGATCGTTTGCGACAAGCCACCGCCAATTGCATTATTCCAACCGCCTGCAATATTCTTAAAATTGGTCGTAACCGCGCTCGCCTGGGTCGTTACCCAACGGCCGTTTACTTTGTAAATGGTAACCGCGGGGATTTCTACACCACCAAACAAACCGCCTGCCGCGATTTCAATCACGTCATAATCCGTGATGCCCGTGAACACAATCCATCTCTGTTTTTCCCAACCTGCGATATTGCTGTCGGTTGCCGTATAGGTTGCGCCCGTTGCCGAATTTTTATAAGTTACTTTTGTCGCCAAAGTACCTTCGTTGGTATGATCCCATGCTGTCGTACTGTTAAATTGCAACAATACTCTGTCGGTCGCATTGTATGCGTCCACGTTACCCCAAATGGAATTGAAGGTTGCCTTTTCCGCCTCTGCGGGCTTTTCTGTCGTCCATTGACCGTCCACAAGATACAACGTCAAAGCCTTGAAAGTATATTCTTTACCTTCCGCGTTGACTATTTTCGCGCCCTCTGCAATCTTCAAAGTTGCATGCGCAAAGCCATTGTAGCCTGCCTCGCATTTATCCTTACCCAACCAGAACAACAACTGGTCTCCGCCCCAAAGCGCAACGCCTACTTCTTCATCATTCAAGGTGAAACCAGTAGCGCTTTGCGCCATCACTTGGTTACCGTTAGAGGTAAAACCGCTCGTGTCATATTTCAAGGACAAACCAAAAGCGTTCAAGCTCTCGTTGTAAACGTGGTTCAACTCGCTAATCGACGTGAAATCGGGGTTATAGTTGGCTTCTTTGTAATATTCCCAAACGCCGTTTTTGAGGATAAGTTTTACTTCGCCCAAGCCTTGGCTTGCAAAAGGCGTACCTGCCTCAATTTCAAACGTCGCGCCTTCTACGAGATCCGCTTCAGGAATTGCAAAATAGAAATAGCCTTTACCGTGCGCGTAATTGATTTGATATTGCGTATTACCCGCGTACAATTCACGGAAGGTCTTGCCGTTGTATTTCACCATCATCGAGGTACGATTGGTCGTTGCCGCGAGGTTGGTTGCATCTGCCGCTTCGCCAAGAGGATTCACGTCAAAGGAAAGAATCGTATGCCCCAAGCCACCGCTTAACATGTTATTCCAACCGCCTGCGATGTTGTTATAATTGGTCGTAACCGCACTTGCGGGCATCGTTACCCAACGTCCGTTTACGTTGTAGATGGTAAGCGCGGGAATTTCCACCCCGCCAAACAAACCGCCTTCTGCAATTTCAATCACGTCGTAACCCGTCATACCCGTGAACACAATCCATCTCTGTTTTTCCCAACCTGCGATATTGCTGTCGGTTGCCGTATAGGTTGCGCCCGTTGCCGAATTTTTATAAGTTACTTTCGTCGCCAAATCTCCCTTATCAGTATGATTCCATTCTGCCGTACTGTTGAACTGTAACAATACTCTGTCGCTTGCGTTATAGATATCCAAGTTGCCCCAGATGGAATTGAAGGTTGCTTTTTCCGCCTCTGCAGGTTTATCGCATTTTGCCCACTTCGAACCATCGAATTGCATATATACGTCTTCTGCAATTTCATACACATTGGAATCTTCACTACCGTTCACAAACGTTGCGCCTGCGGGAATATGTAAAATCGAACCTGCGGCGGGCAGCGTTGTCCAACGCATTACGATACTGTCACTTTGACCGTCAATCCATGCACGGCAAATTAAGGAGAAGTTTGACGTGTCGATGGGCTGACCGTTCAAGGTCGCTTTGGCGTAAACGTCGCTGTAATCGGACAACAAGTTACCTTTTGCGATACCGCCGCTAAATTCAAGAATGGAGCAATACATCTCACTGTGGAAATAGTTATTCCACCAAGAATGTATGCCCGTAAAGGTAACGCCGACTGGTTCTTGCTCTTCCGCCATATTCACAGTGATGCTGTCAATGTAGAAGTAAGTAGAAATTGTACCCTTATCACGCAAACCAAAGGCAAACGCACCCAAATTGCCGTCCGCGCCCGTAATTGAGCTTAAAGGCAATTCTACGTCACACCACGCAGAAAGGTTGTGCGCACCTGCTCCGCCTACACTGCCCGCGGTATTGTTGATT
>SVIN01000023.1 GCA_015069495.1 Clostridiales bacterium
AGCGTCACAGGTGCGCTTTTCTTGGTCACGTACGTCTATGTACGCTCCCATCGAAAATGCTCCTGCTCCTTGAACTGCTCGCATCTCTGCATTTTAGCAAGCTGAGCTTGCAAGCAGGCAAGCTGAGCTTGCAGGCAGTAAGGTGTCTTATCGTTCGTGTTTATAGTTAGTTTCGCGCATTCACTGTGAGATGCGGAGTGTGACAATTGCAACGCTAATATAAAATTTTAGCCACAACGATGGCAAAGCCATCAATTCACGAAAATTCAATTTTCAATTCACGACAGCACAGCTGTCAATTCACGAAAAGCAAAGCTTTTCAATTCACCTTAACGATGGCGAAGCCATCAATTCACGAAAAGAACTTTTCAATTCACGTTGCGTGGCAACAATTCGCAAAAAGCAAAGCTTTTCAATTCACCTTTATATAGGTTATATTATGGACTTAAAAGAGATTATGAAAGAAGCCGGTATTGTCGGTGCTGGCGGCGCGGGATTCCCTTCGTATGCAAAACTTGCGGACGGTGCGGACACCCTCGTGGTCAACGGCGCAGAATGTGAACCTCTGCTTTACACCGACTACGCGCTTTTACAAAAAGAAATGCCTATGGTGCTTGCAGGCATCCAAGCCGTGCTGGATTTTGCGAAAATCCCGCAGGGTTTATTATGCGTAAAAGACCATACGGCAAAGCGTTTGCGTTTGACGGACGGCACTCGTTTGGCTGAGCGTATCCGCTTAAAAGTATTGCCCGACGTATACCCGATGGGCGATGAAATCAGCTTGATTTATCAAGCGACGGGCAGGGTGGTAAAGCCCGGTAATCTTCCCATCACCGCAGGCGTCATTGTGTACAACGTGGAAACTTTGTACAACGTAGCGTTGATGTTGAAAAATTCCACCCCCATGCTTATGAAATGGGTTACGGTGGCGGGGGATATTCCTCAGCCTTTCGTGGTAAAAGTGCCCGTGGGTACACCCGTTTCCGATTTATTAGACAAAAATTCGATTACAATCCCCGAAGACTACGTTGTGATTGACGGCGGGCCTTCGATGGGTAAAGTGATAAACCCCGATTCGGCGGTAGTGACCAAAACAACCAAGAGTTTGTTGATTCTTCCCCCGAACATTCCCGCGGTAGAAAGTAAATTCTTGGACGGTGATAAATCCATCGCCCGCGCGGAAACCGCTTGCTGTCAATGTACGCGTTGTACGGATATGTGTCCGAGATACTTGCTCGGCTATCCCTTAGAACCGCATAAGATGGTTCGTACCGCCAAAGGCGCGGCGACGGTGATGCCTGAAATGGTTTTATCCGCGACCCTTTGCTGCGGTTGCGGAATTTGCGAAACGTTGGCTTGTTGTCAGGGGATTTCCCCCCGTGCAGTCATCAACGAATACAAAGCGTTGCTTGCGAAAAACAAGATGCGTTACGTGGGGAAAGAGGAAGTATCTCCCGCCCCCGAAAGAGAGTACCGCATGGTACCTTCTACCCGTTGGGAAAGCGTGCTTGGCGTAGCGCGGTTTGACAAGGTAGCAAAATACATCGGGGAAGATACGGCGTATGACCGTGTGGAAATTTATCTCCGTCAACACATTGGCGCGCCCAGCGTGCCTTGCGTGCAGGACGGCGATATCGTGAAGAAAGGGGACAAAATTGCAGAAAGCGGCGAGGGCTTGTCTTTACCGCAATATGCAACGATTGACGGTAGAGTAACCGTTTACGAAGGATTAAAGATTGTTATTGATAGGATAGTATAATGTTTAAAGCGATTGGTGTTATTGAATTAAAGAGTATTCCTAAAGGCGTAGAAGCCACGGACGCGGCGTTGAAGAGCGCAGGGGTAGAGTTGATTGCGGCGCATCCTTCTTGCCCTGGCAAATATGAAATCATATTGACGGGTTCTATTTCCAACGTAACGGCGGCTGTGCATCACGTGCAGGCGAAATTTGAAGGCTATATCATCGATTCGTCCATCATGGGGCGCATTGACGAACAAGTCATCAAGGCGTTGTTTGGTACGCAAACTTCTCAGCGCAAGGGCTCGCTTGGACTTATTGAAACCTATTCGGCGGCGACCACCATCAAGGCGGCGGATATCGCTGTAAAAACGGCGCGCGTGGAAATTTTCGATTTGCGCGTATCTCGCGGTATGGGCGGTAAAGGTGTCATCATGTTGACGGGGGAAGTCGGTGACGTAACGGCGGCGGTAGAAGCAGGCTCGGCGTATGCAACGCAAAGCGGTCAGCTTTCCTCCAACGCAATCATTGCCGCACCCCATGCGGACCTTTGGAATCAATTGTAAGGATAATCAATTATGGAAAATATTAAATTTGTGATTGAAAAGAGCGCGAGAATTGACAAACTTGTCGATGCGTTATATGAAAAAATGCCCGAAATCGAATCGGCGCGCGGTATCTTAGTGACCGAATCGTACAAGGCGACGGAAGATTTACCCGTCATCTTGAGAAGAAGCGCGGCGTTTGCGCACATTTTGCGTAATATCCCCATTGTTATTCGTGACAACGAATTGATTGTGGGCAGTGCAACGGTTGCGCCTCGCGGCTGTCAGGTATTCCCTGAATATTCCTACGAATGGTTGGAAGCGGAATTCGACACGGTGGCAACCCGTGACGCAGACCCTTTCTATATCAGTGACAAGACGAAAGCGGAATTGCACGAAGCGTATACTTATTGGAAGGGCAAAACGTGTAGCGATCTTGCGAAATCGAACATGGCGCCCGCTGCGTTCGAAGCATTTACCGTGCATGGTATGTTTACCCCTGGTAACTACTTCTACAACGGTATCGGCCACGTGAACGTCAATTATGAAAAAGTATTGCAAAAAGGGTATCGCGGGATCATGGCAGAAGCGCAATCCGCAATGGATAAGCTGGACGTAACCGATCCCGAATACGTACAAAGATACAACTTCCTTTCCGCTGTCATCGAATCGTGTGAAGCGGTCATTGAGTATGCGCGCAGATATGCGGTGCTTGCTCGTGAAATGGCGAAAAAGGAAAAGAATGAAACGCGCAAGGAAGAATTGCAAAAGATTGCAACCAACTGTATGCGCGTACCCGAATTCCCCGCAAGCAACTTCCACGAAGCATGTCAATCCTTTTGGTTTGTACAGCTTTTGTTGCAGGTAGAATCCAGCGGGCATTCGATTTCCCCCGGCCGTTTCGACCAGTATATGTATCCTTATTATAAAAAGGATATCGACGCGGGGAAACTTACCTTGGAACAGGCGCAGGAATTGATTGACTGTATCTGGGTAAAACTCAACGATATCAACAAAGTGCGTGACGCAGTTTCCGCAGACGGTTTTGCAGGTTACGGCATGTTCCAAAACCTTATCGTGGGCGGTCAAAATATCCATGGTATGGACGCGACCAACGACCTTTCGTATATGTGTTTGGAAGCGGCAATGCACGTACCTCTGCCTCAGCCTTCCATCTCTGTACGCGTATGGAACGGCACGCCTGATTCCTTTATGATTAAGGCAGCTGCGCTGACTCGTTTGGGTACGGGCTTGCCCGCGTATTACAACGATGAAGTCATTATCCCTTCCATCATGGCAAGAGGGCTGACTTTGGAAGACGCGCGTGATTACTGTATCATTGGCTGTGTAGAGCCCCAAAAGGGCGCGAAGACGGATGGTTGGCACGATGCGGCGTTCTTCAATATGTGCCGTCCTTTGGAACTTGTTTTCTCCAACGGTATGGATAAGGGTGTACAAATCGGTCCTGAAACGGGCGACATTGCGAAGATGACGACGTTCGAAGAAGTATTCGAAGCGTACAAGACTCAACAAAGTTATTTCATTAAATTGCTTGTCAATGCCAACAATGCCATTGACGTAGCGCATGCGACCCGCTGTCCTTTGCCTTTCCAATCGTGTATGGTAGACGATTGTATCGGCCGTGGAAAATCCTTACAGGAAGGCGGTGCCATTTACAATTTCACAGGGCCTCAAGGGTTTGGTATTGCCAACAACGCAGACGCGTTGCTTGCGATTAAGAAACTTTGCTTTGAAGACGGCAGCGTAACCCTTGCAGAAATGCGTGAGGCGTTGCAGGCGAACTTCGGTTACGGGTTAAGCGGTAAAGCGGCAGAACGCGTAACGCATGAAGTTGCGTGCAGTTTGGCAGAGGAAGGTATCGGTGTAACGGAAAACGTAATCCGCGCGATTTACCACGAAGTTACTACCGCAAACGCAATCCCTGCGGATAAGAAAGCAAGATATCAAGAAATCAAGCGTTTGATTGACGAAACTTGTCCTAAGTACGGCAATGACGATTACAACGCGGATATGATGGCGCGCGCGGTAGCAAATTCCTACACGCGTGAAGTAGAAAAGTACAAGAACCCTCGCGGCGGTGTTTTCCAAGCAGGTTTGTACCCTGTATCGGCAAACGTGCCTTTGGGTGCGCAGACGGGCGCAACCCCCGACGGCAGATTGGCGTTTACCCCCGTAGCGGACGGTATCGGCCCTGCATCGGGCAGAGATATCAAGGGTCCTACGGCAACGGCAAACTCGGTTGCGAGATTGGAACAAGACGTAGCGTCCAACGGTACGTTGTTGAACCAAAAATTCCACCCTTCGGCATTGGCGGGTATGAGCGGTTTGACCAAGTTTACCTCGTTGATTCGTTCGTATTTCGATCAAAAGGGTATGCACATGCAGTTCAACGTTGTTACGCGTGAAACTTTGTTAGACGCGCAAAAGAACCCTGAAAAGTATAAAACGTTGGTAGTGCGTGTTGCAGGTTACAGTGCGTTGTTCACGACCTTGTCGCGTTCGTTGCAGGATGATATTATAAATCGTACCGAACAAGGATTCTAAGTAAGCACATATATACGTTGCATTTCTTCGTTGCGTTTCCGTGCGGTTTGGTCGTGTACGTCTATGTACACTCTCTGCACCGTACTCAACGCGCCTTGAACTGCTTGTATCTATGCGCTTACAACGAGATGCGTACTGTATCGAGTTACTTACGACGAGATGCGTACTGTATCGAGTTACTTACGATGAGTTGCGTACTGTATCAAGTTGCTTACGATGAGTTGCGTACTATATCGAGTTACTTACAACGAGTTGCGTACTGTATCGAGTTACTTACGATGAGTTGCGTACTGTATCAAGTTGCTTACGATGAGTTGCGTACTGTATCGAGTTACTTACGATGAGTTGCGTACTGTATCGAGTTGCTTACGATGAGTTGCGTACTGTATCGAGTTGCTTACGATGAGTTGCGTACTGTATCGAGTGGTATTCAATCCAAGCCACAACGCGTTGCAAGGCAACGCAATTCACGACAGCGAAGCTGTCAATTCACGAAAATAAATTTTCAATTCACGCGCTGTTAAGCGCAATTCACAGGTATTATGAGCATTTACAACACCCAAGGCAGAATTTTCAATATCCAGCGCTTTTCGATTCACGACGGTCCGGGGATCCGCACCATCGTGTTCTTCAAGGGCTGTTTTATGCGCTGCGCTTGGTGTTGCAATCCCGAATCCCAATCCTACGACATCCAACACATGGTGGAAAACGGTAAGGATAAAATCGTTGGTAAGGACGTGACGGTGGAAGAGATTATGCCCGAACTGCTTGCCGACCGTGCTTACTTTAGAAGAAGCGGGGGCGGGATTACGCTGTCGGGCGGGGAAATTCTCGGTCAGCCTGATTTCGCGCGGGATTTACTCCGCGCGTGTAAGGAGAACGGATTACATACCGCGGTGGAATCAACTGCGAATGCACCGTTCGAGGATATAGCGAAAATTTTACCGTATTTGGATTTGTATTTGATGGATATCAAACACATGGATTCCGTGAAGCATGAAGAATATACGGGCATGCCCAATGAACGGATTTTGGCGAATGCCAAAACAATTGCGGAGAGCGGGGTCGAACTGATTATCCGAACTCCCGTCGTGCCTGGTTTTAACGATACGGCGGAAGAAATCCGTGCGATTGCGAAGTTCGCGGCGAGTTTGCCTGGGGTGAAGGAGCATCATTTGTTGCCATATCATCGTTTGGGATCGGATAAGTACGCGGGGTTGGGCAGAAGTTATGCCTTGAAGGAGATTTTACCGCCGTCGCAGGAGAAGATGGAGTATTTATTATCTGTTGCGGAAGAGAGCGGTTTGAAATGTCAAATCGGCGGCTAGGCAAGCTGAGCTTGCAGGCAGTCTTAGTGTCTTATCGCACACTTGGAAGATAGTTTCGCTCATACCCCAAAAAGTGAATTGGCGTTGCCGTGAATTGCGTTTACACGCGTGAATTGGTTTCACCGTGAATTGCAACGCTCGGCGTTGCGTTAATGCAATTTTAGCCAAAACGATGGCGAAGCCATCAATTCACGAAAATTTAATTTTCAATTCACGTTGCGTAGCAACAATTCACGAAAAGCATAGCTTTTTAATTCACCAAGCTGAGCTTGGAGGCAGTAAGGTGTCTTATCGCTCGTGTTTGCGGGTAGCTTCGCTCATACCCCAAAAAGTGAATTGGCGTTGCCGTGAATTGCGTTTACACGCGTGAATTGGTTTCACCGTGAATTGCAACGCTCGGCGTTGCGTTAATGCAATTTTAGCTACAACGATGGCGAAGCCATCAATTCACGAAAATTTAATTTTCAATTCACGTTGTGTAGCAACAATTCACGAAAAGCATAGCTTTTTAATTCACTAATAAAGAATTACAACAATACATATAGGAGAGAAATATATGGATTTCAGAGATAAACCGGTCATAGTACAAGAATTTGTCCCCGGTAAACAAATTACACTTTCTCATATCATTGCAAACCCTGGTGAAGTATTGTATACCAAGCTTGGTTTAGATCCTCAAAAGGATTACAGTAAAAGCGCTATCGGCGTTTTAACCATTATCCCTTACGAGGGCGCGGTGATTGCGGCGGATATTTCCATGAAGTCTTCGGGCGCGGAAATCGGGTTTGTTGACCGTTTCACGGGTACGTTAATCATCACGGGCTCGGTATCGTCCGTGGAATCGGCTTTCACCGCTGTGCGTGATTATTTCACCAACAAACTCCATTACACTTGCTGTGAGGTTACAAAGACCTAATCATGAAAAAAATCATGCTATTCGGCAGAGTGGGCGCAGGGAAAACAACCTTGACGCAGGCTCTGCGCGGAGAGGAAATTAAATATTATAAAACACAGTACGTCAACTACCTTGACACCGTCATTGATACGCCTGGGGAATACACCGAACGCCGTGAAACGGGCGGTGCGCTTGCCTTGTATGCGTACGAGGCGGACGTTGTAGGTTTGGTGCTTTCCGCAAACGAGCCCTATTCGATTTTTTCCCCTTGTTTGACCAGTATGGTCAACCGCGACGCGGTGGGGATTATCACAGGGATAGACAAACCCGATGCAAACGTGGAAAGGGTGCGTCGTTGGTTACAGCTTGCGGGGTGTAAAAAAATCTTCCCCGTATCCGCAATTACGGGCGAGGGGATTGCTGAACTTGCTGAATATTTGGAAGACGACGAAGACCGTGCAAGGCGTTTGGCGCAAGAAAATAAACCGAAGAAAAAAGCAAAAAAGAAAGGGGATTTATGAGTAAAACAAAAGTAATCGCATTTGCAAATAACAAAGGCGGAAGCGGGAAAACGACCACTTGTTCCAACGTCGGCTGTGCAATGGCGCAGATGGGGAAAAAGGTGTTGATGATTGACGGTGATATGCAACTCAACCTCACCATTTCCTTCTTTGACGAGGAACAAGCCTACGAATACGCAAAAGGGGAAAAGAATATCTACCGCGCGGTCAAAGATGAACGCGACTTGACCGATTATATTGTGGAAACCAATATCCCAGGCTTGGATATCGTACCTTCCACTTCGCTCATGAGCTCTATCGAGTTCGACCTCTTTGCGAAATGGCAACGCGAAGGCGTTTTGAAAAAGTGTCTTGAACGCGTGCGCGCGAAAGGGTATTACGATTACATCCTCATCGACTCGCCCCCGACTTTGGGCGGTTGGGTTATGAACGTTATGTGCGCGTCCGATTACGTGGTTATCCCCGTAGAAGCCAGCCCTTGGGGGTTGTTCGGACTTGCGAATATGTTCGATTTCTGCAATCAGGCAAAATCCATCGCACCGAAATTGGAAGTGCTTGGGATTGCCGTTACGAAAGCGGACGAAAGAAAGAAATATTTCAAACAGACCATGGATACCTTGAAAGATATGGAAGGGGCAAGGCTGTTTGACAATTATATTCGCGTAGACAGCGCGGTAGAATGGGCGCAGGACAACAGTCAGCCTGTCGTTACTTTCAAGAAAACCAGCAGAAGCGCGAAGGAATATATCGAATTGACAAAGGAGATTATCAAGTATGCCGATCGGTAAAAATGCAATCAAGAGAGTAGAAAACAACGGGTATTCCAACGTAAAAACGTCTGCGCCCGATATGGAGAACAGCAACGTGATCGCCAATCCTGACGTGCAGGTCGTTGAAAAATTGATTTCGCCCGTGGAAAAAGCAACGGCGAAAAAAGCACCTGCAAAGAAGCCTGTAGCAAAGAAAACTACCGCAAAGAAACCCGCGGTAAAAGCTGAGCCCAAAGCGCCTGCAAAAGACAATTTTGCGCGTGTAGAAGTGGGCGAAAGCATGCCTTATTACCTTCTTTAATCGGTGATGGCAGGGCAAAAAATAAGATAGAATACGCAAAAGAGAGTCACTGATAAACCTGTGGCTGTCTTTTTGCGTTTATTTTAAGGAGAAATAAAATGAAACAAGTTGAAAAAATATATCGCTGTATCCCGTTTTGGTCGTGGAATGACGAATTGGATGAACAAGGTTTGGTTGACCAAGTAGAATGGATGAACGACAACGGGGTCGGCGGGTTCTTTATGCATGCGCGCGGCGGTTTGAAGACGGAATATCTTGGGGAAAAGTGGTTCAACTGCATTAAGGCATGTTCGGAAAAAGCGGAAGAACTTGGCATGGAAGCCTATGCCTACGATGAAAACGGTTGGCCGAGCGGTTTCGTTGGCGGTAAATTGTTGGACGACATCGAAAACCACGACAGATACCTTACGTACACCATCGGTGCATACGATGAAAAAGCGTTGGTTTCCTACGACATGTCGGGGGAAGCTTTGCGCCGTGTAACCTCGCCTTGCGAAAACTGTCTCAACGTATATCAGCATTATGCGGCTTCTACGGCGGATATTTTGAACCCCGAAGTGGTGGATAAATTCATCGCAATGACGCATGAAGAATACCAAAAATGCGACACCTACAACCTGAAAGGTTTCTTCACGGACGAACCTCAATATTATCGTTGGGGCACGTCGTACACCAAAGTGTTGGCTCCCTATTTTAGCAAAACGTACAACGAAGATCTTTTGGACGGATTGGGTTTGTTATTCGTGGAAAAAGAAGGTTACCGCGCGTTCCGCTACAAATATTGGAAAGCAATGCAAAGTTTGATGCTTGAAAACTTTGCTAAAAAAGTATACGATTGGTGTGATGAAAGAGGATATAAACTTACGGGTCACTACGTAGAAGAAGGCTCCATGGGCGGTCAAATGTGGTGTTGCGCAGGCGCGATGCCCTTCTATGAATATGAACATATCCCCGGGATTGACTGGTTGGGCAGAACGGCGCATAAATCCATTGCGGGTACGCAGGTTGCCAGCGTTGCCGCGCAACTTGGTAAAAATCAAATTCTTACCGAAACCTATGGTTGTTGCGGTTGGGACGTTACCCCGCAGGAATTGAAGGAAATTGCCGAATGTCAATACGTGGACGGTGTGAACTTGATGTGTCAGCACTTGTTGCCTTACACCGAACACGGTCAAAGAAAACGTGACTATCCCGCGCATTACTCCAACACCAACCCTTGGGTTAGAAAGAACTTTAAAGAATTCAACGATTATTTCTCCGTATTGGGCAAAATGATTGCAGAAAGCGAAGCGTTGGTCAACGTGGCAATGCTGCACCCTATCCGCAGTACCTATTTCAATTACAAACGCGGAGAAGAGGCGAATAGACATTGCATTGGGGAATTGGAAGACGCATTGAGGGCTGCAGAATACACGTTGGCGTGGAAACAAATCCCTCACCATTACCTCGACGAAACGATCCTTGCGAAATACGGTAAAGTAGACGGAGCGCAATTGATTGTAGGCAAGTGCGCTTACGATTATATCGTATTGCCCAAGATTTATACGATGGACAAAACGACGGAAGCGTTGCTTCGTCAGTTTGTTAAGACGGGCGGTAAAGTATTGATGCTCGACGAAAAGCCTACCTATTTAGAAGGCGAACCTTTCGATTACGATTACTTAACCACCAACGTAACGTGGGAAGAAATCATCGCTGGACAGCCTTATACGGCAACGGAAACGGCAGAATTGTACACCTGCATTCGTAAGGAAGCAGACGGCAAAACCTTTATCTACGCACTCAATCTTGGTGCGGATAAGGACGTGCAATTCAGCGTGAAAGACGGTACTTCTTTCCTTTCCTATGATATTTTGAAAGATGAATACACCGCTATCGATACGAAGGTGCATTTTGACAAAGGTCAATCGTATATTCTCTACGTAAGCAACGAAACGCCCGTAGAAAAGAAAGCGTTGAATCCTTTGACTTTGGGGAAAGAATTCACCGTTTGCGGTGTACCTCAAAACTATTTGTTCATCGATTATATCCGCTATTCCACGGATGGTAAAAACTACTCTGAAAAATTGCACCACATGGGTATCTTTGACGAATTGTTGAAGAAGAGATACGCAGGCGAGTTGTATTTGAAGTACGAATTTACCGTAGACGAAATCCCCGCAGAATGCATGTTGCTTGCGGAAGATACCAACACCGTTTGGGTGGAAGTCAACGGCGAACGCGTTGCGCGCTGCGGTTCGTCCGAAGTGGAAAAACCGTTGTATAAATACGACGTTGCAGGCAAACTTCGCAAGGGGAATAACGAAATCGTTATCATGATGAACTATTTCCAAAGCGAACAAGTTTACTATGCATTGTTTGGCGAAAACGTAACGGAAAGTTTGAAAAACTGCCTTGCATACGATTCCGATATCGAAGCAATTGCGTTGAAGGGTAGCTTCGGCGTATACGGCGATTTCAAGAAAGGCAAAAAAGAAGGCGTGGTATTGGGCGAAAACTTCCGTATCGGCAAGCAGACCCTTACGGTGAACGACCTTGTAGAACAAGGGTATCCGTTCTTCTCGGGGGATATTACCTTGAAACAAACTTTGACGGTGGAAGATACCGATTGCGAATTGGTGATTGACGACCGTTTCCAATTGTTAGAAGTAAAAGTCAACGGTGTGGATTTCGGCAAGTGGATGTTCGGCAAGCGTTTGGACGTTTCTAAAGCATTGAAGGTCGGTGAAAACGAAATCGAATTGATTCTCACGGTCGGCAATAGAAACTTGTTAGGGCCTTTCCATACCATGGAACAGGAAAACTTCAGCGTTGGGCCTTTCACGTGGGAACGTACGGGCTTGTGGGAAAATGGTAAATGTAAGTACGTATTGGATACGTATGCATTTGTTAAGACCTTGGTTTAATAAAAGGTAAAAAAACACGGTGTGTCAGTTGTGACACACCGTGTTTTTGTGATAAGATATTAAGCAAGCAAAGCGGGGATAATGATAACCGCAATCACCAACGCGCCCAAGCCGATACGATACCAACCGAACACTTTGAAATCGTGGTTCTTGACAAAGTCCATCAAAAACTTGATTGCAAACAGCGAAACGTAAAACGCAACCGTCATACCAAGCAATAAATATCCAAGCTCTGCACCCGTCATGGTGCCTGCGTCGAGGAAGAATTTCAACAGCTTATACGCACTTGCGCCGACCATGGTCGGAATAGCCAAGACAAAGGTGAATTTCGACGCGGTGGTACGATCTACACCAAGCAACAGCGCACCGATGATGGTGATACCCGAACGGGACGTACCAGGGATTGCGGCAAGCAATTGAAAACAACCGATAAAGAAAGCGTATTTGTAGGAAAGCTGGGATATCTCCGTGATTTGCGGAGAGCGTTTCTTGTTGTAATTTTCCACAACGATAAAGACAACGCCGTACAAAATCAAGGTGCAAGCAATCATCAAAGGTTCGATGAGTTCGTGCTTTTCACAAAGTTCTTCAAACAACATATCGGGCAGTAAAGCCAGCAGGGCAGGTACGCATGCAACGGCGATTCTGCCCCAAAAAGTAAGTACGTCTTTTTGCCAAACAATTTTGCTTTGTCCGTTGGAAAGCGTTTCCTTTTTTAAAGGGAAAATGAGTTTCCAAAAGAGAATTACTACCGCCAAAATAGCTGCCAATTGAATGACGTATTCAAACATTTCCATAAATGCATCAGACACGCCTTGTACCCGCAAGAAGGGGATGGCATTGACCAATTTCATGTGGCCAGTGCTGGAAATGGGTAACCATTCGGTGATACCTTCCACGATTCCAAGTAGAATAATACGCAGTACGTTTAAGATTTTCATGATACACCTCGTAGGTTTTATACTATAAGTATAGCACTTTACAGGCAATAAGTCCAATATTTTGAGAAAAAAACGTAAAAAATGAAAAAAAAATGAAAAAAATTTCATTTTACTATTGCAAAGTGTAGAAAAGTATGATATAATCACTTTACAATCGATAGAAATGACGGGGGTACGTTGCGCCATATTTATCAAATTCTTTGAAGGGGGTACCATATGGCAAAAGGTACAGTGAAATGGTTTAATGCAGACAAGGGGTATGGCTTCATTGCCGGTGATGATGGCGGGGATGACGTGTTCGTACATTTTTCCGCAATTATGATGGACGGGTATAGACGTCTTAAGGAAGGACAAAAGGTGTCCTATGAAAGCGAACCCGATCCCAAAAATCCTGAAAAACTGCGTGCGATTAACGTACAAGTGATTTAATTGCGCAATTGGATATGCACCCCAAAGGTTGGAAAAACTTTTGGCGGTGCATATTTTTATGGATGCCTTGCGTGTGAACTATACCGATATTCATACTTTCACAAAAAATTCATGCGTAAGAATTGACAAATTCACATGGATGATGTATAATTTATCTCGCAGAGATAAAAAGGAGATTAATTATGTATCCGTATCCTATTCTATTTGGAACAATGGGCATATACGATTTATTGCTGGTTTTGGCGGTCGTTGTCTGTTTGTTCGGGGCGGACCGCATGGGGATCATGCGTAAATTTTCCGTAAAATTACAAAAACTTTTGATTATTGCAGGGATGTTGGCAATCAGCATCGGGTTGTTCGGTACGGTATTTTTTCAAGCCATCTACAACGCCATTGAAACGGGTAAATTTGAAATCAATGCCAATACGGGTATGACGTTCTATGGCGGTTTAATTTTTGGCATAGGGTCGTTTATAGCCATTTGGTTTGGTGTTGGCAATCGTTGGTGTAAAAACAACGAGGCGGTGAAGCAGTTCGGTTCTGTCGCGGATATGGCGGCGTGCCTTATCCCTTTGGCGCACGGTTTGGGGCGTTTGGGGTGCTTGGCGGCGGGCTGTTGCCACGGTGCAGTGACGGACAAATGGTACGGGGTAACCCATTACCACGTGGTGGCAAACGGCGTGTATTACGAAACGGCAAAGGTAGTCCCCTTGCAACTGTTTGAGGCGTTGTTCCTTTTTGCGGTATCGGGGGTTATGTTTTGGTTCTTCCTTGTAAAATTCGGTAAGGAAAACAAAGGGCGGTTTCCGTTATTGCCTGTATACGCCATCGTGTACGGCATTTGGCGTTTCTTCATTGAATACGCGCGTACGGACGATCGCGGGCAAACGATTATTTCCGCGCTTAGCCCTTCACAGTTGATTGCAATCTTGATGATTGCGGGTGGGATTGCGTACTTGTGCATATGGTTGATTCAACAGAAAAAAGCCGTTTCGGCGGGTAAAAATATTAAAAATGATGAGGTAGATAACAATGGAACAAACGGAAGCAATGAAACAGTTTGAAACGATTTTTGGCGAACCTGCGGAAGATTTATTTACGGCGGCAGGACGTATCAACGTCATCGGTGAACACGTCGATTACTGCGGGGGAAAGGTATTCCCTGCGGCGTTGAATTTGCGTTGTAACGTATACGGCAAGAAACGCGGCGGCAACAAAATCCGTATGGCGTTCCGCGGGATCGACGGTATCGTAGAAATTGAAACGGACAAACTTGACAGCTATAAAAATTTAAAAATCGGTAATTATCAGGCGGGCGTAGCTTATTACCTGCAAGAAGAAGGTGTAGAAATCGTCGGCTGTGATTTGTATTACGATTGTACCGTGCCTTTTGGCAGCGGTCTGTCTTCGTCGGCGGCAATTGAGGTCGCAACGGCGGTGACTTTGTGTGAATACGCAGGCGTTGCCTATGATAAGGTGAAACTTGCCCTTTTGTCGCAGAAAGCGGAAAATAAATACGCGGGTGTTAATTGCGGTATCATGGACCAATTCGCTTCCGCAATGGGTAAAAAGGACCATGCGGTGTTGTTGGATTGCTCCACCCTCGAATACGAATACGTGCCCTTGCAATTGGGGGATTATTGCTTGGTGGTGGCAAATTGCAACAAGCCCCACAACTTGGTGGAAAGCAAATACAACGTGCGCCGTCAAGAAGTAGAAACGGCGCTGAAAACCATTCAAACAGCTTTGGAAGTACAGTGTTTGGCAGAGGTGACTCCTCAGCAATTCAACGAGGTGAAATATCTTTTGTCAGGCGTGGTTGCAAAGCGCGCGGAACACGTGGTGATGGAATGCGACCGCGTGCATAAGGCGGTAGAAGCGTTGAAAAATGGGGACATTGGTGAATTGGGCAGATTGCTGAATGAGAGTCATTACAGCTTGCGTGATTTGTACGAAGTAACGGGGAAGGAATTGGATACGCTCAGCGCGTTAGCACGTAAGGAAAATGATTGTCTTGGTTCGCGTATGATCGGCGCGGGTTTTGGCGGTTGTACCATTTCCATTGTGAAAAAGACGGCGGTGGAAGGTTTTATCCGCCGTGTCGGCAAGGCATATCATGATGCCATTGGCTACAAAGCGAGCTTCTACGAGACCTCGATTGAAGACGGTATTACCGTTGAAAAATTATAAAGGATAGGGGCAGGTACGAGATGAAATATATTATTGCCTTGGATCAAGGTACGACGTCATCGCGTGTGGCGTTGGTAGACGAGCAGGAAAATATCACGGCAATTTTAAGCCGTGAGTTCCCGCAGATTTACCCTGATGAGGGTTGGGTAGAACACGACCCGATGGATATTTGGTCCAGTCAATACGGCGTTATGATGGAGCTGATTGCGAAATGCAACGTGACTTCTGCCGATATCGCCGCCATCGGTATCACCAACCAACGCGAGACGACGGTCGTTTGGGATAGGCATACGGGCGAGCCCGTGTATAATGCCATCGTATGGCAATGCCGTCGTACCGCGGATAGAATTTTACAGTTAAAAAAACAGGGGTATACCGAGCTCATTCAAACCAAGACGGGGTTAATCCCCGATGCATACTTTTCTGCGAGTAAAATCGAGTGGATTTTAGACCACGTTGAGGGCGCGCGGGAACGCGCGGAACGCGGGGATTTGCTGTTTGGTACGATGGATACTTGGTTGGTGTGGAAGCTGACGGACGGTAAAATGCACGTCACGGACGCGACCAACGCTTCGCGCACTATGCTGTTTAACATCGATACTATGGAGTGGGATGAGGAGCTGTTGCAACTCTTCCGTATTCCGCGCAATATGTTGCCCGCGGTGAAGAGTTCGGGCGAAATTTTTGGTTATGCAAACCTCAACGGGGTGCAAATTCCCATTGCAGGGATTGCGGGTGACCAACAAGCGGCGTTGTTTGGGCAGGGTTGCTTCGAAAAAGGCGAGGGGAAAAACACCTACGGCACGGGTTGTTTCCTGCTGATGAACGCAGGGGAAGACAGACCTTACAGTCAAAACGGCTTGTTGACCACGCTTGCGGCGACTTTACAAGGACAAAAACCGCAATATGCCTTGGAAGGCAGCGTGTTTATCGGCGGGGCAGTCATTCAATGGCTGCGCGATGAAATGCGCTTTTTCACCGATAGCCGCGATGCGGAATATTACGCGAAGAAAGTACCCGATACGGGCGGGGTGTATATTGTGCCTGCCTTCACGGGGATTGGCGCGCCCTATTGGGATATGTACGCGCGGGGTACGATTGTGGGGCTTACCCGCGGAACCAAACGCGAACATATCATCCGCGCCTCGCAGGAATCGATTGCTTTTCAATCGGCGGATTTGGTGTCGGCAATGGAACGTGACACGGGTATGCCGTTAAAATCGTTAAAGGTGGACGGCGGAGCTTCGCGCGACGGATTTTTGATGCAATTCCAAGCGGATATCTTGGGCGCGGAAGTCATCAAACCTGCTTCCCATGAAACCACAGCGTTGGGCGTGGCAAGATTGGCGGGCTTGACCGTGGGTTTGTGGTCGGATGCAAAAGCGTTGGCATTTTCACAACGGATAGATAAAAAGTATTATCCCGAAATGTCTGCGGAAACGCGCGCGGAGAAATTAAAAAAATGGCACCGCGCGGTAGAACGAAGCTTGGCTTGGGAACTTGACGAGTAAAATAAAAATGGCAGAACTTAACGTTCTGCCAAAGTTTTTTCTATGCCTTGGGCGATTTTTAACAACCGCTCCGTTTGATTGTCTTGCGGATTGACTGCCGTGTGTAACAGTAAGCCGTGCAATACCGTTGCGATATGGGGTGCGGGAATGCCCGCGTTCAACAAATCCTTACCCGATAAGGCAAGGTCTTTCGTTTGGAAAGGGGCGTGTTCCGCTTGCATTTTTTCCAACAACGCGCGCCAGCGCACGCAGGTGGGGGCGGGGGAACAATCGTCCATGCACGCGGAAAAATCCGCTTGCTTCAATCGTAACAAATCTTCCAAAATGGGTAAGTTGCTCACGAAAAATCGCCGTAATTTATTTTCACTTGTTTTACAATCGAGGTCATACATATGCCATTCGATGAGGGCATGTACGCGTTGAATTGTTTTTTTGGGGGCTTTGAGGCGGGTTAAAATCTCGGTGGCAATTCGCGCGCCCTCTTGCGGGTGCGCATAGGAATTTCCGTCACGCAAGGTACAAAAGGGTTTGCCTACGTCATGGAAAAGGGCTGCGAGGCGAATCTCGTTATCGGCATACAAAGCCGCGCGGAGAGAATGTTCTAACACGTCATACTTGTGAAAGTCAGCGCGTTGCGCCATATTTCTTCCCAACGTCAATTCGGGGCAGATTCGTTGTAAAACGCCAATCTCGTCCAGCCATTTTAACCCTTGATAATGCCCGTCTTTCACACCATATTTCTTATCAGCGGAAAGAATTTGCATCAATTCGGTGTAAATTCGTTCGGGGGTAATATCGTCAATCAATGCCGCGTTGGCTTTTGCACCAGAAAGACATTCGGCATCGGGGGTAAAGCCCAAACAGCCTGCTTGGCGGGCAAGACGCATTAAGCGTAAGCCGTCTTCACCGAATACTTTGTGTGCGGGGGCAACTGTGGTCAGGCGTTTTTCTTGGATGGCGGGGATACCGTTCAAAGGGTCGACAAAAGCTCCCTTTTGCAGGTCGAAATAAACCGCGTTCGCGGTAAAGTCACGGCGGCACGCGTCCAATTGGATATCGTCTGTGAAAAAGATGGCGACGGGTACGTGCGTACCGCGTACGTATTTATCCGAACGGAAACTGCAATACTCGTATTCTTGTCCCTCTGCGTCGGTCAGCTTTACCGTACCTGTGTTTTTGAAAATAGATTTGGCGGTAAAACCGCATGCGTCGGCAATGGATAAAAATTCCTCAAAAGGCATAGGGGAACAGATATCCCAATCCCGATTTCCGTTTGGGGTGGCGTTTGCGAGGACGTCGCGGACGGCTCCGCCGACCACGTATAAGGGGGAAGGGCAGGCTTCTGCCAACCGCAAAAGGGGGCTTGGAAGCAAGTTTTTCATTTTTTCGCGCATTTTTACCCTCCTTTTTAAAAATTTTTTATAATAACAGTATAACAAATTCGAAAATAAATTGCAATTCTTGTGAAAGTGTTATATAATATATTTAGGGAATTTTTTTCTTAAGAAAAAACAATCCACGCAAAGGAGAAAAATGTATCATATAATTTACAACCCCGTAGCGGGAAAAAAGAAATCGAGAAAAAATTTACGTATCGTAGAAAACATTTTACAACAACGCGGCATTGCATATGAACTGCACCAATCGTGCGCTGTGCATGATGCCGAGGCGATTGCCCGTCGATTAACAGAAGCGGGGGAAACGGAACTCATCGTGCTTGGCGGTGACGGCACTTTGCACGAGGTGCTCAACGGAATCGTCGATCCTACCATTTGTAAGTTGGGTTTGATTCCATCGGGTACGGGCAATGACTTTGCTGAACGCCGTGGGATTTCACTTGACCCTGCCAAAGCATTGGAAAGAATTTTAAACGGGGAAGCGACCCCTGTGGATTACATAGACGTCAGCGGTACGCGTTGCATGAATATTGCAGGGCTTGGGATTGACGTGGACGTTTTGGAACGTTGTCAAAGGGGTAAACTGAAAGGAAAGCTGAAATATTTGATCAGCCTAATCAAAAGCCTTTTTGCGTTCAAAGGGTATCGTGTAAAAGTTGTCAGCGAGGGCAGAGAGGAAACGCACGAGGTGTTGATTTGCGCCGCTTGTAACGGTTCGCAATTCGGAGGCGGTATCAAAATTTGTCCGCCCGCACGTGAAGACGATGGGAAACTTGACGTCATCGTCGTAGGTTTCATCAAGGGAAAATGGAAGATTGTCAAGGCTTTTATCCAGTTAATGAAAGGCCGAGTTATCGAATACGTTCTCACCACTTATTTCCGCTGTGACAGTGTAACGTTTTTACCTGAAAAAGCATGTCCCATCCAGTTGGACGGTGAAGTGTATCACAACCACGCGTTTGAAGCGAAACTTTGTACGGGGTTGAAATTTTATTAAAGAGCGGGGGCAGGTATGCGTTGAATGCCCCGAAAAGGAAAATCAATGTTTAACGGACGGTATAAAAAAGTATTAGACCGAATGCCTCAAGGGGTGTTTGTATTTGACGAGAAGCTGCGGGTGAAATTCACCAACGCGGCGTTTCGCCGTTCGTTTGCGGATGATACAAAATCGCAAGGTACGCTTGCGCAAGTGCTTGGCTGTCGGCAGGAAGGGAAATGCGGCGAGGGCGCGTATTGCGGTCAGTGTGCATTTTCACGCGTGATGAAAAACGCGGTTGCCGATTATACCGAGCAGGAAGAAACGATGCATACAACGGTTAGCCGCGGGGGAAGAATGGACAAGCTGTCCATGCGTATCCGCGTGTTGCCGATTGAGAAAAAATTGTATTTGGGTTTGACCGAGGGGACTTATCAAACGGAGATGGAGCGTGAAATGCTCTCCGCACAGCAAATGCAGCGCCGTTTATTGCCTGCGGGTAAAAACGTCGGCGGGGTCAATTATGCCTATACCTATATCCCCAAATTCGGCGTTGGCGGGGATTTGCCTGACGTGTACGAGTTGAACGGTCAAACCTACGGCATCTTATCCGACGTGTCGGGTAAGGGAATTTCTGCAGGGATGCTCTCCGCGTTTGTCAAGGCGGCGTTTGATAAAAAACAACCCGATTTGGCGGTTGCGCTTTCACAGTTAAACGCAAAGTTCAACGAACTTGACCAGGACGAGCGTTCGTATATCACCGTTTCCGCAGTGCGTATTGATAAAATGGCGGGGGTGCTTCGCTATGCCGTGGCAGGGCACAACGTGCCGATTTTGCTGAAAAATGAATACGGTATCAATGAAATTGAATCACCTGCACCGCCCATTTCCAACTGGATGCCCGATTTTGAGTATAGGGAAAACGAGTTCCCTTTCCAAAGCGGGGATACGTTGGTGATGTTGACGGACGGTGTGACGGAATGTACCAATTCCGCAGGGGAACAATTTGGTATCGAGCGCGCGGAAAGTGTGTTGTTGCAATCCCACAACGCAGAGGATTTTATTGCAAAAATTAAATCTGCGCTCAGTGTATTCTGCGGCGGGGATTATTCGGATGACGTAACGGCGGTGGCGTTTGATTTGTAAGGAGCTAGGATATGTTTGCTAACGCAAACACGATATATTCGCAAGCGAATACGATATATGCCTACGGCATACGATATGTTTGCTAAGGCAAACACGATATGCGCCTGACGGCACGTGAAATGGAAGGGGCAGGTATGAGGTGAAGTATATTTTACCGCATACCGTCTATATAAATTAAGAGGTAAAAACATGGAAATTTTGAAACTTGTACCCGAATGTAAAGACAATATTTGGGGTGGTGTAAAATTAAAAGAAAAATACGGTAAGCAGACGGATAAAAATCCCGTTGCGGAAAGCTGGGAACTCTCCTTTCACAAGGATGGCCCTACTCGTTTAGAAAACGGAAAAACGTTGCAGGAAACGGTGACCGCGCAGGATTTGGGTAAAAACTGCGAAGGATTTCCGTTCTTCCCGATGTTGGTGAAATTGATTGATGCAAAGCAGGATTTGTCCGTGCAGGTGCATCCTTCCGATTCCTACGCATTAAAAAATGAAAACAGCTTCGGTAAAACGGAAATGTGGTACATTGTGGAAGCGGAAGAAGGTGCGGGGATTTACCTTGGCTTTAAGCGGGATGTAACCCAAGCAGAATATGAAAATGCGATTGCAAACAACACTTTAACCAACCTTTTGAACTTTTTCGAGGTGAAGGCGGGGGATTGTTATTTCATTCCTTCGGGGACGATTCACGCCATCGCAACGGGTTGTTTGATTTGTGAAATTCAACAAAACAGCAACTTGACCTATCGTGTGTATGATTATGGCAGACGTGATAAGGACGGTAACTTGCGTGAACTTCACGTGGAAAAAGCGTTAAAAGTAACCACTTTGGATAAATATGAATACACCCCCTTGAACCTCAAAACGGAACAAGGTGAATTGTTGGGTTTGAGCCGTTATTTCACCACGACTTCGGTGGCGGTAAACGGCAATACAAGCGTGTTCGCGGACGAAAACTCGTTTAAGTGCTTGACCGTTGTAGACGGCAAGGGGAACGTGGACGGTAAAGCGGTGTCGGCGGGGGACAGCTTGTTTGTACCTGCGGGTTACGGTGAAGTGAAATTGGAAGGAGAAATGACGGTAATTATGGCGGAAGTGCGTAAATATTACGTGGGTATAGACCTTGGCGGTACGTTTATCAAGGGCGGAATCGTGGACGATCTCGGCAACGTGATTTACCAGGATAAAGTGCCTACCGAAAGTGAGTTTGGCGCGGAAAGAGTAGCAACGAATATCGCGAACCTTGCAAAAGCTTTGATGGCAAGGGTAGGTTTGACTGCGGACGATATGGAAGGTATCGGCATGGGCGTACCTGGTATGATTGACAGCAAAGCGGGCAACGTTATCTATTCGAATAACCTCAAATGGCAGGATTTTCGTATTGGTGAGACGGTAGAAAAACTGACGGGCTTGCGTGTAAAAATTGCAAACGACGCCAACGTTGCGGCGCTTGGCGAAGTGAAATTCGGCGCGGCAAAAGGTTACAGAGACGTTATCATGTTGACCCTTGGTACGGGCGTAGGCGGCGGTATCGTTGCGGAAGGAAAGTTGATTGAAGGTAATAAATCCGCAGGCGCGGAACTTGGTCACGCAGTCATCGTGTATAATGGCGAACAGTGTACTTGCGGCAGAAAGGGTTGCTTGGAAGCGTACGCGTCGGCAACGGCGTTGATTCGCGATACCAAGCGCGCTATGACCGAACACAAAGACAGCAAAATGTGGGAGATTGGGGATATTGACAACGTAACGGGAAAAACAGCGTTTGATTATAAGGACAGTGACCCGTATGCGAACTCGGTTGTGGACGGATATATCGAAAAACTTGCGTGCGGTATCATCAATTTTGCCAATATTTTCCGTCCTGAAGTGGTGTTGCTCGGCGGCGGAGTTTGCGCGCAGGGGGATAACCTTGTGAAGCCTTTACAGGCGATTTTGGATAAGGAAATTTTCGCGGGCGATTTAGGACCTCAGGTGAAAATTTTGATTGCGGAACTTGGCAACTCGGCAGGGCTTTTGGGCGCGGCGGCGTTGTTGATGGATTGATAATCAAGAATATAAAAGCAGAAGGCGCGGTTGGCAAATTTGCCAACCGCGCCGTTACGTTATTACAATGATATATTAGTTTTCCGACTTAATCGCCCAACGCATTTTGGTGGATTTTGCACGGCTGTTGCGGACGCATTCTTCCGCGCTGGGACGGATAACGTCGCGCGCTACGTCGCTGTATACGCCTTGGCGGTAGAAGGTTTGGAAAGCCTTTTTCACCAAACGGTCTTCCCCAGAATGGAAGGTCAAAATCGCAACTCTGCCGTTTGGCGCAAGCACTTCGGGCAGTTTTTCCATGAGGGAATACAACGCGTCAAATTCACCGTTGACGTCGATGCGAATGGCTTGGAAACAGCGTTGACAGCTCTTTTTGATGCTTTCCTTTTGTTCGTATTTGGGTAGGAATGCAAGCGCTTCCGTGATGCAATCGCGCAGGTGCGTGGTCGTTTCGATGGGCTTGCACATGTAACGCCATTTCATGATATTGTTGGCGATTTGTTCCGCGTACGGCTCGTCTGCGTTTTCGATGAACATATGGGTCAATTCCTGACGGTTTAACTCCAACAAGCGTTCTGCACCGCTGACGCCCGTTTGCGGGTTCAAGCGCAAATCAAGGGGACCGTCTACTTTGTAGGAAAAACCGCGTTCGGGGTTGTCAATTTGCATGGAGCTAACCCCTAAGTCCGCAAGGATGAAATCGAATTTTTTTCCCGTGTCTTTGACGACTTTATCGATATCGGCAAAATTTTGTAAACGTACGGTGAAAATATCTTCGCCAAAGCCTGCATCGCGCAGGCGTTTTTCCGTTTTGACCGATTCAATGGGGTCAACGTCTAAACCGTAAATATGCCCGTTTCCCTGCAATTTTTCCAACATAGCGCGAGTGTGACCGCCATAACCTAAGGTGCAATCCAACCCAGTTTGTCCAGGCTGAATTTGCAGAAAATCAAGAATTTCCTGCACCATAATCGAGATATGCATCCCCGCGGGTGTATGTCCTTTGTCAATGATACGCTGTACGTCTTCAGCGTATTTTTCGGGGTTGAGTTCTTTATACTTTTCCTCAAAACGCTTGGGGTGAGTCCCCGAATAGCGGACCCTGCGTTTGTGGGGCGTTTGTTGTTCTTCCATAGTGTTTACTCCTTGTTCGATACTTTTATTATAAAGTAGTTGCGCGGAAAAGTCAACAATATATCGATATTTGTTTGTGGGGATTTTTAAGGGGGGATGCCGATGCATGCAATGATTAAGCCTTCCCTTGTGAGGGAAGGTGTCTCGAGAGTGAAACGAAGTGAACCGAGAGGCGGATGAGTAGTTGTTGATGAAACAGGTGGTTGACTACTCATCAGTCATTCAGCTCGTTAACACTTCGCGTTCATGACAGCTTCTCTCGCAAGAGAAGCCATATTGCGGAAGGAAAGGAAAAAACCGCCCACAGCGTATCGCCGTGGGATTTGCTGGTGCACCACTCTCAACCTAAATCGAATTTTGAAAACTCCTTTCTCGCGCAAAGTGCGGTTTTCTTTGCGCTCGGTCACCGCAAACGCGTAGATTATGCGTTTGCTCATCTCGCCCCTACAAGGCATTATCAATGCCTTGCTTAACGGGCAGCTCGTTCTTCCGTTCCGTGGGACGAAAGCCTCGTTGCATAGGAGTTCGAACCCACGGCGCACCAAAAAAGCAAAAACCCACAGCGTTATCGCCGTGGGTTTTGCTGGTGCACCGTAGCATTCTCAAACTTAGCTCACTTACAAGGCATCAAAAGTAATCATTTTTCTTCAAAAATGTTCTGTTTTGTGCTGTTTTGTTGATTTTTCAAGGCGGCATTTCAACGGATATTAAGCGTTAATTTTGAACTCACTTCCACACTCAACGCGTACCTGCCCCCTTAGAAATGGATTTTTGACTACTTTTTCAGTCGGGTATTTCCACGGTTAGCTCAGAGAATGTCATGGCTTGTTCGCGCCAGTGTCGTTGTAGGGCGATTGCATCTCGTTTTTCAAGTATGGTCGCCAAAATGGGGAACTCCGAGTTTAGTAATTTATGCAAGTTTAGGGTAATTCGTACATTTTCATTGTCGATGAGGACTTGTCGTAATAGGCTGATGAAGATTTCCCGATGATTTTCTGCCGCATTTTCTAGCTTGTTGCGGTAGTATCTTGCCTGTTTTGCCACTATTTTACTGTCAAAAGAGGGAAAATATTGCAATTTCTCTTCTAGCAACCTTTTCTTAAATTCCAGCTCGCGCAATTCCATTTCACGGCTGGCGATAACTTCGGAAGAATATACCTTCAAGCTCTTGTAAACTTCCTCTTGCAGGGCTTGGTTGGCTGCTTCAATAGCGTCTTTGGTTTCTTGGATGCGCTTGTCTAAATTTTTCATCTCCGATTGCATTTTATCGTAATTGAGGGTATACATGTATTTGATGAGCTTCGTTAGTTGCTGTGTATTTTTATATGCGAATAGGCATCTAGCAAGCAATTTTTCCAGGTATTCCTCTAAAAATTCACAGCGGATGGAATTCGTGGGACACTTTTTACCTTTATTATTACATCTATAAACGATGATTCGTTTTTTATGGGATAAAGCCAAGGTTCCTGCTACTGCGCCGTGGCATACGTTACATCGCAGCAAACTAGCTAAGGCGTATTTCCTATTTACAACAGCCGCTTGAAATGACCTTAGGCTTCGTTCGTCCAAAATTGCTTGGACTTTGAAAAAGGTTTCATCATCAATTATCCTAGGTACGCCATCTGGAATACGGATGATTTCCGATTCAGGTTTCGTAGAGCGGTTGTTTCGCTTTCCGTCCGCATCTTTGCTACAGCGTTGGTTGAAGATATATTCCCCGATGTATTTACGGTTCCGCAGTACGTCATACAGTTGCTTCGTGTAAGGCATTCCATTCTTTTTTCTATATCCGTTGACGTTAAGATAATCACGGATTTGGCTGTAACTGTAACCTTCTACGGTCATTTGGAATATGATTTTGACAGCCTCAGCTTCCTGTTCGTGGATTACGTATTTTTTATTTTCTGCTTTATACCCCAGTGGAGGGGTACCGCAGGGGATATTTCCCTCTCTAGCGTTAGCGAGCATACCAGCATAGCTTTCCCTTGCTAGCTTTTTAGAGTACAGCTCTGCCATACCCATAGACATTAACTCGAAGAATTGTCCTTCGGGTGTTTCGTCAAATTCTTCTACTGCGCTGATGATTTTGATGCCGTGGCGAGAGAAGTACTTTTTGTAATGTCTAGAGTCGTCTACGTTTCTTGCCAGTCTATCCATACGGTGTACGATAATGAAACGAAATTCTTTCTTGGTTGCGTCCTGTACCATTTGTTGGAAGTCTTTTCGGTTGGCATTGGTGCCTGTTTGCGCTTCGTCCACGTATTCATGTAGCAGTTCGATGTTATGATTGTCGCAAAATTTTCGGATTTCCGCAAGCTGTACGACGATACTTGTTTCTTGTTGCTTATCGGAAGAATATCTAGCGTAAGCAACGGCTTTCATTGGTTTCATAATGATTTCCTCCTAAAAATAATGAACGAAGAACCATTTGAAGGCTCTTCGTTTATTTTATAATATATTTTTAAGGTACTGAATAAGCCCGTACTCCGTGATGGAATACGGGCTTTGCCTTAGTCATGGAAGATGATGTCAATGGTATCGTTAACTTCGTCAATCTCAATGCGCTTGATGAAAATACGTATCGTCTCACGCGTAATGGCGTCCGTGGGGAAAATATCCTCAGCGGTTAAAGTATACGTACTGTCGGAACATTCCTTTATACTGCGTATGCGTTCTAGCTTGTCCTGCAACAGCTGAATGTCTGCGCGCTTCTGCTCTTGGGCAGTGATACAGTCGGTTGCCTGTTGCTCGTAACGGGAAATAAGCATAGTAGGTGTGTTGGGGTTGATTGCCTTGCTCATACACGCCTTGATATTGCTCTCCAGCTCGGAGATACGGCGTGACAGCGTAGTGATACGCTCGGTGACGTTCTTCTCTAGACGCTCGTAGATGGTCTTGGATAAGGGCGACGTGCGTAAATGACTGTTGATACTGCTTAGGATGATTTCCTTGACGGCAGTCTCAAGGTATTCGGCGTTGATACGGTTTGCCTTACACGTCTCGCGTTGCTTTCGGGTATGGGAATATGTACGATAATGGGTATGCGTTCTGCCGCTAGTACAGGAATATCCACTGAAGGAATGCCCGCACTGCTTGCAGTAGAGTAAATCGGTTAAAACGTAGGCTGGGTTGGCATTTTGCCTAGGCTTGACCGCCTTGCGTTGATTCAAAACGGCTTGCACCTTGTCAAAAAGTTGCTTGGTTACGATGGGTGGGATGGCGTTGGGGTTACGGACTTCATCGAAGTGTTCGAGAAGGACACGGTGCTTGCGCTTCTTAGCTGTTGCACGGTTGTAAACGTAGGTGCCGTAATACTTTTCATTACGGAGTAAGGAGTTCAAGGCGGACTTACTGAAGGTATTACCCTTTCGGGTGCGATACCCTAGTCGAGTCAGTTCGTCTATGACGTCCTGGTAGCTAGCACCGCTGGCAATCCGCTTAAACATTAGGCGTATCGCAGGTGCTTCGTCCTCGTTGATTTCAAAGCGTTTGGCTACGACCTTCAAGCCGTAGGGTGGACTACTTCCAGCGGATTTTGCGTTCTTGACGTTGTTACATTCCGCTGACATAACGTTGCTAGCAACGTAGCGTGCCAAGTATTGATTTTGAGCAAGTAAGATACTCCGCATCAGCTCACCTGAAGCGGTGCGTGGGTTGGAAACATCGTCTCCAGCGATGAGGTGGCAGTGATAGATGTTCAATAGCTTGATGCTGGTACTAGCATCGCCCAAATCACGGGCAAGTCGATCCAGTCGCATGACAACAAGTACGTCGATTTCGCCTTGTTCGGCAAGGGACATTGCTTTTTGATATTGCGTGCGGTTGTCGGTGAACATACCGCTGACGTTGTCCTCTTGTAGGACGTGAGTGATGTGGAAAAAGTCATAATCGGCAAGGAAGTCCTTGCAGTTGGCAATTTGGGTTTCAAGTGAAGTCTGTCGTTCATCTTCCGCGCTCTTACGGGCGTAGATGGCTACACGCAGCTTGTCTATACCGCGCTTGTCTTGTAATATGCGTAATTTTTCTTTCAATTCTGTAATTTCGATGTCAGTTAATGGTCTCATCTAAAGTCTCCTTATCTACCTTGCTGGTAATCACCTCGCAAAGTCTGTCTTCTAATTTTTCTAAATACTGCTGGGGAAGGCTGTCGGCGTGGAAAAGGGACGCAGATACACGTCCCTTTTTCTTCAACAGCTCACTACGGCTCAACCGTAGGGAATGCTCGGTCATCAGAATGGATCTCCGTTGAAGATAGTTTCGATGCTCGCATCATCGTTCCACACGGTGTCGTCGATGGGGGTTAAAGGTACTACAGTTAGCTGGGGCTTGGGTTGAGGATACAAGTCTTCGGGTAAATCGTTGCCTAAGCCGTCAGGGAAAATGAAATGGATACAGCGGCGGCTTAGCTTCTTGCAATCGTATCGGTCGCTATCACACTGGGTAACGCCATTCTCTTTCCAACGCTTCTTGACGGTCGTCACTTCGTTGATGCCCTTGCTCTTAAGGACTTCACTTACCTTTTCGGTGGGCATAAACACTTCACATACCGTTCCTTTGAAAAGGATGGTACCATAGTTCGTGCTGATGGCTGGAGCGTCTTGCACACCGTCTAGATTGTGGCTGACAATGTTGAAACGGCTACGGTTCTGAAGGATGAAATTGGTCATTATCTGCAATGCCTTACGGGAAACGTCACGTTCGATGACACTGTCCTGTTCAGGTTGCAATAGGATGGTAATGAGTTCTTGAGTGTCGAGGGTATACCCAAAACACTCGTTCATGAGTTCTACGGTAAGATACATAGCGGCGTACTTCACTTCCAAACGGTCGGATAGGTTGTCACGCTTGGACATTAAGGTATGTACGGCGTCTTGTGCGGTGTCAAACCTGTCGCACAGCTCGTCTAGTGGAATACCAGCTACGAATTCAGCAAACTTCGTACCTGTATGCCCGTAATGCTTCTGCACAGTACGCTTGATGCGCTCTGCGGTCTCAGCGTCGGGCGTCCAAGTAATGCCTTGCGTGTGTAATACGCGCACCTTGAGCCCTTGGTTCTGACAGCCATCTTCTTGGATGGGGGTTTCACTGGAGATAACAATGACGCCACTCCAGCCAGAACCTGACTGCTTGAGCTTGCCTTCTGAGGTACAGCGACCTTTGTTGTCGCCACCTGCAAGGGTGTAAATGAGGTTGGCAATATTGATATAGGGGTTGGTTGTAACGTCGTCCAAGGCAATGGGAAGCCCATGGATGCCGTCTAGACCAGCGAACAACGCATTTTGCGTGGAGTGGAAGGTACGGATGAGTCCGCCTTGGTTGCGGGGCTTGGGGGAAGCAAAAGGACTAATCATCAGTTGCTCCATGGTCGTCTTACCTGTGCTAGATGCACCGCATAGGT
>SVIN01000024.1 GCA_015069495.1 Clostridiales bacterium
TCAAACTGCCCAACAATATGTACGTTGGCTTAGGCACAACGGCTGTGGTAGGCGATATCCTTGTTGTCGGTGGTACGTTCTATTTCAACAACGGCACCGATGCAGCTAATTACGTGATTGAGGAAAGCACGTTTACTTGGAACGGCACGGCTTGGGAAAAGGTTATCAATTATTCGACGATTGAGCTTGGCACTTTAACCTTTGACAAGGTAGAAAGCGAAAACAAATTTGTATATCTTAACCCGACAAGCGGTGAAATCCCTAGCGATCCAGCATGGAAAGTATATACCTGCATTGATGGCGCAGGCGTTAAGATGAACGACGTGGCGGTTGGCGCAACTGTGAAGTTCCCTAGCCAATGCTTTATTGAATTTGCAAGCGCACCGAACTTGGGCGACAAATTGACGATTAGCGGTACGTTCGCTAATGTAGAAACGGCGTTGAAGTTCGTTATTTCCGAAACGACCCTTTATTGGGACGGCACGGCTTGGGTTACGGAAGAACCTGTTGTCTATACGGTACATGAGCTCGGCGTGTTGCAATTCCAGAAAGTAGGCGGTGAAAACAAATTCGTTTACTTGGAAAGAGAAGACGGCGTGGCTATCCCGAATAGCGATTGGGCAGCCTTCACACTTGAAAGCGGCGCAGGCGTTAAGATCAACGACGCAAACGTTGACGCGGTGGTGAAATTCCCTGGCACAGTATTTATTGAATTTGCGAGCGCGCCCGCGCAAGGCGACAAGCTGACGATTGGCGGTACGTTCTACAATGAAGAACTTTTGGTGAAATACATCGTTCCTGAAACCACCCTTTACTGGGATACTATGGAATGGGTAGAAGTAGATTCTTCCGCATACGAGGTGCATGATCTTGGCGAAATGTTGGTTGCTAACCCGAGCGCAACGGTAGAAGGCGGTGCAAGAGCAACGCAGTTGTATTTGAAGAAAGCTGACGGGACGGCACTTCCTTTCCCTGATAGCAGTTGGAATACGGAATTTGCTTATCAAAGCGGTATGGGTGTTTGCTTGAACGGCGAATGGATTACCATTATCGATTTGGAAAGCACGAACAGCGGTTTGTGGTTGAAGCTTGAGAACGCAGGCGTGAAAGTGGGCGACGTGCTTACGATTGGCGGTACGTATAAGAGCGCGGATGTATCGGCGAAATACGTGATTACGGAAAGCTCGTTTATGTGGAACGGTACGTTCTGGGTAAACTACGTAACGAATGATAAATTGGAAGCTTATGACATTGTCACCATTCAAGATATCGGCTTGGGTGAAGAATTGACGATGGAAGGCACGGTAAGCAAAGTTCAGAACGACTTTGTTCCGAGCGCAAGCAACACGACGAACTCGGTTGCGGTTCGTTTTGGATACAACTGTGCGGATACGGCATTGGCTGGCTCTAGTTTGCGTTTCCGTCTTCGCGGTTCCAACTGGGAAGGTATCACATTCGACCTTAGAAGCGGTAAAATATATATTCAACATCTCGAGTCAACGCAAAAGTATTCGTTGGAAAGCAATACCGATTACGTCATCGAAATTGGCGCAATCAGTATGAAGGATGGTAGAGTTTGGACGTACGTTAAGCTTGACGAAGTAATGGTATTGTCTACGATGATGACATCTGCTCAATTTACGCCTACCTATTTCCCTAGTTTTGGGGGTGAATTTACCAGTCACGTCAGCATTTACGCGACTGAAATTGCGAAGACGACGATTACCGATCCCGACGGCATTAAGATGACGTACGTTTCGTCGGCAGGTACGCACACGGAAAAGGTGAAGAAGAACGAAACCTACGCGCTTGCGACGGGTAAAACCACGAAGACCTTTATCGGTTGGGCATATGATGGTGTGTTGTATGCTCCTGGTACGGAAATTACCGTAGATAAGGCAATGACGTTCACGGCGGTGGAAATTGACTTCACTATGGAAGAAGGTGCGGCAATGCGTATTGGCGAAACGGCTGATAAATCGGGTATCCGTTTCACAAGCATGTTCAACAAAGCAGAATTCGATGCGTTGATCGGTCAATATGGTATCGAAAGTATTGATTATGGTACGTTGATTATTCCTTACGATTATCTTGGCGCAGGTCAAAAACCCAACTTGATCAATTTTGTCGATGGCCAAACGATCTTGAAGATTGAAAGCACGGTGCCGAGCGCAGAAGATTTGTCTAACTTTATCAGCGGCGATTACTTCAAATTCCGCGGTGCAATGCAAACGATTAAAGAAGATAACTACGGTAGATTGTTTGCAGGTCGTGCGTATATGGAAATCACCTTTGCAGGTGGCGAAGTTTGGACGGTTTACACGGCGTTTAACAGTGAAGACAACGTGCGTTCTATCCGTATGATTGCAAAAGCGTTCAAGGCGGATACAAGCGAACCTCAAAATGAGAATGAGCCTCGTTATAACGACTTGACAGCTGAAAAGCGAGCGATTGTAGATGCGTATATCGGTACGGAAGAAATCAAGTTGATGAACTACAATGCATATAATGCAAATGCAATGTCTATCATTGCTTGGAACTTCCCCGCACTTGATCCTACCAACAATTATTATAACGATGCGAATATCGCTGTTGCAAACACCATGAAAGCAGCTGGTATTCAAGTTATCGGCTTGACGGGCGCAAACATTTTGTCGATGAATACTGTTGTAAATATCGAAAAAACTCGTCAAATTATCGACTTCTTCTGGTCGCAAGGCATCGGAACGTTTGCTTTCCAAAATAACGGCAACAACAGCCTCAACAACAACTTTGCACAGGCAGGTTATCCCGATTTCTCTGATTGCGAAGGGTTTATGGGCTTCCTTGCTTGGGACGAACCCTCTCTTGCTTCGATTGATAAGATTGCTGAGCAGGTAGCGGCGTTTGAAGCGGCATATGCTGGTACGGACACAATCTTTATGGGTAACCTTCTTCCCTCGTATGCAAGCACCTTTGGGGGCGAAACGCCTGATAAGGCTGCGTTTAAGGCATATTTGCAAAAATATTGTGACGTAGTACTTTCTAAGGTGAGCGGTACAAAATGGCTTTCGCTTGACACCTATCCCATTTTGGCGGATAAGACGTTGGTGAAGAATTTCTTATTTGACCTTGGTGTATTGAAGACGACGGCTTTGAAAAACGATGCGCATGCACACGTTATCTTGCAATCCTACGGTTTTATTGAAAGTGGTAATTCGTCCAAGGAAAGAATGCCTAGCGAAGCAGAACTTCGTATGCAGGCATACGCAGCGATGGCGTTTGGTGTAGATTCCATGTCTTGGTATGTTTACTCGCCTAATGGTCACGGGGAATGTGATACGGCAGTAGACGTAAATGGTAACATTGTTAAGCAAGAAAATTACAATGCGTTCAAGAACATCAACGCAGAATTGACGGCAATCGGTAAAGTGTACAATGCATTTAATTGGAAAGGTATTATCCTCGGCGCAGGTAAAGACAATGGTGTTGCTATTGGAAGTTGGGAAATTTCCAAAGACAACGATTACAAAGCGTTTGAAATGGTAATGGGTCAGCTTGGCGCCTACGAACTTTCCGCAAGCAACACGAAACATCTTTCTTCCGTAAAAACGAATAAGGCGGACTGGAACTATCTTATGGGTGTTATGGAAGATAAGAACGGCAACGAAGGTTACGTTTTGTGTAATTACAACTCTCACGAGAAAAATAGGGCGCAAACGATTACGTTGACGTTTGACTCGAACGTGACGGAAGTAGTTATCTATCGCGGCGGCGTAGCGCAAACGGTGAGCGTAAACAATAAAACGCTTACGGTGGACTTGGCAACGGGTGAGGGCGTGATTATTTTACCTTCAAAAATCAACTAAAGGGAGGAGCAAATGAATAAATTATATAATGGTTTAGAGATAGAGCTCCTTATAATGTTAGAAGAAGACGTTATTAGGACGTCATTCGACGGGTATGAAGACGCCGAGGGGGATATTTTTGATCCTGGCGATAGCTCGTTTGATTAATGTAAGGCAAAAGGTTCTGTCACGGTTTCTATAAAGAACTCGTGACAGAATAGATAAAATGGCAAATAAATAGGAAGGAGAAAATAGATGAAAAAGAACAAAATGAAACTTGCCGGTTTATTGCTTGCGATTGCATGTGTGTCTTGTGGCGCAGGTGGTGTAGTTGCAGGTACTACGGCGGTAAACAACAACGTAGTTGTTCAAGCGGAAGAAACGGGCGAATACACGCCGTATGAGCTTGGTGTATTGACGGTACACGGACATAGCGCGGGTACAACGACAAATAAGCCGAGCGCAACGGCACTTTATATGAAGAGTGCGATTACCTTACCTTTCACAACTTGGGATGATAAATTCAACTTGGAAAGCGGCAATGGTTTCAAATTAAACGGCAATGACGTAACGACTGGTCAACTTGTAAGCGCTGATAAAAGTTTGTATGTAAACCTTGCAAATGCGAACGTACAAGTGGGCGACGTGCTTACAGTAAGCGGTACGTTTGTACACGTAAGTCAGCCTGCAAAATACGTTATCGAAGAAAGCGCATTCATTTGGACGGGTTTTGTTTGGACGAAGTATGCAGAACCTACGACATATGAAATTGGTAGGGTTGCAATCGATGGCGGTAGCTCCGCGACGGCGGTAAATTTCAAAAAAGCAAGTGGCAAAGCATTTGAAGTAAAGGATGGTAGTTGGGCAGAAAAATTGTACTTCATTGATGGTACGGGCGTAGGCGTAACCTTCAATGGTACGCAACTTAAGGGGACGGATTTCAAGATTCCTAACAATATTTACCTTGGATTGGAAGGAAAGACAGCTGTGGCAGGCGATGAAATTGTTATCGGCGGTACCTTCTTTAACGGCACACTTAAAGTTAAGTATGTAATCGAAGAAACGAAGTTTGTTTTTGATGGCACGGCTTGGAACGCAGTGGTTGAATATACTACCTATAACGTTACGAAGATTAAGGCGGCGTCCTCAGGTTGTTCTGCGACGGAAATTCAAGTATTGCTTACCAGCGATAAGGAACTTCCTGCAGGCGATTGGGACAACGTATATACATTTGAAGCAGGCAGCGGCACTGGTTTGACGTTGGGTGACACTACGCTTACCACGACGGATATTAAGTACCCTGGTTCGTTCTACGTTGGTTTTAAAGCAACGGCAGCGGAAGGCGACGTATTGACGATTGACGGTACGTATTACAATGAGACAACTGCGCTTAAGTTTGTCTTTGATAACTGCAAATTGCAATATAAGGAAGGCGCTTGGGTAGAATATGTGGAAACTCCCGTTGTCCCCGAAGAACCCGAAGTTCCTGAAACGGAATATCAAGAAGTTAGCATCGGTAGATTGGGCTTAAAATCTTCAAGCTCGGAAGCTGCTAGTGCGCATAGCCAACGTATCTATATGAAGACGGACGGCAACAGCAATTTCATCGGTATTGAAGGTGTAGACGAATACGAAGTAACTTACGTAAGCGGCACGCACGTATTGCTCAACGGTGAAGCTTGCGCATACAGCCGTTGCCGTGTAAGTGCAGGCGGTGATCAGTTCTACCTTAAGATTACGGTTGGCGGTCAAGAAGTTGGCGCAAACGTTGGCGATAAGGTAACCTTCGGCGGCGTATACGTTAGCGAAACTTATAAGATTAAATATACGATTGAAGACAGCGATTTCTGGTGGAACGGTACTGCTTGGCAGACGGAAGCATATCAAGCTCCCGAAGAACCCGAAGTTCAATACACGGTATATGAGCTTGGTGAAATGGTTCCCCATGCAAACAGCGTAAGCCTTAATAATCCGAGAGCGACACAGCTTTATATGAAGAGAGCTGACGGTCAGGCGTTGCCTTATGCACCTGGTACGTGGGATCATAAATTTGCGTTGGAAAGCGGTGACGGCTGGAAATTGAACGGAAATTCCGTAACGGTTGGTAACTTGATAAGTACCGACGCAGGCTTGTATGTAGATATTACGGCTGCGGGCGTAAAGGTTGGCGACGTGCTTACGGTAAGCGGTACGTTTACGTATGAAGCTGCAAAAGCGAAGTACGTTATTTCCGAAAGCAAATTTACGTGGAATGGCGCGGCTTGGGAAAAATACGTTTATGTAGAATATACGACGCACGAAGTTGGTTCGTTGATATTTATGAAATGGACTGCAGCAAGCAATCACATTTATCTTGGAAGAGCAGACGGTAAGAGTTTCCCGATTCCCGACGACAATAATGGTGGTTGGACAGCAGTATTTACTTGTAAGTCTGGTGTAGGTGTTACGTTGAACGGTACTCCTGTAAAAGAAGGCGGTATGAAGTTCCCTAACGCTTTGTTTATCAATATTTACGAAGCTCCTAAGGAAGGCGATATTCTTACGGTTGGCGGTACGTTCTTCAACAGCACGTGTGCGATTGAATACGTTGTAACTGAAACCTCTTTTAAGTGGGATGGCACGACCTGGGTCTTGGAAAGCAGTGAAGAACCTAGCGTTGAATATACAACATATACAGTAACAAAAGTTGGCGCAAGTGCGGACAGTAAAGCAGACGTAGTATATTTGTATTCGCTTGAAGGTGACGCACTTCCCAAGGATAAAGGCGATTGGGATATCGTTTATTCGTATGGTACGGGCGCAAGTGTGAAGCTCAATGATACGGCAATCGCGGCGACAATTAAGATGCCTGGTGATTTGTACGTTCCTTTGGGGGTAGAAGCTAAGGAAGGCGATATCTTCACAATCAATGGTACGTTCTATAATGAAGCGAAAGCGATTAAACTCGTCTTTAATAACTGTAAATTACAGTACAACAGCGAAGGCAAATGGGTTGCATACGAAGGTACGGATACTCCCGTTACGCCTCCTACGCCTACGGAATGGCAAACGCTTAGCCTTGGTATGTTGACTGTACATAACCACAGCTCGGGCGCTACGAGTAACGTTCCCAAAGCAACGGCTTTGTATATAAAGAGTGCATCCGTTAAAGAATATCTCGTGAATTCTTGGAGCGCATACTTTACCTTGGAAAGCGGCGACGGTTGGAAATTGAATGGTGAGTCATTCACACCCACTGAGTTTATAAATGCTGACAAGCATTTGTACATAAATCTCAAAGATGCAAACGTACAGGTTGGCGATAAACTTACGGTAAGCGGTACTTTTGTGTATGAAGCTGGAAAAGTGAGATACACGATCGAAGAAAGTACGTTTATCTGGAATGGTACGATTTGGGAAAACTACATTGAATATACGACGTATGAACTTGGTAGCTTAAAGTTTGCGAAGTTTACCGTAGGTAGCAACCACGTTTATCTCACAAGAGTAGATGGCAAGGGTATCACTCCTCCCAGCGATGGCAACAACGGTTGGACGGCAACGTTCAAATGGAAGGACGGCGTAGGTATTACGTTGAACGACGTAGAACTTGGCATGAGCAATAGAGTTAAGATGCCTCATGAATTCTTCATCGCATTGCCTATGGCTCCTGAAAAGGGTGACATTTTGAAGGTTGGCGGTACGTTCTACAATGAGGAATGTGTATGTCAATATATTGTAGAAGAAAGCGTATTCGAGTGGGATGGCACGACGTGGATTCCCATTTTGGAATATACCGAATATGAAGTTGACGGATTGAGCATTTCGGGAACGCAATCTTCGACGACGTTTATCGACTTGGAGAAAGCAGACGGTGCAAGTTTCGAAAAGGAAGGTACTTATAAATTCAAGGGCGGCAGCGGCGTAGGTGTTGCGTTGAACCGCGAATTGGTGGAAACTACCTCGATTACCGTTTCTTCCAGCAAACTGATGGTTTCGTTGACTCCCGCAGCTGAAGAAGGTATGGTATTGACGATTGGCGGTACGTTCTACAATGTAGAAACGGCAACGCAATATATCATTGACGAATGCTCGTTTATCTATGAAAACGGCGTTTGGAACGCATATGAAAGCGATTACGAGGAAATCGGTGTTGGTGAAGTAAAGATTATTGAAGAAGCATCTAATGAACAAATCCTTTACTTTACATCGAAAAATGAATCGGTTGTAATTCCCGACGTTTGGGATGATGAATTCATCTGTACGGATGGTATTGGTATTACCTTGAACGGTCAAGCGGTAGAAGCGATTATCTACTCGGGTGACAATGCAATTTGTGTGGAACTTGCGATGGAAGCGCAGGAAGGCGACGTGCTTGTTATCGGCGGTAAGTTTGTTTGTGACGGAGCAGGCGTGTTGTATTACGTGAAAGACAGTCAGTTCACGTGGGACGGCGAAGCTTGGGAAGGCGTTATCAACTATCAGACGATAAACCTTGGTAAGTTGACGTTGTTTGGAAACAGCAACACGACGGATAAAGGTTTGGCAAACACCTTGCACTTCAAGGCTGCGAAGGGTATGGTACTTGCAGACTTCGAGCTTACGTTTGAAAGCGGTATCGGTTTCACCGTAAACGGCGAAGCAAGAGAATTCACCATTAAAAACCTCAAAGATGGCGCTGGTTATCTTTACTTCAAGTTTGCTGACGTTGCAAACGGCGATATCGTTAAGATTGGCGGTACGTTCTACAACAAAGAAACGGCAACCAAATACGTTATTGACGAAAGCACGTTCATTTGGAACGACGCTTGGAGCGTGAAGTGTGAAACGGTGAATGTTGGGACTTTGACAATGGTTACGAGAGATTCGAATGCTCGTGATTTGTATCTTATTCCTTCGAACATCAGCATTACATTGCCCGTAGCAGATTGGGAACAAGGTGCGTTCCGTTTTATTTCTGGTATCGGTATTACTGTGAACGGAGAACAAGTAGATTTGACCAACAACTGGAAGTCGGTAGGCGGCAATACGATGTTCGTTCGTTTGACGAGCGACACGGCAGGTGTTGAGGAAGGCTCTATCGTAGTAATCGAGGGTACTTTCCGTTCTGATCTTTACGGTTATGAATATATCTTTGAAGAAACTTCGTTTATCTATGAAAATGGTTCTTGGAGAAATCTGCTTGATGACTTTAAGACAGAAAAGATGAATGCGTTGGATGCTTATGCAGCTACCTTTGTGGAAAGCGACTACTATGAATCGGAATGGGCATTGATCCAAACGATTGTTAGTGAAGCGAAAGCAGAAATCAATTTGGCACTTTCCAAGGCTACCGTAGAAGAATTGTTGGCAGCAGCAAAAGCGACTATGGATGAAGTTGCAACGAAGGCAGACGTGGATACGAACTTCCCTCAATGGAAGGAAGACGCAAAAGCAGAGCTTGAAACGTATAAAGACGTAACGTTGTATAGAGAATCTGAACAGGCAACCATCGCATCGACGGTTGCACAGGCGAAGACGGATATTGATGCTTGTGCGAACTGGGCAGAATTTAACAAGATTGTTGTTGAAGCAAAGGCTGTTATGGACGCATTGTGGACGGATGCACAATGGACGGCTGCTGAAGAAGTTGTAACGGCTGCTTTGGATGAACTTGCATCCTACAAATCGGAAGAAGATTACAAAGCAGCACAATGGGCTAGCATTCAGTCGATAATCGCGCAGGCTTACGTTGATATCAATGATGCAATCGGCAATACGAGCGTTATTGAGGGTATCGTAGCAACTGCAAAGGCTACCATGGATATGGTGAAGACTGCGGAGCAGGTAGAAGCTGAGGAACTGGCAATTTTGGCGGTGAAAGCTGAGCTGGAAAGCTACAAGACACAAGGCGACTACAACGAACCTGAATGGAATGAAATTCAAGCCATTCTTGCAAACGCATATACAAGACTTGACCAAGTAATCGGTGACGATGAAGCAATCGCAACGATTGTTGCAGATGCAAAAGCGGCAATGGATAAGGTATTGAAGTCTGAAGAAGCAAACGCGAAAGCATTTGCAGATGCAAAATATAATGCGGAACAAGAAATTCGCAATTACGTAGATGGTCTTAATTACGAATTGTACAGCGATGCTGCAATGGAAGAAATCAACGGCTACGTTACGGCTGCAATGGATGCAATTGAGGCGGTAACAAGCGCCGAAGGCTTTGCGCCCATCGTTGCGGATATGAAGGCGAAGATTGAGAAGGTTGAAAAACTTGTTGTGGATACGCCGGATAGCGGAGTGAAACCTGCGTTCGGTTGTGGCTCGGTAGTAGGCGCAACGACTGGTTTGACGTTGCTTGCTGGTGCAGCGGCTGTTGCACTTCGCAAGAAGAAAGAAAACGATTGATCTCTAATTTAATGTAACTGTTTGTAAATATAGCGGAACGCGTATGCGTACGCGTACGCGTTCCGCTAACAAGCGGTTAAGAATAACATTCAAAAATAGGAAAAGGTTATGAAAATATTACAAAAAGTAAACTCTAAAATCCTTGTTTTATTGACGACAATGCTTTTAGCAGTGATTACGTTGTTTACAGGTGCGCACGTAGCGTCTATCTCTAAGGCGAACGCGGCTGAGACGATGACCTATATTGATACCCAGGTAGAATCGATGGGGTACTTACAAAGCGGTAAGGTTATTATGGCTTTTCGTTTGACGGTAAGCGATTATGATGATCATGGGGAAGTAGCGGGTGAATTTTCTGATGTGAGTAGTCCTAAATATAAATACCTCACGTCGCTTAGCTACTGGAAAGAATTTGAAAAAATGAACAGCAAAGGTGTAGCATTTAGTCAGTGCTTTGCTTACTGGAACGGTGGGTTAGGGGATTCTCAAATCGGTTCGGTAGGTAAGAATGCGGTAGGGCATCTAACTACGTTGCCTAGAGTGGAGTACGGCTTTTTAGTCTATTTCCCTGCTGGTACAACCTTCCCTTGCTTAGAATACTTTAAAAATAATTGTGAGGGTACGCCCGTTGCTTACAGAACGACGGAAGACGTAGCGTTCTGTTATGATGGAAAAGCGTTTGTAAAGATTGATTATAAAGTAGCAACTGCTCGTATGAGCGCGTTGGAAGAAATTAAAAACGTGGACACTTCTAAGTATCTTCAAGCAGAGCAAGAAGAAGTTGCTGCGCTTGTAGTAGAAACAGAAGGACAGTTGAGTACGTGTATGTCGTTGCTCGACGTACAAAACGTTATGGAATCTTTCAGCGAAGCGTTAAGCAAGATTAAAACAGTTGAATATTATGCACAGCTTGACAGCAAAAAAGCACAGGCTAAACAAGAAATTTCCACTTTCTTTAACGGTATGACGCAAAGTGCGTACGGTGAAGCGGAATGGGCTTTAATTTCTTCGATGAAGAAAGAAAGCGGGTCGCTTATTGACGAAGCGATGGATATGGATTCTGTAGATAGAGTTGTGACGGGTATTCAGTATAAAGTTGAAGAAATTTTAACGGAAGCAGAAAAACCTGAATTTGCGCAGTTTGTTGCAGCCGCGGTTAAGAATATACAGGATGCATTTGTAGTAACGCTGTATAGAGAAGCGGAAGCTACGCAAGGCGCAGCGCTTGTAGAAGAAGGCAAAAAAGCATTAGAGCAGGCAACGACTTATGGTGAGGCTGAAGCGTTAGAGCTTTCCTACCTTACAAAAATCGATGCATTAAAGACGGCGGCGGAATGGGAAGCTGAAGAACAGGAAAACCAAAACACGCAGCCTAAACCTCAACCCAAACCTGAACAACCTCAACCCGAACCCTCCGATAAGGGAGAACTTAGTGCTGGTTGTGGCAGTTCGATTGGTGGAAACTTAGTAGTAATCAGCCTTGCGTTTATGCTGGTTGTAATTTTGAAAAATAAAAAAAGGATGGATATTTAAAATGAAGAACAAAAAGATTTTTGCCTTGATGGCAATCGCGTTACTTGGTACGACGGCAATGGGCTCCTTCAGTGCTTGTGGCGGTGGCGCCGGCGGCGGTCTTGGTGGCGGTACAATTATTGAAGACAGCTCGTATGACGAAACGAAAGCAAACCTCAGCGTTGCAACCTTCGACGGCGGTGTAGGCCGCGAATGGCTTTTAGACGCAATTAAGCGTTTCGAAGCAAAATATGCAACGGCTACTCATTTTGAAGCTGGTAAGACGGGCGTTTCCATTAGCTTGGACGGCGACAAAAATAAATATGGTGGTAACAAGTTGGCTGAAAGCGGCAACTTGAATAAGGACGTATATTTCACCGAAGCTGTGGAATATTACACTTTCGTAAACAACGGCTTGGTTGCAGATATTACTGACGTTGTAACCGGTTCTATGAGCGATTACGGTGAAAGCGGTACGATTGAGGACAAGTTGGACGGCACCATTAAGGAATTTATGACCAAGAAAGATGGTAAGTATTACATGCTCCCCTTCTACGATGGTTTCTATGGCCTTATCTACGACGTAGAATTATTCGAAGAGGAAGGTTTCTACTTTGATAACGAAGGCGACTTCATTAAGATTGGTAACTATGATAGCGCAGCGGAATTTAATGCAGCAAAAGCCAACGGTCCCGACGGTAAAGATGGTACTTATGACGACGGTCTTCCCGCAACTTACGACCAAATGATCACACTTTGCGACGAAATCGTTGCCAAAGGTTTCGTTCCTTTCATGTATTCTGGTAACTACCCCGTTTACGTAAACAGAGCATTCTATGGTTATGCAACAGACTACGAAGGCTACGATGCATACTCCCAGAACAATACCATGACTGGTACGCTTAAGGTAGCAAAGAGCGTTACCCCCAAAGCAGGTACGATGGAAGCGGATATTGAATTTGAAAACGTTGAACTTACCCAAGCAAACGGCTACGAATTGCAAAGACAAGCAGGTAAATACTACGCGCTTGCAATGCAGGAAGCATTGTTCGGCACCTCGAAGTATATCGGCGGTTCCTACAATGGTTTGGACTACACCGTAGCGCAAGGTGAATTCATTAAGAGTAAATATTCTGCTAAGCGGTATGCAATGCTTGCGGAAGGTGTTTGGTGGGAAAACGAAGCGAACCCTACGTTCGTAGAAATTGAAACTCTCAAAGCTGAAAAGAAATCGGACAGACGTTTTGCTTTCATGCCTGTACCTAAGGTGAATGCAGAGGCGGCTGGCGATCAGACGATGTTCTCCATCAACAGTTCCTTCGGCTTCATTAACAAGAATTGTTCGAATATGAAACTTGCAAAAGAATTTATGCGTTTCTTGCATACCGATGCTGAAATGTCCAAATTCACCGCGAAGACCTCTATTACTCGTTCGTTGCAGTATGAAGTAAGCGCAGAGGACAGAGCAACCGCAACCCCTTACGGTCAGAGTATCATTGATATGAGACAGAAAGCAAAGGTTGTATATCCCTTCTCTGCTGCGGATATCGTAACGAAAAATCAAGCCAACTTTGAAAAGGATACCTGGTGTGGTTTGGCTGATAAGGGTGACGGCAAAGGCTTGAACAATGCGTTTAAAGCATTCAAAGATGGCAAAGCAACTGCAAAAGAGTTCTTCAATGGTTTGTGGATCTACCAGAAGGGCAAATGGAATACTTTGGTAAAATAAGACAGGAGCGTTTCCTTTATGGAAGTAACGAAATTGAAACGTAAAAGAGTGCGTGATGTAGGAGAGTTAATCTTCTACATCTGCCTCGTGGCGTTGCCTCTTTTACAAGTTGCCATTTTCTATATTTACGTAAATTTAAACAGTTTTGCAATGTCTTTTCAGACGTATGATACGATATCGGGTAAATTTACGTGGGATTTTGGCGCAAATTTTAGTAGATTTTGGCAGGAACTTACGAAGTCGTCCCTTCTTTGGGACGCCTTCGTGAACTCCTTAATCATTTGGGTGTTGTCGGCGATTTTTGGTCGTATCTTGGCAATCTTGTTCTCGTACTATATTTATAAAAAGTGGATACTTGACAAGTTTTTCAAATTCTTCCTGTTTTTACCGTCGATTTTGCCAGGGATTTTGCTTGTTATCGTCTTTAAGTTTTTTGCAAACGAAGCAATTCCCGGCTATCTTTTAGAATTGCACGAAAAGGTGATTGACCCGTTGTTAATTGGCAGTAAAACGTTGATGCCCACCATTTATTTCTTTAATATTTGGGTAAGTTTCGGCGGACAAATTTTGATTTACACGGGCGCAATGGATCAAGTTGCACCAGAAATCATTGAGGCAGGGAAAGTGGACGGCGTAAAACCGTATCAAGAACTTTTCCTTATCATCGTACCGATGATTTTGCCTACGGTGACGACCTTCATGGTGGCAAGCGTTGCAACATTGTTTACAAACCAAGCAAGTTTGTATTCGTTCTTTGGGGATAACGTTGGTTATGAAAACTTCACGATCGGTTATTACTTGTTCGAACTTGTAAACAAGACTGGCAATGGTAAATCGATGTACACTTACGCAAGTGCTTTGGGTATTGTTTGTACGTTGATTGCATTCCCCTTGACGTTGCTTGTACGTAGACTGTTGGAAGGGAAGGAGGAACGATAATGCAGAAGATTAAAGAAAAGACAAGCATACTTGGTATCGTTCTTGGCATTGTGTTAGGTTTATACGTAATTTCCATGATTTTACCTTTGCTTTGGATGGTATTGACAACCTTAAAATCCATTGCAGAATACGAATTTATGGAGATGCCGAACAGCGACCGACTCGGGAATATACTGTGGTGGCCTAGGGAGATAACTTTTAAGAATTATGCAACGGCATATAAGTATTTCTATATCGACGTTGACGTAATGGTTAATGGGAAACCTGCTATCGCGAGATTTAATATTTTCCAACAATTCATTAACTCGATTTTGTTCTCGGTGGGCAGTGCTCTTGCCTTTACCATTACCTCGATGGTAATGGGGTATGCCACGGCTCGCTTTAAATACAAGTTCTCCGAATTTATCTATGGGTTCGTATTGGTTACTTTGGCGTTGCCCATTGTCGGTTCAATGCCGAGTGAGATTGCGACGTCGCAAGCATTGGGTTTCTTTGATACATTCTGGGGAATTTGGATCATGCGTTCGACTTTCTTGAATACGTATTTCTTGATTTTCTACGCACAGTTTAAGATGATTCCTCATGATTATACGGAGGCGGCAAAGATTGATGGAGCAACGCCCTTGGCTGTTATGGTACAAATCATTATGCCTTTGGCTGCGGGGACGACTTCGGCGGTGTTTGTGTTGAACTTCATCGCGCTTTGGAACGATTTCCAAATTCCGATGGTGTATTTGCCTTCGCACCCTGTTGCAGCGTATGGTATGTATCAATTCCAAAACACTGCAATTGTAGAAATTGCACATACGCCTACTAGATTGGCGGGTATTTGTTTGATGACATTCCCGATTGTTGTATTCTATGCGATATTCAACAAGAAACTTAACGTAAATTTATCTGTGGGAGGAATTAAAGGATAAATGAAAATGATGAAGAAAAAAAATATTCTTCGCATCGGGCTGGGAATTTGTGCTGCGGCTTGTGCATTCCTTTGCTTAGGTTCGGTTAATTCGGATCGTAAAGCGGTGTACGCAGCAGAAAACGCTGTTTCCAGCAATTTACATATCGGTGATATGATTGAAGCGAAGGATTATAAGATGAATTCCGCAGGCACAAACGTGTATGCGGAAGGTATGAGAATCGTATATCCCAGCGGTGGGATTTACGGTAGTGACAAGTTTATAATTGAGCAGGCAGGCCACTATCAAGTAACTTATTATGCAACGGTTGACGGTGTGCGCGTTGAGGAAACGAGAGACTATATGGCTATTCGTAGACCGCAAGACATGATTATTGCAGATAAGGGAATGAGGGTGGAATATGGTAGGTTCAGCCCTGACAGTCCTTACGAGTTGAAGAAAGAACAATATGGCGCAAAGGTCTATCTTAAGGCAGGTCAAGAAATTGCATTCGCTACCAATTTAAAGACGTCAGATTTAGTGGAAGGGTTTAACTTCCTTGAAATGATTGTAGAACCCAGCGTTTACGGCGAAACGGACTTCGAAAATATAACGGTACGTTTGACGGATTCGGCGGATAAAAACAATTACGTGGAATATATTATCCAAACCTCTAACATTGTTGACGGTGCTGGTATGACTTCGTACGTAAAAGCAGGTGCAGTCAATAGACAATATGGCGGTTACGAAGGTTCGAGATTCCATACGAGCGGCTTTTACGGTACGCAGGTGTTCCACAGCTTCCGTGGATGGAGCCGTGTTTTGGAGGACTTTAACAATAAGACTATTGCAGAATCGCCTTTGACTCTTGCGCTTGACCATACGTCCAAGCAAGTATTTATCGGACCTCGTACGAATACGGACGCTAGAAACTACATGGTGAATGACCTTGATGATCCTGGTAAATATAAGAGCGATCCTTGGGAAGGTTTTAAGGGCGATGAAGTATCGGTAACGATTAAAGGTGGCGGTTTCTCCAAAGCGGAAGGCGTTTTATTGATTAAATCGTTCGGCGGATATAATTTAGCGCAAGATATCATTGATAGCCAAGCGCCAATTATTTCGTTTGATTATGATATGTCGGATAGATTGCCCACGGCTGAGGTCGGCACTCGTTTCCCGATCATTCCTTTCACGGCAAAGGATGTTTTGGATAAAACGGTAAAGACGAACGTTTTGGTAAATCATATCAATGAAAACGGTAAGAAAATCACCGTTGCCAACGATGGCGAATCTTTCTTTGTGGAATATGCAGGGAAATACGAAGTGATTTATCGTGCTGAGGACTATTCGGGCAACAAAGTGGAAGAGCGTATTGAAATTATCGCGCAGGATTCCGCACCGAATATTTACATCGGCATTGATGAACCGTTGGTAGAAATGGACGTTTATGAAATCGCGGAGATTCCTTACGTTTCGGACATCAATATTTATGGCGGTAGCGGTACGTTGAAGACGGAACGCTTTGTGTATAGCCCTAGCAAAAAGTTGTTGGATGTTAAAGATAAGTTACAGCTTACGGAACTTGGCGATTATAAGGTAGTTTATCAGGCGACCGATTATTATGGTCGCGTAGGTTATGGCGTAGTCACCATTCGTTCGCAAGAAATTACTGCACCGAAGTTTGTGACAAATCCTAACTTTACTGACGTATTGCTGAAAGGCTTCACTTATGAATTCCCGAAGGCGTTGGCGGTAGAAACGGTGGACGGTGAATTGATCACCTTGCCTTGCAAGACCTATGTAAACGGTACGCTGGTAGAGGGCGCGTTTACGGCGGACGGCGAAACAACGACCATTCGTTACGTTGCGGAAGGTACAACGGGTTCTGCGGTATGGGAAGACACCATTTCCATAGTGGATGCAGACGAGGGCAAGTATAAGAGCAAGTATTTCTATACAGGCGACGATTTGCAGATTAGCGATGAAAAGACCTGTTTGGAATTTAAATTCAGCGATAATGCAAGAGCAACCTTTGTAAATACACTCAGCACGCAAAACCTTTCTGCTTCTTTCCTTTATGAAGTAGATAAGGCAAACTTCACGGAGATGATCCTCACTTTAACGGATGCAATGGACGAAAACTTGTCCGTGAAATTCCACTTCTACTACGATCAGACCGCTAATCAGTGGTTTATGCAGTTGGGTGGCGATGTGGTCAGAAGTGCGTATGCAGCAAGTAAGGGTATTTTGTCCTTTACCTATTCCGCGAAGAATCACACGGTAATCGATACGAACGGTGAAGAAATTATCGTGATAACGAAATACGACAACGGTGAAGATTTCCAAGGGTTCTCGGATTGGGTATATTTGGACGTTGAATTTGCTGGCGTGAGCGGTGAAGCTTCGATGAGCCTCAGCCAACTTTGCAATCAGTCGATGGGTTACAATAAGAGCAGCATTGATAAAGCTCTTGATGAAACGAAACCCATCATTGCATTGGATGAAGCATTCTTGCTTCGTCAAAAACTTGGTTCGAAGGCGAATATTCCTACGGCAAAGGCTTTTGACGTGCTTGGGCAGATTGCTGAATTTACCGTTACACTTAAAATGGGCGGTACAACGCTTGTTAGCGGTCCTGCGGATCAGCCTTTGGATTTCGTATTAGATAAGGCAGGCTCTTACGAAGTGACTTATCTTGCAAAGGATACGCATGGCAACACCATGTCACTCCCTTATATGATTCTCGTTAGCGATGAAACCGCGCCTACATTGACGGTAGCGAATTCGTTGAAGTCGACGTATAAAGTAGGAGAAGCGGTTACAATCCCGACCTATTCGGCAACGGATAACGGTGAAAATTGCACCATTCAGGTAATGGTTATGCTTCCCGACAGTGAAATGCGTTTGTTGCATTATGTGAAGAACGGCGTGGTGACGTCCTTGTTGAGCAAAGACCACAATATTTACGATTCTCACTTCAAGGCAAATGATAATGCGTTTATCACGGAAAAGAAGGGACGCTACGTTTTGAGAGTGCTTGCATACGACGAGTATTATAATTACACTGTAAAAGAATATGAGTTCTGGGTAAAATAAGGAGGAGACAATAAAATGAAGAAGAAAAATATTATTAGAGTAATTGCTTCGGCATTATGCTCCGCCTTATTTATTAGCTCGTTTGCGGCTTGTGGCAATGTTGGCGGTTCTTCGGAACAAGAAAACGAAAATAACAGTAGTACGCAAGAGCTGGCAGTTGTAGAAGGGGAATATCTCTATCGCAACGGAGTCAGTGGTTATACTATTGTGCTTCGCGATGAAGCAAACTTCTACGAGGAATTGGCTGCAAGTGAGTTGGCGCAAAACTTGGCAAATGCAACGGGCAGCAGTATCGCCGTTGCAAAAGAAAGTACAACGAAGGCAAAAACCCGCGTTATTTCCTTGGGACATACTGACCTTTGGGATAGCCAAGTAGGAAAGGCGTTGTCCAGCAGCGATATTATAGACTCGGGGTACTATATCGAGACGGTAGGAAATAACGTGTTTATTTCCTGTCCCGATTATACGTCGAGTAGCGGTGTATTGTATGGTGTTTACGATTTCTTGAAGGATGCTATCGACTACGAATTCTATGCGGCAGACGAAATCCATATTGAAAAGAAGAAAAATATTCCCTTGTATGATTATACGGGTTATATTGTAAATCCTGCATTCCAAATTCGAAGCTTGGTGCACGCTGAAATGCGTGACGATAGCCTCAGCAATATGAGATATCGTATGATTTATCCTACCGAGTCCTATGGTTTCGTTAACTGGGGACATGGGCAGACTTCCAAATATGTAAAGCGTACGGCTCCTTGTACTTGTGGAGAACCGGGCTGTGAAGGCAAAACGTATTATCAGCATCACCCCGATTGGTTTAGCACTGAGAATTCGCAACTTTGCTATACAGGCGGTGAAGTGCTTGAAAGAGTAACGGCTGAAAGATTTATCGATTATTTCAAGCAGTTCCCTGATGCCACCTACTTCATGTTTGGTCAGGAAGACGTTATCGGTCATTGTGACTGCGATAGATGTAAGCAAGCGATGGTTGATTACGGGGCAAACCAAGGCGGTCTTCAGGTTGCATTCATGAACAACGTTATCGAAATTGCAAATGATTGGCTTGAAAAGAATCAGCCTGGCAGAAAGGTGTTCTACGTTGTATATGCATATTACGGAACGAGAATGGCTCCCGTTGTAAAAACGGAGAGCGGTGAAATCAAACCTTACAGCGACAGAGTTGTTCCTCATGATGATTTGCTTGTTTTCTATACACCCATTGAAACGAACTATGCTTATCAGCTTGAAAGCGGTATCAATGCGGATATATACAACGATTTATATGGTTGGGGGAAGATTGCGGACGGACAAATTTTGATGTACTTGTACGATATCAACTTCCATGCATATTTGATTAACTTCCATAACTTTAATACGGTACAAGGTATGTACGAAGAATGTAAAGAGTTAGGCGTTATTTCAATCACGTCGCAGTCGGCGTCTACCTACGTAACGGGTTTCCGTGAAATGCGTTCGTACGTAGAATCTTGGTTGATGTGGGATTTGAACTTGTCATACACCGACTTGGTGCAAAAATTCATGAAGGCGTATTATAAAGACGCGGCGGAATACATGTACGAATTCTACGAAATTATGCGTGATAGATATACCTATTATCATACGCTTGTAAACCCTGGTGCTGGTGGGATTTACGGTGACGTACAAACCGTTAACCTTTGGTCGCAGGCGGTAGTTGCGCAGATGGACGAACAATTCGACGCGGCATTAGCAAGTATTGAAAAATACAAAACGAGTGATCCCGCATTGCATGAGAAGTTGGAATCGAGAATTATGAAGGAACGTTTGATGCCCCTTTACTTAAAGCTCACGCTCCTGACCTCCTACTACTCGGCGGAAGAATTGGCTGAATTCAAAGCTACGTTTAAGTATTACGTAAACTATTTCAGATTGTCTGACGTAATGGAAGGTCATCCTTTGGGCGACCTTGTGAAGTAAAAGGAGGCATTTATGAGAAAATTATTATGTTGCATCCTCGCAACTATAATGTGCGTATTTGGGCTTACTTCTTGTTCCAATGCACAGCAGTCGGGCGGCGAGTCTAATAGCACGACTGATCAGCAAGGCAATGCTTCCATTGAGTTTGTAACTCCTGAATTGGAGTTGGAAATTGGCGAAAGCGTACAGGCGGAAGTAACGACTTCTAGAAAAAATGCTCCCGTCTTTTGGTCAATCCGTGACGAAAACATTGCATCTGTCAACAACAAGGGTGTCATCACCGCCCTTGCGTCTGGCGAAACGGTTTGTTATGCACAATTTAGCGGAGAAACGGCGATGTGCCTTGTTATCGTAAAAGAGCAAAGTGCAGTTCCCGAACTTTCCATCGTTGTGCCTTATGACAAAAACCAAGTTTTTTTGTACCCTGAAAAAACGCTTAACTTAAATGCGATGGTTAAGCTCGGGGATGAACTTGTATCGGACGCTACGTTAGAATATACCGTAGCTGATGCTCAAATCGCAACCGTTGAGAACGGTGTAGTGACGGCGAAGGGAGTTGGTGATACGACGGTTACCATTACAGCAACCAGCAACGGACAAACGGCAACGACGGTTGTATCCGTACAGGTTATTAATACGGTGAAAGCTGTAAAGGAAGTTACGATTTCTGGTCAGAAGACTACGTTCGCTATCGGCGATAAGTTCTTCTTTGGCGGTAAAGTGGACGTTGTCTATACGGATAATACGAAGGAAAGCGATATCGATTACTATACGGTAGATATCTCTAACTATAATACCGCGAAAGTGGGAAGCTATGAAATCGTAGTAAATGTTGGCGATGCACAGGCAACCTATTCGGTAAAGGTAGAAAAGAGACAGACGTTGAAATTGCTCATGATTGGTAACAGTTTCTCGCAAGATACGGTAAATTGGTTGCCTCAAATTGCAAGCTCGCTCGGTTTCCAAAGCCAAGATATCGTCATCGGTAACCTCGTAATCGGAGGTTGTACGCTTGCGACCCATTATGCGAACAGCCAAAGCAATGCAGCGGAATATGAATTTACCTATTATCAAAACGGTGTTTGGGTGAATGGTTCAAATGGGCCCAAACAGACGATGGAATACGGTATTCGATTTACGAATTGGGATTTCATCAGCTTGCAGCAGCAAAGTGGTAACAGCGGTAATCCTGACAGCTACAACAGTGATTTGACGGGCTTGGTAAAATATGTGCAGAGCAGAGCAACCAATACCAACATGAAACTGGTATGGAATATGACTTGGGCATATCCCAGTAGTTCTAATTGGTTTGGCGGTTTGTATAGCAACAGCCAAGCGAATATGTACAATGCGATTGTTTCGACAGTGCAGGCAAAGATTGTACCGAATGAAGAATTCCGCTTGATTTCACCTGCAGGTACGGCAATTCAAAACGGACGTACTTCCTATATCGGTGATGATTACACAGGGGACGACGTAAATAAACTTAACGAATGGAATCGTGACGGTGCGCACTTATCAGTATATGAAGGTCGTTTCATGTCCTCGCTGACAATGTTTTGTACGTTGACGGGTTATACGCCTGACGAAATTACTTACAATCCTACTAACGTGGATGCAAAAGAGGCTGCGGTTATTCGTGAAAGCGTAAGAAATGCATTGGCAAATCCTTTTGCTGTAACAAACTCTCAGTATACTGAGTAATCACAAAATATGATGATGAGTTCTGCGATTCGCAGAACTCATCGTTGTGCTTTTTTGCGTAAGGTTGTCGCTGTTTTGCGACAATATATTCAAAAAATAAGAAATAATGGAGAATGAAAAAGGATGAAAGATAAGAGATGTGTGCATTTGGACTTTCATACGTCCGAACGAATCGAAGGGATAGGCGCAGGGTTTGATGCGGAAGAATTCAAGGCAAATTTGATCAAATCGGGCATTGATTCTATCACTTTGTTTGCGAAATGCCATCACGGTTGTTTCTATTATGAAGATACGAAATTTTTCAAACATCCCCATCTTTGCGGCAGTTTGTTGGATAAGCAAGTAGCGGCGTGTAAAGAAGCTGGCGTTTCTGCGAAAATTTACATTTCCGCAGGCTATGACGAATATATTGCTCGTCAACATCCCGAATGGTTGCAAAGAAAGGAGGGAGGTTTGCAGGCTCGCGATGATACATATTTCCGCAGAATTTGTTTTAATACGCCGTATATGGATTTGTTGGTGGAACAAACGGAAGAAGTCGTGCGTAAATATATGCCTGACGGCGTATTCTTTGATATCATGGCGGATTGGCCCTGTTATTGTGAATATTGCCAAGCGGATATGGTGAAAAAAGGGCTGAATCCCGACAGCTATGAGGATAACGTTAAGCAATCGTACGATGTTTTGGCTATGTATGCGGATAGATTGGAGAAAGCGGTACATGCAATTAAACCCGATTGTGTTATTTTTCACAACGGCGGGGATTTCCCCGTTGGCAGACGTGATCGTATGAATTGCTGTCATCAATTAGAAACGGAATCATTGCCTACGGGTGGTTGGGGATACGATCACTTCCCTCTTTCCATGGCATATCTTCGCCGCCAGGGGAAGAACTGTATCGGTATGACGGGCAAGTTTCACCGCAGCTGGGGGGAATTTGGCGCGTTTAAGTATAAGGCGGCATTAAAATACGAAGCGGCGCAATGTTTGGCTTTAGACGCAGGTTTTTGCGTTGGCGACCAAGTACACCCGTCTGCAAAATTGGACGATTATACGTATGAAAGCATCGGTGAAGCAAACGCGTACATAGCGGCACGCGACGCTTGGCGCGGTGGGGAATATTTGGCGGAAGCGGCTATGTATTCTCCCAAAGGCGGAGATGGCAGAATCGGGCTTTCCCGTATTTTGTTCGAGGAAAAGATTTTATTTGATTTGATTGACGAACAAGAAATTTCCAACCGCTATAAAGTGATTTTCCTTTGCGATGACGTAGAGTTGACGGAGAGCGAATATCTTGCTTTGAAACAGTATGTTGCAAACGGCGGTAAGATCGTTTCGATGGGCAAAAATATCCTCTTTAACGGCAAAACGGCGTTTGATTTGGGGTGCGTATATCAAGGCGAGGACAAGGAAACTCCTTGCTATATTGACGCAAATTACGCTTTAAAATACGCAAACGGCATGGCACTTGTTGCGTATGAAGAAGCGTATAATATCGAAGCGACGGGAACGGTGCTTGCTAAGAAAATTTCTCCCTATTTCACGAGAAGAGGAATTCGTTTCTGCTCGCACGCACATACGCCCTACGATCCTGAAAAGGTATCCGCGGCAATCACGGAAGGCGCAGATGGTATTTATATAGCGTCAAACTTGTTCGCTCAGTACGCGAAAGACGGTTCGTTGACCGCAAGACAGTTGATCTCTCCGTTGTTGGATAGATTGTTGATAGAACGTACAGTGACGACGGATTTGCCTTCTTCAGGAAAAGCGGCGCTCTATGAAAAGGACGGTAAGACGATTTGTCATTTATGGTATGCGAATACAATCAAGCGCGGTGACGGCGTGGAAATCGTCGAAGATATCGTTACGCTGTCGAAGGTGATGGTGTCGATTAAGTGCGAGAAAAAGCCCAATCAAGTGGTGTTGCAACCTGTAAATAGGAAGTTGGATTTTGAATACAAGGACGGTAGAGTTTTCTTTGAAATCAAAGATTTCAACTGCTATGAAATCGTAGAGATTTACTAATAAAACGCAAAAATGCCAAAAAACAAGGCACCATGTATGCGTTGAATATTAAAAATAATCAAAACAACGGACAGCAAAGTACGCTGTCCGTTGTTATACTAGTTAGATTAAGTATGAAAGTGATTATGTTTACCCGAAAAAATGAGAAGAAATCAAGAAAAAATAAGTAGAAATGCAATATTTCGATATGTTATAATGGAGTAAACAAATATGGAAAGTATAGTAGCTTTTTTTAGTAGAAGTTTTATTTGGAGGCAACCATGAAAAAGATTATCAGCTTTTTGTTAGGTATCGCAAGCGTGTTTACGTTTGCAGCGTGTGATTTGTCTGCTATGATGGGTGGTGGCGCAAGTCAAAACGGGCAATCGTCGCAAATCTCTGAAAGCGTAGAAGGCGGTGAGCATACGCACATCTTGACGCAAGTGTCCGAACGCAAGGCAACCTGCGCGCAGGAAGGGAATATCGCGCATTGGAAATGTTCTTGCGGAGAGCTGTTTTTGGATGCAAAGGGTACAGAAACGGTAGCGGAGGCGGACGTCGTGCTTGCCAAAGAGGAACACGTTTTAAAGCATACGGCAGGTATTGAACCTACTTGCAAAAACGGCGGTAGAATGGAATATTGGTCGTGCTCGAAGTGTTATAAGAATTACGCGGATGAAGCGTGTACGCAAGAAGTGAAATTGTCGGAAGTTATTTTAACGGCGGCGCATACTCTTGTGCATCATGAAGCAAAGCCTATCAACGGTACGGAAGACGGTGTCGTGGAACATTGGACTTGTTCTTCTTGTGAGGGGTATTTTTCGGATGCAGAAGGAAAGAATAAGATAAAGCAGGCGGACACGGTGCTTATTTCGGTGTTGGGGATTCCTGATTTCATTGTAGAAGTACCCGCAGGGCGTGATCCGGTTGTGTTGCAGTTGACGGATACTCAAATCATTGACGCGGCGCAGGTTCGTCCCGGTGGTAACACGTATGAAACGATCTGGGCAACCGATCAAATCGAAGAACGCTTGTTTGATTACTTGACAGAAACCGTTGAGGCGGCCGATCCCGATTTCATCATCATTACAGGGGACTTGGTACATGGGGCGCACGACGATAACGGAACTTCGTTGCTCGCTTTAATTGATTTCATGGACAGTTTACAAATTCCTTGGTCGCCCGTATTCGGCAATCACGAAGCTGAAAGTAAGAAGGGTATAGATTGGCAATGCGAACAGCTTGAAAATTCGGAATATTGTCTTTTCGATCAAAAGGAATTGACGGGGAATGGCAACTATTCGGTAGGGCTTGTGCAGGAAGGGGAAATTAAGCGTGTGTTCTATATGTTGGATACAAATGCTTGCACGGAAGCAAGTGAAGCAAGTCTTGCAAATGGACATACGAGAAATGATTATTGCGGTCTTGCGCAAGATCAAGTTGATTGGTACACCGCACAAATTAAACTCTTGAAAAAATACGTACCTGACGTAAAACTTTCCTTTGCTTATCACATTCAGCCAGCGGTCTTTGAAGAAGCATATCTTAAAAAATATGGTTTTACTATGTCTGCAACCCCGAATATTAATTTCGATTTGTATGAAGAAACAGCAGAGGGCGACTTTGGTTATATCGGCTGTCAGTTGATTGGTCCTTGGGATAGAGATAAGAAAATATTTAACGGCATGAAGGCGTTAGGTGCTGACTCCATTTTCGTAGGTCACGTGCATTATAATACGGCAAGCGTTGTGTACGAAGGCGTTCGTTTGCACTATGGTGTGAAGTCCGGTGAATATGATCGAATGAATGTTATGGATGTATCAACGGGCGTTATTACGGCGAGGGATAACGTACCTAAAGGTTCTACTCCGATCATCGGCGGTTCGATCATTGTAATTTCGGAAACAAACGGCACGATTAAGGATATATACAATTACTACAGCACGGACAAAAACGGTGTCATCAAAAACGGTGAAATACAATGGCATCTTATTCCGTCGTCGAGAGCAAAAACGATTGCGGAAAGAAAAGAATATATCGTTTTAAATAAGAAAAAATATGCATAATTGCAACGTTTCCGTGAAAGGAAGATAGACGTATAAAATGAAATAACTTTGGAGGCAACCATGAAAAAGATTATCAGCTTTTTGTTAGGTATCGCAAGCGTCTTTACGTTTGCAGCGTGCGATTTGTCTGCTATGATGGGCGGTGGTGCAAGTCAAAACGGGCAATCGTCGCAAATCTCTGAAAGCGTAGAAGGCGGTGAACATACGCACATTTTGACGCAAGTGTCCGAACGCAAGGCAACTTGCGCGCAGGAAGGGAATATCGCGCATTGGAAATGTTCTTGCGGAGAGCTGTTTTTGGATGCAAAGGGTACAGAAACGGTAGCGGAGGCGGACGTCGTGCTTGCCAAAGAGGAACACGTTTTAAAGC
>SVIN01000050.1 GCA_015069495.1 Clostridiales bacterium
TGGAGCAACGAATTCATAATCAAAATAACAAACATGGGTACAAAGAAAAGAAGCGTCAGCAAATTTACCTTGAATATTTTGCTAAAATTCCCTTTGAATATATCCCAAAAGAGCTGCCAACGGTTGTCGGCAACGTACTTCTTGCATATTCTTCGCTCTTTTCCTTACCCTCAAGCATACGGGTGATAAACCCTTTCTTTTGTTGCGCCATTTCAAAACTCCATTTTCTATTTTGTCGTTTTTCTCCGTCCAATTTTTCCATAACAGAAAAAATCTTCCAAAAACGCAGAAAAACACAACGGTTATTTATACCACGCATACGCGCGCATTAAACACCATGTTACTATTCTACTACAAATTTATGATTATTTCAAGGAATTTTCGCGAAAAAATGAAATTATTTCAAGAAATATTTTATTTCCCATATTTTTATTGGTAAAACCCTTGAAAAAATCTTTGACATTCCACCGATTATATGCTAAAATAAATTCGTTAAATAGAGGAGCGAGCGAACATCAGTACCTTGCCGTAAGCAAATCGGGGCGGATTTGTACAAGCGGTTTGGGAAAGGGTATCCTCGCCGAAGCGTAAAAATCGCCCTTTTGCGCTGGGCATGCGGGAGAACACCCGTATGACTGTCACCGTCCGTGACGTGCTATTTCATGTGTTTCCCTTTGGGATTACTTTACCGCACATAATATCACTGAAAGACGGGGACCCACCGTCTTTTGTTTTTTTATACCATCTAAGGAGAGTTTTTGAATATGAAAAAGTTTAACGTCGGTATTATCGGTGCAACGGGTATGGTTGGGCAGCGTTTTATGACATTGCTTGCCGATCATCCTTGGTTCAACGTAACAGCCCTTGCGGCGTCTGCTCGTTCTGCGGGTAAAACCTACCAAGAAGCCGTAGGCGACAAATGGTCCTTCCCTACGCCCATCCCTGAAAAATGCGCCGATATGGTCATTTTGGATGCAGAAGCAGATATGGACAAGATTGCGGCAAGCGTAGATTTTGTATTTTGCGCTGTCAATATGGACAAAGCCAAAATCCGCGCCTTGGAAGAAGCGTACGCAAAAAAAGAAGTCCCCGTTGTTTCCAACAACTCCGCACACCGCTTTACCCCCGACGTACCTATGGTTATCCCCGAAATTAACGATGGCCATATCGAAGTCATTTCTTCACAAAAAAAGCGTCTTGGCACGAAACGCGGATTCATTGCGGTAAAATCCAACTGCTCGTTGCAATCCTACGTTCCCCTTTTACACCCTTTGAAAAAATACGGTGTGAAAGAAGCGGTCGTTTGCACCTACCAAGCCATTTCCGGGGCAGGCAAAACATTCGAAACGATGCCCGAAATCCTTGACAACGTAATCCCCTATATCGGCGGGGAAGAGGAAAAGAGTGAAAAGGAACCCCTCAAAATTTGGGGCACACTTGAAAACGGTGAAATTGTAAACGCAGACGGTCCCGCAATCACCGCACAATGTTTGCGCGTACCCGTTTCTGACGGACATACGGCGGCTGTTTTTGTGAAGTTTGAAAACAAGCCCTCAAAGGAAGACATTTTGTCCGCGTGGGCAAACTTCAAGGGCGCGCCTCAAGAGTTAAATCTTCCGTCCGCCCCCGCACAGTTTTTGAAATACTTAGAAGAAGACAACCGCCCGCAGGCGAAACTTGACCGTATGGAAGGCAACGGTATGAGCGTGACCGCAGGCAGACTTCGTGAAGACAGCGTATACGATTACAAATTCGTCGGACTTTCCCACAACACCTTACGCGGTGCGGCCGGCGGGGCGGTATTGCTTGCGGAATTGCTTGCAGCAAAAGGCTATTTTGATTGAACAACAGAAAAAGAAAGGAGCATATAATAGATTATGAAAGGTTTTTTTAAAGGTAGTGCAACTGCGCTGATTACACCATTCACAGAAACGGGTATCAATTTTGACGTATTGGGTGAATTGATTGAACACCAAATCGCAGGCGGTACGGACGCGATTGTTTTCCTCGGTACAACGGGTGAACCCTCCACCATGTCCTTCGAAGAAGAACACCTTCTCATGGATTATGCAGTAAAAAAGGTAAACCACCGCACAAAGGTTATCTTCGGTTGCGGAAGCAACAACACCGCGGATGCTGTTATGACCGCAAAGGCGGCAGAAAAATTCGGCGGCGACGGTTTACTTGCCGTTACTCCCTACTATAATAAATGCACCCAAAACGGTTTGGTAGCATATTACAAAGCTATTTGTGAAGCGGTTTCTATCCCCGTTATCGCATACAACGTTCCTGGACGTACGGGCGTGGAAATTCAACCCGCTACTATGGCGAAAATTGCAGAAATCCCCAACATCGCAGGTATTAAAGACGCAGGCGGAAATATGAGCAAAACCATGGAAACCTTCCGCCTTATCCGTGAAAAATGTGACGTATATTCCGGCGAAGACGCATTGAACTTGCCCATTCTTTTGTGTGGCGGCGCGGGTGTCATCTCCGTTTTATCAAATATTATCCCCGCAGACGTGAAGAAGCTTTGCGACCTTGCACATGCAGGAAAAATTGAAGAAGCGATTGCACTTAACGATAAATTGTTACCCGTTGCAAACGCTTGCTTTGTCGAAGTAAACCCTATCCCCGTCAAAGAAGCCATGAACATCCTCGGTTTCCACGCAGGTACTCCCCGCGCACCTTTGACAAAAATGGAAGACTGCAACCGCGAAAAATTGCTAACTGCCATGAAAAAATATGGTTTGGAGTGTAAAGCATAATGGCACAGATTAGAATTATCATTTGCGGCGCTTGCGGTAAAATGGGCGGAAACGTTCTTTCCTTGCTTGCCGATGATCCCGAGGCTACCGCGGTTTGCGGTGTGGATTTATACCCTAAAGAGATTGGCATCCCCGTATACACTTCCTTTGCTGATATCAAGGAAGAAGCGGACGTTATCATCGATTTCTCTTCCCCTATTGGGTTGCAAGAACGCTTGGATTATGCGAAAACGCATAAATTGGGTATAGTATTGGCTTCGACGGGCTTTACCGCAGATGACCAAGCATTAGTGAAAGAATACGCCAAGTCGGTTGCTATCTTTAAGACAGCAAACCTTTCCTTGGGCGTCAACCTGATGCAAGCCCTTGTTAAAGCGGCGGCGCAGGTGCTTGGGGATAATTACGACGTAGAAATTATCGAACGCCACCACAACTTGAAAAAGGACGCGCCCAGCGGTACAGCGTTGATGCTTGCGGATTCTGTCAACGAAGCATTTGACAACAACAAGCGCTACGTCGGTGGCCGTGAAGGGATTGTTGGCGCGCGAGAAAAGAGTGAAATCGGTATTCAT
>SVIN01000025.1 GCA_015069495.1 Clostridiales bacterium
AAGTACGAGAATGATGCGCTTGCAATCCCTCTACGAAAAAATCGGTAGAGAAAACACGGGCAGTGAAACTTCTTACAGCGCAACGGAAGCGCAGATGAAAGAAGCAATCAACGCATTGACGAAGGTTGACAAAGGGTATAACAAAACCGTTTCTTCCGAAACGTTGACTTTGGATGAATATAAGGCACAACTTCTTGCTGATTACCAATTCACTTTGGACACCTTCAAGAAAGAATTGCAAGCAGACTTCAAGGCGGCGAAAGAATCCTTTGATACGACGACTGCTCCTTACAACGAATGGAAGAAGGAGCTTGAAAGCGACGTATTCAAGTTCTTCGTTTACGAAGGCAGAATCAAACCCAAATATGCAAAAGAAGAAGGTTCGGAAAGACCTAATAGATTGAAGATCCTTGACTTCGAAAACAAAGATCTTGCGAAAAACTTCCCTACGGAAGAAGCAGCCATCAACTTGGTTTACAACGACGTTGTAAAGACGGGCTTTAACGCAATCCTCAGCCAGTGGGGTACGGCAGGTACGTTGATGACGCAATACAGCGCAGACGCAACCTCTATCTTGTTGCACAATTCGTTGAAGACGGAAGGTCAATTGAACTATCCGTACATTGCGGGTGTTAAATCGCTTGGTCAACCCTATGCAAATTCGGGTGAAGCAGCGGTATCCGAAGTGAAGGTAAACGGTAAAAATTATAAGGTTGCACAAGAATACAATGCAGACGGTACGGTTAAGAACAACAGCGAACACGCTGTGCTTCAAATCACCGTAGACGGCACCGACCCTAAGGCTATTTACAACTTCAGCTTCGGTGTTGCGCCCGCGCATTACTACACCTCTGACGCAGACCATCCCAACGGCAGAGAAATCGACATCAAGAACTGCAAGTTTGGTGTAGAATGGTCGAACAGCACCTTCCAGAGCAAGACCATTCAGTCGCAGAAACATCAGGAAATCCCCGTAGGCGCAGGTCCTTTCATGGCGACCGACGAAAACAACTCGAACAATCCTGCAGGCGATAATTTCTGGAAAGCAAACGTTGTTTACTTCAAGGCAAACGAAAACTTCATGTTCGACGTAAAAGCGCCGAAACTTCGTTTCCAAGTGGTTAGCTCTTCCAACGCAATCGATAAACTCGAAAGCGGTGAAGTTGACTACATCACCCCTCAGTTCACGAAGGCAAACTCTGACCGTTTGAACGCAATGGCAAGCGATGGCTTCAAGTCGCTTGACTCCTGGCAGCTTGGTTACGGTTACATCGGTATCAACGCCGGCAAGGTAGAAAATATGTGGATTCGCCGTGCAATTATGGCGGCAATGCAAACCGAACTTGCGCTTGACTTCTATGCGCCTAATACATGTACGAAGATCGATTGGCCTATGTCTACGGTAAGCTGGGCATATCCTCGCGAACAGAACGGTACGCCGAAGGCAAGCCCTGTTCCTTGGACGCAGTGGACCACGGTAGACGCTGCAAAAGCGAAGATTAACGAATACGTAAGCAACGCTAGAGACATGCAACCTGACGTAAGCTTGAAATATACGTTTACGATTGCAGGCGCGTCCATTTCCGAACACCCTACGTACGCAGTATTCAAACAGGCGGCGGAAATCCTCAACGACTTGGGTTGGGACGTAGAAGTAAAGGCTGACTCGCAGGCGTTGACGAAGATTTCTACCGGCGCATTGCAGGTATGGGCAGCTGCATGGGGTTCGACGATTGATCCCGACATGTATCAGGTTTACCACAAGGATTCGAAGGCAACTTCCGTATACGCTTGGGGTTATCGCGAAATTAAAAACAATCCTAACAGTGAAGAATACGACATCATCTACAACAAGTTGAGCCCGTTGATTGACGACGCTCGTTCGATTATGGATGACAAGTTAAGAACGCCTATGTATGAAGAAGCAATGAGATACGTTTTGGATTTGGCGGTAGAAATGCCCGTATATCAACGTAAGACGTTGTACTCCTACAACACGAAGACCCTTAAGGGCTTGAATGACGACGTAAATCCTTATTCCTCGCCCCTTGAAAAAATTTGGGAAATCGAATACGTAGGTTAAGGTTTATATCACAGCGCGCGGTGGATATATCCATCCGCCAAACACCGTGATAGAATGTAACTGAATCACAAAAGAGTTGCGGGGAAGGGAAACACCCTTTCTCCGCGGCTCGTAAAAACTTTTTAATTTGGTGTTAGAATGGTTAAATATATACTGAAAAGATTAGGTGTATCCATATTGATTCTATTGGGTGTATCCTTAATTTTATATACCTTATTGCGTTGTATGCCTACGGACTTCGTAGAGCAGAAAATTCTCGCGCTCACCACGGGCGGTGCAGAAGTGCAAAAGGAAATGGAAGAAAAATTGTACGCAGCTTACGGGTTGAACGGGACAATTTTGGAAGGGTATTGGACGTGGCTTACCAATATCATGAGATTAGAATTTGGTACAAGCTTTATCAATGGACGTGAAGTTTTGTCCGAACTTTTCAGCGCGGACAGATTGGGTACGTCCTTTATCGTTGCGGCAATTGCAACCGTATTCGAATTTTTGATTGCAATCCCCTTGGGGATTACAGCTGCAACGCATCAATATTCCCTTCGCGATTATTTGGTTACCGTACTCGTATTGATCGGTATATCCTTGCCGTCCTTCTTCTTTGGTCAGATTTTGAAAAATATCTTTGCGATTAAGTTGGACTGGTTCCCTGTTTCGGGTTTGAAGGACGCAGGTGTTACATACGCGACGGCGGGCGAAGCAATGTTGGATTATCTCCATCACATGTGCTTGCCTGTATTCACGGTTGTTATCTTGAGTATCGGCGGACGTATGAGAATGACGAGAACGAACATGTTGGAAGTATTAAACTCCGACTATATTCGTACTGCGCGCGCAAAAGGGTTAAAGGAACATAAGGTTATCTACAAGCACGCGTTCCGTAATACGATGATTCCTCTCGTTACGGGGCTTGCAGGGTTGATTCCTTCCTTGTTCTCAGGTGCGATGATTACCGAGTCGGTCTTCGACTTGCCCGGTATCGGTAGTTACGCTTTGAAAGCGATGACGCAAGGGGATATCCCTGTTATTATGACGTACAACATGTTCCTTGCGACGTTGTCCGTTTTGGGCGTATTGATGGCCGATTTGATGTATGGTATCGTTGACCCTCGCGTTAAGTTGTCCTAAGGAGGTGTATTATGGAATTAAATGAAGAATTTAAAACTGAATTAGAAGAATACACCGACGCTGAAACGGAAGTTATCTCCGCAGAGGATACGGAAACACCGTTGGATAAAAACGTACGCTTGCTTTCGCCTACGCGTATGGTATTGAGACGTTTCTTCCGTTCGAAGTTGTCCGTTGTAGGCTTGATTATGCTTGCCTCCTTGTTCTTGTTCTGTTGGGCAGGACCCCTCTTCTACACGCGTTGGTCGAAGACGGACTCTGACCGTTCAGGCGCGATAGAATATAGTATTGAAGAAGTGAAAGATGAAAACGGTGAAATTTTGTTCATCCAGGTTCTTGCAACCAACACGGGTGTAAACATGCTTGCGAAGCCGTCTGCAGATCACCTTCTTGGTACGGACGAACAAGGTATGGATATTTTCACCCGTTTGATGTACGGCGGAAGATTGTCCCTCAGTATCAGCTTCTTGGCGGTATTTTTAACGGCTTCCTTGGGGATTATACTGGGCGGTATAGCAGGGTATTACGGCGGTTTGGTGGATAATATCATCATGCGTATATGCGACGTATTGATGTGTTTGCCGACCTTGCCGTTGATGTTGATTATCGGTACGGTGCTTGATTCCAACGGGGTATCGCAGGACTACTACATTTATTTGTTGATGGGCTTGCTTTCGTTGTTCTCTTGGACGGGTATGGCGCGTCTTGTCCGCGGTCAAATTTTGTACCTTCGCGAACAGGAATATATGGTTGCGGCAGAAGCAATGGGCTATTCGACGGCAAGAAGAATTTTCAAGCACTTGATCCCTAATATTTTACCTCAAATTTTGGTATCCATGACCATGTCCCTCGGCAGCATGATTTTGTACGAATCCACCCTTTCCTATTTGGGGCTTGGGGTAAGAGTTCCTTTCCCTTCATGGGGTACGATGATTGAAATCATCTCCAAGAGAACGGATATTCTTCAAAACCACTTTAACGTGTGGGGCCCTTCGGGTATCTGCATTATTATTGCGGTGTTGGGTTTCAACTTTATCGGGGACGGTTTGCGCGACGCGCTTGACCCTAAACAGAGGAGATAATCATGGCATTCAATTGGTTTAAGAAAGAAAACGAAGAAACGGCAGAAAACAATGCTGCTGTGAAAAAGCATTATCTTTCGGGGAAAGAAATAAGAGAAATCGCGAAGGCGAACCAAAAAGAAATGCGTCGTTTGGAAAAAGAAAAAAATCGTAAAGCGGATCCTTCCGAATATACGACGGAAATGAAAGACGACGGCAATATCTTGGAAGTAGATGGCTTGCATTCTTACTTCTTCACCGATCAAGGTGTTGTAAAAGCGGTAAACGGCGTTACGTTTAACGTGCCTTCCCGTTCCACGGTAGGGGTTGTAGGGGAATCCGGTTGCGGTAAATCGGTTACTTCTATGTCCATCATGCGTCTTTTGCAAGGTCCTACGGGGCAAATTGTAGACGGGTCGATTCGTTTCAGAGTGAGCGATTACAAATTGGACGAAAAAGGGAAGCACATCCCCGTTTATGAAAGGGACGAAGACGGCAACGTGATTATGGAAACGGTGCTGGATAAAAACGGCAACCCCGTCCTTGATAAAGACGGCAACGAAGTGCAAAGAGGCAGACAGTTGGTGGACGAACACGGTATCGGTGTCTTTGAACAGGAAGAAAAGGTGTATGATATCGCCAAAATGCCTATCAAGGAAATGTACCGTTTGAGAGGCCGTCAAATGGCGATGGTATTCCAAGAACCGATGACTTCGCTGAATCCCGTTTTTACGATTGGTAATCAGCTTGACGAAGTAAGTTTATTGCACATCCCTGGCGCGACGAAAGAAACGGCGAAGAACCGTTCGATTGAAATGTTGAATTTGGTAGGGATTGCAATGCCTGAACGCGTGTACGCTTCTTACCCGCACGAACTTTCGGGCGGTATGCGTCAGCGTGTTATGATTGCAATGGCGTTGGCAGGCGAACCTCGTTTGATTATTGCAGACGAACCTACAACGGCTTTGGACGTAACCATTCAGGCGCAGATTTTGGACTTGTTCAACGATTTGAAACATAAAATCAACAGCTCGATTTTGTTGATTACACACGATTTGGGCGTTATTGCGGAAATGGCGGATTACGTTATCGTTATGTACGCGGGCAGAATTATCGAACAAGGTACGGCTTCGGAAATTTTCCACAAGCCCATGCACCCGTATACGCAAGGTTTGCAGAAATCCAAGCCCACCATGAAATCGTCCGAAGCGCAACTGTTTAACATCCCTGGCAACGTGCCTAATCCCGTAAACATGCCCAACCATTGCTACTTCAAAGAAAGATGTTCGCAATGTATCGGCAAATGTTCGGGGGAATATCCCGGCATGGTGCAGGTAAGCCCTACGCATTACGTGGCTTGCCATTTGTATCAAGATTCGGTAAAGGAGGAGGAATGATATGGAAAATGAAGAAATGTTCGTAAATCCTTCTGAAACGGAATATGCGGTGAATTCGACCGATTTTGAGGGGTTTGACGATGAAGCGGAACGCTTAAGGGAAGAGGAAGCGCGCAACGCGCAAATCGAAGCGGATAAACTGCTTCCTCCCGACCCTGATGCGATTTTGGAAGTTAGACATTTAAAGAAATACTTCGTATTGAAAAAGACGTTGATGGGGAAACCTATTTCCACGTTGAAAGCGGTAGACGACGTATCGTTCAAGGTAAAAGCGGGTGAAACGTTGGGTATCGTAGGGGAATCGGGTTGCGGTAAAACGACGACGGGCCGTGCGATTTTGAAATTGCACCAGCCGACGTCAGGTCAAATTTTCTTCGAAGGCGTGGATATCGCGGGGTATACGCCCAAACAGATGCGCGCTTTAAGAACGAAAATGCAGATCGTATTCCAAGATCCCTATTCTTCGTTGCCTCCCAGAAGCACGGTAGGTGACATTCTTTCCGAAGCGGTAAAGGTGCATAACATTGTTCCCCCCGAACAGATTAAAGACTATGTTTTGGACATCATGGAACAATGCGGTTTGCGTGATTACTACTATGAAAGATATCCCCACGAATTTTCTGGCGGTCAGCGTCAGCGTATTTGTATCGCGCGCGCTTTGGTGGTGAATCCCCAATTGGTCGTTTGTGACGAACCTGTTTCGGCACTTGACGTTTCCATTCAGGCGCAAATCATCAACCTTTTGAGAAAGATTCAAAAGGAAAGAAAATTAACCTATTTGTTCATTTCGCACGACTTGTCGGTTGTTAAATACATATCGGATAAAATCAGCGTTATGTATTTGGGTTCGATGGTGGAATTTGGCGATAAGGATAAAATTTTCAACAATCCTTTGCACCCCTATACGGTTGCATTGTTCTCGGCTGTACCCAATCCCAACCCGGATGAAAAGGGCAACCGTATCTTGTTGAAAGGGGATATTCCTTCGCCTGCAAATCCTCCTAAGGGATGTAAATTCCACACGCGTTGTCCTAAAGCGATGGAAATTTGTAAACACGTCGCACCTACTTATAGGGAATACGAAGAAGGACATTTTGTGGCTTGTCATTGCTATAATGAGGATTAAGAATGGCTAAAAAGAAGAAGGAAAAAATTATTTATTACGACGACAATTCTACGATTATCGATATGTCGAGCGTAAATCGCAAAGGCGAACAGAAAAAAAAGCAACCCGCGAAACGCCAATCTACAGCGCGTGAAAAATGGGAAACCTATTGGTCAACGGTAAAGACCATGTTTTTGCCGATGCTGATTGTACTGTCGATACTTTGCGTATTATACCTTCTGCTGATGTGGTTGGGCGGAAATTTCTAACTATTGGTTCTGTCACGCCGAAATAATATATATTCGATTGATTTTACGATATCCCCAAAGGCCGTTTGGCTTTTGGGGATATAACATTTTTGGAAGACATTTATCATCAAAAAGTGTAAAAAATTGGGATAAATTGCGAAAAATAGGGCATGTCATATATATTCGTGACAAAAAAAATCATTTAACGGCTTGACGAAAATTCTGTTATAGGGTAAAATAATATTGTTAACTGTTGCAGTGCGTCTTCGCTGCTGCAAAATATATTGGACAACAAGAAAGGAAGAAGACACCCGTAAGGGTGTAGAAATTATCAGAAGTATGAATACATTGATTTTGGCTGTGTGTTGCGTGCTGGGTACGGCGGGTACGTATTTCACTTGCAACGCATTGAAAAATAAACGTATAAGCGTGGGGAAACGCGAAATCTGTTTGTCGGATTTAATTTTATGGTGTTTTTCGATTTTGCTGTTCGCCGCTTTAATCCCGTACATGTTTTGGCTGAATGCCTTAAGCGAGCAACATGGATTAAGCGGTGAACTGTTTTCCCCGAGCGGTTACGTATTGCTTGGCGTGTTGGATTGGCTGACGGTATTGACCGCGGCGGTTGCCATTGTGATGCCATTCTTCAAGAAACAAGCGGCGCGGGATTATTGTGCATTCTTTGCAATCCCTGTCGTTTTGCTCAATATCATTTTCTTAAACTCTGCAGTAAAAGCAAACCTCGGTGTGGAAGATATGAATCATTGGCGTACGTGGATACATGCTGGGCGTATTCTTCTGATGGCGATGATTTGCGGCAGTACCTGCATCAAAACCATCGTGGACGGTGATTTTGACAATATCGGCAAGCGTTTAGCTAAAATGGCGGGATTTTTCTTCGCATTCATGATGGCGTTTATGCCTACCTATTTCCCGCAACTTCTGTTTGGGCCGATAGGGGAAGTTACGGAAGATTTCACCTTCCTGCATCGTGTGTTTATTTACATTGGATTTGTTTTACCGCTCGTCATTTATTTTACGCAGCGTAAACAATCGGATGAGGACAAGCATTTCCTTTTGGTGATGCTGGCACTGAGCGGTTTCATTCAATACTTTATTTACCACCCGCACCGTACGGGCGCTGCGATGTTCCCGCTTCACCTTTGCAATACGGCGATGGTCTTGATGTTGATTGCTTATGCCTTCAAAATCAAGAGTTTATATTACTTCACGTACTTCATCAACGTACTTGGCGCGTTTTGTGCAATCATACTGCCCAACCTCAGCCACGTGGCGTTATCGGTGACCAGTATGACTTACTGGTATAATCACTGGTATGCGTTCTTCCTGCCCTTGCTTGGCGTAGCGCTTGGGGTATTCGAACGTCCCAGTTTGAAATTGATGAGCTCGTCCTTGATCGTATTCACCATATACGTAGGGTTCGTGTTCTTCTTGAACTCGTACTTAAACAGCCCGAAATTTGAGGGAAAATACAACGCGGACTACTTCTTCCTTTACAGCGATTTCTTCATTGACAAGTTCGCCTTTGCGAAGGATTTGAAGTATAACTACATTTGGACCTATCAAGCATTTGGCACTGAATTGACGGCATATCCCGTCTTTGTGTTGACCATTTATCTTGCATTTATCGCGCTGACGTTTGCAATTTGGGGCTTCTACACGACCATTTTCAATATCTCGGACGCGCACAGACAGCTTGCATACCGCAAGAAATTGCAACGGTTAGACCATCTCAATCTTTTGAAAGAATTGGACGGCAGACCCCTCAATACACCTTTACATCCGGAAGGAGCCAATATGGTAAAAATTTCTCATTTCTCAAAAACGTATGCGGGCTCGGATAAAAAATCCGTGGACGATTTAAGTTTGGAAATTCACGATGGTGAAGTGTTCGGGTTCATCGGACACAACGGCGCGGGTAAATCCACCACAATCAAGAGCCTTGTCGGTATTCAATCCATCACCGAAGGCAGTATCGAAGTGGAAGGTTACGACATCGCGCGTCAGCCGTTGGAAGCAAAATTGAATATGGGCTACGTTTCGGATAACCATGCTTTGTATGAAAAATTGACGGGCAGGGAATATATCAACTACGTAGCCGACCTTTACATGGTTAGCGAAGAGGACAAGAAAGAACGTATTGAAAAGTACGTGAAAATGTTCAAATTGGAACATGCCATTGACCGTGAAATCAAGAGTTATTCCCACGGTATGAAACAAAAATGTATGGTGATTAGCGCGCTTATCCACAACCCCAAGGTTTGGGTTTTGGACGAGCCCTTGACCGGTCTTGACCCCACTAGTTCTTGGCAAATTAAAGAATGTATGCGCCAGCACGCGGACGCAGGGAATATCGTGTTCTTCTCCAGCCACGTTATCGAGGTTGTGGAAAAGATTTGCGACCGTATTGCAATCATCAGCGGCGGTAAATTGCGCCGTATCAGTACGATTGAAGAAATTAAGGCGGAAGGGATTTCCCTTGAACAGTTGTATTTGCAATACGCACAGCAACACGATGCGGAAGCGGGTGCAAACGCAGACGCGGTTTCGGAAGAAGAAACAGACGAAAACGGAGCCGCTTGACATGGGTACGAACACGATGCAAAAAAATACGGCATTCCGCCGTATCAAATATCTGACGTTGATGCAGATAGGGGACAGCGTTCGTGACATTCGCACGGGCAGTAAAATGCGCCTCGCGGCAAAAATATCCCTGCGCGTTTTGTTGGCAGTGGTGATGATGGCGGTATTTATCGCAATCTTTGGTTTGGTCAAGATGCTGTTTAACTTGGATCTTAGCCAAGATATGTTGATTACCATTCTCTTTGTCATGCAAATCGTCAGTATCATTTCCTGTTTAAGCAGTATGATGTTGACCCTATTTTCCAGCAAGGAAAATACGATGTTACTTGCATTCCCTTGTAATTACAGTGAAATTTTCTTGAGTAAAATTATTGTATTTGCGTTGGAAGAAATTAAGAAAAATCTTTATTTCTTGTTACCCTTATTGGTGGGTTTTGGCGTTGCCAGCGGACTGGGTGTTCTATTTTGGGTGCAGTTGCCCTTTATGTGGGTTTCGTTGTGCGTTTTACCTGTGTTTATCGGGGCGGCGTTGGCAATTCCCGCGGTGTTTATCAAACGCTTTATGCAAAACCACGTATGGGTGTATGCCATTGTGATGGCGATTATCTTCAGCGGAAGCTTCGTTGTCCTTTATTTGGTGTTGTCAAGTATTGAAATTCCCATTCAATTGGTGGCAATTTACCATCGTTTTATAGAGGCGATGAAACAAACCTTTAAGGCAATTAACCGTTTTGCGCTGTTCTATAATTGGATTGGGAAATCCATGTTTGGGCAAAGTGTTTATTTGTATTTGCCTTTAACCTTATTGACGGTTGTAGGGTTTGGCGTATTGTGTTTTGTGGCGGCGATGCCTTTCTATTTCAAGGCGGCAAGCGCGTCCAATGAAAACAGTACGACCAAATTACACAAAAATAAAACGTCGGGCAAAGGTGGGTTGTTTGGTACGTTCTTCCGCAAGGAATTAAGAATCCAGTTCCGTACCTTCCAATCGGTAAGTTCGATGATGGTTGTGGTATTTGTTTTTCCGTTGATTACGTACGTATTCAATTTCTTGATGGCGGCAATCAACACCAACATGATGGGCGGATATATATCAATTGCATTCAACCTCATGATTATCTTGACCTTGTTAGGAACGCACAATGCAAACAGTGCCGCTGCGCTGAGTATGGAAGGGAACGAGTTTGCGGTTTTGAAAACCGCACCGTCCAACACTTCTGTAATCGCATGGGCGAAATTGGCGGTATCGGGGATTGTGAATTTGGCGGCTCTCTGCATGATGGGCGTCATGTTATGGATGACTGGGCGAAGTAAATTGGATATATTGGAAATCGCATTGTTGATGTTATCCATTCTATTTATCAGTTTGGGACAGATTGCTTGGGGATTCGAATTTGACATTCGCAAACCCAAAATTACCGAATACGCAACCAAAGGCGACGGGGTAACGGACAATCAAAACGTTGGTAAAGCCATGGCGCTTGGATTTTTGGTGTCCACCTTGGCGGGCATCTTAGGTTTGTTGTTTATGGCAGAAAACTATGTTTTCGGTTGGGTGCGTTTGCTTGGTTTGTCTTTGATATTCTTGTTGGCAAGATTGTATTTGCTCAATAGCAATCTCAAGGCGTACTTTGTCGATATACAAGGTTAATGGGAGGAGAGTATGAATAAGAAAGTTGCATTTTTATTTGTCCTTCTCGAATGTATTTTGGCGGTGTTTATCGTTAGCTTTTTCGGGCATGCGATTGAAGACTCAAGACGTCAAATTCTTTGCCAGGACATTTATTTTACCTATGCAAGCGGTGAAAAAATCGAAGATGGGACAATGATAGAATATACCCTGTCGGATACCACGATTGAATATCAGTTGTATTATAAGATGGAGACAGATAAAACCTCAAACCGCGACGTTGTGTTTGAATCGTCTGAACCGGATAAAGTATTTGTTGACAATCTTGGTAAAGTGATCTTCTTTGAAGAAACGGACGTGGTGATCACGGTACGTGCAATGGACGGAAGTTTGAAAATGGACAGTATCACCTTGGTGCCCAAACGCGGCGGCGGTATTGTCGATATGTAAAGAGGCTCTGTCACCTCACTTGGTTGATTTTTGAATGCTCTGAAAAGAAAATTCATCTCAAATCAACCATTCTCCGTGACATAGTCCATATGTAAAAAATTTTTTAAGGATATTACGCGATTGAAAAAATCACGAAGTATTATATAATCTAAGGAGGATTTGGTTATGAAAGTGTTTAAGAAAGCAGGTGTTGCTTTGCTTGGCGCAGCGCTTGGTTGCTGTATGTTCGCAAGTTGTATATCTACGAAATTAACGGTAACCTACATGGTAGGCGATGAAACGTATCGCGTACAGGAATATGATATGGATACAACGATTTCGTTGCCTACGCCGCCTACGAAAGAAGGTCATACCTTCATCGGTTGGTATACGGACGAAGCTTGTACCGTACCTTATGCAGAAGGTTCGGTTACGGCAGGTTTTAAATTGTATGCAAAATTTGCAGCGTCCAAAATGTACGTCGTTGTCAATACGGCTGGCGGTACCAAGATTGACCCCATCGAAGTTGTTCAAGGTCAAGAATACACCATTCCCGCAGCGGAAAAAGAAGGGTATACCTTTATCGGTTATACTTACGTTGACGAAAACGGTGAGGAACAGGAATTCCCTTTGACGGGTACGTATCCCAGCAATGCAGGTATCCGTATTACCGCAAACTACGAAATCAATAAGTACAAAGTAACCTTCGTAGGCGCAGAAGAAAAGCAACAAGAAGTTGCATATGGCTCGGTTGCTGTTGCAGAAGCAATGAACAAAGCGGGTTATACCTTGGAAGGTTGGTATACGGACGAAGCTTGCACAACGAAATTTGATTTTGCAACGGCAATCACCGCGGATATTACGTTGTATGCAAACTATACGCCTAAGACCTTTACCATCACGGTAAACGGCGCGGAAGTCGGTTATGCAAATCCCCAAGTTGTATTCGGTGAAACCTATACCTTGGCTACGCCTAATAGAGGCTCTAACTACGAATTTGTGAAATTCACCATGAACGGTCAGGATTTCCCTGCAACGGGCACCTATACTTGGACGGAAGACATCGCGGTGGACGTTGTTTGGGAAGGCGCAGGCAGAGATATTATGTTCTTTGACGGCGCGAACGAATTGACGAGCCTTCGTATCGAAACCGAATACGAAGCAGATATCACCGATTTGCGTTTGCCCGCAGTACCTGCAAAGACGGGTTACGAAACGGACGGTAAATGGTACGTAGATGCAAACTGCACCGAAGAATTCGTTGCAACGGGTACGATTTCGAACGATATTCGTTTGTATGCGAAGTATACCGCTTGCGAATACACCGTAACCTTTACGGTTTGGGATGCGGCTTCTAAGACCATGAAGAACGTACCCGTAACCGTTACCTATGGTGAAACGATTCAAGGCGTACCTGCAAGAGCAGAACGCGAATTCTACAGATTCGAAGGTTACTTCTATAACGATGCAACGTTTGATCTTACCCAAGCTTATACGTATACGTATAATATTACCGTAGAAGAAAAGTGGGTAGTAGATGAAAATATACCTTTGTTCGAATATGATGCAACGGGTAACTTCTTCAAAGAAAGAGAACCTAATGCAACCGAATGGACCTACGTTTACTTTGTCGGTGAAACCTATACCTTCGCAGACACCGTATCGTTGTCGATGGTAACGGTAGGCGGTGATATGTATGCAACCGTTTCCGGCAACAGCTTGAAGGCAAACGCAGTGGGTACTTTCGTGGTAAAAGTAAACAACAACGGCAATGTTTACAACAGAACGATTAAGACGGTAGAATACGTACAATCGTTTACGTTGACTGGTACGCAGTATGACAACGCTTGGGGTGTAACGGCAGACGGTACGGCATACAAGAGAGACAGCTTGGGCATTTGGGACAAGAAAGTCGCAGTGGATGCAGGCGAAGCAATGAAGGTTGGTAAATCCAAATTCATCCCTGAAATCAACGTAAACAATAAAGTTTCCGCAATGGATATGAATAACGTAAACCTTACTCTTACGGCAGACGGAACAGTTGTAGAATCTAGCAACGATACGTATTGGGTAGCGGATGGCGCGGTTTATTTTAACGACAGCTTGGTTGGTAAGAAAGTTGTTTTGACGGCAGTACCTAAGTATGCGGTAAATGCAACGCATAAAGCGGTATATAACCTCGAAATCAACAATGCAGTCAACGTATATACCAACGAAGAATTGAAGGCGGCATTCGCAAATACCTCGGTTACGGAAGTCAATATTTTGCGTGATATTAAGGCTGAACTTTCCGCTGACCAAAAGCAGACGTTTACTGTGAATGGTCAAACCATTGAAGCTCCTTGGAATGGTAGGGATAAAGATGGTAATGACGAAATAGGTACGGGTGTTTATACGCGTTTAAGCGGTAATTTGAAGGTGAACGGTAACTACTTCACGGTAGATGGCAGCAAGATTCCTCTTGTAGACGGCCGTGATGGTAAAGGACATAACGTATATGCTTATGCATTACAAAACGTTCAATTCTCCATCTTCAATTTTGGTGCGAGACACACGACAAGCTATGACCTTTACCAGATGGAAAACTTGAACGTAGTCGGTAACGGTGATATGGACGCTACGGCAAAGTCGGGTTATTTGATTGATGGTAAAGAGGTATTGACCTACAGTGGTGCATGTATCGGTATTCAGGTAGGCAGCGGTACGCTTAGCATGGATGGTGTAACCTCTCGTTTTGGGGCATTTGCGGCAAACGCTTATGCGCATGAACCCATTTTGAAACAAGACGGTACGGGCTACACGCATGCAGTACAAATGATTGCAAAAGACTGTAAGTTTGAAAGTAGCTGGGCAAACAACATTTATGTATATGGGTTTGCTTCGATTACGTTGGACAGCTGTTATATCGGTGTTGCAAACGGTGCGGCAATCCACTTTGACTCGAAAGCACCTAACATTGCAAACGGTAAGGATATCAACGTCGATTGCGAATTGAATTTGCTCGGCGATACGGATATCCAAAACTGGGTAGTTGGTTCGGAAGCTTGGTTCACGGCATACAGCGCAACTTCTGCTGTAGCGGCGATTAAGACCGGCTTGGAAGACGCTGTTCAGCAGGTATCGCAAATGGTTGGTGTATCCAGAACGGTTATTAACCCTGATGGTAAGGTAAACTTTGCCGTATTGATGAAGACGACGGGTGATACCAGTGACTGGGTAAACGATAACGTTGGTCATGGTACGTTGAATTTAAACATCACTACATTTGACACTGTTAAACTTTCGCAAGGCGATACGGCGCAGGCGATGAACATTGGTTCTAAGTATGCGAAGTTTGCTAACGACGCATCTGCTTTGGGCTTCGGTTATATTGAAGGCTTGGTAGAAATTATTAATAAATAATTCCTTAAAAGGCGGTAAGTGCGGAGAGCTTCGGCTCTCCGTGCTTGTTCTTTTTTTGTGAAAAAATAGTGAAATATATGATAATATATTGCAAAACTGCGAAGATTGTTGTATAATCAAGAAAATAGGAGCAGAAAATGAAAGATTGTTGTGATTTGCATACCCATTCCGCATATTCGGACGGCACGCTGATGCCTGCTGAAATCGTGGCGATGGCAAAAGAAATCGGTTTGGGCGGAGTGGCTTTGACCGATCATAATACGGTAGCAGGCTTACCTGAACTCTTCCGTGCCGCGCAAGGTACGGGCGTCGAAGCGATTGGCGGGGTGGAGTTATCCACCGATTACGGCGAGGTGGAATTGCACTTGGTCGGCTTATTTATCCGCGAGGAGCATTTTGACGTCATCAACGGCTTGGTTGCCGAATTAGACAAACGCAAGGACGAGAGCAACGTGGCGCTGTGCCAAAACTTACGGCAGGCGGGGTATGACGTGGACTTGGACGAAATCAAGGCGAAAACGCCCAAGGGACACATCAACCGCGCGCATATCGCGTCGGAGTTGCTGGAGAAAGGGTACGTGCAATCCATCCCCGAAGCGTTTGACTATTTACTGTCGAAAACGGGCGGATTTTACCCGCAACCTAAGCGTTTGGATATCTTTGAAACGATTGCGTTGCTTGACAAAATCGGTTGCGTCTCCGTCTTAGCGCATCCTTTTCAGGAGTTGGACGAACCCGCTTTGCGCGGTTTCTTGGCAAAAGCCAAACCCTACGGATTGGACGGTATGGAAACGGAGTACGCCAAATATGACGATGCGACGGTACAACGTTTGAAAGACATTGCGAAAGAGTTCGGCTTGAAGGAAAGCGGGGGCAGTGATTTCCACGGCGACAGAAGAAAGGGTACGTCGCTTGGCGTTGGGTTGGGAAATTTACGTGTTCCGAAAGCATTTTTAAATACTTTGCGTGAGGGCGCAAAAGGGGTATAAAGCATGAAGACAAGACAACGTGTGAAACTGTTCATTATTTTGGGTGTAGAATTTATTGCCATTACGGTCATGTTGCTGTTGATTTTCTTTGCAGGCAAGCAATCGTACGTGGTAACGTTTGACCTCAACGGCGGTACTTTGCTTGGCGGGGATCCTGTGCAACGCATTACGCAAGGGCACAATGCAACGCCCCCTTCGGTGGCGAAAGAAGGGCATTATTTCCTGCGCTGGAGCGGTTCGTATAACAAAGTTACGCGCGACGTAACGGTGTATGCAATTTGGGAATATGAAACGACGGCGGGTATCGAATATGACTGCCCGAAAAATGCAACGTATTGTACGGTTTCGGGGGCATTTAAGGGCTTGCGCGGTGAAATTTACGTCGGTGCGTACCATGAAGGGCTGAAGGCATTGGGGATTGAAGACGGTGCGTTTGAGGATTGCGTAGGAATCACTAAGCTTCACTTCTTGGATGGTGCTTTGACCATTGGCAACAACGTGTTTGCAGGGTGTACTTCTTTGGAGAGTATTGAACTTCCCAACACAGTGTTTAGCATGGGGAATGGCGTCTTCCAAGATTGTACCAGTTTGCAATCCATTGCATTGCCGAGGGATTTGCGCACGCTTGGGGAAGATGCTTTTGCGGGTTGTACAGCATTGGAAACAGTGGTATTGCCCGAAGGCTTAACGCGTATCGGTGCCAACGCTTTTGCGGGCTGTGAAAGTTTACAATCCATCGTCCTGCCTACCACCTTAGAATATATCGAAGACGGAGCATTTGCAGGGTGTACGGCATTGGAAACGGTGGTATTCTCCAATGGAACGGAGGCGATAGAGGAGTATAGCAAGCGAAATGAGGAGATAGAAGAACCGCAAGAACTCATTCCTTCCAGCTTAGAATACGTTGGTAAAAATGCGTTTAAAGACTGTGAGAGCTTGAAGGCGATTGCTTTACCTGAAAGCGTTTTGTATATCGGTGACAATGCGTTTGCGGGATGCGCGGCGTTGGAAGAAGTTTCTCTGTTTGCCATGGTGGAAAGCATGGGAAGCGGGGTATTTGACCATAATAACGCGGTGATTACGATTTACAGTTACGACAATACGCAAGAAGACGTACCCGATGCGTGGGCAAGCGATTGGAAAGCGGACGGCGCAACGGTAGCGTGGGAATATCTTGAAAAAACCGTGGAAAAGGAAGAAGAAAGTTCTGCGGACAACGAAGAAGAAACAGATAAATAACGAGGTGAAACCGTATGGATTTGATGCTGGTGTTAGGGATACTGGCAGCCGTGTTTTTTGTCAGCCTCAGTTTGATTTGTCTATATCGAGATACCATCAATACGAAACTATTTAATATCATTTTTGTGATTTTGGACGTCATTTTCTATTTCGTATGGAATTTAGGTATGTACGAAAACGGTTGGTTAAAAAGCGGGTTTGTAACGTTGGGTAATATCAGCCCGATGATTTTTACTGTGATACCCCTGACTTTATTTATGGGTGAAAAAACCAAACAATTTGCGTATTCAGCCATCGCCTTTTTATGGGTGGGGATGTTTATCGCATTGTTTATCAGTCCCGAATACGTATACATTTACGATTATCGCAGGGAAGCGACCTTTCTGTATACGGGGGAAGCGCTTTGCCATATGTTGGCGGCGCTGTTTGGGATTTATTTGATTTTGACCAAGCAAGTTAAGTTGAATTTTGCCAGTTGGCTTCGGTCGATTGCGTTTATGTACGCAGTGATTTTCTTTGGCGTATTTTTAAACTTTTTCTTCCATACCAGAAATTTCGGTATGGACCCTTACGGTGATTACGCCATTTACTTCCTGGATATTTTCGGGACCTTCGAGGCGACCTTGCTTGCATATTTGTTAGGAGTTTTGACCGTGCTGACTTTGGGGTTGGAATTTGGCTATCTAATGGATCGCATTACCCGCTCGTATCACGAACCCGCGCTTCTGCCCAAAATGGCAGAGGAAGAGGACTGGGGGACTGAAGATAAGGAAAAGGCGAATCGTAAAGAAAACTCTTTATTGAAATAATCTAAAAAGAAGGGGCACTCTCCTTCTTTTTTTGCTTGATTGCTCCCTGAAATAAAAATTTTTTCCCGCCTTTCAAGAAAAAAATTTAATTTTCTATGGAAAAGACTTGATATTTCTTTCAAATTATATTAAAATGGAATATGGCGAAAAGCGAAAAAGTGTTTTATTGCGCCCAAAAATGATTGGGTGGGTAGCTTTTTGCGGTTTAAACAGTAAAAAAAGAAAAAAATCAACTTGGAGGAAATAAACATTATGGCAAAAAAGTATTGCTATCTCTTCAGTGAAGGCAACGCATCGATGCGTGAAATTCTCGGTGGTAAGGGTGCAAACCTTGCAGAAATGACCAAGATCGGTCTTCCTGTACCTCAAGGTTTCACGATCTCTACGGAAGCTTGTACTCAGTACTACGAAGACGGCAGACAAATCAACCCCGACATTCAGGCGGAAATCATGGAATACATCGCTAAGATGGAAGAAGTTTGCGGCATGAAATTCGGTGACAAGGAAAACCCCTTGCTCGTATCCGTTCGTTCGGGCGCACGCGCTTCCATGCCTGGTATGATGGACACCATCCTTAACCTTGGTTTGAATGAAGAAGTAGTTAACACGATTGCAACGAAATCGGGTAATCCCCGTTGGGCTTGGGACTGCTACCGCCGTTTCATCCAGATGTTCTCGGACGTCGTTATGGAAGTAGGTAAGAAGTATTTCGAAAAGCTCATCGACGAAATGAAAGAAGCAAAGGGCGTTACGCAAGACGTTGAATTGACGGCTGACGACTTGAAAGACCTTGCTAACCAATTCAAGGCAGAATACAAAAAGCAACTTGGTACGGACTTCCCTGATGATCCGAAGGAACAGTTGTTCGCAGCAGTTAAGGCAGTATTCCGTTCTTGGGACAACCCCCGTGCAAACATCTATCGTATGGACCACGATATCCCTTACAGCTGGGGTACCGCAGTTAACGTACAAATGATGGCATTTGGTAACATGGGTGAAACCTCTGGTACGGGTGTTGCGTTCACGCGTGACCCTGCAACGGGTGAAAAGGGCCTTATGGGTGAATTCTTGACCAACGCACAAGGTGAAGACGTTGTTGCTGGTGTTCGTACCCCGATGCCCATCGCACAAATGAAAGAAGTATTCCCTGAAGTATATGCTCAGTTCCTTGAAGTTTGCGGTATCCTTGAAAACCACTACCGCGATATGCAGGATATGGAATTCACCATTCAAGATAAGAAGCTTTACATGTTGCAGACCCGTAACGGTAAGAGAACGGCTGCAGCTGCAATCAAGATCGCTTGCGATTTGATCGACGAAGGCATGATCACCGAACAGGAAGCAGTTATGCAGATCGACGCAAAGAGCCTTGACATGTTGCTTCACCCTCAGTTCGACGCTAAGGCATTGAAGAATGCAGACAAGAACAACGTTGTTGGTAAAGGTCTTGCAGCTTCCCCTGGCGCAGCTGCTGGTAAAATCGTATTCACCGCAGAAGATGCAGTTATCGAAGGTAAGAAGGGCGAAAACGTAATTCTCGTTCGTTTGGAAACCTCTCCTGAAGATATCGAAGGTATGAAGTACGCAAAGGGTATCTTGACCGTTCGCGGCGGTATGACCTCGCACGCAGCGGTTGTTGCTCGCGGTATGGGTACCTGCTGTGTATCCGGTTGCGGCGAAATCAAGATGCACGAAGAAGAAAAATATTTCGAACTTGCTGGTAAGATCTTCCGTGAAGGCGACGCGCTTTCCTTGGACGGTTCCACTGGTAACATCTACGATACCATGATTAAGACTGTTCCTGCAGATCCCAGCTCCGGTTACTTTGGCCGTATCATGGAACTTGCTGACAAGTATAAAGCACTTGGTATCAGAACGAACGCAGACAGCCCTGAAGATGCACAACAAGCAGTTGCTTTCGGCGCACAGGGTATCGGTCTTTGCCGTACGGAACACATGTTCTTCGATCCTTCCAGAATCGGTGCATTCCGTGAAATGATCTGCTCCGACACCGTAGAAGAAAGAGAAGCAGCGCTTGCTAAGATTGAACCTATGCAGCAGGCTGACTTCGAAGGTTTGTTCGAAGCGTTGGGCGGCTACCCCGTAACCATCCGTTTCCTCGATCCTCCTCTTCACGAATTCGTTCCTACCGCTGAAGATGACATCGCAGCTCTTGCAAAAGCTCAGAACAAGACGGTTGCTCAAATCAAAGAAATCATCGAAAGCTTGCACGAATTCAACCCCATGATGGGGCACCGTGGTTGCCGTTTGTCCGTAACCTATCCCGAAATCGCAGTTATGCAGACGAAGGCGGTTATCAAGGCGGCTATCAGCGTAATGAAGAAGCATCCTGATTGGAACCTTGTTCCCGAAATCATGATCCCTCTTACCGGTGAAACGAAAGAATTGAAGTTCGTTAAAGACATCGTTGTGAAGACGGCTGAAGAAGTTATCGCTGCAAGCGGTATCACTCTTAAGTACGAAGTTGGTACGATGATCGAAATTCCTCGTGCATGCTTGACGGCTGAAGAAATTGCAAAAGAAGCTGAATTCTTCTGCTTCGGTACCAATGACCTTACGCAGATGACGTTTGGTTTCTCCCGTGACGACGCTGGTAAGTTCTTGCCTGCATACTATGCAAACAAGATTTACGAATCCGATCCTTTCGCAAGATTGGATACGACGGGCGTTGGTAAGCTTATGAAGATGGCTGTTGACGGCGGTAAAGCAGTTCGTCCCAACATGCACCTTGGTATCTGTGGTGAACACGGCGGCGATCCTTCGTCCATCGAATTCTGCCACGAAATCGGTCTTTCCTATGTTTCCTGCTCGCCTTACCGTGTGCCCATCGCACGTTTGGCTGCTGCACAGGCGAACATTAAAAAGCCCCGCAACTAATTTCGTAGGGTAAAACAACAAACAAGACGGCTTGTCCTGAAAAGGGCAAGCCGTTTTTTTGTTGTAACTATTGACAAATACAAGGGAAAGTGTTATAATGATTTATGAGAAAAAAGAGGGTGTCATTATGCAAAGAACATTCGACAAGGATAAACAAAAACGGACGGGGCATGTACGCGATGACCGCGGTGCTAAGGGTAAAAAAGAGGGCGTAGAACGCGTAAACGGTGCGCCCGTATATACAGCGGTTTATAAGGTAAATCACAGTGATGAGCTGATGGAATTCTTGCTCCGCAAATGCGGTACTTCCCGCAATAACGTTAAATCGTTGTTGGTGCGCCGTCAAGTGCTTGTCAACGGCAGTGTGGTTACGCAATACAATTTCCCTTTGGCAAAGGACGATGAGGTGAAATTGTCCAAAAAACCTATCAAGGACGGTGCAACGGCAACTCGACCCGTTTCCCCAAAACGCCCGCCTAAAGCCCCCTCGCAGATTGGGATTATCTTTGAGGACGAGGACTTTTTGGCAATCAATAAGCCGTCGGGTTTGTTGTCGGTGGAAAGCGATAAGGACACCGAATGCGCGTACGGTTACGCTTTGATGTACATGCAATCGCAGGGTAAAAACAGCCGTCCGTTCATTTTACACCGCATCGACAAGGAAACGTCGGGGGTGTTGGTGTTTGCGAAAAATATCAAATTGCATTCCATGTTAAAAATGCATTGGAACGAGCAAGTAACTTTGCGTGAATATTTTGCCGTGGTGGAAGGGATTTTGGAAAAGAAGCAGGACACTCTCACTACGTATTTAAAAGAAAATAAAAACAATATCGTATACGCAACCAACGATCCCACGGGACAAAAGGCGGTCACTCATTACGAAGTGGTGAAAGAAAGCGGAGAATATTCTTTGTTAAAAGTGCAAATTGATACGGGCAGAAAAAACCAAATCCGTGTGCAAATGCAGGCGCTTGGCTGTCCCGTTGTCGGGGATGATAAATACGGTAAAAAAATAGATGGCACGCAGGTGAAAAACCCGCTGTCTCGCTTGGGGTTACACGCCTCGCGGTTAGAATTTATTCATCCCATAACCAAGGAAATGATATCCTTCCACGCCCCCATGCCCGCAGTATTCCGCGATTTTTTCGGGAAATAAGGAGTGAATTATGAAAAAGATTGCAAGCTTTACCGTCAACCACGATACCTTGGAAAAGGGAATGTATATTTCCCGCATAGACGGCGACGTGGTGACGTATGATATACGTATGAAAAAGCCCAACGGCGGCGATTATCTCAATATGAGCGCGGCGCACACGTTAGAACATCTCTTTGCGACCTATGCGCGTAACAGCGCATTGGGCGGTGAAGTCATCTACGTAGGGCCTATGGGTTGCCGTACGGGGTTCTATTTCCTTACGCGTGCAACCATCACGCATGCGCAGGCGATTGCGTTGGTGCGTGAAAGCATGGCGTTCGCGCGTGATTTCAAAGGGGAAATCCCTGGCAATAAAAAGGAAGAATGCGGAAACTATCTCGACCATGACCTCGCGGGTGCGAACGCCATTGGCGGTGAAATGTACGAAGTGCTGAAAAATTGGCAAGAAAGCGATTTGATTTATAGGGAGTAAAACCATGGATGCAATGCAAGCAATGTTGACTCGTAAGAGCATTAAAAAATATAAACCTGATATGGTACCCAAGGAAATCATTGAACAAATCATTGAGGCTGGGTTAAACGCGCCGTCGGGCTTGAACAAGCAAGCGCCCATTATTTTGGCGGTTACCGACAAGCAGACGCGCGATGAATTGTCTAAGCTCAACGCAGGGAAAGACCCGTTTTTCCGTTCCGATCCTTTCTACGGCGCGCCCGTGGTGTTGGTGGTATTGGCGGATAAGAGTGCGCATACCTACCTGTACGACGGCTCGTTGGTGATGGAAAACCTTCAACTTGCGGCGCATGCTTTGGGGTTGGGCGCGTGTTGGATTCACCGTGCAAAGGAAACCTTCGAACAACCCGAAGGCAAGGCGTTGTTGGCGAAATTGGGCATTGAGGGGGATTACGAGGGGATTGGCAACTGTATTATCGGCTATCCAGATATCGACCCTGAAAAGAAACCCCGCAAGGAAAATCGCGTTTACTGGGTGGAATAAACCATGAAAGCGGGTGTATCCACCGCATCGCTGTTTATGCGGGAGAATAACGAGGACGCGTTGCCTCTTTTGGAAGGTTTGGGCGTGGAAACGGTGGAAGTTTTCTTGACAACCTTTTCCGAATACGGCTATCCGTTTGCGGATATCTTAAAAAAACGCAAGGGGAATTTGACCGTCAATTCTATACACGACTTAAATACGGGCTTTGAACCGCAACTCTTCAACGCGCACCCGCGTGTAAAAGCGGACGCGTACGGTTGGTTGGAAAAGGTACTGCAAAGCGCCAACGCTTTGGGCGCGCCCTATTATACCTTTCACGGCACATCGCGTATGAAGCGCGCGGCGCGGTCGGGAAAGAATGACAATATCCCCAAAATGATAGAGGGTTTTGCCGAACTTTCCGATTTTTGCAACGCAAAAGGGGTACAGCTTTGCCTCGAAAACGTAGAGTGGTCCACCTATAACCGTCCTGGCGTTTTTACCGCTTTGGCGAATGAAATCCCTAATTTGCGAGGGGTATTGGATATCAAGCAGGCGCGTATTTCAGAATATCCTTACGAGGAATATTTGGCAGAAATGGGCGCTCGTATTGCCTACGCGCACGTGTCCGATTGCAATGATATGGGGCAAATGTGCTTGCCTGGTAAGGGGAATTTTGACTTCGATACCCTCGTGAAACGCTTGCAGGACGTCGGGTTTGACGGTGCGTTGCTTGTGGAAGTGTATACGGGGGATTACGGCGAAGTGACCGAATTAAAGCAAAGCTGTGATCACCTCAACGAATTGCTTTACAAATATGGTTGTTTAAGTAAGAAATAATTTTTTTTAGAATTTTAGAATTTTTTTTGCAAAAACTATTGACAGATAAGAAATAATATGTTATACTCTTATCAAGATTAAATCTCAATAAGGAGCAACAATTATGTTAAAAGTATATCAATGTGAAAAATGCAACAAAATGATCATCAGCAAGGACGAACTCAAGCTTGACAGCTGTTGGAAAGAGCTGATTGCAGGCAGTACGGATGCTGCGCAGGAAAAGCACGTACCTGTTGTGACGAAGAAATGTAAGACGGTCAAGGTGGACGTAGGCAGTGTAGCGCACCCCATGACGGCTGAACATTTGATTGAATGGATTGCTTTGGAAACGGAGCAAGGGTATCAAGTGCAGTATTTGAAAGCGGATTCCGCGCCCGTTTGCGAGTTTAAGTTGGCGGACGGCGACGCCGTAGTGAAGGTTTATGCATATTGCAATTTGCACGGCTTGTGGGCTTGTTGCTAAACACGTATATGCGGCGTATTTGACCGCATGAAGCCTTCTCCAGTGGGAGAAGGTGTCCTGAACGTGAACAAAGTGAACTGAAGGACGGATGAGGTGTATTACAACAAAAAAGGCTATTATAGCCCAATAATAAAAAATAAGGGATAAAATATCATGATTGAAAAAGAAGCAATGTATAAATTGACCTACGGGTTATTTATGTTGACCACTACGGACGGAGAAAAACAAAACGGTTGTATTGTGAATACGGTAATGATGATAACCGACAACCCCAAGCGTATCGTTATCTTTGTCAACAAATCCAACTACTCGGAAGAGCTGTTGCGCAAGACGAAAATTTGTAACGTTTCCATCTTGACGGAGAAAACGCCTTTTGACATTTTCAAGCAATTCGGTTTCCAATCGGGTAGGGACGTGGACAAATTCGAGGGGGGCATGTACGCGACGAGTGAAAACGGGCTGTATTATTTACCCGATTACGCCAACGCGGTGTTAAGTGCCAAAGTGGTCGATTGCTACGATTATGATACCCACACCTTATTCGTTGCCGAGGTAACCGAAGCAAAGACCCTCAATGCGGACAAATCGGTCACCTACGAATATTACCAAAACAATATCAAACCCAAGCCTCAAGCCCCGAAAACGGAAGAAAAATCGGACAAAGGCAAGTGGGTTTGCAAAGTGTGCGGCTATGTCCATGAGGGGGATGAACTGCCCGCAGATTTTATCTGTCCTTGGTGTAAACACCCCGCGGAAGATTTCGAACGCGTCAATTAAAACTCGATTGACAGAAAAAGACAAAAATCGCTTTGCGCTGTCGGTATAAAATGGAAAAATCTATAAAAAGGTTGAAAAAACCCCGAAAAAGACTTGACAGAAAAAGGCGAAATTGTTATAATAGCGGAGTAATCAATAAACGCATGGGCAAAGGATGGTGAAAAGTATGTCTACGGTAGAGTTGGAG
>SVIN01000026.1 GCA_015069495.1 Clostridiales bacterium
TTGCATAAAAATCCATCGAAATATACTTATTTTCATTGAGGGCGATTGCTTGCGCCAAATACCCGATTTGGTTATTCTCCGTCAAGGCATTGTCGGGCGAAAGCGCGCCTTTCGTCACTTTCCAGCCATAATTGCTTGCGGGGGCTTTGAATGCCGTCCCTTCCATGGTATCCGTGAAATTATAATGCACCGCAACGGGATTCTGCTCCGCGGTTTCCGCAACGGGCTTCACCAAAGCAGTTGCCGTAGTGGCAGATGTAATAGAAAGTGCTGCCAATAAGATAAGCAATTGTTTTTTCATTATTTTCCCCTCCCCTTAAAGGTTTCATTTATCTTTTTTATTATTTAGCAAGAAATGCGTCAAGCTGCTTCTGTTTCGCTTCGATAATCTTATCTACGTAAGGCGCCATTTCTTTGTTCATTTCCGCAATGATTTCTTCGTTCGTCTTATTGTCGCTAAAGGAACCGTCAAGGAACATATCGATATAATCTTGCGCGATAATATATGCACTGTCCAATGCCCCTTCCAAATCGCGTTCGGGTACAAATGCAAAACCGTATGCAGGAGAATACGTAGCGTTTGTGTTGATAGATTTTACAGCTTCTACCCAATTTTCAGCATAGCCGCGTTTTCTGTATCCGTTAAATTCCGTACCGTACGCCCAGTCTGCCATGGGTTTATATTTACTCGTCTTGATATAATTTACATACTGATATTCGTTATCATTTTCATCGTAAGCGGTCTTCCATTGATATTCCAAGCCTTCTTCCCCGATGGTAAGCAAGTTGAACAACTCTTTATCCGTATGCAAAAGGTTGATAAATTGCAAACACTTATCCACATTCTTACTTCTTACGTTGATTGCCGTCATGGAAGAGGTTACGTTTGCCGTAGACATCAAAGGATCGCCAAATTGGAATTGTACAAAATCTCTGCCGATACTGTTATACAGCGCCGCATCCGATACGTAGGGATAATACGTACCCGTCAAACGTACGCGCTGATTGCTCGTCACGGGCAGTCTGTCCTGCGATTCGTCAATCCAACCCGCTTCATGCGCTTTACGGCAGAAATCTGCAAATTCTTTGAAGTATTTCGAATCAAATTGATTGATAACCTGCGTTTTGCCCTCTACCGCTTCAATAACACCGGGGTAATAAGAATTTGCACCCAATGCGTCTAAGCCATGGCTCTGCATGATAAATTCGTCCCAACCGTTACCCAAAATCAACGTTGTGGAAGGAACTTTTCCGTCAGGACTAATTTGAGGGTCTTTTTGGATATGTTCCATCGCCTTTGTAATAACGTCTTGATACGTCCAATTATTTTCCTCAATTTGTTCCTGCGTGAGTCCCATCGCGGTTACCACTTCTTTATCAATTGCAACGCCCGTGCTGCGCGCAAAGAGCTGTTCATTGATAACGCCGTAGATTTTACCGTCGACCTTAGCCGCTTCCCAAACCTTTGCATCCAAAGATTTATAAACGTCGGGTGCATACTTAGGTAAATCTTCCGTAATATCCGCAAACATACCGTCTGCCGCCGCTGAAGAATACGTGAACCCCGACAAAAGCGAACCAGAGTAGCACATATCGAAATTTTCACCCGTTGCAAACTTCATGGACAGCTTATTGCTGTAATCGGTGTAACCATAAGGTTCAAAATCTACGTGGAAACCAAGTTTTTCAAAAACGATATCGTCCACTTTGCTGTAAATACGGTGCGCATCATCCAACGAACCGCCGCCCGTATATACGATATATCGAATGGTGTTATTATCCTCGCCCGTTCCTCTGCAAGCCGCAAGGCTCATTGCAGTGGTTGCCAATAAAATAGCTGAAATGCATTTAGTTCCAAATTTTTTCATTATATTCCTCCTCCATATCATTTATGGATTTTTTTATTTTTTTTATGGCTATGTCACAGAGAATGGTTGATTTTAGCTGAAATTTTTTTCAGCGACTTGACGAGAAAAATACAAGAAAGACAAGTGTTTTGTGAGGGCGCATACCCTGAAGCCTGACAAAGGTCAAAACAAACAAGATTGTAACAGCGAAAAGGTGTTGATACTTCGTCAACCTCTCTTATAATACGCTGTATTATTGCGTTCGTTTTCCTTGTCTAAACTTCCTTTTCGCGCATTACAATTGCCTTGCACCTTAAACTTTAGATTGTTTAGCAGATTTTGCCATAATGGCGCGACCGCGTATAGCATACGCCAAGCGTAAGTATGGCAGAAGATGCAAACAAGATTTGTTTAAGGCTTGTTCGGTTTAACCCTTGTCAAGCTTTTGTAACCGAGTAAAACACGAAGTATTTCGTAGTATTTTGCCGTCAAAAATCAACCAAGTGATGTGACAGAGCCAAGATAAATAAGAGAAAGAAACGCCGTTTCGGCTTGGTTTCCCAGGTCGAACAGCGGCGTTAATTATCTTATTTTTTAGGTTTCATCGTGGGGAAGAGGATAACGTCGCGAATGGTCGAACTATCCGTCAACAACATTACGAAACGGTCAAGCCCCATACCAAGACCGCCTGTAGGAGGCAAGCCGTATTCGAGGGCGTTGATGAAATCTTCGTCCACCTGCGCGTCGTTGTTACCTTTCGCGCGCTTCGCTTCTACCTGTTTTACCATACGCTGTTTCTGGTCGATCGGGTCGTTCAATTCCGAGAATGCGTTGCCGTATTCGTGACCGCAGATGAAATATTCGAAACGTTCGGTAAATGCAGGGTTGGAAGGTTTACGTTTTGCCAAAGGTGAATTTTCCACGGGATAATCGTAGATGATGGTGGGTTGAATCAACTTGTCTTCAACAAACGCGTCGAAGAGTTCGATCAACACCCAACCCTTGGTTGCGTTTTCGTGTTCCAATTCCACACCAAGCCCCTTAGCCGCCGCACGGGCGTCTTCATCCGTTGCCCAATCGTTGTAATCCACGCCAGCGTACTTCTTCACAGCTTCCGCCATCGTCAATCTCGTCCAGTCGCCCATGTGGATTTCCGTACCCTGATAGGTGATATCCAACGTACCGCAAACCTTTTGCGTAACCGTCTTGTACAATTCTTCAATCATGTCCATCATGTCGAAGTAATCGCTGTACGCTTCGTACATTTCAATCGAAGTGAATTCGGGGTTGTGGTAAGCGTCCATACCTTCGTTACGGAAAATACGGCCGACTTCGTATACTCTATCCATACCGCCGACAATCAAACGCTTCAAGAAAAGCTCGGTTTCGATACGCATGTACATATCCAAGTCAAGTGCATTGTGGTGCGTCTTGAAAGGTCTAGCGTCCGCACCGATTTCCAAAGGCAACAAAGTGGGGGTATCTACTTCCAAATACCCGCGGTTGTCAAGGAAGTTACGGATTTCCTTCAAAATTTGCGAACGAACGCGGAACGTGTCGCGCACGTCTTTATTCATAATCAAGTCCAAATGACGCAAACGGTATTTCATATCCTTATCCTGCAAGCCATTGTGCTTTTCAGGAAGGGGAAGAAGTGATTTCGTCAAAAGGGTCAATTCGGTTACGTGGATGGAAACTTCACCCGTCTGCGTTTTGAAAACAAAACCTTTCAAACCGAAGATGTCACCGATATCGTAATCCTTTTTGTAGGACATGTATTTTTCCTCGCCAATGTCTTGGCGGGTTACGTAAATCTGAATCAAACCGCTCTTATCCGCGATATGCGAGAAAGATGCTTTCCCCATGATACGGCGGGACATCATACGGCCTGCGATTGCAACCGTTTTCCCTTCGTATGCTTCGAAATTGTTTTTAATCGTTTCCGAATCCGCATCTACGGGATATTTTACCTGCTCGTAAGGGTTGTTGCCTTCCGCAACAAGCTTTGCCAATTTTTCACGGCGGATGCGCGCTTGTTCAATCAATTGTTCTTCTTCCGATACCTCTGCGGGTGCGGTTACCTTTTTATTTTCTTGCATTTGTGAACCTCTTATTTTTTCATTTTTGTACGTTCAACGCGTACATGGTATGGTCGTTTTAGAAAATATTCTTAATAAGCAATTTGTATTCGCCATCAGGAGCGTTTACTTTTACCACGTCGCCAACCTTACGTTTCAACAACGCCGCACCTACGGGGGAGTCGTTGGAAATTTTATTTTCCATTGCGTTTGCTTCCGTCGAACCCGTGATTTCGTAGGTTTCTTCTTCATCCATATCTTCATCGTAAACGGTTACTTTCGAACCGATATGCACGTAAGAAGTATCGCTGTTCGCTTCCAAAATCACTGCATTTTTGATTTTGTAATCCAAATCTGCGATTTCAAGTTCGTTTGCCGCCTGTTCGTTACGAGCCGCGTCATATTCTGCATTTTCGGAAAGGTCGCCGTGGCTTCTTGCTTCTGCAATACGTTCCACGATTTCAGGACGTTTTACCGTTTGTAAATACAACAAATGCGCCTTCGCTTCGTCGTAACCTTTTTGGGTCATAATAAATTGTTGTTCTGCCATTCTATCCTCCTGTTCCGCCTTGATATTTTTAGGGGTTTTTATTGGTTTTTGAGACCTGCAAACGAACTCTAAATCCTCAAAACCACACAAAAAAACCGCCCGCCTGCGGAACGTTAAAAATACAACCGTGTCTTCTGGAAATCCAAAAGCCACGGCATAAATCCTTTATTAACGTTATTATATCCTATTTTATGCGTTTTGTCAATGATTTTTGCACGAGTTTACAATAATTTCACCCAATTACAACATTTCTTCACGCATTTTTTGTCATTTTTTGATGCTGTCGAGGAACGCCGCCATGCGATCAAACGCTTCCGACAATGCATTCATACTCGTCGCGTACGAAATACGCACGTTGTTTTCACCAAATTTCCCAAACGCATTTCCCGGCACAACCGCCACTTTACGTTGTAAAAGCAACTCATTGGCAAACTGTTCAGCAGGTAAACCCGACGCACTCACCGAGGGGAACGCATAAAACGCGCCTTGCGGTTCAAAACACGTCAAACCAATCTCCTGCAACGAATGCAATACAAATTTTCTGCGCTTATCGTACGAATCCCGCATTTCTTCCACCGTCGCAAACCCATCCGACAACCCGTCTTTCAACGCCTCAACCGCCGCGTATTGCGACATAATCGGGGCACACATGATGCCATACTGGTGAATTTTAAACATCGCCTCGTCAATAGCAGGCGGGGCGCAAACGTACCCCAAACGCCAACCGGTCATTGCAAACGCCTTGGAAAAACCGCTGATATATACAGTGCGTTCCTTCATACCAGGCAACGCCGCAATGGACACGTGCTTCTTGCCATAGGTCAGCTCGGCATAAATTTCATCCGTAATCACCAACAAATCATGACGGATAATCACCTCGGCAATCGCTTTCAATGCGTCCTCGGTCATAATCGCCCCCGTGGGGTTGTTGGGGTAGGTCAAAATAATCGCCTTCGTTTTGTCCGTAATTGCCTTTTCCAAATATTCGGGTTTGATGACGAAATTATCCTCTTCATGGCATTCCACGTGCACAGGCACACCGTCCGACATCGTGACCAAAGGGGAATAGGAAACGTAGGCAGGGTCAGGTATAAGTACCTCATCGCCCTGTTCCACACAAGCGCGCAATGCAAGGTCAATCGCCTCGCTGCCGCCCACCGTTACCAAGATATGTTTGGGGTCGTATTCCAACCCAAACCGTTCGTTCAAGTATCTGGAAATCAACTGTAAAAGTGCGGGCAAACCGCGGTTGCCCGTGTACTGAGTGTAACCGCACTGCAAGGAAGTAATCGCCGCCGAGCGTACTTTCCAAGGCGTTACAAAATCAGGCTCACCCACACCCAAGGAGATAGCCCCTTCCGTCACCGTCACAATATCGAAAAATTTACGGATACCGCTCGGTTGAAGATTTTTCGCTTTTTGATTGACAAAATCACGCATAATTTTTACTCACAATTTAAAAATGGGCATACCATGTACGCGTTGAAATTACAATACATCTCAAGGTATACACTCGCTAAAGGCATACCATGTACGCGTTGAAATACATTTTTTATGGTTTATGCCTGAATAGACAAACGGTAATCCGCGTCTTCCTTTTCCGTTAAAGTACCTTCAATTTTATACTTTTTCAAGATAAAATGGGTCGCCGTACTCATAACACCGTCAAAGGTAGAGATACGCTCGGAAACAAAACGCGCCACTTGCTGTAACGTTTTATCCTCAATGAATACGGCAAGATCGTAAGCACCGCTCATCAAATACACAGCTTTCACCTCAGGAAAGGAAGCAATCTGTTTGGCTATCCCGTCAAAACCTTCCTTCTTCTTGGGGGTTACTTTCACCTCAATCAAAGCTTCCACCAACGCATTGTCCGTCTTTTCGCTGTTGATGATGGCGGTATATTTTACAAGCAAACCGCTCTTTTCCATCTCCGCAATACACGCCTTAATTTTCGCAACGTCTTCCGACAGCATCACCGCAATTTTCTCTGCAGGAATGCGCGCGTCTTCCGTCAAAATATTCAATATATCCTTTTCCAGAACCGTCATTTTTGCGCTCCTCTTAATGTAGATTTTCAATCAGTAAATTATCGTATTCCAAACCATCCACGAAATCGCGGGGTAAAAATTTCACACGGTTGAATTTCGCAAAATTAAAAATATGCGTTTTCAACAGAACGGGGGTAGGGATATCCAACTCACTGCAAATTTCCGTCAAATAATCGAAAAAGTGCGAATACGTCAATTTTTCGGGATTCTCATACACAAATTGTTTCGATATATGTCCGTCATGCATCAATTTCGCCCAAAGCCGCATATCCTTTCCTACCTAATACTCATCGATTTCTTAACCATATCACCTTGTTAAAAATAATCAGGTGATGTGATAAATCCACCATTATTATACACAATTACGCGAAAAAAGTAAACCGTTTCCGCATTATTTTTTTTGCATTTCGGTCATAATCACGCGAAAAGGAAAATAAAGTAAAATATCCCGTCTGTGACAGCGGACGGTTTTTACAAAAACAACCATTCTTTGATAATTAAGGCGAAATTTCGCCAAGGTCATTTTGCTATGATGGAGGTAGCCTGTGCCAAACAAAATCCGCTCCCTTTCCAAACCCGATTTTTGGGTTGTTTGCGTGTTGATTTTTACCGCAATTTTTACCATCGTTTCCACCTCGATATTCTGTGTAAATTACGCGCAAAAATCCCAAATGACGGGGGCAGGTATGAGTTCACCGCGTTCTTTACCCATCTATTGCGTGGATACAGAGGAGAAGAAAGTCGCCATCAGCTTCGATTGTGCATGGGGTGTGGATTACACCGATAAACTGCTGGACACCATGGCAAAAAACGACGTACGCTGTACCTTTTTCGCGGTACAGTTTTGGGTGGAAAAGCACCCCGAATACGTGGATAAAATCATTTCCGCAGGGCATGAAATGGGCACGCACAGCCGAACGCATTCATACATGAGCAAGTTGGATAAGGCAAGTATTCAAGATGAGTTAACCACTTCATCCAATGCAATTGAAAAATTAACAGGGCAAAAAGTAACCTTATTTCGACCGCCGTATGGTGATTACAACAACCTCTTGATAGACACCTGCAACGAGATGGGTTTGTACCCCATCCAATGGGACGTGGATTCACTGGATTGGAAAAATTTATCCGCGACGGAAATCGCCATGCGGGTTATCAACGGGGTGAAAAACGGCTCGATTATCCTTTGCCACAACAACGGTTTGCATACCGCCGAGGCTCTGCCTTTGATTTTTTCCACCTTGAAAAACCGCGGGTATGAGTTTGTCCCCATCAGCGAATTGATTTACAAGGAAAACTACTGCGTTGATTCCACAGGAAAACAAAAATTAAAATAAATTTACAAAGTTTAGGAGGAGTTTTATGAACTACGTTACAGAAAAAAACAACAAAGTGTATGTGATGGGTGAAATCGTCAGCGACGCAACCTTTTCACACGAAGTGTACGGCGAAGGATTTTACGAATTTTTCGTACGAGTCATGCGTCTTTCGGGACAGGCGGATATTTTACCGATCACCCTTTCCGAGCGTTTGATTCAAGACGGCATGCTTGCCAAAGGCAAACAGATCTGCGCCGTAGGACAATTCCGCAGTTACAACAAATTGGAAAACGGAAAATCCCGTTTAATGCTGACTGTGTTTGTGCGGGAACTTTTAGACGAACCGCCCGACCAAAACCCCAACACAATTTTGCTGAGCGGGTACATCTGCAAGCCACCCGTGTACCGCACCACGCCATTCAACCGTGAAATCGCCGACGTGCTGGTGGCAGTCAACCGCGCGTACAATAAATCCGATTACATTCCCTGCATCGCTTGGGGACGGAACGCTCGTTTCGTGAAAAACCTGAACGTAGGCGACCGCATTGCCATTTCGGGCAGAATCCAAAGCCGTGAATACCAGAAAAAACTGTCAGACACGGAAAGCCGTACCATGACTGCGTACGAAGTTTCTGTTTCCAAACTTGCCGCGTTTGACGCGGGGGAAGATTTTGACATCGACAGCGAATTCGATTTATATTCTTTACAAGGTAAAGTGGACGCCCTCGCCATCAGCGTGGACGTATAAGAAAGGAAGACGGGCACGCGCCCGCCTTTTTTCTTTGATTGACAAACAGGCGAAAATGTGCTATGATAGAAAAGAGGTGACAAGTATGCCAATTTCTAAAACGGATTTCATCCGCGGTTTACAATGTGAAAAAATGCTGTGGTTGGACGCGCACGCGCCCGAACATAAAATTATCCCGCCCGAAGTACAAGCCAAATTAGACGCGGGCAACGATTTTGGGGATAACGCCATGGGGATTTTCGGAGACTTCATCGAAACAACCACGTTCCGCGAAGACGGACGGTTGCACTTTTCCGCCATGATTGAAAAAACGCAACAATTGGTTGCAGAAGGCACGGACGTAATTTGCGAAGGGGCGTTTACCTGGTACGGAAATTTCTGTGCCGCCGATATTTTACGGCGTGAGGGGGAAGGGTATATTTTGTACGAAGTCAAAAACGCTTTCACTGCGCGGGGAGAATTTGTCACCGACCTCGGTTTCCAACGGTTGTTGTTGCGGAAATGCGGTGTCAACGTACTTGCTTGTAAATTGATTTTACGAGGGGATACCCCGCCCGAAGACTGTGTTTTATCCCCCGACGTTGAATTCACTAAGGAAGAATTTATCGAACATGCGGGGTTCACTTACCGTATCGTGGACGTAACGAAAGGGGCGCGGATTGCCGACAAGCTGGCATCTGATAAAATTTTTGAACTTGGCAAATTAAAACGCAAAGATATGCCCATGCCCGAAATTAACCCGTCCGAACATTGCGAAAAACCCTACCGTTGTTGGTATTACGATTACTGCCACAAGGTGTAATTAGATAACTCAACAAATACATGGGTGCCTCGTTTTATAAAACAGCATGAAAAAACCGACTGCGCAAACAGTCGGTTTTCTTTACAATGATTGAATCCCAAAATTATTCAGCGATGGGATATACGCTTGCTTTTTTCTTGTCTTTGCCCATTCTTTCATACCGAACTACGCCGTCAACAAGCGCGAACAGGGTGTCGTCTTTACCGATACCAACGTTCGTACCGGGATGAATCTTCGTACCTCTTTGACGAACGAGGATATTCCCTGCAAGAACTTTCTGACCGTCGCTGCGCTTCGTACCAAGACGTTTCGCTTCGCTGTCTCTACCGTTGTGGGAAGAGCCGGTACCTTTTTTATGAGCGAATAAACTGATAAAAATCATCTTTATTTCTCCTTAAATTCTTATTTTCTTTACTTCCTAATTATATAAAGGAAGTCGGTGCTGTGTGTTGAATTAGAGTTCGATTGCTTCAACTTTAACAGCGGTGAAGGGTTGTCTGTGACCCTGCTTTTTACGCTCATTCTTCTTTGCTTTGTATTTGAAAACGATGATTTTCTTAGCCTTGTCTTGCTTAACAACCGTAGCGGTAACCTTTGCGTTAGCCACTTCAGCGCCCGTCTTAATACCGTTTTCATCAGCAACCATCAGCACTTTGAAGTTTACGGATTCGCCTTCTGCTGCTGCGAGCTTTTCAACTCTTACAACGTCGCCAACCGCAACTTTATACTGCTTGTTCCCATTATCGATAATAGCGTACATAGTTTTACCTCCTCTTTCCAGTCTCGAAGAAATTCCCTAGGCGCAGCGATTTGTAAAAATTGCTGACTTAAAAAAGCCCGTTTCTATCGGCTCGACTATAACTATACCACAATAAACTCTTCACCGTCAAGCATTTTTACTTGATTTTTAAGATTTTTTCCAATTTTTACGGGAAAAAGTATAAAGGTTGCGCCTTAGGGTAAACTAAAAGAAAGGAGAACACAGCATATGGAACATAAAGATCGTAAAAAAACGGAAGAAGCCTTATCGGAAATTTACCGCAACGCCCAGCTTGCTTTGGTGTCGATTGCAGATATTTTACCCGAAATAGGCGAGGATGAACAAATCAAAACGGAACTGCACGCACAGCACGAGGAATATGAAAAAATTTCCGCAAAAGCGTCCATTTTGGCGCGCAATATGGGGTTGGAATTGAAAGAACCCAACCCTATGAAAAAGGCGATGATGTGGGGGTCCATCAAGATGAGTGCAATGAAGGACAACTCCCGCGCGCACATCGCGGAAATGATGGTACAAGGTACAGTCATGGGGATAACTGCACTTCGCGCAACTTTGGGGGAAACACCCGAACACGGCAACGAGGAAATCATCTCTTTATTGAAAGAAATGATTGAAATGGAAGAAACCTTTGAAAAGCGGTGGAAACAATTTATCTAAGGAAAAGCGCGTGGAATACACCCCACGCGCTTTTTTCACTTTCAAAAAACAGCCCTCGTTTTTATCGCTTTACTATTATAATTGTATAGCACTCAAAACTTTCTATTTCCTCTTCAAATGATGATAAAAAACACTCCAGAGTGACAGTTGAAGAAGAATTCAAGTCAACCTTGTAATGTGTGAAACAATTCTATGAAAACGCCAAATAAAGAAAAAAAGCTCCTTCGGGAGCCTTTATTCTTTGTGCGCATTTGGCTTTACCAACATCGTTTTATAATCGGTATAAATAACAAAACCCGCCTTGCTCTTATTGGGTTTTTTGACATATTTTCTCTTACAATGATCCACGGGAATTTTATCTCCGTCGCGCCCGTCAGAGTAGTACGCACATATCTCCGCAGCGTATAAAAGCAGTTCATCAAATACCTGCCTACCCTCTAAAGCGATAATCACGTGGGAAGAATGGTACTTTTGGGTGTGTAACCAAATATCGTCAGGGTCTGCCAAACGGAGCAATCTATCGTTTTGTAAATTGTTGCGTCCAGCGTAAATTTTGACACCTTGAAACTCATATTCACGGAAGGGTACAACCGCTTCTTTTTTCTTTGCGCCCGCGCGTTCTTTCTGTGCGCGGAGCAAGCCCATATCCGTCAATTCCGTCTCGATTTCTTTCAAATCAAGCATGGTTTCCGCGGCGATAATTTCCGATACGACGCTGTCCGTGTACTCAATTTCCGCCTGCTCTTTTTCCAACATCGGGGTCAAAATTTCTTTCGCGCGCTTATGCTTGTTGTAAACCTTGAAATATTTCTGCGCGTTTTTCGAAGGAGAAAGGGTGGATTCCAAGGCAATTTTGATGGGTTCGCAGGTTTCCGAATACCAATTTTCCAATTCCACTTCCGTCATACCCTTTTCTAAACGGTACAAATTGGCGGTCAAAAGTTCCCCTTTGATACGATAGGAATCCGCTTTTTCCGCATCCTTCAACCGCTCCAAAGTTTCCTGCAATTTTTTCGTTTGCTTTTTCTTTAAGGCGCGCACCGTATTTTCCAATTTCCGTTTTTTATCCTCAAAACCTTTTTTGGTTTCGCGTGAAGTGTAAAATTCATCTTCCGCTTTACACAGTGAGGGCATCTCCTGCCCGCCCTCCACAGGGAAAGCGAAGAAATCCGCCATCGCGCCTTTATCCCATTTCACGCAAGGGGCGCAAGGCTCGTTGTCACAGAAGTCACCCACAAACTCCCAAAGGGGTTTACCCGCCGTTTGCGCGCGGTTTACAATCTCTCTCGCCGTAGGCAAAGCAAGTCCGCAAACGTTGTCGAAAAGGAAGAGGGAAAGCGCCTCGTTATCTACCCCGTCGGGGCGCAAAGAAAGGTAGTTTTCCAGCCGTGAACGCATACCTGCCCCGTCGAAAGGGGATAATTTGTCCTGCGGTGCAGGGTATAAATATTTCGCCCCCGCAAGCAAAATGCGGTGGTTATCGTTCTCCAAAGCGGTGGTTTTTAACGCCCCCAAAATAATCCCTTTTTCCGTCAAAATAACGTTGGAATATTTCCCCATCAACTCGCAATATAATACACGGTCGCACTCTGAAAAATCCGAAGTACAGTGGAAGGTTATCTCTACAATACGCTCAAACTCGTGCTGTTTCACGCTTAAAATTTCCGCATTTTGCAGATGCTTACGCAGAAGCATACAAAAATTAGGCGCGACGGGCGCGGGTTCTTTTTCCGTTAAAGACAAACAAACGCGGGCATTGGAAGCATTTGCGCTTAAAATGAGTTTAACCGTCGATTTTCCTGTGTATATAATAAAGGTAAGCTCGTCTTTGTTGACTTGGGAAATGCGGTTCACTTTACCGCCAACGAGCAAAGTATTCAATTCAGCGGTAAGGCGTCGGATGTGAAATGCGTCCTGCGGCATACATGCTCCTTTGTTCCGAAATAAGCCATCTCGGTGACCAAACGTTTTCTTTTCACTAAATTATAACCTAAAAATTATAAATTGTAAACGAAAATACGTCAAAAACGCTTTATTTTCTTCGGCAAATGTGCTAAAATATTGAAGATTAAGCTTTCACTGCTTTTTATAAAGCAATGGGAAGTGAAAAATAAAGGTTATGGCACAGAGAATGGTTGATTTCAACCGAGATTCTTTTTCAGGGAATTACCGTCAAAAATCACCCAAGCGATGCGGCAGAACCGAAAAACAGAAAAAAATTAAAACAGCAATAAAAGGCAGGAGAAATTCAATTATGAAGTACACCACCAAAGCAGCAGAAAAAAGCACTGTAAAAATCACCATCAAGTTTGACGGTGAAGAATGGAAAAACGCACAGCAATCCGCATACGTAAAGACTCGCGGCAGATTTGCCATCAACGGTTTCCGTAAGGGTAAAGCACCTAAAAACGTTATCGAAAACGTTTACGGCAAAGGCGTATTCTTCGAAGACGCACTCAACATCCTTTTCTCGGAAAACTATGGTAAAATCCTTGAAAAATGCACCGATAAGTTCACGGTTGTCGGCGATCCCGACGTTTCCGTTGACAAGTTGGAAGAAGACGGCGTAACGATGATCGCTACCGTACCCGTAAAACCCGAGGTAAAAATTTCCTCCTACAAGGGTATGAAAATCAAAGAATACGCGTATACTGTAAGCGAAGAAGAATTGAACGCAGAAATCAACCGCGTATTGGACAGAAATGCTCGTAAAGTAAACGTAGAAGACAGAGCAGCTATCAACGGCGATATCGTAAACATCGACTTCGTTGGTACGGTTGACGGCGTTAAGTTCGACGGCGGCGAAGCAGAAGGTTTCGACCTTACCCTTGGCAGCGGTCAATTCATCCCTGGTTTCGAAGATCAAGTTATCGGTATGAACATCGGTGAAACGAAAGACGTAAACGTTACTTTCCCCGAAAATTACCAAGCAGAAGCTTTGAAAGGCAAAGCTGCTGTATTCGCAGTAAAGCTTAACGGTATCCAAGCAAAAGAATTGCCCGAATTGACGGACGAATTCATCAAGGATGCAACGGGCAGCGCAACGGTTGCTGAATACAAGGAAAAAACAATGGCAAGATTGCAACAACAAGCTGACAGACGTGCAAACGACGCAACGGAAAACAGCATCCTCGAAGCAATCGCAGCAAATACCGAAGTGGAAATCCCTCAAGCAATGCTTGACAGAGAAATCGACGGTTTGGTACAGAAGTTCGAATATCAGCTTATGTATCAAGGTTTGAAGTTGCAGGACTACCTTGACTTCTTAAAGATTAGCGTAGCTGACTTCAGAAAGAACTACGACGAACAAGCTAAGAAGAACGTTATGAACCAATTGATTATCTCCCAGATTATCAAGGAAGAAAACATCGAAGCTACCGCAGAAGAAGTGGAAGCTAAGGTTGCTGAACAGGCTGCATCCGTTGGTAAAGAAACGGAAGAATACAAGAAGAACATGGATCCTCGTCAGTTTGATTATATCAGCAGTGATATCATTATCACGAAATTGTTTGCAATGCTTAAGGCAAACAACGAAATGTACAAGGACTAATTCTTGGTAAATAGACGGCTCAGCCGTCGCACATTGCAAACCTATGGTTTGCGTTGAAGCTTTGTTGATTATAGGCGGAGATTCTTCCGCCTGTAAAATATAGCTATCACACCTTTATAGGATTTAATTTTATGGAAAAAAACGTTTTAATCCCCTACGTCGTTGAACGTACCGCTTCGGGCGAACGCTCATACGACCTCTATTCCCGTCTGCTTGACGACCGCATTATCTTTTTAAGCGGTGAAATCAACGACGCAGTTGCCAACACAGTCGTTGCGCAGCTTATCTACCTCGAAGGGAAAGACCCTACGAAAGATATCAGCTTGTACATCAACTCTCCCGGCGGCTCGGTTTCGGCGGGTATGGCGATTTACGACACGATGAATTATATCAAATGCGACGTTTCCACCATCTGTATCGGTATGGCGGCATCTATGGGCGCGTTCTTACTCTCCAGTGGTGCGCGCGGTAAACGTTATGCGTTGCCCAATTCGGAAATTATGATTCATCAACCCCTCGGCGGGGCGCAAGGCCAGGCAAGCGATATTAAAATTCAGGCAGAACATATCCTTCGCACGAAAGCGAAACTTAACCGTATCCTTTCCGACAACACGGGTAAGGATATTGCGATTATCGAACGCGATACCGACAGAGATAATTATATGTCCGCTGATGAAGCGCGCGCTTATGGTTTGATTGACAAAGTGTTTATCAGAAGATAATCACTTGCAATTTGTTTGTTGAACGCGTAAAGCCGAAAGGTTTTGCGCGTTTTTCACAAAATCAACCCTCTTGGCATATATGTAAAATATTCGGAGTTTAAATATGGCAAACAAAAACCAACATTGTTCTTTTTGCGGTAAACCGAAAGAAGAAACCAAACGCCTGATTACCGGCCCCGACGGCGCTAGTATCTGCGATGAATGTATTGAAATCTGCAAATCCATGGTGGACGAATGGGAAGGCGACAAAGAACCCCAAGCGGAAGTCGCCCTGAAAAAACCCGCGGAAATCAAGGCGGAACTTGACCAGTATATCGTTGGTCAGGACAAAGCGAAACGTGTACTTTCCGTTGCTGTTTACAACCATTACAAGCGTATCAATGCGTTGGCAAAACATAAAAAAGCGGAGGATGACGGCGTAGAAATTGAAAAGAGCAACGTGTTGTTGCTCGGCCCTACGGGCAGCGGTAAAACCCTGCTCGCGCGTACGCTCGCCAAAATTTTAAACGTACCGTTCGCAAGCTCGGACGCTACCACACTGACGGAAGCGGGCTACGTAGGCGAAGACGTGGAAAATATTCTGTTGAAGCTGATTCAAAACGCCGATTACGATATCGAACGCGCACAGCGCGGTATTATTTACATCGATGAAATCGATAAAATTGCGAGAAAGAGCGAAAACGTCTCCATCACCCGCGACGTTTCGGGCGAAGGCGTACAGCAGGCTCTTCTTAAAATCATTGAAAGCACTACGGCAAACGTTCCCCCTCAAGGCGGTAGAAAGCACCCCAACCAAGAATGCCTGCGCATCGACACGACCAATATCTTGTTTATTTGCGGGGGCGCATTCGTGGGTTTGGATAAAATCGTTTCCTCGAGAAAAGACGACACCACCCTTGGTTTTGGCGGTAAAGTCCGCCTTGGCGCAAACGAAGCGGATTATTCCGTGTTGGAAGACGTGAAACCGCAGGATTTGACCAAGTTCGGTTTGATTCCCGAATTCGTCGGCAGAATCCCCATCGTGGTGAATTTGGAACCTCTTGGCGAGGACGCGCTGGTGAAGATTATGACCGAACCCAAAAACGCGATTATTAAGCAATACCAAAAATTGGTGGGCTTCGACGGGGTGAAATTGACGGTAGAAGAGGACGCGGTACGCGAAATTGCGCAGACCGCTATCCGTTTGAAGACGGGCGCGCGCGGGCTTCGTACCATCATCGAAAGCGTCATGACCGAAGTCATGTACAAAATCCCTTCGGAAGAAAACGTAGAAGAAGTGGTCATCACAAAAGAGTGTTTGACCAAGGGAGCAACCCCGAAACTCGTCTACAAAAAAGCAAGCTAACGATTGTAAAAATACACCCGTGGACCGAAAAAAGACGCGCGGTGTATTTTTTTATGAAAAATAACAAAACTTTCACAAATATTTTTCCGCAATCCTCTTGACTTGCCGTTAAATATAGTGTATAATAATTGTGTATCATGGATTCTATATGGGGTATTGTCGCAAAAAGGCAAATACGCGGTATAGAAAATTTCTCAAAGGAGATAAAAAATGGCAAAGGTGAAGAAAGCTGAAAATGCTTTGGTTATCAAGAAAAGCTTTTGGAGCGCCATCTCTGTTTGGTGGCAAATCATTGTCTTTTTAATCGCAGTCCCTGCAGGCGGTATCGTATGCGGCTTGTTAGTCTTCGGTTTAGACGATATCATTGGGATTATTTTATTGGCTGTCGGCGCTGCATCGTTTGTAATCGACCTGTTGGGTGTTATTTACGAAGCAATCTGTGCGGCAAGAACTTCTTGGACTTTTTACGACGGTTCCGTTATTTATAGAAAAGGCAGATTGTTCTATATAGAAGAAAGAACGTACGATATGGAATTCTTCCCTGGCATGGCTGTTACGGCAAGATATTCCCCTAAGGCAAACTTCTTCAAGTACGGTCATTTGACGGTTACCAACGGCGCTGGTGAAGCGGGTGAAATCGTGATGGAAGGCGCAAAGCATGCGCGTAAGCACGTAGAAACCTTGCGTAAATTGCTTGCAGTTGCTTGTACGAGAACGGCAAACATGATGTCCCCTTACAAGATGTATCCTCAGATGTACAGAAACGTTTTGGGTGGCTATCCTGCATACTACTACGGTGCAATGCAAATGAACAACATGAACCAAAACAACGGACAATAAATATTGTACATATCGAAAGCCGAGGGTTTCAGCCCTCGGCTTTCTTATAAGGAACTCCACGAAAGGTGTTTATATGAATATCAATGATGCAATTATTAAAAGAATAGAAGAAGTGTGCAAAGAGAAAAATATCAACATCTGCGAAGCTTCGCTCAATGGCGGAAAATCCCCATCCGCTATTTACGATTTATTGAAAGGCAGAACAAAATGTTCAAAAGTTTCCACCATTAAAGCTTTTTGCCAAGGTGCAGGAATTACTTTATCTGAGTTTTTCGATAAAGAATATTTCAATGATTTTGAAGAATAAACATAAGGCGGTGCTATATTCAGATATATAGAATAAAACACTTGTCAAGTTAAAAAAGACGAGCCGCAGCTCGTCTTTTTTAGTTTACCATAAAATTATTCTTCGTCTTCCTCGTCTTCCATTTCTTCTTCCGTCAACGCAAGGTCAATCACCGAACGAATCTTCGCCAAAACGTCATTTTTACCATATCCCGTTTCCGAACTCGTCGCCAATAAGTTACTTCTGCCCAAATACAAATCCGCCGCAATCGCCTTGATATGCTCGTTTAATTTCATCCGCGACAGCTTGTCCGATTTCGTCAGCGTAACCGTAAAGGGGATCATGTGATAATGTAAAAATTCAATCATCTGCGTATCGTCCGCCGTGGGATCGTGACGAGAATCCACCAACATAAACACGTGGGCAATTTTCTCCTTATCCTTGAAAAATTGGTCGAGAGTCTTCGCCCACTTTTCCTTTTCACCCTTCGATACGCGTGCAAAGCCGTACCCAGGCAAATCCGCAAGGATGAATTCACCAAAATCAAAGTAGTTCACCAGCCTTGTACGACCGGGTTCACTACTCGTTTTCGCCAACTTTTTACGATTGGCAAGCATATTGATAAACGAACTCTTTCCCACGTTCGATTTTCCGCAAACGGCAATCATCGGTTTATCAGGTTTAATAAACTGATCCGCGCGCGCCGCCGAGGTAATAAACGTTGCGTTTTTAATGACAAGCGCAGGGGGTTGAGTATCTTTCCTCTCGTACATGGTATCCTCCTTTGTGGTTTTTTATCAAGAAACGAAGGTGTTTCATGCTTTGGTTTCAGCGGGTGTTTTTGCCGTTTTCGGGGCACGTTTTTTCTTTTCCGTTTTCGGTGTTTCCTCGGTGGGAAGGACGTATTTTTCCCCGCCTTCCAACACCACAGCGAATACTTCGTCCACCTGCTTCACGGGGATAAACGTAATCTCCTCACGCACAACCGCAGGCAATTCATCGATATCCCGTCTGTTTCCTTCGGGTATAATCACCGTCTTAATCCCCACACGGCGCGCCGCCAAGGATTTTTCCTTCAAACCGCCAATAGGCAACACTTTACCGCGTAAAGTAATTTCACCCGTCATCGCCACGTCGCCGCGTACCTTTCTATCCGCAAACACCGACAAAACAGCCGTCGCCATCGTAATACCCGCGCTGGGACCGTCTTTCGGAGTTGCACCTTCAGGCACGTGCACGTGTAAATCATATTGTGAGAATTTCTCCGCAGGAATGCCGTACTGTTCCGCATGTGCACGGATATAGGTCAAAGCCGCTTGCGCGGATTCTTTCATGACGTCGCCAAGTTTCCCCGTCAACTTCAAATCACCCTTACCAGGCATCAGCATGGCTTCCACGGTCAAAGTCGTCCCGCCAAATGCCGTCCAAGCCAAACCGTTGACTACACCGATTTCCGCGATAAACTTATCTTCTTCCTTTTTATAGCGGGGAGAACCCAAGTACGAGGGCACCGTTTCCGCATCCAAAGTCACCAAAGGCAAATCCTTATCGTTGGAATACTGCACCGCCACTTTACGGCAAAGAGTACCAACCGTACGTTCCAACGTACGCACGCCCGCCTCGTGGGTATATCCTTCGATGGTCGCGCGGATACCGTCCTCGGTAAAGCTTGCGTGATTGTCCGTCAAACCGTTCGCCGCCAACTGTTTGGGTACGAGGTAACGGCGGGTAATTTCCGTCTTTTCTTCCATGGTATAACCCGACAGTTCAATCACTTCCATACGGTCGCGCAAAGGCGCGGGGATACTCTCCAAAGAGTTCGCCGTCGCGATAAACATAACTTTACTCAAATCGTAAGGATATTCGATATATCTATCACGGAAAGTGTTGTTTTGTTCGGGGTCAAGCACTTCCAACAGCGCGCCCGCAGGGTCGCCGTGCATATCGGAAGTAATTTTATCGATTTCATCCAAGAGGAATACGGGGTTAATCGAACCCGCGTTTTTCATACCGTACATAATACGCCCGGGCATTGCACCGATATAGGTACGGCGGTGACCGCGGATTTCCGCTTCGTCTTTCACACCGCCCAAGCTCATGCGGACAAATTTACGCCCCAAAGCGCGGGCAATCGATTGCGCGATACTCGTTTTACCAACCCCAGGAGGGCCTACAAAACACAGAATAGGGGCTTTCATTGTCCCTGTCAATTTCAACACCGCAAGGTATTCGGTGATACGTTCTTTGATTTTTTCCAAGCCGTAGTGATCCGCTTCCAACACCGCCACGCAATCGGACAATTTTTCCGTATCTTCCGTTTCTTCCGTCCAAGGCAAAGCCAAAACCTGCTCCAAATACCCCGTAATCACTGTATATTCGGGGGAAGAGGGTTGCATTTTACCCATACGGTTGATTTCCTTCAAGCATTTTTCCTGCAAATCCGCAGGCAAGCCTTTCGTGAGAACCTTTTCACGGAATTCATCTTCTTCCTTGCCATCGTCGCCAAGCTCGGTGTGAATGGCTTTCAGCTGTTCGCGAAGGTAATATTCCTTTTGGTTTTTGTCAATGTTTTGGCGTACTGCATTGGCGATTTTCTTTTCGATTCTCGCAATTTCCAATTCATCATTCAAACAGCGTTCAAACTGTTTCAAACGCTCGATGATGCGGTCTTCTTCCAAAATTTCTTGCTTCACGTCCAAGCGCACGCGCATAGAGGAAAGCGCGACGTCCACGTATTCGTCCGCATCCAAAATGCGTTCCAAACGCGACACGACTTCCTTAGGGATTTTCCCATCCGTTGCAAAAACGTCTTTTACCAGTTCCTGCGCGGTACGGAAATACGCTTCTTCCAACACAGCGTCCGCGTGCTTTACCTGTATGGGATCCGCCACGCCGTAGAAACAGCTGTCCGTTTCGTTTGCCGAAATCACGCGCGCTCTTGCGCGGTAAAGCACTTCACACATAACGCGAACGGCACCGCCCGTCAATTGCGCAACTTGTTTCACCTTCGCAACGCAACCCACCGTGTATAAATCATCGGGGGTAATTTCTTCCTTTTGCACTTCACGTTGCGTGATGATGAATATCAAACGATCCCCGCCGCTTGTGGCGCGTTCGATCGCTTTTAAGGTCATTTTTCTGCCCGCTTCAAAGGTAATGCTCGTATGCGGAAATACGACTTTACCGCGTAAGGGGATAACGGGCAGGAGATTGGTTGTCATTTCTTGTTCCATGATAGTATTTTCCATATTAAATTTCACGCGGTGAATTGCTTTTGGCGGAAAAATTTTCCCTTTGTTTCTTCCAAAATCAATCCCTTGTGTGACAAAGCTATATATTGATACCCTTTTCCGCGGATTTCTAAACACCGTTGAAAAGGAAAAGGGCGGTCTTTCGCGCCCTTTGTGTTAACGTGCGTTTTCTTCCGTCGCGCCGTCCGTTTAGTTTTCCGTTTCCGTAGAGACAGGCATAGGCATTTCTTCATTGTCCCTTTCTTCGGACGCAGTTGCGTAACCGTAAGTGTTATAATAGTAATACTTCTTATACCCACCGTAGAATTTACCCACCTTAGGTGCTTTATAATCGTTGACGATAACCCCCAAAATATTTGCTTTTGCAAAGGTAAGCGTATTCAAAGCGCGGGCGATATCGCTTACGTAGGATACCTGATGGCGGGTAACCAAAGCAACACCGTCGGTAATAGGTGCCAACGCCAACGCGTCCGAAATCAACAAAACGGGGGGCGTATCGATGATGATATAATCGTATTCCTTTCTAAGTTCTTCCAAAAACTTCTTCATCTCATCGCTTTCCAACAATTCGTAGGGTTTCGGCGAATGCGTACCACAGGTGATATAGGAAAGGTGTTCGTGTTTTTTCGAGTGGTGTACCACTTCTTCCAAGGTCTTTTGACCGGAAAGATAATCGGACAAACCGGGCGCGGAACGCTTGTTGAAATACTTTGCAATACGTCCCTTACGGATATCCGCGTCAATCAACAATACCTTCGAATAGGAAAGTGCGAACATCAACGCGAGGTTGGTCGTAACCGTGGTTTTACCATCTTCGGGGTAAGCGGAAGTCATCATAATGACCGTACCGCCTTCCTTTTTAGGTACGGATACCGACAAAGAGGATTTGAGGTTACGGAACGCTTCGGTTACGTCAAACGGCGTATCGTCGTTTAACAAGTATTCCGTTCTGTTAGAGGATTTCGCGTGTTTTTGAGATGCTTTTTGCACCTTATTAAGGTGTAAACGCTCGGATGCGTTTTTGAACAAACCCATTATTATACCCCCTTGCCTTGTTTTTTCAATTCTTGTTTTTTCAACTCAACCGCCTGATTCATTTCTTCAATCGTAGGCACAATACCAAGGACGGGTACGTTGAACTTTCTCGTGATAATTTCGTGGTCGCGCAAACGCTTATCCTGCATGTCGATGATAATGATAATCACCGCCGCAACAACACCTGCCGCAAACGCTAACAAGAACCCAAATTTAATCGCTTGGTTTCTTGCAAGGTTGGGGTTGAGGTACTCGATATCGTTGGTACGAGTGATACGCGTACAGCTTGTCCCTTCATAATCGGTGGGGACAATCATATTTTTTTCAATGTAATCGGGTACAACCGTCTTTACTCGTTCCAACAAAACGTTGGCAAACGCAACGTCGTTTTTCACGTTAATATCCACGTAAATAAAGCTGCGCGCAAGGTTGTTTGCATTTTCGACGTCTTCTTCCGCGCCAAGGTAAGAATACACAACAGAGTCATTGTACAATTCAAGGTTTTCCTTGTATTGTTCGGTTTTGCGCCATTCTTCCAACACTTCTTCTACGATATCATCCGTTTCTTTTTGCTTCACTTCAGCATCCTTGTAAGCGTCATTACGCTTTGCATCCGCCTCAATAAACGCATCGTATGCTTCTCTCAAATTGTCATACAAAGTCTTTGCTTCGTTGTAATCATCTTCGTCCTTGTATTTGTTTTGTTCCGCAAAAGGTTCCTTATACTCGTCTTTATAAGCATTCAGATATTTTTCACAAGTAGCGATGGTGAACGAACCGACTTGTCCCGTTGTTTTCCATGCTGCTTCAAGGTCGGTCAATGCATCTGCTCTTTTTTTATCATGGTTTTCTGCAATATCTTCCCACAGTTTTTGCATTTCATTCAATGCTTTTTCCGCTTTTGCGTATTTGTCCTTGTTAAGAGTGGGGTAATAATCATTGGGCGTTTCCGCTTTGCTTTCATCCGTGCAAGGCAAAGCTTCACCATCCAACATCAACTTTTCGGCAAAGCTCTGCGAGGAGAGCAATTTTACCATCGCGTCCATAACGTGTCTGCCGTACGCGCCGTAAACACCGTATTGGCTTCCCACAGCGTTTGCCGCGTTGTTGGTAGAATTGCCGATATTCTTCGGTTTTTCGGGATTGATGTAAAACTCGATAGAAGTGCCGTAATTTTTTACGTCGGCATATCTCCAATACCCAAAACATGCACCGCACACAGCACCGATGATAACCACAAGAATCAACAGTTTTATCTTCTGTAATAAAATTCGAATAATCTCAAGGATATTTAACCCTTCTTCTTGTTGCATTTCTTCCATGAAATACTCCTTTGTATTTGTCATTTCTCTCTCGCGCATATACGCGCGACATATTAAAAAATTATCACTCGCATATATTATATCATTTTATCATCATTGTGTAAAGCGTTTGAACGGCGCGGAATGAAAATAGTTGTGGTAAAAAATACCACGTAGAATTTAGTTTTTTAGCCGCTAATAAGAGAAATCAACTATGCAACGTGACGCAGATAAAAAAATAAATACGCAAGAAAACCTCACGTATTTATCATTCATCTCATACCTGGTATGCCCATTTTTGTTTTTTACACGATTTTTTACTTTAATAAATGTGCAAATTCAGGTAAATCAACTTCGTCTGTTTTTTCACCGCGTATAGAGAAAAAATCTTCCTTATACGTCTTGTGGGGGATTAAATAAATTTTCTTATCCTTCCAACGGCCTTTCATTTCGATGGCAAACATTCCTTCGGATATAATCTTTTTCATGATTTGCGCATTCACGTCCGCAATTACCACGGTATTGCCTTCCGCGAAACAATCCAAAATCCGCGACCTCAAACGCGTGACAACGTAAATATCTTCATGCACGTGTCCCATCCCCCCGCAGTTGACGCAAGGTTTTACCAGATAAGACAACACGTCGTTGCCTACACGCTTACGGGTAAACGTTGTAATACACAATTCATTCATAGGTAAAACGTTACATTTGGTATTATCCAGCGCAAGACACGCCTTCAATTCCTCATTCACCGCAAGTCGGTGCGCTTCGTCTGCCATATCGATAAAATCTACCGCTACAATCCCGCCGACGTTACGCAAACGAACTTGGCGCGCAATTTCCCGCGCGGCAATCAAATTCATTTCAAAAACCGTTTCTTCCAAATGCTGCGTTCCGATAAATTTCCCTGTATTCACGTCCACAACCGTCATCGCTTCGGTATGTTCAATCACCAACGACCCGCCTTTTTCCAAAGGTACAGTCGGACGCGCCGCGTCATAAACCAAAGGCGTAATACCGTATTCCATAAACATTGACCGTTCGCCGTTGTATTTAATCAACTTTTCTTCAGGAATATCGCCCTGCAAACGAACCAACCCCAACAAACGTTGGTATAACTCCTCATCACCCACGTGGAATGCGCTGACGCTTTCGCCCAAACTGTCGCGAATCACGCGCACGGGTAAATCCTCATCCTCGTACAAAACCGTACCGACGGGTGCGGTTTTCGCTGTTTCCAGCATAGTGCGGTAAATATTTTTCAGGTAATCAGCCTCAGCTTTTAATTGTTTTTGTGTTGCAATCGCCGCCTGCGTACGCACGATAAACCCTTCGCTTTGGGTATCCCGCAATGCTTCTGCGCTTTCCAATAATTTCGCGCGTTCCGCCTCATCTTTGATTTTTCGAGAAATCCCGACAAACGCCGTGTTGGGTAAATAAATCAAATGCTTCCCCACAATCGAAAGTTTTTTTGTGACCTTCGCACCTTTGTTTCTGCGGGCGTTTTGCGTGATTTGTACAAGCACTTCATCCCCCACGTTTAAAGGGGGATTTTCATTATTCAACGCAGACATGGTACCGTCATATTTGGTATAATCGGTATACGTATCATCCATGGAAAGGTAACAATTTTTATTCAACTCACAATTGATAAACGCTGCGTGCATCCCCGCAACAACGTTTGTAACACGCCCTTTGTAAATATTACCCACACAGACAACGCGAGGTTCTTTCTCGCTGGAAAACTCAATCAATCGACCGTCTTCCACCAAAGCCGCAAATTGTTGACCGCAATAACGGTCGAGAAACCATTCTTTCTTCACAAAACTAAATCCCTAAATTAAGTATTTTTAGAGCACACGTTTATTAGTATATCATACGTTTATAAATTTTGCAATAGTTTTTTTCGATTTTTCTTATTTTATTGGCTATGTCACAGAGAATGGTTGATTTTAGCTGAAATTTTTTTTCAGCGACTTGACGAGAAAAATACAAGAAAGACAAGTGTTTTGTGAGGGCGCATACCCTGAAGCCTGACAAAGGTCAAAACAAACAAGATTGTAACAGCGAAAAGGTGTTGATACTTCGTCAACCTCTCTTATAATACGCTGTATTATTGCGTTCGTTTTCCTTGTCTAAACTTCCTTTTCGCGCATTACAATTGCCTTG
>SVIN01000027.1 GCA_015069495.1 Clostridiales bacterium
GCCGTTGTATTTCACCATCATCGAGGTACGATTGGTCGTTGCCGCGAGGTTGGTTGCATCTGCCGCTTCGCCAAGAGGATTCACGTCAAAGGAAAGAATCGTATGCCCCAAGCCACCGCTTAGCATGTTATTCCAACCGCCTGCGATGTTGTTATAATTGGTCGTAACCGCACTTGCGGGCATCGTTACCCAACGGCCGTTTACTTTGTAAATAGTCACTGCGGGAATTTCCACCCCGCCAAACAAACCGCCTTCTGCGATTTCAATGACGTCGTAATCCGTCATGCCCGTGAACACAATCCATCTCTGTCCTTCCCAACCTGCGATATTGCTGTCGGTTGCCGTATAGGTTGCGCCCGTTGCCGAATTTTTATAAGTTACTTTCGTCGCCAAATCTCCCTTATCGGTATGATTCCATTCTGCCGTACTGTTGAACTGTAACAATACTCTGTCGCTTGCGTTATAGATATCCGCACTGCCCCAAATGGAATTGAAGGTCGCTTTTTCCGCCTCTGCAGGTTTATCGCATTTTGCCCACTTCGAACCATCGAATTGCATATATACGTCTTCTGCAATTTCATATAAATTGGGGTCTTCGCTACCGTTCACAAACGTTGCGCCTGCGGGAATATGTAAAATCGAACCTGCAGCGGGCAGCGTTGTCCAACGCATTACGATACTGTCACTTTGACCGTCAATCCATGCACGGCAAATTAAGGAGAAGTTTGACGTGTCGATGGGCTGACCGTTCAAGGTTGCTTTCGCGTAAATATCGCTGTAATCTGCCAACAAATTACCCTTTCCGATACCACCGCTGAAGTTAAGAATGGAGCAATACATCTCACTGTGGAGATAGTTATTCCAAAAAGAATGTACATCCGTAAAGGTAACGTCTACCATTTCCATCATATTGACGGTGATGCTGTCAATATAGAAATAATTGGAAATTGTACCCTTATCACGCAAACCAAAATCGAACGCACCCAAATTACCATCCGCGCCCGTAATTGAGCTTAAAGGCAATTCTACGTCACACCACGCAGAAAGGTTGTGCGCACCTGCTCCGCCTACACTGCCCGCGGTATTGTTGATTCTCAATTCATCATCCGCTGTATAATCGGGAGAATACACCCTTGCCACTACGCTTTGCACTTCGGATGCCTTTATCTTAGACGCGCTGAAATCAAAGTTCACGTATCCCGCACCGCCGCCGGAGAAAATTTTCAACACCGAGCCATTGCACCCCTCAGGCAAACCTGCCCCGTCCACGTATTCAAAAGGCACGTTCGCGTTATAATTTGTTACGGCAAATTGACCGTTGTTGGTAAATTCCGCACTCAAATCCTTTTTCATGTTGACGGTTACGCTGTCAATATAATACACGGTTGCACCGCTCTTTACTCTCGCCCCAATATAGAGTGCGCTCAAATAACCGTTTGCATCTGTCATGTCCGCTATTGAATCCGCATTCAACGTAATATTGCACCACGAAGACATGTCGTATGCATTCACCCCATACTGCCTAAGGGCCGTGTTGTCCATTGCCACCGTTCTAAATTCATCCGCCGAGGTATATTCAGGCGAATAAATCCTTACCACGATGCTATCCACCTCACTCGCCTTAATTTGCGACGCGCTGAAATCAAACTTTGCAGCCGCCCAACCGCCTGAGGTGGACATCTTCAACACTTCACCGTCTGCGCCCGCTATGCCGGTTACATATTCAATCGGACCCGAATATTGCCCTACGGTAAATTGACCGTTATTTGAAAATTCCGTTTCCATTGCTACCGCTTGGATGGGCATTGCTTGCGAAAAAGCGAACACTCCGCCAAACGCAAAGCCCGCTGTCATTGCAACGGTAGAAAGTGCCAAACAAATCTTTTTATTTCTTGCTTTCATCATCTTCCTCCTCCAATTAGTATTCGAAATCACCCCAAGGGTCGTCCTCATAGTTATCCCCGCTTGCCGTGATAACATCCGTGCTGTTCAGATTGATTACCTTAATTTCGACTTCATCATACTGTTTTCGCATCTATTTTCTCCTTATGAAAAATTAATCCGCATAGCTTTTTTGACAATAAAAACTATTTTACATTGTAATTGTAATAAAACCAATATAAAAATTCAATATTATTTTTCGCACAATAATATCAAAAATTTGACCTGGCTACATCTTTTCACTCCTCTCAACCAACAAAAAACAATGTCTTTTCGTTTACATATAGTTTTAGATTTTCCCTTACATTATTTGAAAATAAGCAGTTGACTTTTTGATTTTATTGTGCTATACTGTGTAAAAAAACTAAGGAGCACCATTATGGAAAAATACGCTTGGATTGCAAAAATTAAACCTGGCATGAAAGATGAATACGTACGCCGCCACGATGAAATTTGGCCTGAATTGGTGGAATTGTTAAAAGCGGCAGGCATCTGCAATTACACCATTTGGACGGACGGCGAAACGCTGTTTGGCTATTACGAATGCGAAAAAGGCATTGACTACGCTGCAAAAACGCAAGCGCAAAGCCCTATCGTCGATAAGTGGAACGAATACATGCAAGACGTCATGGAAATGCCTCTTGACCCTGTCACGGGTGCACAGCCCAAGTTGGTAAACGTGTTTACTTTAGACTAAGTTTTTACCGTCTACGGGCATACCATGTACGCGTTGAATATATAAAAAGCTGAAAGCAGCACACTCCGCATTTGACTATTTCAGTATTAGTAAAGCCACCACACGTTACAAAATAAAAGAGCAATCACGCAAGGCGCCAAGCCCTATGTGTTTGCTCTTTTTCTATTCGTGAAGTTACGTTGCCCCAAAGGCAAACGCAGTTATGCGCAATACTCCGTTAAGGATATCTCGTATTTCGCGAGGTGTTTTACCTTTATATAATTAAACGTTCCCACGCATCCAATCCTTCGTTGGTGATACCACCCGATAATGCAATTTCCTTAAACGCCGCACGCATAACAGGCAGATAATCCACCGCGATTACGTAGGTATACGACAAAGGCACGTATTCTTTCATGCGCACGTGTACAACAGGCGCGGTATAGCTGGTGTTCCCAACGTAGCAACTGGTGTAATCGGACGTCGGCGCTTTTTTATTGTATAAATACTCCATTGCCATTTTACTCGTTTTCGCATCGTTGTTGTGTTTATGTTTTGTATCGCGTTCGGGATTATTACGCCCCGATGCATAGTGGTCGGTATTCGGCACATAAACCCCTACCCCGAACTGTTCGTCGTTTACCCACGCAAACCAATCCTCGGGATGCTTGCGGTTGACGTGTACGTTTTCATCCCACCAACCGGGCAAGTTGGGTTGCCAATCATAAGTGGTATCCATCAACTCCCAAGGGTTATCACCCGTATAACAAACGTAATTATGCAACGGATGTACTACGTACGCCGCAGGAATTTCCAGGGTATGGAAGGGTATATTTTTCATATCCGTGAAGCCGTTCCAATCGACAAAACGATTGTCCACGTATAACATTCCGCCCTTAATCGTATACACGTTTTCCATGTAGGATTTCGTGGTACGGCCATACTTCTGCTTTTCATGGCTTGGATGGGTAGAATATTGAGGTCTAGCGTAGCCGTTCCCCCAATCCATCGCGCGCACTTTTATGTAGATGGAATTTTTCGTCACTTCGTAATCGATGATTTGCGAGAGGTTGCACACTTCGTCCCCGCCTTGTACGGGGTTGTACGGCCAGTAATACCCCTCTCTAGTTGCTGTAAAACTCCAACGGCGGTCGTAACCATTTTCACCCGTTGCTTCCTGCATATTTCCGCCGATATCAGCGTAATAGGATTGTTGAAATTCACGACCTGCGTCACAGATATTGATTAAGTTTACCGAAGAAGACAGCGTTTCTTTTGCACTTTCTTTCGCGTTGACGCCGATGCAAATTTCACCGTTTTGATTGATAACTTCATCTATGGTTTGATCGTTCAACGAAGTCTTTTCCAAATAGGACAGCGTACCGCCCATCGCAAGATCCGCACCGATTTTTAAACCGTTCTTTTCCAAATAAATTTCCTTTTCAAAGGCAGGGACAACACGATTGGCAACGGATATATCTTTGATTTTTACGTTCGCAACCGCAGTATCAAGATTTGTAAAGCTGATGGAAATCAACTGCTTGTCAAACGCACCGATTGCATTATCGCGAAAAGCATCAAAGAATTGCTTAAACTCCACTACCCCCTCTGCGGATTCAATATAGAAAGGCTCCGTTACCACCTTATCGGGTTGATTCACGTCGCTGTATTTGTATTCACCATACAAATTCGCGTTGCTCTCCAAGGTAATTTTTATATATTCGTTCCCACTGATATTTTGATTAATTGCCAACGTTTTCACATCCTGTGAAGTTAAAGAAAAATCTTCTCCCCCATGCACCGATTTAAAAACAATCTCTTTGTTTTCCTCTGTAGAATTGCTCACAACCGATTCATCGGATTCGCTTTCTTTTTTTTCGTTAGTACAACTAAACATTCCAACAGACATAACAAAAAGAAGAGATAATGCTGTAATTTTTTTAAACATCACCTGACCCCCTAAAGAATTTTTTTCTTATTATATAATACTATATGTTAGTTTGTCAATTGTTTTTTGCGGAATATGCTTGCAAAAACATGCAGGATATGTTATACTGAATATATCTACGAAAGAAGGAGCAATGCTGTGGCGAAATTATACTTTAAATACGGAGCAATGGGCTCGTCAAAGACGGCAAACGCGCTGATTACGAAATTCAATTATGAAGAACGCGGGATGAAAGTATGGTTAATTAAACCCTCTATCGACGTTCGCGACGGCGCGGATATGGTGCAATCACGCATCGGATTGAACGCGCGTGCAGAGATTATTACACCTGATAAAGACTTGTTTGCAGAATACCAAAACCACCTTGACTGCGACGTGATTATCACGGACGAATGTCAATTTTTTACCCCCTCGCAGATTGATGGTCTGCGCCGTATCGTGGATCAAATGGATATCCCCGTTCTGTGCTATGGTTTGCGCACCGACTTTTTGACCAATACTTTTCCTGGAAGCAGACGATTGTTTGAGGTTGCAGATTCCATCACCGAAATCAAAACCATTTGCCAATGTGGAAAAAAGGCAATCGTTAACGCGCGCATTGACAGCGAAGGCAAGGTTGTTACCGAAGGCGGGCAGATTTTATTGGGCGGAAATGATTCGTACATAGCAATGTGTCACAGTTGTTGGCAAAGTGCCATTGCCCGTCAACTAAACGAAAAATAATTTTTTAAAAAAATTGTAAAAATGCATGTAAAATGCTTGACTTCATAATGAAACATGTGTATAATAATTTATGCTGTTAGGCGGTAGACCGCTAGACAACATAAATATATTGAGGCGTAGCGCAGCTTGGTAGCGCGTTTGGTTAGGGACCAAAAGGTCGTGGGTTCAAGTCCCGTCGCCTCAACCAAAATACGGCATATCCCAAAGGGAAGTGCCGTATTTTTATTTTCGGCGACGGCTCGCGTAAACCACGTATTACCGTGGGGTCACGCGAGGAGCGAGAAAAGGAACGGTTCAAAGAAGTACGAAAGTTGTCGAGCGACGACGCCCTGCCGAGGCTCCGCAAAGCGGAAACGGCAGATACCCGTCGCCTCAACCAAAACAAGTCTTTCTTGAACCGTCAAGAAAGACTTGTTTTTCATTTTAAAACTCTTGCTAAATATTTCCATTTATGCTATAATGTCAATAAACATATTACATAGGAGAAGAATTTATGAATAGTGAACAGGGTTTTAATGAAATGAATATGAATCAAAAATTAAACAACTTTAAGGATCAAATTGAAAGAGATATTAAGGATATTCAAGAAGAATATGCAAATATTGATAGCCGTATTAGGGATGTTGATTATGCGTTTTTATATTGGATTCTTTTAAAATTATTTAATATCGATGAAGAAGAAACAATAACAGATTACATAACGGAAGGGAATGATAAATCGGTTGATTGTTTCGTTTGTTTTGAGGAAACGAAAGAATTATTCATAATTCAATGTAAGCATTATGATGAAAATACAAGTGTTATTAGAAATGATGTTTCCGACTTTTTAAAGAGTCCATTAAGTTTCTTAAATGAAAATAAATATAAGAAATCACCCACACTTCAAAAATTTTTTAATAAAGCTAAGGATGATCCAGATTATAAAATTTATTTGCATTTCTATACAACAAATACAAAATATTCTACGGATATTAGCACTCTAATAAAATCTTTTAATATTGAACAACAAGAATCAAACAAAAATATTCTTGCCGAATTTTTTGATTTAAATGATCTATATACAAAATATTATGGTGAGAGCTATAAAAAAACGACCAATCTTACATTTAATTTGAAAACAATTAATAAAGGGACGTTTTCGTCGTTACAAGAAGAATATGGGATTGAATATACATACCAAGCATATTACATTATTACACCCGTAGAACAAATATATCAGTTGTTAAAAGTATCTAAAGACAAGGGGTATCAATTATTCGAAGAAAACATCAGAGAATTTTTAGGTACGGGCGGGCAAGTTAATTCTGCAATTGCGACTACATTAAAAAGCGATGAGCGATTGAATTTTCTTTATTATAACAATGGTATTACTATGATAGTTAAAAAGGCGGCGCGTGGGAAAGCAAAGTCTAATGAACGAGAAATAATTTTAACAAATCCGCAAATCGTAAATGGCTGTCAAACAGTAAATACAATATATTCTGTATTAGAGTATATGTCCGATAAAGATAGGTTGGAAAAATATAAAGATGTTTTCGTTATGACAAAGGTGTTAGTTATTCCTGAAGATAGCGATACGGATAGGCAATTTTACCACGATGTAGTTAAATATACAAACAAGCAAAATCCTATTCCCGATAAGGTATTTGCGGCAAGTAAAGAGCCAGTTTTTGTTCGTTTTCAATCAGAAATCAAGCACTATGGCTTTTGGTTGAAAGTTAAACAAAGCGATAAATTAAAATTTGACAATTTTACGCCAAGAGAAAAGGCTGAAATGTTGGAAAAAGCACAAACAATTGCTTCAAAATTAAATTATTCTATTTCAAACAAAGATTTGTGTATAGATTTAGAAAAATTATTACAAGTTGCATTGGCATATATACTTGATGGTTATTATGCGTTCTCTAAAAAAAGTTCAGTTTTAAAGACTAATACTGAAATTTTCAAAAAATATAGTATAAATTTGCAAGATTATCTTTCATTTGAAAATATGGTAAGATTATATTTGTTATATAAAATGGCGGAAAAAGATAAGAAACAATCAGCAGACAAGAGAACGCCTATCCCTTACTATATTTTAGGTTTTTTAAGTTATCATATTCTCGATAAATCTAATCCTGCGTGCTATAATGAGTTGTTGGATAAGATATTTGCGGTAAATAGCGAATCGATAGCTCAAGTTTATGAATATTTAAAACGAGTTTGCAATAGATATCAACGTGACTATGGCAAAGACTATAATGTAATGATAAAACAAAAAATATCAAAAGAATTGTTGGAACGAGCTATAGATATAGCTAAGGACTTTATGCCTGATACCTATGCATTAATAACTGAGTCGTAAAAACGGTTCAAGATGGGTACAAACTACTCAACCAAAAAATACAGTACATCGTTGATGTGCTGTATTTTTTTTATTGTTTCGGCGTTGCGACGGGACTTGAGGGTGGGAGCCGTTTTGCGGGAGCAAAATGCTTTGCCTTACAAAGCTTGAAAAAACGCGGAATTTGCTGGCAAAGTCCGACGTTATTTTTATGATCCTTGGCAAGAAATTCGACACGTATCGCCATAAAATTTTTAACCGAATAATTTCATAAATAGATTGCTTTTCCTAAAAAGATATGCTATACTATTGTTAAGTAAAAAAACTTTTGGAGTGTTACCAAAGTTTTTCATTTCGTAAATTATAAAAATGATAGGTACAAACGATGGAAAAAATTATCCCCTTACTACTTTCCGCCCTCCTCATTTTTGGGGCAGGTTGCAACGGACAGAACCCTGAAATCAGCAGCGTGACCGATAGCGGCAGCAGTATTATTTCCACCGAAAAAGAAGACAATGACGTGCTGTATAAAATTGAAGACGTGGTAAAAAGCGATCTTCTGTGGGATACACAAACGCTCTTTAATACAGAAATCGAAATTCGGGACGAAAATATAGATTTGGGTACAAATATTCAAACTTTCAAATTCAAATCCGCCCCCTACCAAACCTTGGAAAATACGTGGGTATTTGCGGCAATCGGCAAACCGATGTCGAAGAAACCCAAAAACGGTTACCCCGCGGTATTGCTTATCCACGGAGGCGGCGGCACGGTCAGCGCAAAATGGATGAATTATTGGATGGATAAGGGATATATTGCACTTACCTTTGACGTATTCGGACATCAGCTTGACCAGAATTTACAACGTGTGGATAACCCCGAATCAGGCCCGAAAGAAACGGGTGTTGGGTCTAACTTAGACGGCGTTCAAAAACCCTATGATTCCTGGGCTTACCACGCAATTTATAACGCGATTGCATGTAATAATATCTTACGTTCTCACGCGAACGTAGATAAAGATCGTATCGTTGTCACGGGGAATTCTTGGGGCGGTTACGTGACCAGTTTACTCTCAGGCGTAGATAAACGCTTCGCCGCATTTGCGCCTTTGAACGGTTGCGGTTACGTCTACCGCGATACCACGTGGTTGAAGGACGGATCGTTTGGCGGTGCGGATAAGCAAAAATGGATTGAACTCTACGACCCTTCTTCCTACTTACCTTACGCCACTAAGCCTATGTTGTTTATCTCCGGGCTTACGGACGAATATTTCTCCACCTATAACCGTATTCAATCCGCAACCTTGATTCAAGGGAAAGCATTCTACTCCCAAAGAACCAATTTAACGCATGCCAACTGGTTAAACGCAGAAGAAACCTACAATTTCTTCCAGCACGTTTTGTATAACAAACCGACCATGACGCTTGTAGAAGATATTTTGGTGGATGGCAACAAAGCAACCCTGCAATACGAAAATCCGACCTTTAATACGGTATACTTTGTATACACGACTTCCAAGGACGCAGACAGTCATCAGTGGGTTTGGGAAAGCGTGCAAGTAGAACCTACAGACGGTGTTTACTCCTACGAAATCCCTGAAAACGCAACGGCATATTTGTTTGAATTGAAGACAAGCAAAACCTTATCGCAATCAACAAACGTTGTCATTGTCGAATCGGATACGCAATATTGCTAACATATCCCAATCGTGACGTAAAAAAAGTTTGAGAGGCTTGCTATGTTTACCACAAATCATTTTATTTGGCTCGGCGCGATAGCCGTGTTCATCGCAACGGCATTGATTGTCATTAAAAAACTGCATACTTCCCACCGCACTGTCGGTAAAATTACCATGATCCTACTGATTATCCTGAAAACCTTTCACGTGGCTCTTTCCATGAAGGAATCGGAATACGGCGGGTTCGTACTCAGTCAAACCCAACTCTCCTTTCACCTCTGTTCCATCATGATATACACGGTCATTTTTACCAATATCATCAAGAATGAAAAAGTGATTGCGACTTTGAAGAGTTTTATGGTGCCTTGCTTGTTTATCGGCGCGGCGATGGCGTTGCTCATCCCCACGGAAGGGGCAGATTTTACCCGCCCGAGAGTGTGGCAGTATATGTTAATCCACGGCACATTGGTGTTTTACGGAATTTACCTTGCAGCCATTGAAAGAGTTGACCTTTCCTTAAAGGCATACGTTACCAATTTAAAATTGTTGGTATGTATCACCCTCATTGCTTTCCTTATGAACAGCGTCTTGGAACAATACCAAACCAATTTCTTATTCTTGCGCGTACCCCCCATGGACAATTTACCCCTTTTAAACCTCAACAACGGCTGGTACGTCTATTTCCTGACTCTTACAGCGATTGCTTGTCTATTGACCTTTTTGGTTCAGTTGCCTTTCATGCTGTGGAATAAGCGCGCAGAAAAAGCAAAACTTTCCAACGCGGAAGAATAATATTTTACATAATGCATAACAAAAAAAGCTTTGAATCTCCCGCGGTTCAAAGCTTTTTTCTTTTACAATATTACGTTAAAACCACTTATGGAAAAAGTACACAGGAACCGCAGACCAACCGTGGCAAAGGCTTCCTGCGTTATCAAATGCGCTTGCACCGTCCATCGTTTCCCATACCGTATTGCCATGCGCAATCATTTTACCATATTCACGGCGGATTTCCTGCAATACCCAATCTTGATACTTTTCTCTATCTGTCATAAGCAACACTTCATACTTGAAAATCTTCATACTCAGCGAGCAATCATGCAATCCGCCCTTGACGATTTTTTCGCAAATTGCTTTGCTTTCTTGCGATGAAGCCAACCCCGCTAATACCGCCATGGCATTACACAAAACTGTGTACTCGCCCCCCCCAGCCGTCATGGAATACAACCCCTCATCCTCATGGAAAAAGGCTTGTTTTACGCATTGCTTACATTCTTCCAACAACCCGCCATAGGTAAAATTTTTCCCTAGCTTTTCATCGATTTCGCGTAAGTTTCGCAACGCCAATATAAACAAAATATTTAGCATACAATCAGGCGCCGCGTCTTCCGTACCGTGTAACAACCCGTCCAAATAAGGCGACCAATCGTAGAAATTCCAATGGTTTGCTCCCTCGAATTTCAACAACAAGCCATCCTTTCTATCCTCGATAAATACCTGCAAAACGGAAATCAGTTTCTCGTAAACTTCTTCCGCCAGAGAGAGATCTCCCGTGTATTTCAAATATTCGTTCACCTGCATAAAGTAATACAGCGAGAAGGATGGAATGGTCAAATCCATCCCGCAGGGATAACAAATCGCCAACAAGCCATCCTCACGTCTGTCTTGGCTGATAAGCTTCAAATTTGCCCGCGCATAATCCGCATTTTTATCCTCGAACGCATAATACCCGCAAAGGGCTTGATTGCGCGAATCGTACACGTACAAACACTGTTCGCGCCAAGGCGTATCTACGTAATGTTCCATCATGCAGAGCTTTAAACTGTTTACGCATGCATCATAAATTTTTTGATCCAACGCATCCGCAAACTCCACTTTCTTTTCTACCGCAGGATATACCTGTGGAATCAAACTGATATATTCAATCTCAATGGGAGCTTCGGTGTAAACTTCCAAATATCTACCGCCCAAACGCAACATGTAATTGGTGTAATCATTTCCACCCGCTTTCGCCTTATAATCAAAGCTGAAATCGCGGTGTTCAATTCGCCTGCGAACGTGTCCATTTTGCAAATCCTCCCCCCAATCCACACGAATATTTTGAATGGATGGCGAGTTAAATTTAAGGGTAGGCAACCCTACCGTTTCTTCACCCAAATCCACAATATAATGGTTGTTTTCGCTTAAAATGAGGGTACCATGTACGCGTTGAAGTAAAGTCAGCTTCTTTGCAGGGCGTTCGACAAACACACAATTTTTCTTCGCAATCACAGCGGGCGTAAACCCTTCGCCCGTTGTCATCCAATTATCTTCTTGCGTAGCGTCATAGGCAAAGCTGAAGCCCAACTGACGGGTAACCAATTTCTTCATGCCATGGCGGTAAGTTTTGCTGTATCTTGCGCGTGTCCTTTCTCCGCTTGCAAGCAAAACCTCTCCTTGCACTTTCACCTCAAAAATCAACCCCGCGCGCGCTTTGAGATATCGTTGCGAATCCCACCCAAAATGCCAAACGAGCACAGCCACCGAGTTTTTCCCCTCTTTCAAATAGGACGTAATATCGATTTTATCGTAGGATTTATACCATTCAAAATCCCCGTATTGATTGCTTGCCACGTATTGTCCATTGACAAATAACGTATAATCGCCATCGCAAGAAAGAAGACACTCCGTCTTCCCTTTCTGCCAAATAAATTCGTCGTAAAATTCACCGTAGCTATCCGTTTCCGATGCTTTATCAACCCAAATCCAGCACCCTTTTGTAAAACTCATAATATTAAAATCCTTTTATATTTTAACAGTTTTCCCGTTGCTTACATTGTAACCCATTCTCTTTGGAAATGTCAAGCATTTAAAGGAATTATATCCTCTCACCTTGCATGTTTATTTTATAATATTACCATAAACTTTGACATAACAACCATAAAAATTAACAGCTTAAATATGAAAAATGTGCTATACTTGTCTTAGTAAGTATTTTACCCTATATAATACGAAAGGAGAGATGCTATGAAAATTACTTTTATGGGTGCAGGCAGTTGCGTTTTTGCGAAAAACGTATTAGGCGACACCATGCTTTGTCCTAGTTTAAACAACGCGGAAATCGCACTTTATGATATCGACGAAGCGCGATTGGAAGAAGCATACGTTTTGATTACGCGCTTAAACGAAAACGTTAACGAGAATCGCGCAACCGTTAAAAAATTCCTTGGTGAAGCGCAACGCAAAGACGCTTTGCGCAATGCAGATTTCGTCATCAACGCCATTCAAGTCGGTGGGTACGATCCCTGCACCATTCTTGATTTTGAAATTCCTAAAAAATACGGTCTGCGCCAAACCATTGGCGATACCTTGGGCATCGGCGGGATTTTCCGCGCACTTCGCACCATCAAGGTGATGCAAGATTTCGCCAACGATATGGAAGAAGTTTGCCCCAATGCATGGTTCTTAAACTACACCAACCCCATGGCAATCCTCACAGGGTACATGCAGAGATATACCAAGGTAAAAACCATCGGGTTATGTCACAGTGTGCAAGTGTGCGTACCTGAGTTGTTGCAGGCTCTGGAAATGGATATCAAGCACGAAGATACCATATATAATATCGCAGGCATCAACCACATGGCATGGCTTTTAAACATCACAGACAAGCAAGGCAACGACTTGTACCCTGAAATTAAACGCCGTGCAAAAGCGAAAAACGCAAACGAGAAACATAGAGATATGGTGCGTTTTGATTACATGGATAAATTTGGATATTATTGCACGGAAAGCAGCGAACACAACGCCGAATACAGTGCATTGTACATCAAACCTGGGCGCGAGGATTTGATTGAAAAATTCAACATTCCCTTGGACGAATACCCCCGCCGTTGCGTAAACCAAATCCGCGATTGGAAAAACGAATACCAAAACCTTTTGGCAGGCGGTAAAATCACCCACGAACGCTCCCGCGAGTACGCTTCCCGCATTATGGAAGCCATTGTAACCAACGTCCCCTACATGATCGGCGGGAACGTCATCAACAACGGCGCTATCCCCAATTTACCTGCAGAAGCATGCGTAGAAGTACCTTGCGTGGTAAACTCCAATGGTATCACCCCCACTTTCGCGGGCAATTTACCTTTGCAATTAGCGGCAATGAATTCGTTGAATATCCACGTACAGTTGTTGACGATTGAAGCTGCACGCACGAAAGATATGTCCTTCGTATACCAAGCGGCACTTGTTGAACCGCACACCGCAGCGCAACTGTCCACTGACGAAATCGTGGCTATGTGCGATGAACTCGCGCAAGAACACGAAAAAGCAGGTTTCCCCATTTTCTAAGATAGAAATATTTACCGCCCGCAAACGGCTTCGTTTGCGGGCGGTTCTTTTTGTAATATCACCAATTTTCGCATTCATCTCATACCTGCCCTATTCATTTCAACAATTTTATGCTTTATAGCAAAGAAAAACCTTTCCACCAAATCATTAAGAAAAGCACGCCTATCCCCAAGAAAAATATTCCCACAAGAAACAAAGTACCCTGCCCCTTCGCGCCCTCTTTTTCTATTTTCCGTTGCCGATATTGGGTATAAGTTTCCCCGCGGTTTCCAAGCGCGGGGATAAATAAACACAGGGCGTTTTTTAGAGCGTAGCCAATTCCTAAAAACACGCCCTCGCCACTAACCAACAACAACCCCGCAAACAAAATCATCAACAACCCTGCCGTGGAGAAAGCATCCGATAACACCTCTATCCGCAGTGAAAATCCTTTTATCGCCAATATAAAAAAGACAATCCCTCCCCCAAGCGCAAAACAAATACTACCGCGTTTTAACATTGCCGTTTATACCTTTCCTCTTCCTCATCGTTGCAATACACAAAATGCTCGGGCGCAATTTCCCGCATAGACGGCAGACACATCGAATAGTCATGTTCCGCCAAGGGGTTATAAGTTTTCCTTATACGCTTTTTCTCATAATGAGGATCGGGAAGAGGGATTGCCGACAGCAGGGATTTTGTATATGGGTGCAATGGGCGGTGAAACAATTCTTCCGAAGAAGCAATCTCCACCAATTTCCCACAATACATGACACCGATACGATCGGAGAAATATTTCACCACCGATAAATCGTGCGCAATAAACAAAATAGTCAACCCAAATCGCGCGCGTAAATCGTTGAGCAAGTTGATGACTTGCGCCTGAACGGATACGTCAAGTGCCGAAATCGGTTCGTCCGCGATAATCATTTCAGGTTGCATAATCACGGCGCGTGCAATCCCGATACGCTGACGTTGCCCACCCGAAAACTCATGCGGGTAGCGGTCGGCATGCTCACGCACCAACCCCACCACTTCCAAAATTTCATACACTTTTTCATTGATATATGCTTGGTCGCGAATCCCGCTAATCACCAATCCTTCCGCGATGATATCACGGACCGTCATACGCGGGTCAAGCGAAGCGATAGGATCTTGGAATATCATTTGGATTTGCGTAATCAAGTTTCGCTTCTCCGTACCCACACGCCGATTATCCCGTCTCGCCTCACCGATAGATTGTTTTTGCTGTGAAATCACTTCGCGCATGCGCGCGCGAAGTGCCGATATTTCCGCGCTGTTTTCGCCTGATTTTGAGCGTAAAAGTTTGATTTTTTCACGAGTTTCTTTCCGTGCGCTTTCTATCATTTTTTCATATGAACGCGTACCTGCCCCCACCCTTTTCCCTTTGAAGTAGATATTCCCCGAGGTAATATCGTACAATTTCACAATCGCACGACCCGTCGTTGTTTTACCGCAGCCCGACTCGCCAACCAACCCAAAAACCTCGCCTCGTTTTACCTCAAAGCTGATATCATCCACCGCTTTAAATTCCTTTCGCCCCGCGCGGAAATATTGACATAGGTGTTCCACCTTCAACAAAATTTCATCATTGCCCATCTTTCTCACCTCGTTGTTTCATACGCTGAATACGCTTAGCAACTGCCGACGGAAGTTCCACCTTCTCCGCATTTGGGTGCAACAGCCACGTCGCCGCACGATGCGTCGGCGACACCTCAAACATGGGCGGTTGCCTTTCAAAGTCAATCTCCATCGCGTACTGATTCCGCGCTGCAAAAGCATCCCCCGCAGGCGGATAAATCATATTGGGCGGAGTACCAGGGATCGCATCCAATCTCCCCTCGGTATTCAAATCGGGCATCGACGAAAGCAACGCCCAAGTATACGGATGGCGCGGATCGTAAAACAAATCGTCCGCTGTGCCATATTCCACAATCTTCCCCGCATACATCACAGCAATTCTATCCGCCATATTCGCCACCACGCCCAAATCGTGCGTAATAAAAATAATCGACAGTTTCCGTTCGGTTTTCAACCGATTGATCAGTTCCAAAATCTGCGATTGAATGGTCACGTCAAGCGCCGTGGTCGGCTCGTCACAAATCAAAATATCGGGATTTGCCGACAGTGCAATCGCAATCACAATCCGTTGACGCATCCCGCCCGAAAATTCAAACGGGTACTGCCGATACCGAATACGCGGTTCAGGGATCCCCACCTCGTCCATCAGCTTAATCGCCCGTTCCTTTGCCATCCGTTTGCTCAATTTAAATACCACCTGCGAGGCTTTTTCTTTCAGGTAATCAATCAACTCCACACAAACCGTTTCAGCGTCTGCCTTGCCCGCATTTTCGATATCCTTGTAAAATTTCACACACACGCGCTCCATAACCGCCACAATATTTTTCAATTGTTCGTCGGGGCTTACCACCGATTTTGGAACAACCTGCCAATCCACTCGTTTCCCTTTTGCAAGCAAACGCTCCCGTTTTCTTGTCTGTTTCAAAAACCGCGTTTCCTCTTTTTGATTATTTCGAATGTAATAGAAATATCGTTCCACCTCCCGAAGCAACGCTCCGCCAAAAGTATACGCCGTGTTATCCTTTACCACCGCAAGGGGATTGATCCCGCCAATCACCGCTTGCGTAATGGTACGTGCAACCGACTCCGCCTCATTGGCAGTGAAGTTTCCTCTTTGAAAAAATTTTACCCCCTCATCCAAGGCTTGCAAAGCAATCCTCTTTCCTTGTAAAGTTTGCTTTTCCGCATACTCCACCGCCCCCTTGGCAAGCGACAAAAACTCCTTCATATAATCATCCATCAAAAATTGGTATGCCATGGCGTTCGCTTCCAATGCAGACCTTTGGCTGAAATCGGTATTGGGCTGTTTGTACACGCAATAACCAATACGGAAAAAGTTATAATCAGGCTGTGAAAGCATTTCACGCAAGGTTGCTTGCAAGTTTTCACAAAGGGTAACAACCGCCTTGGAAACCTCAAAATCCCCCTCCTTACGCGTATGCCGTTTTCGCCAAATTTCCTTAACACTTCGCTTGGATTTTTCACTCAAAATTTCATCATTGACCCCTACCATGTACGCGTTCAATGCATTTTTATACCCACCGACAAAGTATTTATCGCGGATATTTCTCAGCTTACGACGAATGATTTTTAAGGTAAAAATAGTATCCGTCCTTTGTTTCTTTTCTGCAAGAAAAAGGTAATCGGCAATAATAGAAATCAATTCCTCCGCAGTATTTTTGGCATGGTTGTAACTGTTTTCAAGCACAATCGCTTTGCGGTTAAAACCGTCAAAAGTTTGGATATATCCGTCCACTTTTCGCAATTTTTCACCCGCCTCCGCATCCCCCAATGCCTTCTTTTCCGTCAATGAAGCAATCATCATTTCAGACAGTGCACGCAGTTTTTTATGAAACGCTTTCCGCCCTGTCTTGCGGTTCGCCTTATTTTTCAACAGCATGGCTTCGGTGATTTGACGTCCGATGCGCATAATGGGATTCAACGAGGACAGCGGGTCTTGGAAAATCATAGCAATTTTATCCCCGCGGAGCTTGTGCATTTCCGTTTCGGGAATTCGGGTTAAATCCTGCCCATCGTATAAAATTTCACCGCTTTCCACCATGGCATTCACAGCGGAAATACCCATAATCGCCTTTGAAGTCACCGACTTTCCCGACCCCGATTCACCCACAATCGCCAACGTTTCCCCTTTGTACAAGTCAAAGGAAATATCACGGACGGCTTGCACTTTCCCTGCATCCGTACGGAAAGAAATACGCAGATTTCGAACTGATAATTTTACCTCTTTCTCCATTTATTCCTCCGAACCGCGCAAGGATGGGTTGAACGCATCGCGCAAACCGTTGCCAAACAAGTTAAAACTAAGCATCAGCAACACCAAAAATAAACACGGAAAAAACGCCGAATAGGGCGCGTACAAAACATCCCGTTGCCCCGCCGCAATCAACGTCCCGACCGAAGTAACGTTACCCGCTTCCAAATTGACAATCCCCAAATAAGACAGATTCGTTTCCAAATAAATCATGGTAGGAATCACCAACGCACACGCGGTAACAATCGTCCCCAATCCATTGGGGAAAATATGCTTAAACATAATCCGTGCATTGCCCGCGCCAAGCGTACGCGCCGCCAATATATATTCTTGCTTCTTAAAACGGTAAAATTGCATCCGCGTCGTGCCCGCCATGCCAATCCACCCTGTTGCAAAAAAGGCAATAAATAAAATCAACGCATGACTGGAAGATCCCATGTGATATTTCAATAGCGTAATCACGATCATCGTCGGCACCGCACCCAAAATCTCGGAAAAGCGTTGCATAAAAAGGTCGGTTTTCCCACCAAAATACCCCGCAATCGAGCCGTAAATCACACCCACGATAAAATTTACACCCGCAACCAGCAAAGCAAAAATAAAGGAAAAGCGCGCGCCATGCGAAAGACAAGCAAAAATATCCTTTCCGCCGCCCGTTGTACCAAATAAAAATTGCGGTTCACCGATTCCATCCTTCAAAACTTGCACGTGCTTATAGGTATAATACTCGTAATAATCCGTCCGCACTTCCACCACCGCGCCGTCATTTAACAACCGACCATACACGTAAAAATACCGTTTTCCGTCTGTACCCATTTCACCGTCACCCGCTACGCGTACCTCTGAGGTGTATTCCGCAAACGTTCCCACGGGTGCAGAATCTTCCGCGTACCGCCAATAATTGACCGCAATTTGACCGTTTTCATCTAATGCGGGTTGGGTTTTACCATCAACAATCTGCCATTTGTAATAGATATTGGCATCGTCCTGATCCTGCACCAACGTAGGTCTGTCACGTTTTCGAACGATTGGATAAAGCACCTGCCGTCCCGTTTCATCCTGAAAACGCTGAATATCTTGATATTCCGCCAAGGAAATCGCGCGATATTTTCCAAACCCCACCCCGCGGTAGGTATCGTATCGATAGGTGAATAAACGTCCATCAGCGCTGGTTTTAACTTCAGCATCCTTAATCACCGCCCTGCCCGTTTCCGCACCCAACGCATAATCGCGCAAATAGCTGATATACCCCACCTCTTTTTTCTTACGGCACCCATCCCAAAAATTCAACCGCTCAAACAGCGCGCATTTTGGACGCACGGAAGCATACACTTCATCATAATATGCAGGCGTATAGGCTGTGCAAAAGGGGGCAATTATGGCAAACAACATCAAAACCGCAATCACAACCCCGCCGACCACCGCCCCTTTATTTTTACAAAAACGGCGAAACGCGCCTTGTAAATAGCCGACGGGCTTGCTGTCAAATTTTTCGTCATGGTGAAAATCCCGCTTAGGCGCAAATCGAAACTTCTCCTTTGGGATATCCATTAAATTCTTTTCAACCATATCATTTCGCCCCCATTCGAATCCTTGGATCGATAAACCCGTAACTAACGTCAATGACTATCCCCGCCGTTAACCCCACCAGAGTGTAGAACGCGGAAAGCAACATGAAAAAATCATAATCCTGAAAGGTGATTGAGTTTAAATACAACCCGCCCACCCCAGGGATAGAAAACATACTCTCAATAATCAACGACCCCGAAAGAACCGCGATAAATTCGCTTAAAATCGACGGAACGATAACAACCATGGAATTACGCATCGCATGCCGTAAAGTCGCTTGACGCTTGGTTAAGCCCTTTGTACGCGCAAGCAACATAAACTCACTCGTCAACACCTCTGACAATTCCGCACGGGTATAGCGTGCATACCGCGCAATTGAGCCAAGGCTAAGCGCAAGCACCGCGGGAATCATCGAACGGAAGGTCTGCCAAGTAAAATAATCCGTCCCGCGATTCATAATCAGCGGAAACCAGTTGAGCTTAAAGCAGAGAAAATATTGAATCAGCAACCCCAAGACAATCAAAGGCAAAGAAATCAATAAAATGATAAAAATATTGATCACCTGATCCTGCCAACGATTCTTCTTTAATGCCGCTAAAATTCCTAACCCCAACCCAATCGGTACGCCAAACAAAGTCGCGTATAAATTGATCAGGATGGTGGGCGGTAATTTCTCCACAAACACACCCCACACGGGCTGATTGATATATTCCCCATAAGTGGTCGCGTAGCCGAAATTCCCGTGCAAGAAAATCCGTTTGAGGTAAATCCAAAGCTGTGCCAAAATCGGCACGCGCTCAAAGGTGTAACTGCCGTTCGGCTGTTTTTGGATATTACGAATCCAGCCATATCCTTCCAACCGCTTATACGCAATCAACGGATCCTGATCCGCACCGATATTCACGTGAATGGGCAACAGCTTAATCAATACAAAACTCATCACAAATATAATACCAAAGGTCAAAATCAGCAACCCGATACGCTTCATCACGTATTTAAACATATACATAAGCCGTTACTCCTTTTCTCTTTTACGCCGTCTTTTTATATTCCGCAGAAAGATCGTTGTTGTGCGCAGCAACGTACGCCGCCCATTCACTGTCGGTGTAATTTACCTGCAAATAGCGCACCCCGCCAAACCCCATAAAGGTGTTGTAGTCACTGGAAATATATTGAAATTTTCCACCCAGGAAGGCTCCGCTGTATTCCCCTATCAACATAATCGAATGGCTCTTTGAAATCACTCTCTCTTCCAAAGCCGCCAAAACAGTCAACCGCGCGTTTGCAGGCGCGTAACCGCTGTCCCAGTTATAGGTTTTCGGAGCTTTCTTGTCCGCAGCCAAACCATTCAAGCAGTAGTACCAGTTTTGCAGACTCATGGTAATCCTTTCCCCCGCACCTGCGTAATTTCCCTCAGGCATGGTCAACGTCATCATCACAGAATCGGTATCCCAATAGGTGTGGTAGTTTAAATTCGCCTCAGAATCCACAAAACCGCCGATGATATCAAACGGGTTAAAGGCATTCCCCGAAAAGCCGTATCCAAACCCAATCTGCGTATCGCCGTTACGGAAGGCATCCGCCCAACCTGACCCCGCAGACGCGTCAAGGACGATTTTTATTTTCCCAGCAAGCGCCGTACCCGCTGTGAGATTGTCGAGTACACCTTGCAAGTAAGCAACCCTTTGATGCTGTTTGGCGTTATCCACCGCCGCACCGTAGACGAGGGTGATATTTTTCGCGGGATTGTAGCCGTATTTACTTGCATTTGCCGTTAACTCCGCAACGGCTTCCGTCATCTTCTGTTTCGCGAGGGTGGGATTATACCCCGTCAAAGCCTCGTATGCGTCTTCCATTTCAAGGTTTTTCATATCACCGCTTGACCATAAACCGCTTGCATCCTGCGTGAAGCCGTACGCACGCAGAAGCCCCTCTTTCGCCTCGTTTGTGTTACGGTAAATCCCGCGGTCTTGCAAATCGGCGCTGTTTTCAATATCGTAGAAATATTCCCCATTCACCACCCCAAGGCAGGGAATCGCCGCCCCAGGCCAAATGGTTTCCACCACGTCGTTTCTATTTAACCCCAAGGAAATTGCTTGCCGAAAGGCGTCAATCGCCAAAATCCCGTTGTTATTTTTACTATTTTTCAATACGGAAAGGTTACTGAATAACTGCATCCCGTAGGTACCCGTACCCGGTGCGTAGAAAACGTATTTCGAATCCTTATAATCCGCAATATTTTCCGCATCAAGAGCAGCTTCGTCCAATTTACCGCTTAAAAACGCCATCCACTTGGTAGACGCTTCCGTCATCTTCGTACAATTAATCGCCGAAACGTTGTACTGATTTTTGTAAAGTTCCATATTCCAGCCGTACCAGTGCGGATTTTTCACCAATTTATAATGACTGCCCGAGGTGAATTCGGCAAGTTTATACGGTCCCCAGCTTGCCGTGGTTTCCAAAGACGTGTTGTAGTTTGTCGTTTTCAAAGTTGCCCCTGCGGCAGGTTCCTTTTTACAACGTTCGTACAAGCTTTTCTTGACAAGCGGAAGGCTTTGCATATAGTATGCCGCCTGATAGGAAAGCCCACCGTCTTCCTGCAAAAGCGCGTAAGCTTTATCAAGGCAAACAACAAACGAATACTCGTCCACGGTATAAATCCCTACGTCTTCCCACTTCACCTCACGCAAAGCATTTTCCACGTAAACCCCTGCGTAATGCTCATATTCCGCCCCCACTTCGATATACTCGCCGTATTTTTCCCACAGCGTTTTCCCCGAAACGCTGTTCGTTTTACCATCATCCGTATACATGACAGTATCATTGTAAGCAAGCCACTGCGGGCAAGCCTTTCCATTGCCGTCCAAATACCCCTGCGCGCCAGCCAAACCCCACGCATCGATATACAGCGTTTGACCCGCGGCAATTGCCTGCTGATTGCTGGTATACCCCAAGCTTGCCGCCTTCTCATACGTACCCGCTTGGTTTTGAAAAAAGTACCCGCGCGCATTTTTCAGACGCAGGTTATCGTAATAAGTGTTCCCTCGGAAGTTCATAAACGCGGGATCAAGTTGCTGTTGCATGGAATATTCAAAATCTTCCGCCTTGATAGGCGTGCCGTCGTCCCATTTCAAATCTTGGCGAAGGGTAATCTTCCACGCATACCCGCCTTCCTCCTTCTGTTGTTGGGTATACCCCCATTTCCCATCCACCGTCGAGGTGACGTCTTCCAATGCAGTCGCCGCCGAATAGTTGGTTGTATACGCGCCCCTCACGATGCCTGCAGTGTTGATACTTCCGTCCGCGTCAAATTTTCTATCCTCTTGAAATTTGTAATCGTAATCGAAAAAAGGCGAGTTTATATATTGCATAATTTGCGTATCGTTGTTGTCCATATAGGTCAGCTCGTTCCAATTACTTGGCATGCTTGCCGTGGTAGTGTTATACTCCGCTTGTTTCAGGCTTGTTTGCCCAGACGAATCCGACCCATCATTATTTTTACAGCCAACAATACTGCACATCGTCGCACAGCAAACCGCCAATGCAACCCCCGATTTCATTTTTTTATGCATGTAATACCTCCCGTGGTTTCCTTTCCCTATAAAGTATCGCTCATTTTTAAGAAAATATTTCCCGTATACAATAAAAATTAAACCCTATCATTCGTCCGAATATGATATGCGCCCCAAAAGTTTGACAAACTTTTGGGGCGCATATTACAATTGTCGCCTTTTCCTTTATATTAAAAAAGGCTATGTCACAGAGAATGGTTGATTTTAGCTGAAATTTTTTCAGCGACTTGACGAGAAAAATACAAGAAAGACAAGTGTTTTGTGAGGGCGCATACCCCCAGCGGTCTGTAACCGAGCAAACACACACAGTATTTCACAGTATTTTTCGGTCAAAAATCAACCAAGTGATGCGACAGAGCCTTAAAAAAACACGACCGTTTTCACAGCCGTATCTTTTTATTGTATTAGTGTTTAAAATGTCTATCCCCTACAAAAATCATCGCGATACCCGCTTCATCGCATGCATCGATGGAAAGCTGGTCTTTGATACTGCCGCCGGGTTGTACAATTGCAGTGATACCCGCTTTTACGCATTCTTCCACGCAATCAGGGAAAGGGAAAAACGCATCGCTTGCCATAACCGAACCTTTCACTTCATCCCCTGCGTGTGCGATGGCTTGCTGTGCCGCCCAAATACGGTTGGTTTGTCCCATACCGATACCCGTTGTGCGGTCAGCCTTCCCAACCACGATAGCGTTTGACTTGGTGTGCTTTACCACTTTCCAGTTGAACATCAACGCCGCCATTTCTTCTGCCGTAGGCGCGCGTTTGGTTACTACCTTCAAATTCTCAGGCGCGAACAAGGTATTGTCATAATCCTGCACCAACAAACCGCCGTATACTTTTTTCATATCGTATGCAGTTGCTTCGCGTTTTGCCTTGATATCGGGCAATTCTAACAAACGAATATTCTTTTTCTGTTTCAAAATTTCCAACGCACCGTCGGTAAAGCTTTCCGCAATCACAATTTCGATGAAAATTTTGTTGATTTCCGTTGCCGTGGCTTCGTCCACTTGACCATTAATCGCCAAGATTCCGCCAAATACGGATACGGGGTCGGATTCATACGCTTTAATATACGCTTCGTGAATGGTCGCCCCCACACCCACACCGCAAGGGTTTGCGTGCTTACAAGCCACTACGCAAGGTTCTTCAAATTCTTTCACCAATTCCAACGCACCGTTTGCATCGTTGATATTGTTGTAGGAAAGTTCCTTACCCCAAAGCTGTTTCGCTTTGGAAAGAGACCCCGCGCGGATAAATTCTTCACTGTAATAAGACGCGCCCTGATGGGGGTTTTCACCATAACGCATATCTTGCGTTTTTTCGTACGCAAAGGTGATGCTGTCGGGGAAACGAATGTCCAATTTTTCCGCCAAATAATTGGAAATCATGCTGTCATACACAGCCGTGTGCGCAAATACTTTATATTGAAGATATTTTTTCGTTTCCAAAGTGATTGCGCCCGCTTCTAATTCGGAAAGCACTCTTTCATAATCTTTAGGGTCAACTACCACCGCCACGTCTTGGTAATTCTTCGCAGCCGCACGAATCATGGTAGGACCGCCGATATCGATATTTTCCACCGCATCTTCAAAGGATACGCCAGGTTTCGAGATGGTTGCTTTGAAGGGGTACAAGTTTACCGCCACGATATCAATCGTGTTGATGTTCAGTTTTTCAAGTTGCGCCATGTGTTCGGGGTTGGAACGCATTGCAAGAAGCCCTGCATGCACGATGGGGTGCAAAGTCTTTACTCTGCCATCCAAACATTCGGGGAAACCTGTCAAATCGCTGATACCGATTACGGGAAGCCCTGCATCCTCCAATGCCTTTGCCGTACCGCCCGTGGAAATAATTTCGTAATCGCACGCAATCAAACGCTGACAAAATTCAACGATACCCGCTTTGTCAGAAACGCTTACCAATGCTCTTTTTTTCATATTGTCGTAAACTCCTTTGTTATGTTTTTTTCATTTTAACGCATACTGTATATATGGTTTTATTATATATAATGTTGGCTGCTTATATCGTAGCCGTGAATTTCTACGCTTTTTTATTGGTGAAAAGTCTGCGCGATCAAGAGAAGACCGCTGAAGTAAACCGCCAAGCCGAACCGCTTATCAGTGCAAGCACCCCTACCACGCAACCCATACGGGATAGAGCTTTGGGCAAACTGTTGCTAACGGGCGCGTTGGGCGGTGCAATCACTGTATATGTTTGCATGTTCATATTAAAATATAAACGGTCAGACCTCTTATTGATGATTTTGATGCCCTTGCTTGGAGTCTTGAATATTTACCTTTTCGTATTATTGTTTAAATCAGGCTTCGGCTTTTTGCTAATTCGCTAATCCTACTTTATTATATCATATTCTTTCACGAGAAAGCAAGAAAACAACGCGTATCTTTTCGCCCTTTTGCCAAAGATTTTTCCACAAATTACAACAAATTTTAAATTTGAAAAATTTTTTTAAACTTTTTTGTAAAAAGTAGGAAAAAGTATTTGACAATTTGATTGAATAGTGCTATTATATACAAGCGTTGTCAATACGACAGTGAAGTGCGATGAATGCGGGTGTAGTTCAATGGTAGAATTCCAGCCTTCCAAGCTGGCCGCGTGGGTC
>SVIN01000001.1 GCA_015069495.1 Clostridiales bacterium
TTGTTATACCCTTTGTCAACCTTCGTCAATGCGTTGATTGCTTCTTTCATCTGCGCTTCCGTTGCGCTGTAAGAAGTTTCACTGCCCGTGTTTTCTCTACCGATTTTTTCGTAGAGGGATTGCAAGTGCATCATTCTCGTACTTGCGTAAGAAGCCGCCTGCTTTGCCATCAAATCGCTGGTATCGGTCGTATCGCTTTCAGGTTGTTGATATCTGTATTCGTACAAACCGTCGATATTAATGGAGTACATCGTCGACGAGCCAGTGTAAACGGGGTCCAAATATTCGTAAATATTGAACATAACGTCGTTCATCGTAAGGGGTTTGCCATCCGAGAATTTCAAACCGTTTTTCAAAACGAACGTGTATACCGTCTTCGCGTCTTCCTTACCTTCGTTTTCGATTTTGTAATCGTAATCGAGAACTACGGTTGCCTGATCCTCACCCGCTACGGTTTTACCGTCTTTGTCCGTGGAAAGCATACCGATCTGCGTCATACCTACTACGTCCATATCTGCACCGGACGTTGCATAGAAAGGGTTGAACAAACCGCTCAATTCTTCGGTCATGATAACGATACTATCTCTCCGCTTACCGCTGGGGATAGAACTGGAAGAACTGTCGCTGTTATCACCATTGTTGCCTTTACAGCCGCTTGCCGCAACCGTAAACCCTGCCATCAACGTACCAAGAAACAGACTTAACACTCTAATTCCTTTTTTGTTCATGTTTTGCCTCCTATATATACTTTAATTAATATTCGCCTATAAAATATTCCGCTTCCGCTTTCTTACGCATGTCAACGTTGCTCGAAACCGACATCAAAATATATTCGTTTTCTACCTGCACCGAATCCACTTCTATGATGTAATCGTAGCATTCTTCTGCCCACAAATACTCACCATATACGGAAACCTTCACCGCCGTACGCGTGATGCCCGACGTGTTGCCGTTTGCGCAAAGGTGCAAATCGTAATTCTCCGTCCAGTTTTGCGCTTTACCGATACGAATCGCGCCGCCGACCGTGATATTGGAAACCCTCGCGCCGTCTTCAATCTGCCCTGCGAATAAACCGAAATATCCTTCGTTTTTCTTGGAAGGCGCGCTGTTGAAATTCAACGTTGCATTTTCAAAGGTCAAGTTTTCAATCACTGCGCCGTCTGCGATTTTTGCAAACATACCGCCGACCGTACCCGAACCATTGTGGTTTGCCGTTACGTTGGAAATTTTGACAATTTTATTATTTTCCGTGGTAATCGAACCCGTAAACGTACCCGTACCGAAAATCGAGGGCCATTTCACGTCGGTGAAATCAAGGTCGGACGTAATCACATAATTGCCTTTCAAATCCCCGTTTTTACTAAGGTCGGAAGCTTTGTCGATGCGATAATAATTGTCGCCCGCTTTCGTCTTGATATAGATTTTTTGTACGGGATTGACCGCAGTACACGTTTCATAATCCAACGTACCCGTATGCGTAAACGTTTTACCGCTGATTTCCTGCGTGCAGTTTGCATCGGTGTACGCCGAAACGAACGTTTCGCCTTCCTTTTTCGGGAATTCGTAAAGCTGTTGGTTTGCATAACGGTAGCTATGGTTCATAACCCCGTCTTTCCAATCGGGAAGCTGAATCGTATCCCAATCGTGCGTTTCCGAATTTTCAGCGTTTGTCGCCTTGTAATCGAATACGGTCGTGCTTGCCAACGTCCAATCGCCTTGCGCGTCTTGGTAGTAATATTCGAAGCAGTAATTGGGTACCCAACCTGCATACAAGGTCATCTTTAAGGGTTCGCTGTCTGCAACCGCATAATCCACGGTGTCTTCTTTGAAATCCCAATATCCGCTGTAACGATAAGCAGGCGTTACCACGTCTTCCGTACCAGGACGATAATAAAGGCCGTCCTTTTCTTCCAACTCGTTATTGTCAACGTCAACAACTTTTCCCGCAGCGTTTTTCACAACTTCACGGTTTTGATACCAACCTGCAAAGAAGCAACCTGACATAGTCAACGTCACCTCTGCCCCTGCCGCTGTACGGGAAGAATCCGTGGGTTCAGTCAACTGAATATGCACTTTACCGCTTTCATCCGCTTGGTACTTGGAAGGATTGAACAAGTCGATGACCGTAACCCCCGTTCGGCCGGTAAAGCGACCGCCGTTGGCATCGTACGTTACTTGTATCGTATAGCCTTGTTTTTGATATTGATCCAACTCATCCCCAGCAGAGCAGCCTACAATACAGCAGGCGCTCCCCAAGATGGATAAAGCTAAAATCGCTCTGAATTTTTTTCTCATAAAATCCTCTTTATTTTACAAAAATCTTACTCAGCAGTATTTTCTTCAGGTGCAGCCTCGGTCGTTTCCGATTGCGCATCCTCTGCTACTTCTTTCTCGATGATAACTTCAGGTTCTTCCGTCTTCTTTTCCTTGAAAAAGTTGAACGTTCCGTTTTTGTTTTCACGCCAGAAGATGAACCCTGCAAGTCCAAGCACTGCAACCGAAAGCATGACAATCGCTACCACGTAGCCAACCTTGCCAGGTGCAGTTACGGTCGAATCGTTGGACGAAGAATCACCCGAACTGCTCGAATCGTCCGTGTCGCCAGGAACGTCTGTACCAGGATCTTCAGGCTCAACGGGTACGTTTAACTTCAAATATTCCAACGTAGATTCCGCATTGCTCAGTTTGCTGTAAGCGTCCGTAATCAATGCTCTTTGTTCAAGCGAAGTAAGTTTATCGTATGCCGCGCGTGCAATCAAGATTGCATCTTCATCCGCAAGCGAGATGCTGGTGGGAAGTTTGTTGATTAACCCGACAACGTCCACCGCTTCCTGCGTCAATGCATTGCCGCCGTCTACAATCATGCTGAAATATTGATTCATGATGAACGTGTTATAGTTTTTACCGTTTGCAGGTTTTACCATAACGATATTCTTATCCACGTCACCGATGAAATCTACGAAGTTTGCACCAAAGTAGAAGTTGCTGAACTGCGCCGTAGGATTCCACATGTAGTATTTCACGATACCCAAACCTTCGTAATCGCCAATCTTACCCGTCATTGCAAGGCAATCGTAGGAAAGACGCGAGGTGTCGTAATCTTCTTCCAAGATAGGTGCGTCATAGCTCTTGAATACAACCAATGCAAGGTTGTTACAATCGTAGAACGCCTTATCGCCCACTGCTTTCAACGACCAAGGAAGGGTTACGTTTTCAAGGCTTGCGCCGTAGAATGCTCTTGCCGTGATTCTTACCGTGTTCTCCGCTACGCTGTAAGCCTTCACATCTTTCAACGTAGGATAGGAAATCAATTCAAGACCATTGTTTACACGTTGATACAATACACCGTCGATGACCTGAATCTTATCATTGATTACGTAGGTTTCTACCAATTCCTGTTTCAAAACAGCACCATTGAAGGTTACGTCTTGTATTACGCCGTAGGTTTCAATTGCACAGCCGTAGAAAGGATTTTCACCAAAGCTTTCGATTTTATCGCCAAAGATGACTTCCGTCACGTTCGAATCACCGAATGCAAAGTCACCAATCTCGGTAGCCGCACTGAGGTCTGCCTTCGTGATTGCCGTACCTTGGAACGCCATCGCGCCAATCGAAACCGTCTTCGAAAGGTCAACGCTCGTCAAGAATTCACATTCGCTGAATGCCGCTTCACCAATCGTTGCGCCGTCTTTCAAGACAACGGACGTGATTGCCGTATCGGTATAAGCGTAAGCACCGATTTCTTCTACATTGCTCAAATTCAATTCATCGGCAAGACCCGTCTGGTAGAATGCATATTCGCCAACCGACTTCACACTGCTAGGCAACGTGACGTTCGTCAACGAGGAGCAAAGTGCAAACGTGTAATTGGAAATGGCAGTCAAGCTGTCGCTCAAAGTTACCGTTTCCAAATCACGGTTGTAAGCAAACGCACCTTCACCGATTTTCGTTGCACCAGAAACGTTTAAGGTTTTAAATACAGGTGCGAAAGTGCTCAATTGGTAACCAAGGATCATTTCCTGACCCTTTTCACCATTTTCACCGGGTACGTAAACAAGTCTGTATGCTTCCGAAATATATTGTCTTGCTTTTTCCGTCGTTTCGTCAAGCGTCGCGATGATTTGGTAGTCATTCAAGCTTGTACCCGAGAATGCGTATTTGCCAATCGAGGTTACGCCAGAAAGATCCAATTCGCTTAATACGGTTGCGCCTTCTTTATAGAACGCCGCGTTCATAAACGCATAATCGTTCACCGTTATGCCCGTACCGAAGGTAAGCGTATGAATCTTCGCGTTACCTGCAAAGGCGTATTCGCCAACCGTTACGTTGTTACCGATGGTAACTTTCGTAAGCAACGAAGGTATTAATTTTTCATGTTTTGTATAATCGTATTTGTAGTAGGTATACGATTTCGCCTGCGATTGATCCGCAACGACGTTGCCGTCTTTATCAATATAATTACCGTCTTCGTCTTGGAGATAATATTGATATGCGGTATAGTAACTGAGGCTGTTCGTATTTTCAAACGTTTGGAGATAGATGGGTGCATTGAATGCGCCTTTTCCCAACGTAACGTTGTCATTGATGACAACTTCCGTCAACGTTTCCGCAACGTATCTAAGTTTGTTACCTACTTGATATTCGCCAAATGCGTATTCGCCTACCGTAACTTTAGCGTCTACCGATTCGCCTGCTACAATTTCAACTTTTTCAAGAAGCGTACCTGCAAATGCATACGCGCCGATTGTCGTAAGCGTACTGGGCATTGCGGTCAAATTCGTACCTGCAAATGCGTATTTACCTACGGATTTCACGTTCGGCATTACCACTTCTTCCAAGCTGGAGCATTCTGCAAATGCGTAATCGCCAATCGTTTCTACGTTTTCAGCCGTGAATTTTCTAATGACGGTATTGCCTGCAAATGCACCCGACGCAATCTTGGTTGCCGTCGTCGGAAAGTTGAACGAAGCGCCTTTCGGTGCGACCAAAATCAATTCGCCATTCTTCAACAAGCATGCGCTGTTTGTCTCGTCAACGGTAATTGCACCACCTTCTTCCACGGTGAAGGTCGAGATGTTCGTACCCGTGAATGCAAATTCACCGATAACGGCAACGTCTTTACCAAGGGTAATCGTTGTCAACGCTTCACAATCATAGAATGCATAGGAAGAAATAACCGCCGCGTTTACCTTAACGTTGTTCAATTTGGGACAGTTTTCAAATACGTAAGAACCAAGCTTCATCTTGGGAGCTTCGAAGTTTACGCCTCTCAATTCCTTATTGTCCGCAAATGCACCGATACCAAGCGATTGCGAGGATGCAGGCAAGTTCACGTTAGACAGCTTCGTGTTTTGGAAGGTGTAGTTACCGATGGATACAATCGAAGAAAGGTTTACAACGCCCAAAGGACAGTTCTTAAATGCTTCTTCGTTGATGAATTTTGCGTTTTCAAGGTTAATCTTTGTAAGCTTGGTACAACCCGTGAATGCGCCAACGCCGATTCTGACAAGCGTAGAAGGCAATACCACTTCTTCCAATTCCGTTATGCCGGCAAATGCATACGATTCAATTGCCGTTACGCCTTCGGGAATGATTACCTTCTTAATTTTACTTTCACCAAGATACCAAGGTTTAATCTTGTAAGGGTCTTCTTCGTCAATGATATCATTCTCATCCTTAGCAATGTAATGATAGTTGGAGAATGCATATTGATAAATTGCCGTAATACCGCGGTTGCCGGGAATTTCTACTACGTCACAGTCACCTTTATAGCTGTACAAGTACATACCGTTTACAGTGAATGGATCTTTTACCTTTACGGCGATAATTGCAGAGTAGAACGTACCGCTCCATTCGCCGTCTTCGTCCAAGTAATAAACGTCTGCGCTGACATACGTTTTACCTTTCGCTACGGCGGTGATAAGCCCCGTCTCAGAATCTACCTTCGCAATCTCCTCGTTCATCGATTCGAAAACAACCTTCGTATATCCGTCGGGATAGTAGGAATCAAGCGTGTACGTGATTCTAACTTCTTCTGCAGGATACATAGACAACGATGCGCCGTCTTTACCGAATGCGTTGTTCGAATCCGTATCGCCAATTTCTCTATCATCACTGCTGTTGCCGTGATATGCCTTTTTCGTGTAGAAGCCGGTCAATTCGAACTTGTTCACCGCTTCCGTTCCGCCAAAGCCAGTGCTTTCCGTAATCGTCAAAGGAATTTCCGCAAGGGGAATTTCATTGTTTCTGCTGTCTTTCTTGAACGCTCTGAGAACGGTTTCACCTACTTGCTTTGCATAAATCGTACCGTTTTTGATTTCTGCAAGGGTAGGATCGTCTACCTTGAAATCAACGGTTTGTGCCCAGCTGGTAGAAGGGAAAACATCCAACATCAAGGTCAAGTCTTTCGTCTTGCCTGCTTCCATGGTCAAGGATTCTTCTTTGAAGCTTGCCGACAGAATTTCATCAGGAATGCGGAGTTCATACGTTGCCGAGTTCAAAGCATAGTCGTAACATACCGCGATAAACGTGTTACTGTTATATTCTACCTTGCTCGCATCGTTCTTATCCATCGCAATGGAGTTGTTTCTAATACGATCGATGTAGTCCGTCAATTCTACCGTTACCGTCGAGGTCGAGTTGTAAGAAGAATATACGGGGTTGATATATTTACCGAAGGAATCCATGCTGTACGTATACTTAGGATCTTCAGACTTCGTAATTTGACCAACCTGCATTGCCATTGCGTAATGGTTATCGTAAATATCGATATCTGCATACAACTTCGTTTTCTTGGTTGTCTTATCGTATTCACTGCGATATCTTACGTCCGTAACCGCAGGCGCTTCAAAGTCGATATAAAGCGGGAAGGTAAAGGTATTTCTCGTATTATTCTGTTCCCCTTCATAATCGATGAAGCCTGTAAGCGTAACCGTGTAACGCGTGTTGTTCTTCAAGTTTTGTTCAATCGCCGAGAATTCGATGTCAACGTTTGCCCCGCCAATCGCACCACCGTAATTGTAGGATTTGGTAACGTTGCTTTCCGTACGCTCGAATACGACTTCACCCGTAGAATCTTCCACAATGGAGATGTCCATGGTTTTAACGTTTCTAAGCAAACCTGCAGATATGCTTCTCAAAGAGTTCACGGCAGACGTGTTATTGGTTTCCGATTCATCTCTTTGGTTAGAAATTGCAATATAATTCTTGTTTGCAGCGATTTGCGTTGCGGTGGGGTCTTGCTTGAAGCAATACGTACCAAGCGTGAAGATGTAATCGCTGTAAAGTCCGCCGATCGCTCTCGTTGCATAAGCGTCAGCCATGACCTTGTCTTGAATATCAAGGCCTTGGTTGAGTTCGTCTTTGTTCGTGTCGTAGAATTCTTCGTCGAAGATGGGCGCTTCCGTCCAGTCGCCGTAATATGCAAGTACGGGCACGTTCAAGTTTACCTTCGAACCGCTCTTACCCGTTAACTTAATGAAGCCTTCCACGTACATACCGTGTTCAAAGTATGCTTCCAAATATTGCTTATCCGCATCGGAAAGGGTTACCTCTACCGTTACGGTCGCTTGCTGATTGCCCGATACCGTAATGGTATTACCCGACAACGAACCGCCGTCTACGCCTTTTACTTGAACCGCAGGATTCAAAAGATAACCGTCCTGCGTTACCGTATGTTCATCGTGGCTGGTGTACGTTTCACTGATGCCTTCCGTAATAAAGATAGCATCCAAATCATACACAGCGGAAGTATTTCTGATGTTATTGATGGCAAACTTCATGGTGTAGACGCCGTCTTTATCTTTGTCGTCGCCCAATTCCAATTTGGTTTTGTCCATCACACTGCCGTCCTTCGCAAAGGTGGTAAGGTAAGCGTCTGCCGTCGTTGCTTTGGTGAGGTTCATAAGACCTGCACCCTGCTTTCTTACCGCGTAAGGAAGACCGTTTTTGTTCATAACGATATCCGCGGTGGACATCATCAATTGGTTTACCAATGCCGTTACTTCACGGGCAACTTCCTGATTGTAGGTTTTGCCAGTGAAACCAAACGTGTTATTTTTGTCATATCTTACGTACTGACGAATGAGTGCCGCCGCACCTGCTTGGTTAGGCGCCGCCATCGACGTACCCGACATTCTTTCATAACCGTTACCGGGTACAGCGGACAAAATTTCCCCGCCGTGCGCCGTGATTTCGGGTTTAATCTGCAAATCGGACGTAGGACCCCACGAGGAGAATTCCGACATGAAAGGACCTGCAACGTTTTCTCTGCTGACGCTTACAAAACCCGAAGGCTGTGCCGCCAGCATTTCGCCTTCGTCCTGCGAAATGGAACAGATGGGACCTGCGTTGTCACCAACGGACATACCGATGGTACCAGATACGTTATTATAAATAATGATACCCGTTGCGCCCATAACTTTCAACGCGATTCTTACCTTTTCTTCGAAGGTCGATTCACCACGTTTTACAAGTACGATTTTACCCGTATAATCAACGCCTGCCATATAATCGGATTCACGGCCGATACCAGGAATCGTGATATATTCAAAGTCATGGCTATCGGTTTTGATACCCGTTTGCGCTTCGTAATTATTTAACAATTCATCTACGAAGTTTCTCTTCTTGCCATCCGATGCAGAAGCTTCGTTGAAGTAAATGATTTCTTCGCCGTATTTAATGTAAGGGGTCTTTACACCGTCAACCGACGCTACGGACAATGCCGCCGCGTAGGTAGAAGGCGAACCTACCGTACCAGAGTCGGGGTTAGACGTCAAAGGCAAGCTACCGTTTTTCTCCGAGCTAAGCGTTGCGTTGTAGCTGTTTGCAGCCGATGCAATCAAGGAAATGCCCGCATCGCGTACGAGATCGTACACTCTGTTGACTTTTTCCTTATCCACTTCTCTTGCGAAACCGCACGCCGAACCAAGCGACATGTTGATAACGTCTACGCCAAGGTTTACAGCGTCTTCAACACCTGCCATAATCCAGGAACTTTTTGCACCCGATTTCGTATCGGAGAATACCTTCATGATGGCAAGCTGCGCATTGGGCGCAACACCCATGATGGTATCGTCCTTACCTGCGATAATACCTGCTACGTGCGTACCGTGTTCATTGTTAATCGGTAAAACGTCAGGGTCTTTATCTGCATAGTCGTACGCGTAAGGTACTTTCTTGTTCAAATATACGTCTTCCGCCGTCAAGCCTGCCGTAGAGGTTGCAGCTACCGTATTGCCGATTTTCTCAGCGATGGTGTCCTTTGTGAAGGCAACACCCATATCAGGGAAGTTGTCAGGGTTGAATGCAGTATGCGTATAGTCAAGCCCCGTATCCAAGACAGCAACCAAAACGCCGTCCCCTTTATAATTGTCCAAGCCCTTGAAAATACCCGTATCATATACGTCGACGTCGTTTGTAACAATCTCCGTAACGGCAGGATTGTACACTTCGCCTATCATCAACGATGCATCATCTTTCAACAGTTTGCCAACTTTTTCGAAATCCTTCGCTTTGAGTGTAATTTCAAAACCGCTCAATACCGTATCGTACTGTTCACCCAATTCATATTGGATGCCCGCGTAATTCAACTGCTTAATCAAGGCTTTACGTTCGCGCTCAATGTTGCTTTCAATCTTTCTTGCTTCACGCGTAGCGATATAGTCCGTCACGCTCTTCTTGCTGTTGCTATCAAGATACGTTTCCAAAATCGAAGCCGTGTTCATGGTTACGATAACGGAAATTTCATCGTCCATAGCCACCGTGTCGGGAAGCTGATAAACCACGCTTTCGTCATAGAATGCTTCCTTCTTCGTATCAATCGTACTATTTACTTTTTGAACGTAACTCGCTTCCGTTTTAATGGGATTGAGCGCATTGTCCGCCTTTGCGAAGGTATCTATACACACAGCCCCAAGGAAAGTCGCCGCCCACAAAATCGATGACGCTTTTATTGCTTGTTTTCTAAATTTTTTCAGTATTTTCATGCTCTTTACCTAACTTTTTTCCTTTCTTGTTGAAAGCGTTTCGCACTCTTCCATACGGACGTTTCCGCCGTATGGAAGCGCGCTGTTTTTTTGTTTATGGCTCGTGTTTGCTCGGTTACAGACCGCTAGGGGTATGCGCCCTCACAAAACACTTGTCTTTCTTGTATTTTTCTTGTCAAGTCGCTGAAAAAAATTTCAGCTAAAATCAACCATTCTCTGTGACATCGCCTTGATATATTATGCCATTGTAAATTTCTTGTGCGTAGAGGTATTCCACCGTATTTCCGTCTACCACAATGGTACGGATTTGTACTATGAATTCTACACCCTTTGAGGTCGTTACCTTGTATGCTTTCACAATTTGAACGGTCCCAACCGCAGCCTTGTGCGCATCCTCTACTAAACCAGACTCTTTATTCTTGTACATTTCGTGCAAGTCATCCACTGCAACTTCCTCAGTAGCCGTACCGATAAGCGTTTCTCTTACAAGGGTAATTACGCCAATGCGGTCATTGATGAAGTCTGCGAAATATTTACCGTTGAGGTCGTACACAATCTTGGTAACGGTTGCCTGTTGTGCAATGCTTGCAGCGGTGTACATAGGCACGCTCGCTTCGCCTTCCCCATCGTCTACAATAGGCGCGGATTCTAAGGTTACGTCATAATAGGTTGCACCCGTATACTTGTCGCCGTCCTTCGTACGTACAACGTAAAGCGCTTTACCGTCTACAAATTGGATAGCGCCCTCGCTTTCAACAAGCGAACCGCCCAAGTCAACGCCGTTCTTCTTGACCGTCACGCTGAACAAGTCGCCCTTGTCATAAGTAATCACTTCGGTGCCAACCACTCTTTCCGTCAAGATTTCATATTCGCCAACGGTAAACGTTTGATGACGGGTCAATGCAAGTACCTGGTATGCGTATGCGCCAATTTTATGAGGCCCCATCTTGAAATAGAGGGTGTACGTGTACGATTTTTCCAAACCTTCGCCTGCCGATTCATTTTCAATCGTAAACGTTGCACTGCGATACTCTTCGTGTACTTCGTAGGTAGCATTCTTAAACTTGATAAGGTTACCGTATTCGTCTTTCAAGGTCGAATCCTTCAAGAAGGTTGCGTCTGCAACAATTTCTTTTGCCGTACCGTCTTCATTGAATGAACCGTGAACAATGATTTCACCAAGCGTGTTTTCGACTTTATAACCGAACCCTGCATAGTAAGCATAGCTGTTCAAGAAGTTGTATGCATACACTACCTGATAGGTTTCCATATCAACAATCGTATACGAGCTTACTCTTTCACCACCCGTAACTTCGGCCATGAAGGTCAATTCTACTTCAAAGCGGTAATCAGCCAAGATAACGTACGTCTTTTCTACCCCGTCTTCAACCTCACGAAGAACCACACATTTTTCCTTCGAGGTATTGCCGTCGGCGGTAATTTCAATCAACCCGTTCACTTCGAATTCCGTTTCATCGGACGCATCGAAGATAAGTGTACCCAACGTGTAAGACTTTCCACTTTGAAGAATTGGATAGCGATCGTCTTCACGAGCAAACGACAACGAATCGCCGTCCGTGTTTTTGATGTACGTCTTCTCTGCAAACGTTAAGGTATTGGTCAATTCGCTGTCCATCGTCATCGTGACGAAACCGTAAGCGTTTGCATTCACGTTCTTCGAATCAGAAACGTAGATTTCCAAGCTACCGTTGTTTTTATAATAGAAATAACGTTCTTGGTCGCCATCTTTATCCGTGGAAATGATATAACCATATTCGTAGAAGGTCAATGTTTCCATGTCTTCTGTCAAATATCTCGTCTTTTCCGCGTATTTAACCTGCGTAGCCGTACGGTTTTCAATGTCGTATACGTACAAGCAAGCGTCCGTGTTTGCCTTATTTACATAATAGAGCAAGTCGTCTGCGATTACGGTGTAGTAACCTACTTCCTTTTCGCCTTCGTCCGCATACTTGATTGCGTTACCGATGTCATCCAAGATCAAAACCGACCAGTCGTTTTCATTGATGTACAAGCCAACAACCTTGTTTTCATCTTCTTCTTTGTCTTCTTCCTTAAGCTTAACGATGAATGCGTCTCTGCCGCCGTATTTACCAAGCTCGCCTTCCAATCCTTCTTCACATTGATTCCAAACAAGCGTGAACACTTTGCCGTCCTGCGTGTACGTACCGTTTTCATCAATATATACACGTTCGTTGTTCGTTTTATTTATGGTATATACAATGAGCTTGCCGTAGCCGTTCAATTCGAAATAGGTCTGCCCAATCCAGGTTTGGTTTTCAACCCAAATATAAGAACCGTATTCTTCCGAACGAACGGTAAAGCCTTCGCCAACGATATCGAAATAGAAGGTTTTACCGCTTGCGCTGTCTTTCAAGGAAATGACGTTTTCTTCCACCACAAGGTATTGACCAGTGTAGGTCTTGGTGCTGGTAATATACGAACCAACCGTACCGTAACCGTTCAATTCCAAAATGGCGTCAGCGGTTTCATATTTTTCTTCATAATCCTCGTTTTCGCGGATGAAGATTTTTGCCCCGCTCTTGCTTGCAAGCAAGAACTTGAACGTAAGGTCGGCAGAGGTAAATTCATAAACGTCGTAATCGCCTTCCGTACCGTTTTTGCTGATCGTACCTTCGATTTCCGCCCCGCCGTTGTCCACGTACGTAGCGTTGCCTTTACCGTCAAAATACATAGAAACGGTTTTGCCGTCTTTGTTGTGGATTTCACCGTCCGCGCTATACCAATATGCCGTATACGGTTGATATTCCAAAGGCGTAAACGTCTTATTCACGTCGTCGATTGCAACGTAGAAGGTTTTACTACCCGTTGCGTCGCCCGACATAACGGCGATGTAACCTTCTTCTTCGTTCAATGCATAAGGACCGGAATAAGGCACGCCTTCCAATTTATAATAAGCGAAACCGCCTACCAATTTCAATGTCGTATCCGTTGCCGTTGTCGTGCAGGTATAATTTTCTACGTAAGGAGTTGTAACGTCGTTTTTGTCAACGAAGTATTCCAAGTAGAACACTTTATACGAGGTCGTTTCGCTGTCCAAAGCAAACTTGAACGATTTGATTTCAGCGGGAGCAATCGGCGTATTGATAAGCGAGTTTGCATCCACGTCGCTGTAGGATTCAGCTTCATATATGAAGTATCCTTCTTCACCGTCAACGGGAGTGTATTTACCCTTCGATACTTCCTTATAGGTATTCACCTTCTTATCGTGTCCGTAGAAGGTCATATTTTCTTCGTCATCGATCACAATCAACGCCGCGTTGTATACTTTACCTTCGGACAAATAACGATATTCGTTGTACGCATTGTCTATTACTTTTACCGTGTAACCAGCGTCCAACGTACCATCGTCCTTCCAAGTACCCGTTACTCTAAACGTGTATTGTTCATTTTCCGTGGACTTCATGCGGATGATATAACCGCCCAAGTTGGATTCTTCCGCGGTGTAATAACCCTTGATTTCTTCCGACCCGTTGGTATAAACAGCATTTATACCGCCATCCATCTTCAACGTACCGCCGCCTACCACGTTCAACTCGGTATCTTGCCATTTGCTATACAGCACGTACCCGGTTTGGCCTTGGATGGTCATAACGATTGCGTCACCAAACGCACCGCCGTATTGCGACGTCAACGAAATAACGCCGTTTTTATAGGTGTAGTAATAGTTTGACGAACCGCTCGTCGTCGTATAAGTTGCTACACCGTAGCCGTTCATCTTAATATCCGCAACACCGGTAGCATACTGCATAATGGAGTTTTGCGCTTGGTTATAATAGAATCTCGACAACGTACCCATGTCGCGTTCTGCTTCATTCAACATGATGAAAGCATTGGCGTTGTCATAAGTACCAGTTATAAATGTAAGGGTTTTGCCCATCACGTAACCGCTGGTTGCCTTGGTGAAATCTGCCACGTGTTCGCCATCTTCATTGATGGTTTGCGTACCTACCGTATCGGCTTCACCATTCACTTTATAGGTAACACCGTTTGCGTTGTCGAAGACGATTTGAATGTTTTGGTCAAGGCCTTCGCCGACTACGTAGTAGTATGCCGTATACGCGCTGCGCTTTTCACTGGAATATGCGAAGGTATTATCTTCGTAGAATTTACCTTCCAAAATGAATTCTCCGTTCCCATCCACAAAGTAGAAGGTTTTGCTGTCGTCGCCGTCATATTCACCCTTGAAGAACAAGTTCCCGCGGGAAAGATATACCACGGTTTCGTCACCTTCTTCAACCAAGTAAATATGGTCGTCACCGCCAAACATATCCGTATAACCCTTTGCCCAAATACCAAACAACGTAACGTTTTCAAAGTCGTTTGCATTCGGTTCAAAAATATCCGATTCTCTCGGGGTGAACCCTTCGGGTTTATTATGCAACAACGCATCTACAGCGTATGCATTAAATTCGGGGGTCGTGTCATTTTTATCTCTTGACCAACCCATCAAGCAATAACCTTCCTCCGTATAATTATTGGGCATGTAGATAGGATCGCCGTACGTCTTCGTGATAACGATTTCTTCCGCAACCCCACCGTTGGGTTTGTTGGCTACAAACGTTACCGTGTACGTTCTTGGATTGAAGTAGTGTTTGAACACGTTGTTGCTTGCTGTTTCGCTCAATACTTTTTCAACCACTCTATCCGCGTGCGCGGTATTTTCCGTGTACCCTACCTTGGTTTGGGAAGAGGTATACTTTGTGCCTACGTATTCACTGCCTTCGATGGTATCGTTGATGGTATACGTACCGTCTGCATTCTTCGTGTAAAGTTCTACCGTATAAGCAACCTTATATTTCGGGGTAACCGTCAAGCCGTTTTGGGTAAGAACCGTCGTTTTATCCAAAGCCTTGCCGTTGCTGAACCATGCGCCAAACGTCAAACCGCTCTTGTTGGGGATATGTGCTTGCAATACGTCGTATACTTTTTCCCCTGCTTTCGCATAAACAGGCGTTTCAACGCCGTCAATGACGATTTTTGCCAGCTGTGTCCATTTTGCATAATAGGTTTGGTTTGCTTCTACCACCACACTGGTCACAGGCGAGCCTTCAAACGTTTCGGTCAAATACCAACCTTCAAAAACGTAGCCCTCTCTTGCCTCGGGGGTGGGAAGGGTATATTCTGCGCCCTTTTCCAAGGTAACCTCTTCCATCGCAACACCACCCATTACGTTAAAGGAATAGGTGAACGTATCCTTGTCAGCGCCATTGTTTTTACAGCCCTGCGCAAGAATAATACCAAGCGCCGCGCCTACACAGCATACGCCTGCAGCCACGGGCAACAAAACCTTTTTGTTGAGCAATTTCTTCAATACGTTTTTGCCTTCTTCCGTGGTTTCTTCTTTGTTTTCTTCCGTCACCGTCGTTTCTTCTACGGTGATTTCTTCATTCTTTTCTTCCATCATGAAATCTTCATTCTTTTCTTCCATTATGAAATCTCCTCTGTTTCAGGTATTTAACCTTTCAACGACTTTTAAATTTCTGCATTATCTGTATTATTGGGATCTTCAACGTCTTCCGTTTCGACCGTAGCTTCCGTCCATACCGCATATAAAGTGGTACCAACTGCCGCTTTGTCAATATCCGCCGCCGCGTATATAACCGCGCCGTTTGCTTGCGTTGCCCAGCCCGCAAAGTCATACCCTGCGCGTTCGGGCGCCTTGATACCAAACTTCGCCATTTTGTTGGAGATACTATCTTCCGTTATCGTTACCGATACAACGTACGATTTATCTTCCGATAAGGTGCAACCCCAAATGACAGGACGGAACGTAGAGTTAAATTTATCGCTCCATTCGTTATCCGCTTTCACGTTGTCCGTGTAAATCGTCATTTCATTGCAACCATAGAATACGTGATCGCTGATAATTGCAATATCTTTGCTCAACGTCACCGAGCTCAAGCCGTCCCAACCTTTGAATGCATACCCGCCAATTTCCTTCAAGCTGGAAGGAAGCTGTAAGGTATCCACAGCGTTCATACCATAGAACGCATACGCGCCAATCCATACTACGCTATTGCCAAGATCCAACGACTCAACGCCCTTGCACTTGTAGAAAGCATTGTTGTAGATATATTGTACAGTATCGGGAAGGCTAATTTTCTTCAAAGCCTCACAGTTACCAAATGCATAGCCGCCAATCGTCACAAGACTTTCACCAAAATCAACCGCTTCCAATGCAGTGTTTTTGTAGAATACTCTTTCCCCAAGTACTTGCAACGTATCGGGAAGAACCAATTCTTTCAGCGACGTGCATTTATAGAACGCATAACTGTCAATGGTGGTCAGCGACTCACCGAGGTTCATCTTCGAGATGGACGAACACCAAGCAAAGGCATAAGGTCCAATCGAAGTGATATTTTTCGCTTTACTCAAATCCACCTCTAACAAAGCTGTACAGCTGTAAAATGCCGAACGGCCGATGGTTTTCAACGCACGAGGGAAACCGTTGGTAATCATGTTCAGTCGAGAACAGTTATAGAAGGCGTAATCACTGATTGTCGTCAAGTTTGCGTCAAACTGTACTGCACTCAATGCAAAGCATTGATAGAATGCCGCACGGCCGAGATATTTTACACCCGAAAGGTTTACCGAAGCAAGGTATGCACAATTAAAGAATGCGTAATCGGAAACACCAACCGTTCCGCTCTTCAAGGACACATTTACAATACTGTCCTTCGCAGCACCTACCACCCAGTTACCTACGTATACAAGGCCGTCGCCTGCTTCATCCTCCTCTGCCTTCGTCCAATACGCCGTTTTCTTAAACGCATACGTACCAATTGTACGCAACGTATTCGTTTCAGGTAAATGGAACTTATCCAAGGCAGAACAACCATAGAAGGCATAGTCACCGATTTCTACAAGCGCATTGCCGGAATAAACCGTGCTCAAAAGTTTACAAGCATAGAATGCATAAGCATCTATCATTTCAGTCGACTCCAAGTCAACTCTCATCAAGTTGGGGCAATATGCAAATGCGACGTCACTGATTGTACGTACCGAAGCAGGCAACTTGATACGTTCCAACGCAGGGAAGCCTGCAAACGTACTGCCTGCAATCCCAACGGTATCCGCACGTAAAAACATGGTGTCTGCCGCGGGAATCTTATCCAATTCCGTTGCAGAAAGCGCCTTTTTGGTCTCCATCAACGAACTATCAGCCGATACGAGCCATTTGTCGATATACACTAATTTCGTGGTTTCATCTAAACCCTTATTAAATGCTTTCGTACCATGGAATGCTTGCGCGCTCATTCTCATCAGTGAATCAGGCAAATCAATATTTTCCAAGTTCGTGCATTGATAGAAACTATCCGCGTCCAACTGCACCAATTTAGAAGGAAGTACAAGGCTTGTCAACGCTTCGTTTTGGAAGAATGCACGCTGACCGATGTAAAGAAGATTGCTGTCTTCAGCAAAGGTAAGCGCTTTCACTTTCTTACACATTTGGAAAGCCATATTGCCAATGGTTTGTACGTTTTTACCAATCTTTATGGTTTCTACAGCGGTACAACCCGAAAATGCGTCATCCCCAATCGAACGTACGGAATCAGGAATTGTAATCTCCGTCAAGCTGGTACAATCGGAGAATGCCGACTGTCCAATTTTTTGTACGTTTGTACCGATGGTCAATTTCTTGATTGCTTTACAAAGGGTGAACGTCGATTCGTTAATCGTTGTTACTTTACTGGGGATAACCACTTCTTCCAAAACGATACAACGTTGGAATGCGCGCTCCCCGATGCTGATAACCGATTCGGGGATAACGATGGATTTCAAAGATTCACACTTGTAAAATGCATTCTTACCGATACTTCTAATGTTGCTACCAAGCACCACGTCGGTGATACGCTGATTGCCTTTGAATGCATTGTCTGCAATCGACGTAACGGGCTTTCCGCGGTAGAAATCTTCTATAACGATGCTACCAGAAGCTGTACCGCCCTTGGTAACCTGATACTCCATATTATTGATCAGCGTATATACGCAACCCGTTTCATAAGGTCTGTAAAAATCAAAACTTTCCGACCAATTTGAAATTTCATCTTCTTCAGAACCGAGCGCTCTAACGCGAATCGTATAATTCCCTATCTCTAATTCTTTTAAAGAATAGGATTCTTTATTCTGTTTTTTACTGCTAACTACTTCGCCATTTTCGTCTTTGATTTCAATTTCATATCGACGCGCCTGCTCTATTTCGTCCCACGTCAACAGGTGGTCCAAATCCACACTGATATTCGTAGGGGTAGCCAATTCGTAATTACCACAACCCGTCCAACTAAAAAGTGCTGTGATTGTACAAATCATAAATACGATTACGGCGAATATTTTCAGTTTTTTCATGAACGAAACGTCCTCCTTCATTTTGAACGAACGTCAAAACAATTTTCCCTGCCGCAGCCGCTGTTCACGGCTGCGACAGTCTTTTTTAATACTTATTTTAACTTTTTCTCTCTATATTCACGAATAATTTCGTGAGGCCACTTAAATTTGAACTTACGAACGGCTACGTCTGTAAGGAAGAGTACGATGACGATAATCATAAACAAGATTCTCGGATCGTAAGTCTTATCAATACGGGTCACGAAGCCGTCTAAAACTTCCGAGGGTGCACTAAGGTCTTTGATAACCGCACCATTACCGCGCGTCGCAACGGTTTCCAACTTCCCGTAGGCAGTCTCACCTTCTTGCTTCGTAACTAAATCGTATTCTTCAGAATATGCAAAGGATTTGTATATTTCCTCGGTTATATTTTCACCGTTGACGTTCTTAAGAACGTTGCCGTCCTTATCGCACAAGCTAAGACGAATCTTATACACACCGCTCTTTCTTACGACAAAGTCACAACGGCTGTAATGGTTCGCCGCGGACAAAGCCGACGTTACGTAGCAAGTGCTTTGGCGAAGGGTCGCCGCATCTGCTTGCGTCACTTCATTTAAGGAATGTGAAACTTCCTGCCCGTCTACGTATTCGATCAACTCACCCTTGATGTATTGACCGTCTTGAAGGTTTGTGAATACACTCAGCTGATTGGTATAGTTGTCTTCCGTAATGTTATACGAAATTTGGCTGGGACGAACGCTTTCGCTCGGCATCAAATTATTGACTACGTTACGGATAAAGGTTTTACCCGCAGAACTTGTCATAAAGGCTGACGACCACTCGGACTTTTGCAAGTCGCACATGAAGCTGCCGACCATACCGTTGCCGTATTCCCACTGTGCATAAACAGGAACACTGTAATCGCCCGTCATGATGACTTCCGCCTCCGTACGAGGTTTTACACCGTAGAAACCGCCCAACGTAGTAGCCAATCTGTTTCTTTCTATGTCCAAACCAAATTCTACACCTTTCCAAATAGGCGATGCCAAATTGGTTGCAATCGGGCTAAACGTTTCATGGTTTACCTGCTTAATGGCAGGCGCGGTCAAATCCTTGCCGATTTCGTGAATCAATTGATCTGCGGTCGTTACGTATAATTGACCGTGACCCCATTCAGCCGCTTGTTTCATGTTTTTATAGATTACATCGCTCGCCGACGTCGACATATTTACACCGACAATCGAAAGGGTAGTGCCGTTTTCTTCGTAATAACCTTTAATTATATTTTCATAATGTTCAGGCATATCCGATACACCGCCGTCCGTGATAACGATGATGTGACGTCTTGCAACGTTTACCGTACGAAGTGCTTTCCCTGCACGGTCAACAGCACCCGACAATACCGTACCGCCGCCCGCTTCTTTGATCGAATTGATTGCAGAAGAAATTCTCGAACGTTGGGTCTGAGGCGTCAAGTCCAAAATTGTCGCTTCCGTGCTATCCAACGTCATGACACCGATATAGTCACGTTCGGTCAAAAGGTCGATACACGAGAATGCACCCGCCTTCGCCCAGTCGAGCATATTGTTACCATAGTTATCCTCTTCCGCCATGGAACCGGAACGGTCGATGACGAGCATAACGGCTACGGGAGGGGTATAATCGATTGCCTGCACGGGCAACATTTCTTGATACGCTGTACCATACATATCCTTACGGCTGTACGCTTCATCACCGCCAACGGTAAACAAGCCTCCGCCGTAATCCGCTACGTACGAGTGAAGGTTTTTCACAAAACCGTCGGGCAGCGATTTGTTGGAAATGTTGTTCATGATGATTTGGTCATACTTACGAAGTTCCTCTACTTCATAAGGCAAATCCTGACTGCCGATACCCTTAATGGTAACTTGGTAAGGCACTTCATTTTCAGCGTTCAGCATCTCGACAAGCGCGTTCGAAGTACCTTCTTGTTTTTCAATAATCAAAATTTCGTTAAACGTATCAATATATATATAGGAAGTATATTGACTGTTTTCAGCCATCTCGTCTTTGGTCGTATCCACAACGCTGAAGGTCATTTCATGCAACCCTTCGTTGGCAAACTTGTGAGTAAACACAATCGGCTGCTCGCCTTGTTTCAACGTTGCCTTGATTACCCCATTCGGTTCACTCAGCACACCATTGTCATACAATTCAATGGTCGCGGTGGTATCAACCGAGCTGTTTACCTGCAACGTGATCTTGCATTCTTCATTTTGATTGATATGATGATTGGGATATTCCACACCAAGAATTTGAATGTCGTTTTTTCCATAATTTGCACCGATGTAAGCAACGTCAATCTTTGTACCCTGCGCCGCAATTGTACGAACCACAGAGGTCATTTCCTTATCCGTTTCTTTACCATCCGTAATCAAAACGATTTTCGAAGTTTCAGGGTGGTTAAACAAAGTTCTCGTATATTCCAACGCCCCTGCAATGTTCGTTGCACTGGTATCAGGCAACGTAGCCGCAAGATAGCTGTCGTATACGGTCTCGATTTCATTGGTTAAAGGTACTGCATATTCTTGGTCAAAACCAAACGTAACGATACCTACGTTAAAACCGTCGTGTTTGCAATCGTCTAATACCTCTTGAATGAAGGTTTCACGTTGCTCTTTCGCCCAAGATTCGGTATCCGATACGTCCACAAGAAGAATGATTTCATTCTTTTCATTGGGGATTTGGTAACGGAATTCTAAGCCTGCAAATGCAAAAATGGACAAAACGATTACAATCAAGTGTAACACCATAGAAGTGATACGGTTACGTGTTCTTCTATAACGTTTCGACAAGGTAAAGTAAGGGATCAACGTCGCTGCAAATGCAAGGATGATAAGCAATAAGAACCAAGGGTAAGCGAAATAAAGATGTAAATTTTTCATAATCTTACTCCTCCCCCCTTATACACTCGCGCGGCTTTGCAGCCACCATTCTATGAAGAGAATTGCAACCAGGGCACCTGCCAAATACACCAGCAAATCGTTATAATAATTGGTTTCATCTATCGTCTTATAAGGATTTTCCAAGGCGTCTTCGGTCACCCAAATATTGCTTTCTTCCTTAGGGATTCTCACATAAATTTTTTCCGAAATAATCTTATCCCCAAACGTAGTTTGCTGAAGCACGTATACCCCAGGGTTTTCTACGCTCAACGTAGCGGGGAATTGCGTGAATTCCCAACTGTCTTCTACGTAACCGTCACGGGTTACGTAAAGCGCATCACTGCGCGCATTTAACGCAATATTTTCCTGCACTTCAAACGAGTTGGAGCTTACCGTAGCAGGAATAAAATATTCGAAAACGTTATACATCAAAATGGAAATATGTTCGGAAATTGCCAAGGTGGAGTAGTGTACGCTGAAGCTGGTTACGACGATTTTTTTATCGTCTTCATTGCATACCGCAAGCGTAGGAACGCCATCGCAGGTTAACAACGTTTCGTAATCCAACCCAAATTGCAACGCCTTCGTCATCGTAATGCCAAGTCGGCTTGCGTCCAAATAATTCAAGATCGGGTGAGTCTCGCTTTCCGCTGTCATGTACTTGGTCTTACCACCCCAATTCTTTTCAGCACCGACACGGAAATCCGCTCCGTTAGGCGCTACGTCAGGGTTGCTAAGGAATACAATACCGTCTTTGGGCAATTTTTCAGGCATTTGATGCTCGAAGAAATAGAAGTCGTAACCGCTGTAACCTTCGGGAGGTACTTTGTCGGAAGGTCTAACTTCCGTTACCCAGAAATCCCATTTATCCTTATAAATTGTTTTCAAGTTTTGCAAAACACCAGGGAAGAAGGGGTTAGGTTCTGCACTGCGATACAATACCTTAATAATTTCCTTTTGTCCGCCAAAAATAGAGAAACTGTTATCCGCTGTAAACGAGTCGCTTTCTTGGATATACACGTAAATATTTTTATACGAGAAGAATTTTTCTTCCGGGGACAAAGGATAATACATGGTGGTCTGATTCGCCCCTTCCACTTCTTGATAGAGGTCTTCTTTGAGGAAAATCAATTTCGTTGTACCATCACGAGAACAATGTACCGTATAGGAAAGTTCGATTTCTGTACCAGTGCTGTCTTCGCCTTCAAAGTTTGCGCCGCTAACCAAAACGTTCACGGTAACGTCACGTTCTCTGCCATAGCAAGCAACGTCTACGTACAACGAGTAGAAGTTGTCTTCCAATACCGTATACGCATCCAACACCGCTACGTTCCATTCGTCTTCAAAGGTTACGTCCACTACGTTCAATTTACCCGAGTTGGGAACGTAAGAATAATGCGTATCCGTATACAAGAAGATTTCCGTATCGGGATTGTCATCAAGGATTGCTTCACAAAGCCCAAACGCAGCTTCAATATTGGAAACACCATACGAGCAAACGTTGTTGTCGATGAGATTATCCAATTCTTCCGTTAGCTCACTTTGGTTCTCGGTGCTGCATTTTTCCACAAGGAATGCAGGCGTGTTGTCCGCAAGAATTACAGAAAAGATACCATTTTCAGCCAATACTTCGTCGGCAAGAGTTTGCGCTTTATCCACAGCTCTTTCAAAACGGGTTAAACCGTCACCCAAGGACTGCATACTTGCAGAAGAATCGATGATTGCGACAACCTCTCTGCGTTCTACCTTATGTCCAAGTACCTGTGCAGGTTTCGCCAAAATCATCGCCGCCGACGTCAAAATCAAAATTTGACAAAGGATGATGAGGAGGTTCCGCAACTTACTGGTAGGAACTTTCTTCTTTCTGTATTTCAAACTCAACTTCCAAATATACGTACTGGAAATTAATTTTTGTTGGTAATTCGGTTTGATTATGTAAATGATAATCAATATGATTATACCAATCAAACCGATTAACCCTAAAGGTGCTAATAATGTCATGCCATAATACCTACTTTTAACAATTCACCAAACAACACCCTCTCAATCGGGGTATCAGTAGAAACGGTGATAAAATCCACACCGCGTTTCGAACAAAATGCCTTCATGTCTTCCTTGAAGTCCTTCAATGCCTCGTCGTACGCTTCTTGCATACTGCGCGTAATACGTATCTTCAAGTTTCTGAAATCCGCCGCGTCCACCGATTCCGAGTCAATCAAATTAACACGTCCGTCGTAAGCAGGGTCGATTTCATCAGGCGTCATTACCTGAATCAAAAGCACTTGTCTTTTCTTATAACACAAATAGTCCACAGCTTTTTTCCAATTGCTTTCTGTAAAGAAGTCGGAAATGATGACCGTCAAACCATTGTTCGTGCTCATATCAGGGGTGTTGGTTATACATTTTTCAATGTCAACGTCATCCGTAAATTCTAAAGAATCGAACGTACCCATAGCGCGGAAAAATGCATTTTTACCAATCATCGTCCCGAACGGATTTTCCGCTTTTTCTTCTTTCATAAAATGGAAGGAAACCTTGTCCATGTTATGTACAGCCAAAAATCCAAGCGCAGCCGCAGCCCCTATCGCATAGGCAGATTTTTTAGGATTATCTTTGCCCATCGACGCGGAACAATCCAAAAAGATTTGCACCTGCATCTGTCTTTCATCGGTAAACAATTTCAGGAAATATTTTTCGAAACGGCTGTACAAATTCCAGTCGATTCTACGGATATCGTCCCCTAACTGATATTCTCTAAAGTCGGAAAATTCAACCGTTTGTCCGTATGTGCTGACAAGGTGTTTCCCGCCGAAATAACCCGCAAGGCTCTTTCTTAAATTTAATGCTAACGTTTCCAAACGACTGAAAAATTGGTCGTTCAAATATGATTCTTTCATTGTACGCTCCCTGGTACTGTTTTTACGTATAATCCTTTATGGATTATTTTACTTTCTTGTATTTGGGATTACCGCTAACTTCTTCAACGATCATCTTGATAACGTCGTCCGTCGTGATACGTTCTGCAATCGCTTCAAAGTTAAGCTTGATACGGTGACGGAGTACAGGGTATGCAAGTTCTTCGATATCCGAGAACGCTACGTTGAATCTACCCTTAATCAACGCTTTTACCTTCGCCGCGGAGATCAATGCCTGACCTGCACGGGGGCTGGCGCCGTTACGAACGTACTTCTTTGCCGCTTCCGATGCGCATTCGCTGTCGGGGTGGGTTGCACTGGTCATAATCATTGCATAGCGCAAAACTTCGTCCGCTACGGGGATTTGGTTTGCGGTAGTGCGCATGCGAAGGAGTTGTTCGCCGTTACATACGCTTTCTGCAACTTCCGCCATCGTCTTCTGCGTCATGTTGACAATCTGCATCAATTCGTCAAGGCTGGGGTTAGGAACGATAAGCTTGAACATGAAACGGTCCATCTGTGCTTCAGGCAAAGGATACGTACCGTCTTGTTCGATAGGGTTCTGCGTTGCAAGTACGAAGAAAGGTTCTTTCAATTTTCTCGACGTACCCATAACGGTTACCGTATGTTCCTGCATGGCTTCGAGCAATGCCGACTGCGTCTTAGGCGTTGCACGGTTGATTTCGTCCGCAAGGATAATGTTGCTGAAAATAGGACCGGGTTGGAACTTGAACGAAGAGTTACCGTTTTCGTCCTTTACGATGATGTTCGTACCGGTTACGTCGGCAGGCATCAAGTCGGGCGTGAACTGAATACGCGCGAAAGGCAAATCGAATACGCGGCCGAGCGATCTTACAAGACGGGTTTTACCAACCCCAGGCACACCTTCAAGCAATACGTTACCGCCTGCGATCATGGCGATAATCGTGCCTTCAACAACTTCTTTCTGACCGATAACGTCACGGGAAACCTGCTTAAAGATTTCCGCACACTGCTTACCAAATACGTCAATGTCATTCTTTTGAACATTCATGTTTTCCATAATATTTCTACCTTCACTTAAATTATTTTTTTTCTTTTTGTTTTTGTTGTTCGAGTTACTTAGAAGCGTCTTCGCCGCCCTCACTGCCTTCACTGCCTTCGCCGTTCTCACCGTCGTTACCGCCGACCTTGATTGTGTCAAAGTAATTCGAGATAAGCAATTTCAATTCTTCAGGCATTGCATTGTCTTGTGCCAAGAGCCCCAACACTTCTTCCAAGGCAACGTTGTATTCATGCCCGTAGTAGGTGTTACCGTCGATGACTTGGTTAACGGGTTTGTATTCACCGCCCGCGCCGTCGCCTTGACCGGAATTTCCTTCCTGCTCGCCCGCATCTTGGGGTAAGTCAGTCGCCTCGTCATTCGGGCTGCCGTCGTTGTCGGCTTCTTCCAACGCGATGAACTTCGCAATCACCGTGAAGCTTTCCGTCACCCCTTCGTCTACACGGTAAGGATCTGTTTTACCGTCCGACCATTCGAGGAACGCCCAGCCGTCCTTGGGCACCGCGCGAACCGGGGAAGCGTTTTGTCCTTCTTCCACCACCTGGCGAACTTCCCCTTCCAAAGAGCCGCCTTTCGCTTCGGCTTCATAGATCAGTTCGATCTGCTGAGGCGGTTCAGCCAACAGCCCCGCGAGCCATTCTTTACCGCTCATGATAATCCCTGCCGAACTCAACGTGGTTACCGTCGTCATACCCAAACCAAAGACTGCCGAAATAGAAGTGCAAATGATGAGCGGTATGGAAACGATAATCTTAATCAAATTCTCGTTCACCGTTTCCAACGCCTCAAGGGCATCTTCACGCTGGCGCATCGCAATGTAGGATTCGTCCCCTTCCAACTGCGCCATGGTCAACATTCTTTCTTCCAAACCAAGTTCGTCGACGCGTCTTGCGATTTGTTTGGTTGTGGGGCGGAATTTCTTTTCGTACAAGAAGTACGCCGCGCCCGCTGTGACCAGTGCAAATAACAGGATTGCAACCCAGAATAAATTGGGGTTTACAAACCAAAATACCGTCGCTGAGAGGAAGAGAACCGCGAACCCCAAAACCAAGCCGAGAAGCAATGATTTGAGGATGCCTTCCCTCGCAATTCGCGAATAATATTTCTGAAATAATTTAGCTGACATAAACTCTCCTTTCACGTTAAAAATAACGAAACGGCATAACACCGCAATTTTAACATCGTATATTATAGCACAAATGATTCAAAAAGTAAATACAAATGACGGGTAAAAAAGATTTTTTGCAATAAAAAAGCAAAAATTTCATAAAAAATTCACCTTAAAAATCCCGTTTTTTCCACGGTTTTCCAAGAAAAAATCCGCTTTGTGAGAAACGAAAATAAAATGTAAAATGCTAACATTTTTTTGTTTATATTTTTGTATTTTCACATGGATTGAATACCATCAAAAAAAAGACGAATTTTGTCGCAAATCCCCCCACTTTTGCGAAAAGATGAAATGACGGTTAAAGTTGTTGAAACTCTATCACTGCGTGCCAGAATGACGCAACCTGACGTTGCACGCAGGCAAGATAATCTTGCAGCTAGTAAGGTGTCTTATCGTGCGTCTTTATAGTTAGCTACGCCCATTCACTAAGTGAGACTCTATCGCTGCGCGCCCAAATGACGGTGGAAGTGTGCGATAGGCTCCCTTGTGTAAAGGGAGCTGTCAGCAAAGCTGACTGAGGGATTGTTGATAAATGCGAAAGACAATCCTTCCACCGCTTACGCGGTCCCCTGTCCTTTACACAAGGAAGGCTAAAGTGTGGGATATATCGCCATGAAAAAAGATAAAACCGCCGCGAGGATTCTCGCGGCGGTCTTCGCCTATCGGTTTTCACCGAATGATTTTGGCTTATTCAGCTATATAACCATAAACGATGGTTGCGTTCGAATTCTTGTACCAGTCAAGGTTCCACACGGATGCAGCTTGGTATGCAGTCTTCGGCGTGTTGATCGTCTGTTCAGCCGTCCAACCTTCAAATGCACCGCTGTAAACAACCGTAGCGTCAGCAATCGTGATGCTGTTTATCTTGCTGTTTGCAAATGCATAGTTACCGATGAACAATACCGATTCAGGGATGACAACGTCGCCCAAGCTTTCGCAATTTGCAAATGCATAGTCACCGATGATTTCAACCGTGTTAGGAATCGTGATGTTCGCAAGCTTCGTACAGCCTTCGAACGAATACCAACCGATGTACGTTACGTTGCCAAGGAAGGTAACCGTTTCAAGGTTTGCACAACCCGTGAAGGTATGACCGTTGGGGTTCTGCATGATAGGACTCTTCTGCGTTGCGCCCGTCTGGTAAAGGTTGTTCGCGTCAGCAACGTAGGTATCCGCCAAGTTGTTCGGCGTACCAACCACCGTCAAGCTTGCAGGAAGCGTAATCGAGGTCAAGCCCGCATAAGCGAACGCATAACCGCCGAGTTCGGTAACCGTTTCGGGAAGAGTGATATTCTTCAACGAGGTACAGCCGTAGAACATGTAATCTTCCACAAACGTCATCTTGCTGGGCAAGGTTACGTTTTCAAGCGCGGTACAGCCTTCGAAGGTGTGCCCCGTCAATTTCGGATTTTCGCCAAGGAATACAACCGTCTTCAACGAAGTACAATTTGCAAATGCGTAGGAACGCTTTTGGTTCGAAACGCTACTGCTACCAGGTTCAGAAACATTAATGGTGGTACCAAATTCGGTCACGCTTGCAGGAATCGTAATGCTTTCAACGCCCGATTCAGCAAATGCGTAAATCTCAATCGTTTCCAAACCTTCAGGCAAGGTAACGCTGGTCAATCTCTTCGCGCCATAGAATACGCCCTCAGGGATGTTCTTCATGGTAGCGGGAAGGGTGACAGACTTCACGCCGGATTCTGCAAACGCATAAGTACCATAGCTGGTAATCTTTTCAGTAGCTTCAACGTCCAACAAAGCACATCCAGCGAATGCATACGACTGAACCGACGTTACGTTGGTCATATCCACCGTTGTAAGAGCCGACGCGCCATCAAATGCATGCATCTGAATCGACGTTACGCCAGGCATAACAACCGTTTCAAGAGCCGTTGCACCTGCAAATGCATAAGAGCCGACGTCGGTAACCGTTTCAGGCAAGGTAATCTTCTTCAATGCAAGCATGTCTGCGAAGAAGTAGGAAGGAACACTCGTCCAGTTTGCCGTAACAACAACCTCGGTAATCGTGGTATTGCCAGCGAAAGGCGATACACCCGAAGCTGCCTTAAAGCTGTCATCCGTGATGTAAAGGACGCCGTCCGTTACTTGGTAAGCAGGCAATGCCAATACGATGTGACCGCTTGCTTTCTTGAGTGCGTTATCCTCAACCACAAACGCCGTATTTGCTTCATTTACCGTGAACGAAACGATGTTGTTGCAGTAAGCAAATGCATTCTTGCTGATGCCCGTTACATTTGCAGGAATGGTCACTTCCGTCAAAGCCGTACCCATGAAGGCTTGCGCACCGATGGATGTCAAGGTGTCAGGCAATGTGAAATTCGTCAACGAAGTACAGTTTGCAAACGCACTTTCGCCGATGGTCTTCACCTTAGGGCATTCTACCTTGGTAAGGTTTTCGCAATCCATGAAGACTTCTTTGCCAATCGCAGACGTGGTAAGAGATACTTCTTCAAGACCAGAACCCTTAAATGCGGCATCGCCAAGAGCGGTGGAACTAGTAAACTTAGTAAAGTCGAAGGATTTAAGAGCCTTCGTACCTTCGAAGGTATTTTTCTTAAGCGAAGTAAGAGAACCAAACGTTACGCTTTCCAATCTTTCTGCACCTCTAAATGCATACGTACCCAACGTAGTAACCTTCGGCAACGAAATTTCTACGATGCCCGAATTTTGGAATACGTAATCACCCAAGGTCGTAAGTTTATCCGTGTTGTGAATCGTCGTCAAGTTGGAACATTCTGCAAACGCATACTTACCGATTTGTTTCATCCCCGTGGAAAGCGTCACTTCTTCAAGCGAGGTACATCCGTACAACACGTAGGAGTTTGCCGTAGAAGACCACGACGTGCCAGCACCCAAGAAGGTCATGGATTCAGAGAACTTAATCTTCTTCATGCTGGTACAATCACGGAATGCATAGTTCGCAACGCTGGTGACCGAGTCAGGAATGATGACGCCAGCCGTTTCATCGTCCGACGTGCTGACAAGGCTGGAACAACCGTCAAACGTGTAACCCTTGATAGCAGACATATTGCTAGGCAATTTCACCGTTCTCAATTCGGTACAGCCAGCAAACATATAGGTAGCCATCCCAGGATTTTCGTGCTTAAATTCAAAGCTCGTCAAACCGCTGTTTCTGAAGGCAGCTTGGCCGAATTCCTTCACACTTGCAGGAACGTCAATCGTTTGAAGGGACGTACAGCCGTAGAACATAGTATAACCAAGTTTTTCAACACCTTCAGGTATGGTAACGCTTGCAAGCGACGTACAGTTATAGAAAATACCTGCACTGCCCGTCGCACCAGTAGACGTAAGGCTCTTGATTGTCAATTTGCTAGGCACTTTGATACTCGTTAAACCTGCGCCATAGAATGCGTAACTGTAAATCGTGGTCATGTCGTCATTGAGGGCTACGGTTTCAAGTGACGTACAGTTCGCGAACGCATAATAACCAAGCGTCGTAACACCCGCCATCTTGAGGTCGGACAATGCATAGCAGTAACGGAATGCATAACTACCAAGCTTGTTAACACTGTTCGGAAGTTCGATCTTACGAAGGGCATGACAGTTGTAGAACGCGTAATCAGAAATCGTCGCACAAGTCGAAGTTTCAGGATTTTCGAAGATAACCTCTTCAAGGTTGATACATCCTTCAAATGCATTGAGACCAATGGTTTGCACCGATGCAGGGATGTAAAGTTTCTTAATATCTACTTGGTTTTTGAATGCGCCGTTGGTGATGGACGTTACGCCGTTTGCAATGCGGTATACGCCTTCGGCATCCGTTTCCGCAGCGCCGCTGAGGAATTGAATTGACGTCTTATCCGCATTGAATACCGTACTGCCTTCCACAGAAAGGTTTTCATTGGCAGGATCGATGATAACCTGTTTCAACGAACCGCAACCCATGAAAGTGCCTACTGCGCTGACAACCGATTTGGAAAGTTCCACTTTCGTGATATCCGTACAGTATTGGAACAAGGACGCGCCCAACGCGATACCATTCGCATCGGTGCTTTCGGGAATCTTCAATTCCGTAATACCGCATTGACGGAATGCAAATTGCTTGATTTCCTTCAAAGCAGAACCAGCCTGGAAGGTGATACTGTTGCAGTTTGTTGTATAAGCAAATGCATATTCACCAATGCTGGTCACCGTTGCAGGAACCACAAAGCTGGTGATAGCCGTGTTTGCAAATGCGTAGTTGCCGATGGTTGCCAACTTGCTGTTGCCTGCAAAGTTGATTTCCGTAAGGGACGTACAGTTTTGGAATGCATAGTTACCGATGGACGTTACGTTTTCAGGGATGGTAATCGAGGTGATATCCCTGCCCTTGAACGCGTAAGCACCAATCGCCTTTGTTCTCGAAGGCAAGTTCCATTCGCAATCAGCAGGAAGGTAAGCAAACATGTAGGTACCAATGGTCAATCCATAATCCGCAGGATCCTGCCCTTCGCCAACGTCTGCAATCACCAATTTCTTAAGGTTTTTACAACCGCTAGTTTTATTGAAGATATCGGCATTGATGGTCGTAACCGACAAAGGAAGATACAATTCTTCCAAAGACGTAAGGCCTACAAATGCATAGTTGTTAATCGTCTTAACACGTTCAGGCAATCTAAGTACCTTTAACCCAGTCAAGCCAGACAAACCAACCGACGTACCTTGGTAACCGCCGCTAGAGGATTGCCCAGGGATCTTCAATTCTGCACCTGCGCCTTCTTCAAAGATAAGCTCTGTCAACGACGAACAACCCTTGAATGCGTTTGCTTTAATTTCCGTTACCGACTTAGGAATGAACAAGTATTCCAAAGAAGTACAGCCAGCAAACATGTTTGCCGTAATGGTTGCGATACCGTAACCCAAGGTTACTCTCTTAAGATTTGCCGCACCTGCAAATGCATTCGTCTGAATGGTAAGACCGCTCGTGGTTGTACCTTCAGGCGCTGCAGCGAAAGCAAGTTCTTGGATATCGCTGTTGCCGTTGAATGCGTATGCATAAATAATAGAAACAGTGTAAGGAACGGTGAATTTACCATTGAGGGATTCATCAAACTTATACTTTCTAGGACAATATATAAGCGCGTTAGGCACACCGCCTTCATGCGCATACAATGCGCCATTTTCCGTCATATACGTTGCGTGGCCATCTGCAACCGTAATCGATTCCAAGTTAGTACAGCCGTTGAGCATCGTCAACCCATCCGTCGTCGAAACACCCAAATCTGTCAAGGTGGTAGGAATCTTAATCGAGGTCATCTTCGAACAGTTTTGAAGCGCACCTGCACCGATGGTCGTTACACCTTCGGGAATTACAAATTCACCGCTGATACCACTCTTCATGAATGCGCTTGCGCCAATCGTCTTCGTGTACGAAGGCAATACAAGCGTAGCAAGTTGCGAGCAGTTTTCAAATGCGCTATCCGCAATTGCCAAACCAGTATTTTCAGGCGCACCTGCGGGTTTTTCCCTGAAGATAACCTGCTTAAGCGAGCTACAGCCCTTGAATGCGCCTTCGCCAATCGAGGTCATGCTGTAAGGAATCGAAATTTCCGTGAAAGGCTTACCAGCAAATGCATTACTGCTGATGCTGAGAACCCCGTCGGGGATGTTGTAGGTCGTGCTCGTTTTCGAATCGGGATAATAAAGGATTTGCGTTACGTCTTTATCGTAAAGGACGTCATCGATTACTTTCATGTAATCACTTTCGCCGTTTTCGTAGAATATTACTTCTTCAAGCATCGTACCAAATGCACCGATGTTGAATGCAGGCGTGCACTTTGCAACCTTTACGGTAGTGATGGTATACGCGCCCGTATCTGCATTCTTAAACGCACCGTCTGCCAATGCAAAGCTTGCGTCACCCGACTTGATGGTAACTTCTTCCAATTCAATTTTACCAAATGCATACTGACCGACAGAACCCGTGTTGCCAGGCAATTCAAGAGAAGTCAATCTCGTACCGTAGAATGCTCTCGCGCCGATATTAAGCGTGCCGTCGCCAACAGTGCCTTTGAACGTCAACGTTTCCAAACCAATACAATCTTCAAACGCACTGTCTTCGATGGTGGTTACGCTTGCAGGGATGATAACAGACTTAATAGCTACGTTGGGATCAGTGGTCGAGTATCCATAACCCTCAATATCAATGTATACACCGAATGCATTCGTTTTAATCGTCTTCGTACCATTGGGGATTTCTACTACGTCATCGATACCGCGAGGGCAGTACAACAAGGTGGTACCGTCCGCATTAAATAACATGTTGTAGCTTGTGGTGGTCGAATTAGCAGGTTTCGAGCTGTAATATTTGTTGCCTTCGGAAACCGTAATCGATTTCAATTCTTCAACCTGACGGAACATGAGGTTAAAGCTTGAAACCTGACCCATACGCGCGGGAATATTGAAGGATGCAATGTCTGACAATGCAAACAAATTTTCCCCAACAATAAGTTCGCTTGCACCTTCACCGTCTTCGAAGATAACTTCCATACCCTTAGCACCTTGGAATGCGTTGTCACCGATTTTTTGAACGGTAACGGGTACGATAATCTTATTGAAGTTCTTGTACATTCTGAACAAGTACGGTGCGATATCCGTAACTTCTGCAGGGATGGTATACTCACCCGTCTTCGTTACAGGGACAAAGGACAATTCCTTCGCGCCAGTTTCGTATACACGAACGAGCGCACCGTCGATAGACATGTAATTCTTCTGATAATTGCCGTCCATCGAAGCGCTTGCATCGTAAACGTTGATTTCTTCCAAGTTAGAGCAATTATAGAATGCAGAACCAGTACCCGAATATGCACCTTCCAAACCAAGGTAGATAAGTTCAATGCTGTCGGGAATGTTCATCTTCTTAAGGTTTGTATAGCTCGCAAATGCACCTGATTCAATCCAAGCAACGGGTTTGCCCTTGTACATTGCAGGGATGGTAATTTCGCTAAGCGCATTAAAATCTGCACCTGCCGAAATGCTGTACCCAGCCTGACCGCCAGCCGTGGTAATTTCGTTGTATTTGAACGCTTCTAAAATGGATGCGTAAAGCGTAACATTTTCAGCGTTACCCCACGTAGAAAGGCTGTTACCAACTTCGTCGGTGTATTTAACACCTTGACCGTTCTTTTCCGTGAACCAACCGAAGAACGTCTTACCTTCTTCTTCATATTTTTCAGCGGAGTAAGGCGATGCAATCGTGTAAGACTGACCATACGTAACTTGCATCGAACTTTCTTTTTCGTCACCAGTTGCAAGGTCAACGTATTTGCAGGTAATCGTATAGGTGTTTGCATCCCATTGAGCGTATACAGTAATGTCTTCAGTAACGCCCGCCAATACAAAGTTTTCAGGCAATTGCGCACCGTTTTCTTCCGCGCTAAACCAACCCTTGAAGGTATAACCAGGGGTTTCAAGGTTCGAATCCAACGTCACGCTGTCACCGTTTGCCAAGTATACAGGCGCATTCGTATCCGCGTAAACACCATAATTGAAGTTAACTTTATAAGCCGTTACCGTCGTTTCAACCCATTCGGATGCTTTGTCTGCGTTATCGATAACTCTTACCTTAATAACGTGTTCACCGCTCTGCGTGAAGGTGATTGCCGATTCTTCAACGTCACCTGCTACGGAGATGATATCACCGTTGTTTACCTGAACTTCATATGCTTTTGCGTTAAGTACGGGTTGCCAAGCAACTTTACCGTTGCTATATACAAGCGAGTCAGACATTACGCCGAAACCAATTTGTACTGCATCCGAGTAAATCGAATCTGCGTCTGCCGTTGCACCAGTTACTTTTACCGATACCGAACAACTCGTTGCATCTTCCGCAATGTTGTCTGCCGTGAAGATATCGAAAGATTCGCCCGTAACGGTGTATTCTTTATTGTCGATTTTTACAACGTAACCCGTTGCGCCGTCTACTGCATTCCAAACAATGCTCGAACCAACCAATTTGATACCGGTAGGTACGGGCAAGGAAGTTTTCGTCATTGCCAATTCAGTAGCCGCAGGAGAGTTGTAACCAAACGTAACGGGAACAACCGAAATCGTGAGCGCACCCGTCAAGTTTTTAACGCTGATGCTGTTGGTGTTCGTCGTCGTGGTTTCCCCATTGATGGTTACGCTGTAGCTTGCAGCCTCTTCAACAGCATCCCAAGTGAACGAAGCCGTAGCCGCATCATATGCCAAACCGCTTACCGCGTCAAGAGTTTTCAAAACGACAAATTCGGTCGCGTCGCTCGTCATGTAGCCGTCTGCTACTGCTTTTACGGTGAATTTGATACCAGAAGATTTCATTGCGCAGTTTGCGAAATCGTATGCATTCGTCGTAACGACTTCTTCAATGTGCGTATGAGCAGCGTCACCGCATTCAAGGGATACAAGGTAGGACGTTGCGTTGGGTACTGCTGTCCACGTCAAAATAGTGCCTTCAGACGCATAACCGCTAACCTTTGCCAACGCTTTATTCTTGCAATATGCTTTCCCAGTATTGCCGTTTAAGGTTACTTCTACCGTGTAGTTACCTTCCGCCGCGCTTGCAAAATCGAACGTGTAGGAAGATTGCGAAGTAACCGTCTTTGCAACCTCACTACCGTCTTCTGCAAGCACTTTTACAGAGTATTGGTTGTTTGCACCCTTTGCCGTCCAGGAAATGGTGTTGCCGTTAATCGATACGTTGGGCGCATTGCTTTCCCACACTGCGTACAACGTGACGTCTTCTGCGATTTCCGTGCCGTCTTCGAACTTTGCCGTTACCTTTGCAGCATCGTTGTAATCACTCTTCCACCAACCTGCAAACGTTGCTCCGTCTTTGGTAGGAGTAGGAAGTTGATATACCGCGCCGTTTACCGTGGTCGCGGTTGCATATACGTTGCCATCTACAACGTAGTTTACGTTGTAAACTGCAGCGTCAGCTTCTACTTGTACAAACTTTGCGTAAACCGTCGTATCCGCTTTGATTGCCGTCGTACCGAACGCAAAAGGCGTCGTGTAGGTCTTGTTCATGTACCAACCTACGAATACATAACCGTCTTTCGCAGGGTTCGTGGCAGGTTTTGCAACGGTTTCGCCCTCTTCAACCGTCACGGAGTCAATAGCACTGCCGCCGTCTACGTCAAACGTAACGGTGTAATACTTTGTAACTTCGCTCGTGCTGTCATCACTAGCCGAAACAGAGCTGTCGTTGTTCGTACTGCTGCTGTCCTTGTTTCTGTTGCAGCTGGCTGCACCTGCGGTACAACCAACCATGATCAAACTTGTCATGAGTAAAGATAAATTGCGTTTTTTATTTTTCATCATGTCCACAAATTTCATCAGTATATCCTCCTAAAAAAAATTAAACTAATTTATAAAAACATGTATATTTGACAATGCTGACGCGCTGTGAGAAATTTCCCTTTCCCTGCAACGCTCTTCTCGAATTTTTTTCCAAGTGGAGCATTGTAATTGTATGTTTTGTTTACTTTATAATATAATACCGCTTTCTGTCAAGCGATTTTGCGAGTTTTTTTGTATCTTTTTTTGCATGATTGCAATCAAAAAAATCGATTGACAAAAAATATTTAATCAAAATTTTCATGAAATGAAAAACAAAAATGATATTTCCGTCTGCGGAGTTTTTCCACATATATATTTTATTATGTTTAGAAAACACCTCTTTTTTACTCTTAAAGTTGGTATTTTTATTAAATTCAAAAACATAATTTACCATATTTATAGGATAAATTGTTGCAATTCTTATAAACAATTATGCCAAAAATTATCATACTTATAGGCAAAATTTACTAAAAAAATTTTTACACAGAAAAAAGTTTTATAATAAAGGTATAAAAAAATACAACCGCCCCATCGTAATAAAATACGTAAGACGGTTGTTTTTTGTTATGATTTTTTTGCTCTTCTTATTGATTTTTCCTTTGCGGCTGATTACAACTTCCCTTGCCCGCAATGGCAACCTTAGTTGTTGAAACTATTGTTTGCAAAGACAAACAATAGTCTCCACATGTTTGGTCTGCGGGAACATGTCATAAGGCTGAATGCGTTCTATCGCATAATAGCCAGGCAAGATTTCCCCGTCCGCTACATTTTCATAGGCAGGATTTTTCGCCAATTCCCCCGATTCGTTTTCTATCAATCTACCCGTCAAAATCCCCAAATCGCGGGCGAGCGTCGCAGGATTACAGCTAATCAAGGTCATTTTTTCAATACCGCTGGCAAGCAACGCTTTTACCACACTGCGCGCAATCCCTGCGCGGGGCGGGTCAAGAATGAGACGAACTTTTTCCCCTTTCTCTTTTTCCATCACGGCTGTCAAATGCTCTTCCACGTAACCGCAGATATTGGTCATATTAGTCAATTCGTTTTTCACCTTTAACGAATCCGCACAACGAGAGGCTTCGGGTTCTAACTCAATACCATATACTCGTTTTGCTTTTTTGGCAATCATAGCAGTCAATAACCCGCCGCCCGAATAGGCGTCGATAACCACTTCGTCACCATCCTCGCAAACCGTCTTCAACGCATCCTTGTATAATTTCGCACGCACGTTTTCGTTGACTTGTAAAAAGGTCATTGGCCCCGCTTCATACGCAATCCCGCCTTCCTTGGCTTCAAAGACTCCTTCACCATGCACCAATTGAAATTCTTTACCCATAATCACGTTGGTATCTTGGTCGTTGAAATTGAGGTAGAGGGAAAATTCGCGTAAAACTTCCGTCAGCATACCAATTAAATAAGGTAAGTTGGGCAAACCGCGTTTCGCCGTAACCAACGTCACGATGTATTTATCGCCGATTTCCCGTGCAACAATATGACGGAGTGAACCCGTTTTTGTTTCCTCGTTATAACCTTTCACTGCGCATTCGGTCATATACCGTTTGATAACGGCAATCAATTTTTCCGACCATTCGGGGTGAATCGCGCATGCCGTGATCGGTACGATGCGATGGCTGTGTTCGGCGTAGAACCCAATCACGTTGTCACCGTTTTTGTCTACCCCGACAGGGATTTGCAATTTATTTCGGTAGGCGTAGGGAGCATCACTCTTGATTGCAATGGGCACCGATACGTTCAATCCGCCGATTTTACGTAAAGCATCTTTCACAACGGTTGCCTTATGGCTAAGCTGAGCGGCATACTCCAAATGTTGCAAACAACACCCCCCGCAACGTGAAAATACGGGGCATTTCGGGCGCACGCGTTCTTCGGCAGGCGTGAGAATTTCTTCCACTTTACCATAGCCGATATTACCCTTGATCTTTAATACCTTGAAACAAACCTTTTCTCCAGGCAAACACGCCGGCACGAAAAAGGTGATTCCTTCATGCTTAATGATGCCTTCGCCGTTGGAACCTATCCCATCTGTCATCGCGCAAATGATATCATTTTTCTCAATCATAACCCCTCCTTATCTTATTTTCACTTATTTCCCTATAATACGCTTTACCAGCATGTTAACTGCAAAGCGCCATTTATACATGAGGTAATCATACCCCACAAACATGATTGTGCCAAATATCAATATAATGTAAAAAATGTATTGGTCTACAAAAGGAATCGTCGTTGTCATTGCAAAGACGAATCTCCAAATAACGTACATGGTAGAATCAAACCATACGGCTTTTATTCCGCACGCCAGCCAACGGTTGATTTTTACCTTTAACTGCAACTCATTGACAAGCGGATGTAAACCGAAAAACATAATAAACGGCAACAAATCAATAAAGCCCGACGCATTAAAAATCAGGGCAAGAATACAAGTTGCCAAATACGCCAATACGTACCCGCGATAGCTTTGCTTTGCCAACGGCATCATCAAGGCAATCCCCGCAAAGAGATAACCCGTAAACAGAAGAACTGCCGAATAAATCCCGACGGTTAAAAAAATCGTCGCAACCGCACAAGCCAACGCGGACAGCGCTATTTCATGAGAAGATATTTTTTTCATGATACCGCCTTTGCAGTGGTAATCGATGCAATCAACTTTCTTCGTATCGTACCATTCATATTTTTATATTGGTTGTATATCTCTTCACTAATCGCACGCACTCTATATAATATCTCCAACCAGTAATCCGTCTCGTAACATTCTTTCAAGGCAATTTCCATCTTATGAACAAAATCCGCACGGCTCTGCGCATATTTCGCTTCACAGGCATTCGCCCCAATAGAAGAACTTGCTCTCAATAATTGATTCACAAATACCGACCGACCGCTGATTTCATCACAAACACCAGTCAAGCCAATAGTCAATTCAATCGCTAAATCTCTAATATTTTGCGTGCTCATACATATCCTCTTTACGATATACTCTCTTCGTTCGCACGATATAATTACATTACGATATAGGTTCGCCTTGCGCCCTACGATATGATATAAATCCTTTACGTTTTAGCAACCACGCTTCTGCGAGGTTTGCTAAAACATATCGTATCGCAGATATATCGTACGTATAACGTATATCGTAAATCCAACGGATTTATATCGCTAAAAGACTTTGTCTTTTATTATCTGCAACCGCAACACAAACTAAATAAGCAATCTACGCAAAGATAGGTGTAACAGCAGGAAATGCAATTGGAACACGCACTGCTTCCACCCATTTGGTCGTCGTAAGGCGAATTTTGATAAGGGTTTTGCGGGTTCGCATACGCTTGTTGCTGTTGGTAATTGTTTTTCGCATTTAATTTACCGTATTGCGTACGGTATTTTTGATTATCGGGATCCATTTGCATCGCAATTTCCAATTGCTTTTTACTATCGTTAATCCAATTTTTCTTGTAAAAAACAACTGCTTGCATATAATGCCATTCCGCCGAACGTTCGTTAAAATTATCCAAACGGGCTTGCGCTTCCGCAATTTTATTTTCCTTTAATAATTGCGTAATTTCCTCAAAAGTATTTGGACCTTCCGTGTTCTTTTCTTGGTCTCTGCGATTGGTCATAATTTCACGGTACGCCGTTTCTAACTTCGTCAGCATGCGCGCCGCCTCGTTGCCCGCTTCGCCGTCCTGCCAACGCTCTTCACGGTATTTTTCCGTCAATTCGCTGTAACGGGCGGTAATCTCTTCGTCCGTGGCAGTTTCTTTTAAGCCAAGCAATTCGTAATATTCGTTCATCTTTCTATATTCTCCTAAGGGCATTTACCCCAATATTTTACTTTGTTAGTTTTCCTCTGTTTTCAAGGTTTTATCCTTGGATTTACATTTCCCGCTCGCTCCGCAACCGTCCATGATACGCTTGGTCATCATCGGCAAACCGCGAAGTAATACGTTATCCACCAAATCACGATTGAAATGGAAGTGTAAATGGGACAGATTCTCTCGAATATCATAAAAGAGGGCGTGGAACACAAACCGCACGTCCTCAGCGTGTTTTCCGTACAGTAAAGCGCATCGGTTCTTTTCACCGTATGCCAAAACGAAGGGATTATACGCTCCCTTTTTCACGTCCTTGTCGTAATCATCCAAGGCGTCGATAAGGTAAATCCATTTCCCCAACGTATAAAAAAGGTTGTGGGAATATTCCGTTGTTTTCTTCCCTAACGCATAATCGCAAAATTCCGCAAGCATATTCGCTGTCGCATCTGCCGCACGGTCAATGCTGTCCGTTTGTGTTTTCTCCGTTTCCTCTTGCGCGTGCATATTCTCACGGACAATCCGCGCAATCTCAGGATACGCTTTTTTTACTCGGCGAAACCCCTTTTTGAACCACAAGCGTTTCCCGCGCCCTTTATCGCCGTCTGCGATATCGTCGGTGTATTTGTAGTAAACCAAAGCGGTATTGAGCGCGCCCAATTGCCTTGTCATTTCGTCCACGTTCGCCATTTGACGGGAACGGATACAATGGGTCAAACAGTGGGATTTTTCTATTTGCACGTCAAGCCCCGCCAAATTGTGTAAAATAACCGAAAGAAACGTTACGTCGTAGGAAAGCCCCATCCGCGCGCTTTGCCCGCAGACCTCGGAAATACCTTTGCAGACCCCGCAATACATGGCGCGGTATAAATTGTCGTCTTTGATATATAAATACGGCGTATCCGTGCGAACGTATCCAAACATTTTTTACCTCTACCCCCAACTTCGGCAAAATCATCTTATCATATTTTTCCCCTAATGACAAGGGCAAAGAACCCGCCCTTCCCATTATTCACGGAAAATGACGGATTTCTTCACACATTTTTCAAAAACTTTACTCTTTATCGGGTACGGGCACGATTTCACCGTCCGCGAAACGCAAAATCAAATCGGACATCTTCGCCAAATCATTGGCAACGACCGTCTTGAAACGCAAAGGACGGTAACGCAGGTCAAGCAAGCACTTGGGCGGTTTCATCGCCGTCAAAAGGTTCAAACGCTTGATGCCTTTAAAGCTGTCCTTTACGTCATTCCCCGACAGCGCATACAATACGTCCTGCGGGAATTTGTAAGGATTTGCGGTAGAAAGTACAACCGAAGGCGTATCGTCCTTAGGGTCTTCCTTTTCCTTTTCTTCGTGATATTTCATGTGTACGGCAAGCGCAACCCCTGTATGAGTATCCATTGCATAGCCGTATTCATCAAAAATTTCGTACATCGCTTCCACCGTATCGTCTTCGGAAGCAAAGCCCGCGTAAAAATCTTTATCTAATAAGTTTTTCTCTTTCTGTGTGATACAATATTCTTTTTCTTTCGCCAACTGTTGCATGCGTTGTGCGGTCAATTCAACATTTCTACCGCTGATTTCAAATAATAAACGTTCAAGGTTGGAAGAAACCAAAATATCCATTGAGGGGGACATGGTACGGTGGAACGCACGTTTCACGTCATATACACCTTTGGCGAAAAAGTCCGTTAATACTTTGTTGCGGTTGGAAGCGCAAACCAATTTTCTAATCGGCAAGCCCATTTGCTTTGCATACCAGCCTGCCAAAATATCCCCGAAATTACCCGTAGGCACAACAAAATCAATGGTATCGCCCATCTCAATTTGCCCCGAAGTCAACATATCCACGTATGCGGAAAAATAATACGCAATCTGCGGTGCAAGTCTGCCGAAGTTGATGGAGTTCGCACTGGAAAGACGCACCCCCTTATCCGCAAGCTTCGCGTTGAATTCTTCGGAAGCAAACAAGCGTTTTACTGCGCGTTGACAATCATCAAAATTGCCTTTTACACCAGAAACGCAAACGTTGTTTCCGTCTTGAATGCACATTTGCAAACGCTGCATTTTCGCAACGCCCTCATCGGGGTAGAATACAGCCACCTTCATACCAGGTACGTCGCGGAAACCTTCCAACGCCGCTTTACCCGTATCCCCGCTGGTCGCCGCCAAAATGAGGATATCTTCCTTGACACCCGTCACTTCACAGCTCTTTTTCAAAAGGTAAGGCAATACCTGCAACGCAACGTCTTTGAATGCGCAGGTCGGGCCGTGGAATAATTCCAACACGTACAATCCCACTTCCCCGTCCACTTTTATCAAAGGAATGGGGTCTTTTGTGGTGAAGGAAGCATACGCCTTTTCACAAGCTTCTTTGAGGTAATCCGCCCCCAAATCGTCCGCAAGATATTTACCCAAAATGAACGCCGCGCGTTCGGGATAGGACATTTCCGCCATGGACTGTAATTCGTCCGCGGATACGGAAGGGAACGTTTCAGGTACGTATAACCCGCCGTTTTTTGCCAAACCTTGCACGATCGCTTGCGCACCCGTTACCTTTTCACCGCCTCGTGTGCTGATAAAATACATAATAAAATACCTACCTTTTACGTTGTATATCTGTGTATTGCCGTTTTTTTACGCGCAAAACGGGCAGTCCCCCGACCGCCGCATTATTTCCCCTTTACCAAAGTGTTACAATCAGCCAAAAAGCGCAAAATGCGACGGCTTTGAGGCTAGTGCGGATATATTGCTTTGGTTATCGCATCATAATATCAACCGTGAAAATCGGTTATTTTGTATTCGCGGCGGGGAAAAGCACTTTTTCCTCGCCGCGAAATAAACACATGAATGTAAAATTAAGCGTCCAAATACTTGCTTACGAAATCGGGCAATTCTTCTCTTGCAGCGGTTACAGATACCGTAACGGTAACGCTGGAATCTTTTGCAACTTTTTCAAGCATATAGAAGAATGCAGCCATTTCTTGAACGGGTTTGCCTGCAATACGAACAACGCCGTCGATGAATACGTATTCATTGTCGTTGTTGCCTGCGATAACGCCTTTGATGAACCCGCACAAAGCAGCTTCGCCTGCGATGTCATAATCGCTGGTATCAATGAAACGGATTTCACGTTCCAAATCGTACATACCGCGCTTGCTGTCGGTGATAAAAATCATATGTCCTTTTGCTACGGAAACGGTTTCGTTTGCCGCATCAATCATCATCTTGGTTTTACCAGTACCTTTTGCGCCGTAAATAACTTTAATCATAATAAAAATCCTCCCAATGTTTTGGTGATAACCGCTCGGAATTTAGCTTCCGTAGCTCGGTTTTCTATAGTTTAGCAGATTTTTCAAAGAATTTCAATACCTTTTTGAAAAATTTTCCTGGTTTTTTGAAAAAAATTTTTCGTGAAATAGAAAAAAGAGGGTTTCCACCCCCTTTTTTATCGATTATCGCATGTTTTTATGTATCGCACCCCCTGTCATTCTAGCGTCCCCCGCTGTCACTCTGGAGCGAAGCGATAGAGTCTCATGTTAGTGAATGCGCGAAACATTCTACAAACACGTCCGAAAAGACACCTTACTGCCTGCAAACTCAGCTTGCCGAAGCGATAGAGTCTCTTATACCTCAATATGCCTTCTCTTGCGAGAGAAGGTGTCTCGAATGTGAAATGTAATGAACTGAGAGACGGATGAGTAGTCAAACACCTCATCACCGCTCCACAAGCTCCGCGGAGCTTCTCCCACTGGAGAAGCCATAAGCACAGCATTCATAAACCAAGGCGGACGGTCGCATATCGACCGCCCGCCCATTTAAAATCTCAGCCACAACGCAACGCTTGCGTTGCAATTCACGTGCCATAGGCGCAATTCACGGCAGAGCCAATTCACGACAGCTTTGCTGTCAATTCACTCTACAACGTCAGGTTGCTTACTTCAATTCCGAAACAAACTTCTTGATACGCGCAAGACCCGTTTCAATATCCGCTTCGCTCAGCGAATAGGACAAACGCAAACAATCATCCGCACCAAACGATACACCAGGTACGGTTGCTACTTTTTCCCCTTCCAACAACGCGTCTGCGAACTCGATAGAGTTCGTCAAAGGCTTGCCGTTGTAACTCTTACCATACAAACCGTCAATCACCAACATAACGTAGAACGCGCCGTCGGGTTCTACCGCTTGCACACCATCGATTTCCGCAATCAACTTCAAGAGTTTTTCACGTCTGCCGTCAAACACCTTGACCATTTCTGCAATTTCTTCTTCGGGAGCGTTCAACGCTTCGATGGTTGCATACTGCGAAATGGAACTCGCGTTCGAGGTTGCGTGGCTCTGGAAAGAGTCAATCGCTTTCGCGATATCCTTCGGCGCTGCCAAATACCCGATACGCCAACCGGTCATGGCATAAGTTTTCGATACGCCGTTGATGGTAATGGTTAAATCCTTCATTTTCTCGCTTGCCTTGGCAATCGAGAAAGGTTTTACACCGTTATAGCAAAGTTTTTCATAGATTTCGTCTGCCAAAACGAAGATTTCTGCTTCTTCGCAGACTTTCGCAATCGCGCGGACTTCTTCCTCGTTGTAAACCGCACCCGTGGGGTTGGACGGCGAGTTGAAAATCAACGCTTTTGTCTTGGGCGTGATTGCCGCTTTCAATTCTTCCGCAGTGAATTTATACTTATTTTCCTTTGCGCAGGAAAGGTATTTCGGCACACCGCCGCATACTTTTACCACTTCAGGATAAGTAAGCCAGTAGGGTTCGGGAATAATCACTTCGTCCCCTTCGTCCAAAATTGCATAACATGCGTTGAAAATCGAATGTTTCGCACCATTGGAAACGATGATTTGCGAGGGTTCATAGGTCAAGCCGTTGTCCTTTTCAAACTTTTCGCAAATCGCTTTACGCAAAGACAATAACCCCGATGAAGGCGTATATTTGGTATGGCCTGCGTCCAACGCCGCTTTCGCCGCGGAAATGATATGTTCGGGCGTATTGAAATCGGGTTCGCCGACACTGAAAGAAACTACGCTTTCCCCTGCCTGCTTCATCGCTTTCGCTTTCGCGGAAATCGCCAAAGTCAACGAGGGAGATAAAGTTGTCATCCTTTGCGCTACTCTGTTTTTCATCTGTTTATTCTCCGTTTTTTATTTTTGGCTATGTCACCTTTCATATTGTACAAGTTTTACAAAAAAAAAGCAAGTTTTCACGCCCCACTTTTATGAAATAGTTCAAAAATAATCGAAAAAGTTAGAGGATGGCTTGTTTGATATTCATTTCACTGATTGATGCAAACTTTATTTTTCAATTTCGTGTTGACTTTATCCATTCACTATGGTATAATGTGACAAATTATTCGCGAAATTTACATCAGCTGTTAAAAACAAAGGAGGAAATTTTATGAAAAATTATCAATTGTTACCCAACGAAGTCGTTCGTTTTCAAACGCAAATCACATTGCAAACAGAAAAAGGCGATATCCCAGCAGGATTGATTTTAACCAATTTAAACTTCATTTTTGTGACAGAACGCAAAAATTTCTTGTGGTTTAAGAGAAAGCCTTTCCATGCCGCTTACGCCAAGGAACTTGTCAAAGTTGACAAGGACGCCCCGCAAATCAAACAAACGGGCACCTCAGTCAAAATTTGTTTCAGCGACAAAGATCGCACCCTTGTCTTCAACGACAAGAAAGAAGCGCGTGATTTTGTCATCAACGCGTGGGAATTGGTTACGGGTAAAAACACCTTCGAACGCAGCATCGACAAGTTGAAGCAAGCGCTTGACTGTATTGACGACGTTTTGAAATTCGACATCCGCGACATTATCAAGAGTGCGCTTGACAGTCGTGTTAACTTAGGCAACAGCATAGGAGAATTCGTAGCCAATCTACTGCCCAATAAAAAAGATGACTAATCCATTGCACAAAAAAAGTCGGGAAGACCCGACTTTTTTATTTATCTTATTCTTCAGACGATGCCAACAATGCTTCTCTGTCTGCAATCGCCAACGCTTCCACCATGCTGTCAATATCCCCCGTCATAAAAGCTTCCAAATTGTATTGGCTAAGCCCAATGCGGTGGTCGGTCACACGGCTCTGCGGAAAATTGTAGGTACGGATACGCTCGCTGCGATCCCCCGACCCGACCATACTGCGACGGTTCTCCTCGCGCGCCTTGGCGTTTTGACCATTGTAAAAATCGTACACGCGCGAACGCAATACTTTAAATGCGCGCTCCTTGTTTTTCAATTGCGAACGTTCGTCCTGACAAGTCACCACAATCCCCGTCGGGAAATGCGTAATTCGCACCGCGGACGCCACTTTATTGACGTTTTGACCGCCTGCCCCGCCTGAATGGAATATGTCGATACGAATGTCTTTGTCGTGAATTTCCACCTCGACCTCTTCCGCCTCAGGAAGCACCGCCACCGTTGCCGCTGAAGTGTGGATTCTGCCCTGTGTCTCGGTAGCAGGTACGCGTTGAACACGGTGAACGCCGCTTTCGTACTTCAACATTTTATACGCGCCCGCGCCCGTTACGTTGTAAATCGCTTCCTTTACGCCCCCCAATTCCGTGGCATTGATATCCATTTCTTCCACGCGTAAACGGTGCGCCGCACAGTAGTTGAGATACATACGGCAAAGTTCCCCTGCAAATAAAGCGGCTTCTTCCCCGCCCGTACCTGCGCGCACTTCTAGAATACAACTTCTTTCGTCGTTTTTATCCTTGGGTAAGAGTAGAATTTTCAACTCGTTGACGATTGCGGGCAAACGCTCTTTACAAGCATATCCCTCGTCCAACAACATCTTTTTCATTTCGGGGTCGGTTTCCAGTTCCGCCATCTCGAACGCATCCGTCATTTCACGGGAAACCCCTAAATATTCGTCGTATTTTTCCACCGTTTCCATGAGGTCGGATTGCTCCTTCGAATACTTCTGCCAAGTACCCATGTCTGCGATGACTGCCGAATCAGCAAGCTGTTCAGATAAAAATTCATACCGCTTTTTAACGTCTTCTAACTTCTTAAACATATGCGTTCCTTTTGAAAATTACGCCCGATAAACCGAGCGCAATTTTTTTACATAACTATTTTTACGTAACGGTCAAAACCGTTGAAATCCTGCACGACCATCGAATAGGAAGTACCGCGGAACATCTTCACAATTTCTTGTGCCTGCCCTGCCCCGACTTCCATAATCAACGTGCCCCCGCGGTTGAGATATTTAGGCGCTTCCGCCGCGATACGGCGGTAAAAATCCAAACCGTCCGCGCCGCCGTCCAAGGCAAGATGAGGCTCGTAATCTTTCACTTCACGCTGTAAAGTATCGATTTCCGCCGTAGGAATGTACGGAGGATTGGTCACGATAACATCAAACCGACCGCGAATACGCTTGAAAAGGTCGGATTGAATGAACAAAATATCCGCTTCGTTCGCTTCCGCATTTTCTTTTGCGAGCGCCAATGCATCTTCGCTGATATCCACAGCCGTCACCTTTACTTTACGGTTACATTCTTCCAATCGCTTGTAAATGGCAATCGCCAACGCACCGCTTCCCGTACAAAGGTCAAGGACTTGGTTGCCCTCTTCCGCAATACCAACCGCCATCATCGCCATTTCTTCCGTTTCGGGACGAGGAATCAGCACGCGTTCGTCTACTTTAATGGTATAACCGCAAAAATCGGTATCCCCAATGATATACCAAAGAGGTCTGCCTGTCAAGCGTTCATCCGCAATACGGATGATTTCTTTGGCTTGCGCTATGCGCAAAACCTTTTCTTTTTCCGCAACTTCGCTCTTGGGGATATTCAACGTCAAGGCAAAAATCCATTCCGCTTCTTCGCCGTCAATATCTGCCGCCGCAAAACGTTTTTTCGTGTTGGCAAGCAACGCGCTCATTTTACCAGGCGTAGCAAATACTCGTTCGGGAACGGTGGGGTCAGCCTCCATATCAAGGACGGTTTTGAACGCCGTAATAGCGCATTCTATCATGCCGTCTTCGGGTTCACGCGTGGTCAAACGCTGTAACAATAAGCCAGGGAATTTAAAGATAAGGAAGAACTTACTTCTCGTCTTCGCCAATAAACGCAACACTTCGTACGAACAACCCGCCACGATGGGAAGCATCAAAACTTTCAAACCGACACGCACGAGATTGTAGAGTTTTTCATTGTCAATGGGAAGCCATTTTACCACGGCAAGATTAACAAGGGAGAAAACGACGATACTCACCACCATAACGATGAAGAGGAAGGTCGTACCGCAACGGTCGTGCACACGCGAGCACCCGCGCACGTTTTCAATCGTTAATTCTTTCCCTTCTTCAAAACAAGTGATGGTTTTATGTTCTGCACCATGGCACATAAACACACGTTTGAGGGAAGGAATCAAAGAAATCAACAGAATATACAAGATGAATAAGGCAATACGGATACCGCCTTCTGCAAGGTTAAACCACAACCCTTCCAAGCCCGTACTGGTCTTATCGAAAATACTTTCAGGTAAAAATCCCGTCAAAAATTGCGGAGCCCAAACAAAGATAAGGACGGCAAGCGCAATCCCTAACACCAACGCAAGACCGCTGAAAATACTGTCAAATGTGATATGGTGTTTTTCTTCCAGCCATTTCGAAGCTTTGGTCTGTTCTTCTTCGTCTTCCATGGCAACGTCCGCACTTCGCATTAAGACACGGTTGCCATCGATTAAAGAGGTAATAAAATTAACCACCCCACGAATAAAGGGCAGTCGGGTGATTTTCTTTCGTTTGTCAGGGGGAGTCAAGCGTTCGGATTCAATTTGGATTTTCCCTTCGGGATCACGCACGGCGGTCGCCATAGCGGATTTTCCGCGCATCATAATCCCTTCCATAACCGCTTGCCCACCGATATGGGTACAAGTTTTCGTTACTTTTTCTTTTTTCATTTATTTACACCAATATATAATATGGTTGAATTTTTTATTTACTACTCTCACAAGAGAAATCATTTAGTGAATGCGTAGTGTAATCTGTTACGTGTGTGATAAGATACCTCGCGAAGAGGTGAATTGCCCTACGGGCGTGAATTGAAAATTGAATTTTCGTGAATTGTACTATGCGTACATGAATTGCAACGCTTTGCGTTGCGTTGTGGCTTTTTTTAATAACAACTGTATAGCTGTCACTTCACTTTTGAGAGAAAGCACGGCTTTCCTGACGGACGCGCAAATACGCATCTCGTCTTAACAACGCAGATACAAGCAGTTCAAGGCGCGCTGAGCACCCCGACGGGAGTGTACATAGACGTACACGAGCAAACCGCGCGGAAACGCAACGAAGAAATGTGAAGTAAATACACCATCAACAAAGTAGAAAGGGGTTTAGGACTTGGCAGTCCTAAACCCCACGGCTTACCAATTAAAGACCATATCTCTTTTTGAACTTATCGACACGTCCACCGGTATCAACCAACTTTTGCTTGCCCGTGAAGAAAGGATGGCAGTTGCTACAAATATCTACCTTCATAACGTCGCCGTCTTTCGTCGTACCAGTTTTGAACGTAGCTCCACAAGCGCAAGTAACAGTTACTTCATGATATTTAGGATGAATATCAGCTTTCATTATTTTCACCTCGCTGTTAGTTTTTCTTTCAATATGCTTACCAATTATAACGCTTTTTTTCATACTCGTCAACTGTTTTTAACACGAATTTATAAAAAATACTTGCAAATTTCTCGAAAATAGTTTATACTTAATCTGTAATTGCATACAATAGGCTATATTCCCACCCATTTTACGGGAAAATACCCAGCCTGTTTAGAGAGAATCTTTATGAAAGTTTGGCAACTGCTCTACCCCAACAACCTGCAACACGTCGTTGCACCCGACTTAAAACGTCCCGAAGATAAGGTCAAGGTCAAGGTCACCAAGGCTTTATTGTCCGAATCAGACATCGCAATCTATTCGGGCATACAGAAAGTTCCCACCCCCATCATCCCCGGTCGATTTGCCATCGGTCAAGTCACGGAATCGGAGCAGGATTCTTTCATCCGTAAAGGCGAACGCGTATACCTTGCAGGCACAACGGAAGATGAAGAAACACCCGACGGCTTTCGTATCGCAGGCGAAACGTCGGACGGATTTTACCGTGATTTCGTTTTGGCGGGCGTAGATGACGTTTACCCCCTGCCTTCCTCGGTCTCCGACGAAGCGGCATTCCTCATCGATGCCATCGCACTTGCCGAACACGTCGTTGATGAAATGAATATCAGCGTAGGTCAGCATATCTTGGTTACGGGCGGCGGCTTGTACGGCAATATTCTTTGCCAAATCCTCATTTACCACCGCGCAGTACCCATCCTTGCAGACAACAATCCCGAACGCTTGGCACGCGCAAAACGCAGTGGGATTTATTATACCTTCCCCAACGACGATACGTTAAAAGCCCGCGTATTGGAAGTAACGGGCGGAAAGCTTGCCGACGGCGCAGTGTACCTCGCTTTTGCCAACCGCAGCGAACCCTCGACTCTTTTCTCCCTCGTGAAACGCGACGCGTACGTGTCCTTCTGTTCGTTGACCAGCAATAAACCCTTGCAGGTGAATTTGCAAAACGCCATGAAAAATAACGTGACTGTCAAAGGCATCACGGAAAGCCGCGCGTTCGTTTCCACCGCCATCAACCTTTTGGCAAACAAAGCGGTGAACTTCTCCGAATTCATTTTCCGCAGCCACCGCGAGGAAGAATTGCCTACATTATTAAAACAATACGCAGAACTTTATACAAGCAACGCGTACCTGCCTGAACAGTTCGACATTATGAAATTTATCTTCTAAATAAATTGAGTGAATTAACGGCTCAGCCGTCGTGAATTGCGCTTTTGCGCGTGAATTGGTTTCACCGTGAATTGCAACGCTCTGCGTTGCGTTATGGCAAATTTTAACAACAACGACAGTACAACTGTCATTTTACGAAAACAACGTTTTCAATTCACAAACTTTTGGTTCCATTCACGCAAAGCACTGCTTTGCATTTCACCCTATAAGGAGTTTCTTATGCAAAAAATCATCATTGCATCCGACATTCACGGTTCTGCGCGCTGGTGCGCGGAGCTTTTATCCGCCTTTGAAAACGAAGGCGCAGACAAATTGATCCTTTTAGGCGACCTTTTATACCACGGCCCCCGCAATGATTTCCCCGACGAATATTCCCCTCGCAAGGTATTCGACATGCTCAACGGCATGAAAGATAGAATCACCTGTGTGCGCGGAAACTGCGACAGCGAAGTCGACCAAATGGTGTTGGAATTTCCCATCATGGCGGATTACGCATTGTTGGAAGTAAACGGCAAAACGCTGTTTTTGACGCACGGTCATCTATTCAACGCGGATATGCCACCTTTGTTGAAAAAGGGCGACCTGCTGTTGAATGGTCATTTCCACACTCCTTGTTGTAAGGAAATGGACAACGGCGCGACCTACGTCAATTGCGGTTCAGTTTCCCTGCCTAAGGACGGCACACCGCATTCTTATATTTTCATCGACGGCAATACGCTGTATTTAAAGGATTTGGAGACGGGCGGAATTTTTGATTGCCTTGATTTGTAAGGCATTTTTCGACGAAATATGACAAAACACTTGGGGTTGTCCCCAAGTGTTTTTTTGCGCATATTTTTCACCCCGCCGATAGGGGACTATACCCCAATATATGCGGTTCAACGCATACCTGCCCCCTTCTTTTCCATTTTTCGACGTATGCGGTTTCCGATATATGCGGGTAACCCCATACGGGTGAAATCGACACAATCCGAGCGTCGAATTTCGTCTTATGTGTAAAAGGGCATATTTGGCTTACTTTAACAGCACGATCACCAACAGCACCGCAAGGCATATCCCGCCGAAAATCCAACGGATGGTTTTTTGTGTTTTTTCATCCATCGGGGTGTAAATGGTATGCCCGCAATTGGGACATTTTCCATTCTCCATCAGCGTACCGCATTTATGACAATGCACCATAGCAGGCGTTTTATCCTTTATCAATCCCACGCGTTTGGGTGCGTTTTCTGGGTTTTGCGTTTCTTTTTCGCGCATTGCTTCATCCATTTGCGCAAGAATTTTTGCCTCTTCTTCCTTTTTCTGCTGTTTCATAACTTACCTCAAAATAAAGTTTCAAATATACGCAACAAGGCGTCGAATAATTGTCCAATCAAAGTCCTTTCAATATCCTTTTGTCCGCAAAGTTTCGACACTGCAAAGGTTTCCTCACAATCCCGCTTCACCTCTAAAACCGCATCGTGCCCCGCGATATACACCGCATTTTCAAAATGGTGATATAGACTGCGGTAATCGAAATTGATTGTCCCCACCACCGCGCAAGTATCATCCGAAACAATACTTTTTGCGTGTAAAAATCCAGGGGTATACTCGTAAATTTTTACCCCGCCCTTCATGAGGATTTCATAATTAGCGCGAGTCAAACGATAGGTCATCTTTTTATCAGGAATCCCAGGGGTCACAATCCGCACGTCCACCCCGCGCGCCGCCGCCTGCACCAGCGCCGCGCGCATATAATCATCCAAAATTAAATACGGAGTGAAAATATACACATACCTTGAAGCGCGCTGAATGATATCCAAATACACGCTTTCCCCTACGCTGACCTTATCCAGCGGTGAATCATCATACGGCGCAATCATTCGCCTATCTTCACCATTCAACGCATACATGGTATCCCCGTTTATGGGCGGCAGATATGTCTTCAGTTCTTCTTTATCCGTCCGAAAGGCATTCCACACGTTAAAAAACATCTTCACAAAGGACGCCACAGCCATGCCCGTGATACGCACCCCCGAATCCTTCCAATATCCAAACCGACGCTTTTCACCGATATATTCATCTGCAAGGTTGATCCCGCCCGTAAAGGCAACTTCACCGTCCACCACCAAAATTTTTCTGTGGTCGCGGTTGTTGAGATGCACCGCAAACACGGGCACCACGTTATTAAAAGTCATACATCGAATATTTTCGTGCAAGCTTTCCAAATAGCGGTCATAATGCGGAGGCAAGTGCATCATGCACCCAAAATCATCGTAAATGATACGAATCTGCACCCCAAGTTCCGCTTTTTCCAATAGGATTTTTAAAATTTCATTCCACATTTTACCATGTGCAATAATGAAATAATCCAACAGAATATACTTTTCCGCCGAACGCAAATCATGGAGCATCGCGGGAAACATTTCCTCCCCGCTCTTGTAATAAGCCACGTCCCCTGCCTTATAGGTAGGATATTGCGCGCACATCGATAAAAAATGCACGATGGATTGATTGCGGTTTTCCACCTTTTCCAACGCATATTGCCCGTAAAAATCAATAAACTGCGCATCGTTTTTCACCGCAGTGTTGTTTATCCGCTCCTGCATCCAACGCGTGGGTCTGCCCTCGCCGTACAAAAGGTACATCGGCACGCCGACAACGGGCGCAAGCAACATCATCAAAATCCAATTCAGCTTGATGGACGGTCGGTCGTTGTAATTAATCAAATACAAAACGGTAAGCACTGCGCACACACTGACCAATACCTGCAACAACACCCCTATGGCGGTATTATACACAAACAAATACGTAAGCAATACCAACCCAACCAGTTGCCCAAGCACCAGCAGTAAAAAAATAAAAAATCGGTTGTATAAATACAGCTTGTAACTGCGGTTATTGGCAACCGTCCTTTCAATTTTTTGTTTTTGTCTTTCGCTTAATCTTTTCATTTCCTTGTATAGTATGTTTTTATTGGTATGAAAATATTATACCACCCTTGTCAAATTTTGTCAACGAATACAGAAAACTTTCACAATACTTCCATATTATATACATACGCGCGCGTAAAGAAAAAAATTTTTTAAAAATTTTCAAACTTTTTTTCAAAAAACTATTGACAAATACAAAATTTTATATTATACTATTTACAGTTATTAAAACTAAATCCTAATAAGAAAAACAATAAGAGGTGCAATTATGAAAAAATTTGAATGTAAAGTATGTCATTATGTAGCGGAAGGCAGCGCGCCTGAAGTATGTCCCGTTTGCAAGCAGAGCGGTAAATTTGAAGCCATCAATCCTTTGAAGGGTACGAAGACGGAAGCAAACTTGCAGACTGCATTTGCAGGTGAATCGCAAGCAAGAAACAAGTACACCTATTTCGCAAGCAAGGCTAAGAAAGAAGGTTTTGTACAAATCGCGGCAATTTTCGAAGAAACTGCAAAGAACGAACAGGAACACGCTAAGATCTGGTTCAAGTTGTTGAACGGCGGCGACATCTCCTCTACCGCAGAAAACCTTTTGGAAGCTGCTGAAGGTGAAAACTACGAATGGACGGATATGTACTACGAATTTGCAAAAGTAGCACGTGAAGAAGGCTTCGAAGAAATCGCAAAATTATTCGACGGCGTAGCTGCAATTGAAAAAGAACACGAAGAAAGATACAGAAAGTTGCTTGCAAACGTGAAAGGCGACTTGGTATTCTCCAAGGACGGCGACGCTGTATGGCAGTGCTCCAACTGCGGTCATATCGTAGTTGGCAAGAAAGCTCCTGACGTTTGCCCTATCTGCGCACATCCTCAGGCATACTTCCAAGTTCGCGCTGAAAATTATTAATTTGCCCACACAATTATCCCTTATCATATAGAAACCCCGACGGGAATAACCTCCCTCGTCGGGGTTTTTTTCTTACATTTAGCCATACCATGTACGCGTTGAGTATAAAAAAAGAGCCTTTCGGCTCTTTTTTACTACGCTATAGGCTTATAGAAGTAATAATCCGCGCTTCTTTCATCGCCAAAGCCTCGCCACCAACCGCGCAACTCTATCACGTCACCCGATTGCAAAGGTTGTTCCAACGTATACGTATATGCATACGTTTTTCCGGTCTGATACGAAAGTTTTGCCACGTATTCGCCGTTCACCCATAATTCAAGCAAAGCCGCTTCCATAGCACCAAACGAGACCACGGTACCGTCCTCAATAAAGAACGCTCCAATCCCTATGCAACAGCAATTCACTTCCAACTCGACTGCTTCGGAAGAATGATAATATTCCCCGTTAGCCAGTAAAATATCCGCTTCCACAAACACGTTCACCCAGCCAAATTCAGGCAAATCCACCACACACGTTCTATCCGTCGTCTTTATCGTTTTCCATACCGTGCCGTCGCGTAAATAGGACGTAAATACATAGTTCATGCCGTCGATAATATCCACGCCCGCGTCTACTTTCACCGTCGAAAATGCCGTTTTCTCCAAATCAAGCTTTGCGCTGAATAAATTTTCCGTTTGGCTTAAATCGTAATATACCGAACCTGGGGTATATTCCGTATACGTCGGGACAGCCGTCGGAGCCTCTTTCACCTCGTAGCTTACCCATTGAAGATAGGTGCGGTTGTCAAAGGCGAAAAATTTCGCCAACTCTTCCGACCTTGCCGATAAAGCCACCCCCATATTGTAGGTTTTGTACTCAAGTTCCGCAAACATTGCATTCACTTCTTCTCGCGTAAACGTAAATATCCCCGTAGAAGAATACGTAGACATTTTGTAATATTCCATATGATACCGCCTATCCGTCAGTTTCGGGAAGGTTTCTACCGTTATCGCACCATCTTGTATGGAAATATCTACCCACATTTTATAAATACTCTTATCGTGACGATCCAATACCTCATCGCCCGTCTTTAAGTAATAGGTATTTTCGTTGAGTTTCCCCGCAGGCAGTACAATACGCAACGTATGCTCGCCCTTTTCCAAAAAGCCCTCTGTATTATGGTCTGTCGCAGTATGAATCGGATAGGTTTGCCCCGAGGCAGTACCCTTTGCCGAGTCAAGCACTTTTCCGCTGGGCGAAATCAACTGATAATCAAACCTTGCCCCGCTGATGGGAGTCTCCCAAAAGATTTGGCTGTAGTAACCGGTTGTATTTTCCATGGTATACGTCAACTGAGGATTGCGGGTTACGTAAAAAGAAACGCCCTCGCTGTTAATTGTTGTCACGCCGTTCCCTTTCACCTTCACGTCCACACGGAATTTTTCATATTCTTTCAGGTATTCGGAAGCGACAAACTCAGTGTCGCCCGTATAGATCACCTCGCTGATGCCATCGCCAACCAACTGAAGTTGATACTCTTCTCCTTCCTCAACGGCATCCCACGCCACGCCGTAATCATCGTGTGTCAGATTCTCTACCTTTTCCAGCTTTTCCACAGTAATACGTTCGGAATACAGTCCGTTGACGTACCAAATTCCCGTGTCTTTTGCTTGGGTGTTATCCGCCAAAGCGCATACCGCAAAATCATCTTCCCCTGCGTTGTAAATCTTTATCTCCCATTCTTCTTTCAACACAGTATATCCTGTGGATATAGCGTAAGATTGAATCGCTTCTACTCCCGCATAATCCCAATACAGCGTACTGTTTTCCACGTATAAATTTTCCGCGAGCCCCAACGTTCGAATGGTATATTCTTTCCATAACGAAGTTAAATTTGTATTGTATAAGGTAGCCGAACCAAGCTCGCGTACACGAATGGTAAATTCCTTTTCCTCTGTGCTTTCATAGATTTCGGCGGGAAGGAAATATACCTCGTCCACGGTGGTAATTTCCCCGTTGAACTCTACCTCGAAATCCCCTGCTTCGTCTTGAAACTTTATCCTTGGAGTGCGCACGTACGAATTATTTACTTGCATCAACTCCAACACAACCGGCGTTGAGCGCACTCGGACAGTGTGACTGCTTTTTCTGGGAATCACAATCAAGTGTTCAGGATACACCGCTGTCGCATATAAAGAATAGTCCACCCCTCTCTCTGTTGCCGTAATCGCAAAATCCTGCGACGCTTTCCCCTCTTGAACGGAAAGTTCTTTCGATTCTTCAAAGCTAATGGCTTTGCGTTTTTCCAATATACAGCCCGTTGCCCATTGGTCAAAGCCTGTTACGTCTGCACGTATACGTTCGTAAGCGGCAACTTCCGTCACCTCGATATCCAAGTCCGTAGGGAATATAACGGTATGAATTTTATCGGTATAATACCCCTCTATTTCTGTTTCAGGGATAACGTTAAAGGTCAATTCCCCCTCGTAGACCATATCTGGATTTGTCAAATATTCCTCTAAGGAGTAACTTGCCTCTTTACAATAAATTTCTTCCCCGTTGACGGTCAAGTAATAGGCGGATGCGCAATCTTCCCATTCCAAGCTGGAAGTTTTTGCGTTATACGTTACCTCTTCCACCCTACCCTTATATTCAGGTTCGCATACGGTAGGGACAGAGGGTAAGAAATCATCACACCCCCTGCCTTTACGCAAGGTTGCCGTCACCACGACGCGGAAATTATCCGTCTTCGCTCGGTACGGATATGCAAAACCCAAGCTATGAAATACGTCATAGACAAGATTGTCTTCGCAGATATATTCCTCACCGTCGTAAATTTCTAATTTGTAAGAATAATCAAGCGAGTCCAAATTCTTCCCTTCGGGATTTTTTGCGAACGCGCCCGACCATCTTATATACTTTGTTGTGTGCCATACCGAAGGGGAATGCGCAATATTGACGGCAAGCTCCTGAGAAGCCGTGCTCATCCAAGCGCCGTTTTCTTCCCCCATCGCGCGTACGGTGACTTTCAACGCCGTCCCTGCTTCAATGACAGGTAAAACGTTAAACGTAGGTTCTGTGACCGTGTATTCTTCATGATTGGCATAGACCAAATAATACTTCGCGCCATCTATCGCATTCCAATGTACCGCCCTCGTTTCTTGGGAAAGGTACAATTGCGGAGAAGCATATACTTCATAAGGCACACGCAAATGCCAAAGCGGATTTTCATAAGAATCGCCGTAAGCAATCAACAATAAATTTACGTTTTTGGACATTTTATCGCCCGATTGCAACAAAGTATCTTTCGTTCTTACCCAAAGTTTCCCCTCGTCATTCACAAAATGATCTTCCGTTAACTTTGAAGCAAGCACATAAAGTTCCCCTTGCGAATCCTCTATATACACGCTGTATCGCCCCGCGCTGCCGTCGTGTTCCCAAACGACTCGATTTTCCACCCAATCATACGCCAGTCCTACGTCGTTTGTCTTTTTCTCCGTACCGTAATTTCTCAATTCGCTTTGCAAATTACTGATGATACCGCACCCCGAAAAGCATAAGGCACACAACAGTACGCATATACACAAAATGGCGTAGAAATATCTCTTTTTTATGATTGAACGCATACCTGCCCCCCTCCTTTTCATATTTTATAGAATAATTTTGTTCACTGTGAACGCAAATTTTCTTACTTTTATATTCGTATTATAGCACCGTTTTCCATTTTTGTCAATACCCATTTTAAAAAGGTAAACAAAAAGCCTGCGCAAGCGCAGGCTCTTATATTACGAAAGATTCTTTTCCACGAACTTTTCCAACACCGCTTGGGGTACAAAACCCAAACTGTTGTCTACGGGTTTCCCGCCCTTGAACGCGATGATGTTGGGGATCGAAGTGATACCGTACTTCACCGCCGCCGCTTCGCTGTCCTCTTCGTCGATATCGATTTTTACAAATACCGCTTTGTCCTCGTACTTATCCGAAATATCTTCAAAGACGGGCGCAAGCATACGGCAAGGACCGCACCAGCTTGCCCAAAAATCACAATACACCGTTTTGTCCGTCGAAGCAATCAATTCTTCCAAAGCTTCCGCATTTACATATTTTACCATATTTTTTCCTCCTTATTTCCCTTGAAAATATGTAACCATATCCTCAAAAACAACCATTTCATTCGTACCGTCCGCCATGCACTTGACGTTGGCTTTGCCTTCCGCCAATTCATTACCGCCGATAACCGCAACGTATTTCGCACCGATTTTGTCTGCGTATTTGAACTGTGCCTTGACCGAACGGTCCATCAAGTCCACTTCCGCGTTCACGCCCTGCAAACGAAGCTGCGCCGCCAACGCAAACGCTTTTTTACGGCAATCCGCGTCCATACCCGCGATATACACGGTAGGAACGGGCGCCGCGGGAATTTCCACACCCGTCTGTTCCATCACAATCAAAAGACGTTCGATACCCGCCGCAAAACCAACCGCAGGGGTGGGTTTTCCGCCAAGCTGTTCAATCAAGCCATCGTATCTACCGCCCGCGCAAACCGTACCCTGCGCGCCAATCGAGGTCGATACAAATTCAAACACTGTACGGGTGTAATAATCCAACCCGCGCACGATACGGGGGTCGATTTCATATTCCACACCCGCAAGGGTCAAGCAAGCTTTGACTTCTTCAAAATGTGCATGGCAATCTTCACAAAGATAGTCCAAAATTTTGGGCGCATTCGCGTTGATTTCCTTACAGCCCGCTTCCTTACAGTCAAGCAAACGCAAGGGGTTCTTTTCATAACGAGTTTTACAATCCCCGCAAAGCTTGTCCAAGTTCGGTGCAAAGAAATCCTTCAACGCCTTGTTGTATGCCGCACGGCAGGTCGGACAGCCAATCGAGTTGACGTAAAGCTTGATTTGCAAGCCCAACTTTTTCAACAAAGTATCCGCAATAAAGATGGTTTCCGCATCCGTCTGCGCCGCCGCAGAACCGTAAACTTCCACACCGAATTGGTGGAACTCACGCAAGCGCCCCGCCTGCGGACGTTCATAACGGAACGCGGGCGTGATATAATACATTTTTGCAGGCAATACTCCGTTTGCCATACCGTTTTCGATGAAGGAACGCGCCGCGCCTGCAGTGCCTTCGGGTTTCAGGGTAATCGAACGGTCGCCCTTGTCTTTGAAGGTGTACATTTCCTTCGTCACGATATCGGTGGTTTCGCCCACACCGCGCTGAAAAAGTTCGGTGTGTTCAAATACGGGGGTGCGAATTTCCTTTACGTTGAATAACGTGGAAACTTCACGCGCCATATTTTCTACGTATTGCCATTTATAAGAATCTTGGGGCAGAACGTCTTTTGTGCCCTTGGGAATGTTAATCATATTATTTTGTCCTATTTTTTATTTTTATCAATCCGCAAACCAGAGGTTTACAATTCACGCCAAACATTTGCAATTCACGACAGTTTAACCGTCAATTCACGACAGCATAGCTGTCAATATCTAATTTTCTCAATCCGCAAACCAAAGGTTTGCAATTCACGAAAACGAAGTTTTCAATTCACGCAAAGCATTTGCAATTCACGCGCAAGCAGCGCAATTCACGACAGCGTAGCTGTCAATATCTAATTTTCTCAATCCGCAAACCAAAGGTTTGCAATTCACGAAAACGAAGTTTTCAATTCACGCAAAGCATTTGCAATTCACGACGGTTTAACCGTCAATTCACGACAGCGTAGCTGTCAAAACGGCGGAGATGCAAGCAGTTCAAGGCGCATCGAGCACCCCGCAGGGAGCGTACAAGAGGTACGTGACCAAGGGGCGCGGAAATGCAACGCCGAAATGCGAAGTATATACGCCGTTTTTTAGAGAATATACTTTTTAAGGTTCCTATCCCCAGTCAATTTCTTTAAATGCTCATCCACATAATTGCGGTCGATGTTCAGGGTAAACATGGGATAATCCCCGCCTGCGTTGAAGGAAATATCTTCCAATAAATATTCCATGACCGTGTGCAAACGTCTTGCACCGATATCTTCCGACGTCAAGTTCAACTCTACCGAAACTTCGGCAATCCGTTCAATTGCGCCTTTATCAAATTGTAAATCAATGTTATCCACAGCAAGCAACTGACTGTATTGGAAGACAAGCGAATTTTCCGTTTCTGTCAAAATACGCACGAAATCCTCTTTCGTCAAACTGCGCAATTCCACCGATACAGGGAAACGACCCTGCAATTCGGGAATCAAATCCTCAATCGCCGCCACGTGGAATGCGCCCGCCGCGATAAACAAAATGAAATCCGTTTTGATGGGACCATACTTGGTCACTACCGTCGAACCTTCCACGATGGGCAAAATATCGCGCTGTACCCCTTCGCGGGAAACGTCCGCACCATTGCGGTTACCCTTGCCTGCAATTTTGTCAATTTCGTCGATAAACACGATACCGTCGTTTTCTGCACGGTATAACGCTTCCGACTTAATCGCATCCTCGTCCACCAATTTATCCGATTCTTCCGCGAGCGCAATTTGGAAGGCCTCACGTACCGTCAAACGGCGTTTCTTCTTTTTCTGTGGGAACATATCCCCGAAAATACTGCCAATGGAAATGGCTGTCGCACCAGGCATCAGCTCCATGGGTTGCTGAGGCACGTCCACCACTTCCATTTCAATGGTAAAGTTGTCATACGCGCCGCTGCGCAATCCGTCCAAAAGGTTTGCCTCAAACACTTCTTTTGCCGTATCGCCCTTTTCATCCTTTTTCGCCTCTGCAAGCACGCGCAAGATACGCTTTTCCGCCGCCGAAGTCGCACGGGCTTTTACCTCTTCTTCCTTTTCCGCTTTCACCAAACGATACGCGCATTCTGCCAAGTCGCGGATCATACCTTCCACGTCCTTGCCCACGTACCCAACCTCGGTGTATTTGGTCGCTTCCACCTTCACAAAAGGTGCTTTGACAAGCTTTGCCAAGCGACGGGCAATCTCCGTTTTACCAACCCCCGTCGGGCCTTTCATGATGATATTTTTCGGTGTGATTTCCTCACGGATTTCCGTAGGCAATTGCGCCCTTCTGTAACGATTGCGCAAAGCGATTGCCACCGCCTTTTTTGCCTCGTCCTGACCGATGATATATTTGTCTAATCTATATACGATTTGCTTGGGGGATAAATCCATTTCAATCCTCCTTTTTCGTGCGTTTGGCACGAGGTTTTACAGCCTTCTTTTCCTCATTTGCAGGGGGCAGGGTTACGTTGAGTGCATCTTCACCCACCACTTCACAACGAATGTTATCGTTGGTGAATACGCAAATTTCCGAAGCGATTTTCAACGCCTTTTTCGCAATCGTTTCCGCATCGTAATCGGTTTCCTTGTACAATGCGCGCGCCGCCGCCAAAGCATAGTTACCGCCGCTGCCGATAGCGCAAACCCCTTCGTCGGGTTCAATCACTTCACCCGTACCTGACAAAATCAACAACGTGTTTTCGTCTGCTGTAATCATCATCGCATCCAACTTACGGCCGATTTTGTCACTTCTCCAAAGTTCTGCAAGTTCCACAGCCGAACGCATGAGGTTACCGCCGAACTTGTTCAGCATCCCTTCAAAACGCTCGGTAAGCGCAAAGGCATCCGTCACTGAACCTGCAAAACCCAAAATGACTTTACCGCCGAAAATACGGCGAACTTTTACCGCTGTGTTCTTAAAAATAACCGATTCGCCCATCGTCACTTGTCCGTCGCCGGCAATTGCCGTCACGCCGTTACGCTTGACCGCGCAAATGGTCGTTCCTCTAAATTCCATCTTCATACTCCTTAATCGTTGCTATCGCCCTTTCCGCCAACGCGCGGTATCTTTCCTTTTTGTCGCGGATACGCACGGGCATCGGCGCAAGAATACCAAAGTTCGCGTTCATGGGTTGGAAGTCCTTCGTCGGGGAAGAAATATGCGTCTGCAACGCCCCGCAAACAGTGCGTTCATCAAATACATGGGTGGGACGTCCAAGAATTTCATCCGCAATACGGATCGCCGCAAGCAACCCGCTTGCCGCGCTTTCAACGTAGCCTTCCACACCCGTAATCTGCCCTGCGAAAAACAGCCTTTGATTATTTTTAACCGAAAAATGCCGAGTTAAAACATCGGGCGACTGAATATACGTATTTCTGTGCATAACGCCATAGCGTAAAAATTCTGCATTCTTCAATGCGGGAATCATGGAAAATACACGTTTTTGTTCGGGGAACTTCAAATTGGTTTGAAAACCGACCAAATTATAGGTCGTGCCTTGTTCGTTTTCCTTGCGAAGTTGTAACACCGCGTACGGGCGTTTACCATCCTCGTCAAACAATCCTACGGGTTTCAGCGTGCCGTAACGCAACGTATCCCGACCGCGGGAAGCCATCACTTCCAAGGGCATACAGCCTTCGAAAATTTCACCCTTTTCAAACTCGTGCAAGTGCGCACGCTCTGCCGACAATAACGCGTCTACAAATGCGTAATATTCTTCCTTATTCATCGGGCAATTGATATAATCGCCCGTCCCCTTGCCGTAACGATCCCCCGTGAATGCGCAACTCATATCCACGCTATCCGCGGAAATAATCGGTGCGGACGCATCGTAGAAATGTAACCCGCCGCCAAACAAGCGCACAATATCCTCGCTGAGCGCATCCGAGGTCAGCGGCCCTGTGGCAATGATTACGTACCTGCCCCCGTCCTCTTCCGTATCAGGCACCTTGGTGACCTCGTCAGACACAAGGGTTAAGTTGGGGCAAGTTTTCAATTTTTCCGTAATATACGCGGAAAACTTATCTCTATCCACCGCCAAAGCCGCACCCGCAGGCACTTTGGTCGCGTCCGCCGCCTCGATAATCATCGAACCGAGCAAACGCATTTCCTCTTTCAATAACCCGCAAGCATTGGCGTAGAAATCGTTACTCTTTAACGAGTTCGAACACACCAATTCGCCAAAGTTTCCACTCTCGTGCGCGGGGGTAAACTTCTTCGGTTTCATCTCGACAAGGGTGGTTTCAATGCCGCGGCTAGCCAAATAGTACGCCGCCTCGCTGCCCGCCAAGCCCCCGCCGACAATCAACACCTTTGCTTTATTCATACTCAATCCTCAAACCCCTCAGGAAAATATCCCGCATCGTCATAATCAAAATACAACGGTTCTTCGGGCATGGGCGGTTCAAAATCGTCCGCCATTTCCACATTTTTCTTTGCGGGTTTATCCGATTTTACCTTATAATCGCAATCCTTATTGCCGCATTTTACCGCACCGCGGCTCGTTTGAATCAACGGTGTTTGGCATTGAGGACATTTTTCACCCGTGGTGATATCCCAACTCATAAACTTGCAATCGGGATAACCCAAACAGCTGTAATATACTTTACCGCGCTTGGATTTTCTCACGCTCATTGCCGAACCGCAATCGGGACAAAGCCCCGCCAACTTCGGTTCTTCATCCGTAGGCATGGACATGGTGGATTTACAATCAGGATAGCTGGGACAAGCCAAGAATCTACCGAATTTACCACTCTTAAACACCATGTTTTCCCCACATTTCGGGCAACGCACCGCGGACAATTCTTCCTTGCTTTCGCTGAGAATATTTTGACATTCGGGATAGTTCGAACAAGCCAGATATTTCCCAAACTTACCCATTCTTCTAAGCATGAAATGCCCGCATTTTCCGCAAATTTCCTGCGTTAAAGTATCACCGTACGCGGAAGCCTTGCGCAAGTTCTTTTCAAATCCAGGGTAGAAACCGTGGATAACGTCGCGCCATTCCACACCGCCGTCTTCAATATCGTCCAAGCGGGTTTCCATACCAGCGGTAAAGCCTACGTCCATGACGTCCACGAAACAGTTCATAAGCATATCCACAACGTCGTAAGCAATCGGGGTGGGATACATATATTTACCGTCTTTTTTGACGTATTTTTGCATGAGTTTGGAGATGATGGTTGCGTAGGTAGACGGTCTGCCAATCCCCTTTTCTTCCATGGTCTTCACCAACGAAGCGTCGGTGTATCGAAGGGGCGGTTTGGTGAATTTCTGTTCCTTTTGCATAGCAACAAGGTTCAAAATATCCCCTTCGTTGAGGTCGGGTAAAAGCTTTGCGGAGCTGATTTCGTCCTCATCGTCCTTCTTTGCGCTGACGTCTTGGTATACCGCTGTGAAGCCCGCGAAGAGCATCACTTTGCCGCTTGCCTTAAAGATATAACCGCTGTTGTCGATTTCCATCTGCATGCTGTTGTATCTCGCTTCCGCCATTTGCGAAGCAAGGAAACGTTCGTACACCAAACGATACAACGAGTAGTGTTTTTTATCCAACAATTTTTTCGCCTTTTCGGGGGTCATCGTCAAATCGATGGGTCGAATGGCTTCGTGCGCGTCCTGCGCGCCTTTCTTGGATGCGTAGTAGTTGGGCTTTTCAGGGGCGTATTCCGCGCCGTATACTTCGCGGATACGTTCCAACGCCTTCGCTTGCGCTTCCTTAGATACGCGGACAGAGTCCGTTCTCATATAGGTAATAAACGCGATATGTTCACCGTTTTCCGTTGCCATACCTTCGTACAAGTGTTGTGCAAGGGTCATCGTTTCAGGTGCGGTAAAACCAAGCTTCGTCGACGCGTCTTGTTGCAACGAGCTGGTTGTAAAGGGCGCGGGCGCGTGGGCTTTTACAATCGATTTTTTGGTTTTGGAAACCACGAAACGACCGTTTTCAATCGCCGAAAGTACCGTTGCCGTTTCCTCAGCGGACGAGGGTTTGTACTTGCGCGTACCCTTTTTTTCCAGCATGGCTTTGAAGGATGCGTATTGCTTGGGCAAATCCTGCAATTCTGCTGTCAAATTCCAATATTCCTGCGGTTTGAATGCGGTGATTTCACGTTCGCGTTCCACCACCAAACGGAGCGCAACCGATTGCACACGTCCGCCCGAAAGATTGCGTTTGCCCGTACCGTTTTTATCCTCGATTTTGTGATTGAGCAGGGTGGATAATTTATACCCCACCAAACGGTCCAAAACACGGCGCGCTTGTTGCGCGTCTACGAGGCTGTAATTGATGGTACGAGGGTTTTTCAAAGCCGCCTCGATGGCGTTTTTGGAAACTTCGTTGAACTCGATACGGTTTTTCCCTTGTTCGTCCAAGCCAAGCACCGTCTGCAAATGCCATGCAATCGCTTCCCCTTCTCTATCAGGGTCGGTTGCAAGGTAAACGCGATCGGCTTTCTTCGTCGCGTCTACCAAACGGCGGATTACGTCTTCTTTCCCTTCGGAATTGACGTATTTGGGTTCGTAATTATTCTTAACGTCTACACCCAACGTATGCACGGGCAAATCGCGGATGTGTCCTGCGGACGCGTCCACGCGATATTGACCCTTGAGGTACTTGGAGATGGTTTTCGCCTTGGAAGGCGACTCTACAATGATTAAATCCATTCTATATATCCTTACAATTTTTTACTGTGTTATACGGGCGCGTAGCGGTTTCCGCCCAAGGCGGTGGCTAAGCCCTTGACTTCCAATGCCGAAAGAAGCATTTTTGCCTTGAAAGCGGGTACCCCCGCGGTTTCTGCAAGCTGGGCAATATGCCCGTCCGCCAAGACTTTCAATGCCGTCAGCATTTTTTCTTCGTCTGCGGTCAATTCGACTGCGCGACGAATTTTCTCTACTGCTTTTATACCCATTTTCTCGGTAATATCAAACGCGGTTTCGGTTAAAATTGCCCCCTCTTTCAACAATCGGTTGCATCCCTCGCCCGCCGCACTGCCGGGAAAATACGGAAAAGCAAAAATCGGTTTTTTGTATATTTTGGCATATTTTGCCGTAATCAGCGCGCCGCTCTTTTCCGCCGCGCCAAGCACCAACACGCCCTCACCCAACGCCGCCAACAGCTTGTTGCGGTACTCGTAAGAAAACGCGCGTATTTCCGCATCATGCGGATAAGGAGACAACAGCAAACCTTTGCTTGCCACCTCGTTCAACAGGTTTATATTTGCCTGCGGTAATGCGGAAAACCCGCCTGCCAACACGCAAATGATATTGCCGCTTCCCGCCAGCGCGCCCTCAATCGCCGCGCCGTCTCCGCCGTCTGCCGTACCCGTTACGACGGCAACCGCCTGCGACAGTTCTTTCGCTATTTTTGCGCCCAATTTCATTGCAGGCGCAGGGGTTCTGCGCGCACCTACCACCGTGAATTTCCGCATGCGCAACAGCGCAACGTTTCCCCGCGCGTAAACCACCGCAGGAGCATCGGGCAACGCCCGCCATTCCGCAGGGTAATCGGGTGAGGAAATCGGAATTTCCACAATCGGTTGTGTAGAGGGAAAACCAAGCAACGCACGAACCTACCTTACAATAAAATATTAGGGTTTTGGAACAAATATACAAGCAAAATGACTTGCCAAATAAGTCCCAATCCATTTACCAGATGAAAATACCATTTTTTCGTCTTATGACGAACGGTATGCATGGCAAGATATCCACCGATGGCTCCGCCGAAAAAGGACAGCGACAGCAATACTTTTTCAGGGATTCGCCAAGCTCCTCTTTGCGCCTTGCCCTTATCCACCGCATAAGCGGTAAAGGCAACCGCACTCATTACCAAAAGAAAAATGAAATAAATTTTTAACGTCATATCAATCAATCGTGGACAGCGTTGCGCCGTAGGTACGATAGGAAATCGCCTCGTACAGATGTTCTGTGGTGATGTTTTCGGACGAGTCCAAATCCGCAATCGTACGCGCTACCTTTAAGATACGCGAACGAGCGCGCGCCGACAAGTGTAAACTTTCAAACGCTTCTTTCAATGCCGATTCGCATTCCGCATTCAAACGGCAATATTCCCGCGTTTCCCGTTCGCTCATTTCCGCGTTCGTACCAATGTTCGTACCATCGAAACGTGCGCGTTGGATTTTTCTTGCATAATCCGCGCGTGCTTTGACCTGCGCGCTGGTTTCCTCTTTCGCTTCGGAAACGAGGTCGTCATATTCTACCCCGTCCACTTCCACTTGGATATCGATACGGTCCAACAAAGGCCCCGACACGCGGGCGCGGTATTTGCGGATATCGTTGGGGGTACAAGCGCAACGGCGTTTCGCACTGCCGTAATTCCCGCACGGACAAGGGTTCATACTTGCACAAAGCATAAAGGATGCTGGGTAAGTCACTGTACCGCCTGCGCGGGAAATGGTGATAACACCGTCTTCCAAGGGCTGACGGAGAGATTCCAAGGCGGAACGCTTATATTCGGGCAATTCATCCAAGAATAACACCCCGCCGTGGGCAAGGCTGATTTCCCCAGGATGTACGGTTTTGTTACCGCCCCCGCAAAGAGATACCGTTGTTGCGGTGTGGTGGGGCGTGCGGAACGGACGTTCGGTCACAATCCCTTCCTCGCCAAGCGTACCTGCCACCGAGTGAATTTTTGTAATTTCTAAAGCTTCATCAAAAGACATATCGGGTAAAACGGAAGGCAAACATCTCGCAAGCATCGTTTTACCGCTGCCTGGCGGGCCAACAAACAAGACGTTGTGTCCGCCTGCAACCGCCACTTCTAAGGCGCGCTTTGCCACCGCTTGACCGCGTACGTATGCAAGATCGCTAGACGTGCGCCGTTCTTCCCCCGCACGATGAAATGCCCCCGCGGGCACGGGTTGCAAGGGGCTTACCCCCGCAAGATGGTCAAATACGTCGCGCAAAGTTTTCGCCGCGTAGACTTCCACCCCTTGGATAAAACTTGCTTCGCGCGCGTTATCGTAAGGAATGACAAATTTTTTAAAGCCTTTATTCCTCGCGGAAATAATCGAAGGCAACACACCCGACACAGGGCGCAAATCGCCGTTCAAAGCAAGCTCGCCTAAAAAGACGGTACCGTCCACGTCTGCTTGTAAAGTGCCGTATCCCAACAATAAACTGATTGCCACAGGCAAATCGAAGGACGAACCTTCCTTTTTTACGTAGGCAGGGGCAAAGTTGACGGTGATTTTATGCGCGGGAAATTCCAGCATGCTGTTCTTAATCGCGCTTCTTACGCGCTCTTTCGATTCTTTCACCGCCGCATCGGGCAACCCGACCATTTCATAGGCGGGTACACCGCGCGCGATATCCGCTTCTACCATTACGCATACGCCTTCCAAACCCGAAAGCGCGTAACTTTGTACTCTTGCAATCATATATTTATACTCCTACGAATAAAAACGAATTCCGCAAGAGCCTCCCCTTGCGGATTTCGCGTAGCGTTAAATTTTAAAGAATCCGTTCGAGAACAAGGTCATCCACTTGAACAAATTCACGCGGCTTGCCGCTACCGTGTAGCCGTACATAACGGGTAACGAAAGGGCAAAGATAAGGGCGAATGCCGCTACTACCGTGCAAAGAGCAACGTTCACAAGCACCTTTTCCTGCAGACTTTCCCCTTCGGGAATCAGCATACCTACGAGGGGCAGGAACCCAAGGTACAATACGTGGAACAGCATCCCCGACAATGCGGATGCATTACCGCGAATCAACCCTGCAAAGAACGCAAGGAGCATACCGCCAAACAATACGCAGTAAGTTCTTCTCATACGCAAAGTCTGCCTATCTGATTTCTTGTTGATAAGGTCAACCAATACTTTTACAGTCGAAATCACAAAAGCAACTGCCGATGCGCAAAGTACCGCTACGTTGGGCAATGCCAACCAAGAGGTATACCCGCCGTCTGCGTTTGCAGTGTACAATGCGGTGGGTTTGATGGGCAACAACCATGCCCAAATCGAGGTATTTGCCGCCGTGTATGCGGTTACACCATTGTCACAAACCGAAGCTTTCAACCCATTCCAAAGCACCGCGAGGAAGCTTACCGATTCGTTATTCAATGCACGCACGTACGAGGAATAGCAAAGGATGCTTGCAAGCAAGAGGAATACAAACGTACCCATACCGAAGGACAACGCCGCAAAGCCATAGCTAAGACGAGTCTTCGTCGCAAACGTTTCATTTTCCTTGTCTGCCATTTTATTGACTACCACCGTTTCCCCTTCTTCGGTAACTACCTTTTCCGCAAATTCTGCGGTCTTAGAAAGAGCCAATTCGTGCGCCATTTTCTGTCTTCTCAAACCAAATACGTACAATGCCAATACGCCCGCGATGGGAAGAAGTGCCGTCAAATCCATGGCAATCGCCGCCGCACCGAACAAGCCCGAAATAAGGATACTGGACGCGCCGCGAAGCATGTCTTTCGAAGAAATACCGTACGCAAAGAAACGATACATGTAGTATGCGCTGGCTACGATTGCACAAGCAATCATCGCGTAAGGCGCGCCAAGACGGCCAACCGTCGTCGCCAAACCGCCTACCATCAAGATAAGGCTGAAATAGAACGCAAGCTGTTCACGCTTGGTCAATTCTTTGATGAGGAAGTACGCAAATACGATCATTAAGCAGGTGGAAATAAAAGCAGGCAAACGCAAAGCGAATACACTATTGCCAAAGATTGCCACTGCGGGCGTCATCAAAACGGTTGCAAAATAGTTAAAATTGCCGTCCAATACGTAGTTTGCATCATATTTTTCGTTACCGCTGAGCAAGTTCTGTACCGAGCTCATGTAGTAGCCTTCTTCCTGCGTAAAGTTGTTAAATGCGCCGTTTTCCAACGTCACCGTACCGTCTTCACCGATGAAACGAGCAAAGTTTTCCTGCGCGTCGATGGTGTTTCTAACGTCTGCAACGGTGTAATTTCCACCATAGGTGGAAGCTTCCAACGTTACGATTTCGTTGTTCTTGTTGATGGCAACGATTTCGTTCAATTGCAAAGGTACGTTTGACGTGAAGGAAAGGCTCAATGCCGTTCTGCTTTGACCGGTAGTAATCGCTACCCAATTATACAATCCGCCGTTTGTACCTTCTTTACCGACAACGTTGCCCAATTTAAAGGACGAACCCATCGTCGAATACGAGGGAGAGCTGGTGGTGCTGTTGGTGGTTTTCACCGTAATGGTCGCGTCTTCGCCAAGCGCGGTATGAATACCGCCAACGTTGACGTAAACGGCTTTCAACGATTGGCTGGATTCCAAGTTATAATACACTGCGGTATCTTTGAGTACCGTCATGGACTTACCCGTCGTTTTCACACAACCGAGGGTGAACATACCCACGGTGAAAAACGAAAGGAGTACAAGGATAAACGCCCAAGTGTATGCGGTTATCTTTTTCATAATGCTCCTTCGAAAATCCCCCCGAAAAGGGGAAATTTCCTTCCTTATATATTATCTATCCTCTATTGTACCCTAAAATGGAAAAAAAGTAAACCAAATTATACCCCTATTTTAGAAAAATATATATGCAATGCGGGCGGGTGAAAATTTCACCCGCCCGCAATATTGTATTGTTTAGTGTCATACCGACTGGAACGAACGTAGTGAGTGAAATGGAGTGTATCCCATGGAAGAAAGGTCGCATTTTTGTGACGTGGGATTCTCTCCACTCGCTACGCTCGGTCGGAATGACATAGATGATGACAGAAAGACGGACGGTCGAAAATTCGACCGCCCGCAGCCTAGTTAAAGCTTGTACCAATTATAACTCTCATCCGTCAAGTATGCCGCATTGTTTGATGTATTTGTCACGTTTACCTGAGTCCCACCCACGGGGTTTTCCCAGTCTGTAGTGGCACGCATTCTATACCATGTAGTTGTATCCTTAAACGTAACACTGGTCAAATCCTCGCAATTATTAAAAGCAAAACTCATAATAAGCTTTACCGAAGTCCCAATTACCACATTTGTCAATGATACACAATCGTCAAAAGCAAACATGTCAATAAGCGTTACACTATCAGGGATAACAACACTAGTCAAGCTGATACAATAATAAAACATACTTTGGCTGATAGAGGTTAAACCATTGCCAATTTCTACATGCTGCAATCTACTACAGTAAGAGAATGCCCCATTGCCAATTAAGGTTACGCTATTAGGAATTTTAATACTTGTTAACTTGCAATTTCCAAACGCATATTCACCAATAGTTGTTACCGAATTTGGAATTTCCACACTTGTCAAGTCAGCAAGCCGAAAAGCATCCGGCCTAATTGACGTTACCCCATCAGGAATTTTAAACGATGTTTCCGTTTTACCCTTCATATATTGAAGGAGTATTGTTCCATCCTTACTATACAAATTGCCGTTTATAGCTTGATAAGCCGTATTATCCGCATTCACCGTGACACCAGTCAGACGTTCACAACCACTAAATACCCCATCACCAATATTTTGTACTGAGCTTCCTATAATGACAGACGTTACATACCAACAACCCGCAAACACGTAATCACCAATACTTGTTACCGAATCAGGAATATTAACACTTGTAATATTGGTGCCTTGAAAAGCAGAGTCACCTATCCTCTTGACTGAATTTCCAATTATTACGTTCGTAAAACTATTAAACCCATAAAAGGCATACGCTTTTATCTCTGTCACGGTATTTGGAATAATTAGTTTTGTGTATACCAACGAGTCATTCACATACCACAAATCTGCATAGAACAAAGGATTTGAATAGTCATCCCCAAACGTTATATTACACCATGAACCAATGGAACCATAATAATATACCGTTTTTAAATTTTCACACCATGTAAATGCCTCGTTGCCTATATTAGTCACTAACTCAGACATATATATACGTTGCAAAGAGTCGCATGCTTTGAATGCACTATTACCAATCTCCGTTACGGACATTTGCAACCCTATAGACTGTAACGCTCTACAATAATAGAACGCCTGCTCCGCTACAACCTTCACTGTCGAAGGCAAAGATATTTGTGTTAAAGATGAATGCTGATAAAATGCTTGATAACCGATAAATCTACAACCATTTTGTACTGTTGCCGTTGTGATTGTATTTAACGTAGTCCCCGCTAAATACAAATAAGGATTTTTATTATTCCCCAAATATTTTAAATTATTTTCTATGGTATATGTTAAATTGTCACACCCGCTAAACACAGCACTTCCAATGCTCATGACTGAATCAGGAATCACTATATGCGTCAAGGATTGACAATTATTGAACGAAGAGTCACCAATACTCGTTATAGAGTCAGGGAGTTCCACTCTTACCAAAGAATTGCAATCACGGAATGCTTTATCGCCTATACTTACAACAGGTAAATTGTTGTATTGATAAGGAATATAGATTACTGTATCCGTACACGTGCCAATCCCCTTAACTGTATAAGATGCATTATCGCTGTTTAATACATATTTTAACCCCTTTGTTTGCAGATCATGACATCTATCACAAACACCTTTAGCAAAAACATGTCCAAGTGCAGTATTTTCAAGTACCACAGTATCTGTTTCTCCACAATTATGATTGCAGTAGGCAGTTTTTGTAGCATCTACGACGCACGTTTGGTCATTATTGAATATATAATTCGTATAGCTATGACCCATCGCAGGTATCTCTACATAATCGTTATAATCGCAACGAGAACAAGTATTATAGGTATCCCAACCAATTTCTAAGCATGTTGCAGCTTGCGCTTCATGCACAATGTAATCATGCCCCAAAGCCTCAACTAAAACATCCTCACAAATAATACAGCATACGTTTTCCGTACAAGAAAGCATACTATCAATATTTTCCTGGGTCGCATCAACTTGTTCTTCCATAACGATAAAATCTGTAGCAGGCGTGATGATTTGCACCCATGCACAATCACTTCCCTTAGATTGACTACTATCTTTAGAATAAGTGATTTCCACTCTATCCCCTGACTTCATTTCAATTGCAAGCGAGGTAAAGGATGTTGTCGAGGTTCCAGAATCCTTTACTTTTTGCGTATCATTATGCTTAATGATCAAATAATCCCATCCACTTTCCGACGACACCTTATATTGCAATTCTAAGGTAACCTCTCTCTGCGCTACAATTATATAGGTGGACGATGAATTATGAGCCTTATTTGTTGAGGTAATTTGATTTCCTGATATATTAAACGGATTATTCACATCGTTTTGCATTGTATAGTTTGCAATCTCCTGCTCGACATTACATAACAATTTATGACCAGTAGCAGGAATTTCCTGATAGGTTGTATAATCACAACGAGAACAAGTATCGTAGGTATCCCAACCGATTTCTATACACGTTTCAGCTTGCGCTTCGTGCACAATGTAATCATGTCCAAGCGCAGGTATCTCTACATACTCATTATAGTCACAACGAGAACAAGTCTTGTAAGCATCCCAACCGATTTCCAAACATGTTGCAGCTTGCGCTTCATGCGTAATATAATCATGTCCAAGCGCAGGTATCTCTACATACTCATTATAGTCACAACGAGAACAGGTCTTGTAAGTATCCCAACCGATTTCTAAACATGTTTCAACTTGCGCTTCATGTGTAATATAATCATGTCCAAGCGCAGATATCTCTACATACTCATTATAATCACAACGAGAACAAGTCTTGTAAGTATCCCAACCGATCTCCAAACATGTTTCAGCTTGCGCTTCATGTGTAATATAATCATGTCCCAACGCAGGCACTTCTTTGGTGTAACCATCACAACCATTTGCACAAGTATAGGTTTTCACACCCTTTTGAATACAAGTAGGTTGTATGGTAATCGTACCATTGTCATATGCATGCCCAAACGCAGAGACACTCATTGTATAGCTCACCCCGCACCCACGCTCACATGTGTAAGTTTTCACACCATTTTTAGTACATGTAGGCTGAGTAGTTATAATACCACTATCATAATCATGCCCAAGCGCAGATATACTTATTTTGTAGCTATCTCCGCACCCATGTATGCAAACATAAGTTTTTTCGCCCGTTTGGGTACAAGTAGGTTGCGTGGTAATTGTACCACTATCATAAGCATGTCCCAACGCTGAACCTATGTCTACCTGCGTATCGGATATTCCGCAATTATTGTTACAAATTGCTGTCTTTGTACCATCCTTTGTACATGTTGCATCAAGGTTGGATACATAGTTTGTATAGCTATGCCCCACTGCTGAACCGACGTCTGTCTTTGTATTAAAGGTTCCGCAATTATTGTTACAGCTTGCCGTCTTTGTACCATCCTTTGTACATGTTGCATCAAGGTTTGATATGTAGTTTGTATAGTTATGCCCAAGAGCAGGTACCGACACTGTTTTACCACCACAACCATTTGCGCACGTAAAAGTTTTCACGCCTTCTGTGGTACAACTAGGTTGCGTTATAATCTTACCATTATCATAAATGTGACCAAGCGCGCTCAATTCTTCTGTATAGAATTCCCCGCAAACGCAAGTAAAGGTTTTCGCACCTTTTTTCGTACAAGTAGGTTGTGTAGTAATCGTACCTTCGTCATAATCATGCCCGAGCGCTGGTAATTCTTCCGTATAACCTGCACAGCCGTTCGCGCAGGTGAAGATTTTTACACCTTTATCTTCACAAGTAGGTTGCATAGTAATCGTACCATCGTCATAAGCATGACCAAGCGCTGGTATCTCTTTCGTGTAGGAATTCCCACAAGAGCAAGTAAACGTCATCACGCCAACCTCTTCACAAGTAGGTTCGCTTGTAATCACACCATCATCCTGCTCGTGCTCATGTACGTCCGCACTGCTATCACTAGAAGAGTCTTTCTCCGATACGGAAGAATCTTCCTCGTTTATGGAAGAGCTATCTTCTGCAATAGACGAAGAGTCTTCTTCGCTCACCGACGGACTTTCCATTTTGGAATTTTCCTCCTTTACCGAAGAATTACCTTGACTCCCCTCGATGGATTGTTGCACGTTCAGCAAAGAGTCAATCGAGTCTGCAAAATCATCTAATGCACTACACGCCGAAAACGCGCCCATACAGAGACAGGACAGTAAAATAAGCCAAAGTTTTTTCATAAAAACCTCCTTGAAATCAAAAAGTACCGCTTCGCAAAACGAAACGGCACCATGTAAAAATGTCTTTTTCGCTTTGCTGCGATACAATTCCATAAACTATGTAACAAAAAGATTTATGTAACGCGAAAAGGTACACTTCTACCCAAGAAGTATACTTTTTGTCACACAGTTAAATTGTATCGCAAATCTATTCTACCACTTTTTTCCACGTATGTCAATACTTTTTATGAAATAAAAATAACCCCGCGGAGCGAATGTTCGCTCCGCGGAGATTTCCATAAGCAAAAAAAAGAACCGTCCTTGACTTTGGACAGTTCTTTCTTTTTCGATGTGTATCGACTTAAATTTTTTCCTTAACTTTTGCTGCTTTACCGGTAAGACCGCGAAGATAATACAACTTAGCTCTTCTAACTTTACCCTTTCTAACAACCGTGATGGATGCAATTTTGGGCGAGTGAATAGGATAAGTTTTTTCTACGCCTACGCCATAAGAAATGTGGCGTACGGTGAAAGTTTCGGAAATGCCGCCGTTCTTCTTTGCGATTACGACGCCTTCGAAGTTCTGGATACGTTCCTTACCGCCTTCGATAATCTTGTAGCCTACCTTAATGGTGTCACCTACGTTGAATGCGGGAACTTCGGATTTCATGCTTTCAGCGTTGATAGCTTCGATAATTCCTTTCATTTTAGACTTTACCTCCGTAATTTACGAAACGTTCATAACCCGCTGCGTGATTCCTCATCACGCCCATTCAAAAAGGCAGCGGAACGCTCGAAGTCAGCAAATATTATATATAATTTTCACCACAATAGCAAGCGTTTTTGCATGCTTTTTGGAAATTTTTTAAATTATTTTAGAGTTGGGTCGCGAACAAGTAGACGTAATACGCGACAAAGCTTGCCAACATCACGATACCGCCCCAGCGTTTCACCTTATGGTCTTTCATATACCCAAACACCGCCAACAGTGCCGCCGCCCCAAGCGCAATAATACCGTCCACCACGAAAGAGGAACTGAACGATAAGGGTAAAATCGCCGCCGTCAAACCCAACGTACGCAATACGTTGAACACGTTACTGCCTACGATATCGCCCACCGCGATATCCGTTTCCCCTTTCTTCGCCGCAACTACGCAGGTCACAAGTTCAGGTAAGGAAGTCCCGATTGCCACCACCGTCAAACCAATGACGTTTTCAGGGATACCGAGTTCAGTAGCAATTACTTTTGCCGCGGGAATAACCCCAAGCAACGCCCCTACAACCACCAACGCCAAACCGACGACGGTAATCATAATCAAAAACCAACCGTATGCTTTCATTTTTTCATACCAAACGCCGAACTTGGTTGCAGGTTGTTTCCCGTTTCCTTCCTCGAAAACCGCTATCGTATGCGAAGTGTCAATCCCTTCCCTCTGCGGTTTTTTCTTGCTTTCCTGCACGGCATACCAAACCAAAAAGCCCATATATGCCAAGGACAGAAGAAACATAATCCAACCGTCCAAAATTCCCAGCTGTCCATCGATTCCGCCCAACAAAAGCACCAAAATACTTGTTCCCAACAGTACGGGGAAGTCGAATTTTAACGCGCTTTTTTGCACGGTCAGCGGGCAAATCACCGCCGCCAAGCCTAAAATCAACAAGATATTGGTGATATTACTGCCCAACACGTTGCCGATGGCAAGGTCGCCGCTCCCCTGCGCCGATGAAATAACCGATGTTGCAAGCTCCGGCGCGCTTGTACCGAACGATACGATAGTCAAACCGATAATTAAGGTGGGAACGCGTAATTTTTCCGCAATCCCTGCCGCGCCGTCTACAAACCAATCCGCGCCTTTTACCAAAAACACAAAACCGATAAGCAGAGCGGGTATTGCCACCCAAATACTTTCAATCCAATCCATGACGGACCTCCAAAAAAATTCTTACTTTATTATTTTACCATATTTTGCAAAAAAAACAAAGCGTTTTATCCCCCATTGTCTGGTTTTTCTTGACAAGTTGTCCGCCTTGCCGTATAATGGAAAAGTATCGCGCATATATATACGCGTGTATTTTAATATGGAAAGGAAGATTTATGACCAATTTTCTCATTCGCCTATTCATAGGTAAAAATCAAGACCCCAACAACGTAGCCGTGCGCGGAAAATACGCTTCGCTTGCAGGTTTTACGGGGATTTTACTGAACGTATTGCTGTTTGCAGGCAAGCTGACCATGGGTATCCTCGCAGGGTCAGTGGCAATCATCGCCGACGCATTTAACAATATCTCCGACGCGGGTTCGTCCATCATCGCTTTGATCGGGTTCCGCTTGGCTTGCAAACCCGTGGATAAAGAACACCCTTTAGGACACGGTCGGTTGGAATACGTTTCGGGGTTTATTGTGGATATGTTGATTATCCTCGTCGGTTTCGAACTGTTTACTTCGTCCATTGATAAAATCAAGGATGCCGTTCCCCCGCAAGTAGGTAACGTAACCTTGTGTATTTTGGGCGTTGCCATCTTGGTGAAGCTGTGGCTGTTTTTCTTCTACAATAAAATCGGAAAAATTATTTCGTCAAGTTCCATCAAAGCTTCTGCGTTTGACAGCCTTTGCGACTGCGTTGCCACAACTTTGGTTATGGTATCCGCGATTGTTGCCCGTCAGTGGAACATCGCCATCGACGGCTGGGCGGGAATTTTGGTTGCCGCGTTCATTTTGTTTACGGGTATCAAAGCGGCGAAAGAAACCATTGACTTGTTACTTGGCTCGCCCCCCTCGCCTGAATTTATCGATGGGATTTATGATTTTGTAAAAGCTTATCCCAACGTCATTGGGATTCACGACGTTATGGTACACGATTACGGCCCCGGCAGACAAATCGTTTCCTTCCACGCGGAAGTCCCCGCGGATTCCGATATTAATATCGCGCATGAAGAAGTAGACCAACTGGAACGGGATATGCACGAAAAATTCGGCTGTATCGTGACCGTACACCTTGACCCCATCGTGATGAACGACCCGCTCGTCAATGAAATGCACGATATCGCGGTACAGTCCATCCGTGCCGTTGACCCCGCATTTTTGTTGCACGATTTCCGTATGACCATCGGGGAAACCAATATCAATTTAATTTTCGATTTGGTCATCCCGACCGATTGCAAAATGTGTTCCGCTGAAGCGGAAAAAGCGGTAAAGGAAGAAATTTCCAAACGGAGAGAAAATTGTTTCTGCGTGATCCGCGTCGAACATCCCTTTGTGTAAGAAAAAAGTTCTGCTTTTGGCAGAACTTTTTTATGCTTTATTCACTTTTTATAGCCGAACCCGTGAAATATAAACCCAGCATCAACAAGACGTCAACTATCAAGAATATGATTACAGGAGTCATCCGCGTGTCTCCCCATGCAACGGCAAATCCCCAGCCCGTCAAGTTGCACACAAACATAAGCCCTGCATACAAACCCGCAATCACCGCGGGTATAATGGCAAGTCCTTTCATGCCAGGCATCATCAATACTGCCGCCATCACGCCAAACGCAACCGCCAACAGCATGTTTTGCCCTGCGTGTAAACACATGCAAAGGAAGACGAGGAATTTCGACGTCGTAGCCCCGTCCCCGAAACGATAATTTTTCCACCCGGGAAAGCGTCCTTCCTCTTTAAACATATATCTCCATTGTTCTATAAAATCTTTCATGGTTACCCACAGCGCCAATATCGTCAACGCCAAAAACGCCATGCCAAGCGCTTTCTTGGAAATCGCGCCGAAGGATTTTAACATCAACGTCACACCAAGGATAAGGAAGATAAACAATTGTAAGTATTCTTCACGGGTAAAAGATATCAGTGCTCTATTTCCCACTGCTGATGACGAGAGAAAATACTGCACCATTTCATCAAACGACAAATTATGACTGCCTCTCATTGTAAAAGCTTCCGTTACAGGAAAAGATAAGTATAAATCAACACTTAAATTATCATTTTTAAATCGCAATTCCATTACTCCGCATGCATTCCAAGCAAAGAAAAATTCAAAGAAACAAAGCAGAGCAAAAGAAATCAATAAGAGTCCGCCAAATAAATAAAAAGATTTTTTCATACCGTTATACCCCTTCCGTAATGGCACAGAACGTAAAGAAATAAGCGACGCATAAAGACGCATGGAAGCCCGAAGCAATCAGCAACACCATCATCAAAATGCGCAACGGCGTTTTCATAGAAACCGCCAGTTCTTTTAAGAGTGTGCACGCCGCCGTCACAAGTACGGCGCATACACCAAGAAAGGCACTGATACAGTCCATGTGCAGCCATTTCATACTGCCAAAGCCAAGAAGTTGAAAGAAATTATTATAATCGCTTTCCGTGACCCACCCATCAGTAAAACACGTCCACCAAGACGGCATTTGCCAATACTCGGGATACAGCCCCATATTTCTGGAAATTTTCAATCCCCAAGGGATCATACTCAGCCAAGTCAACAACGCCACCAAGAGAAGAGGAACAGCCGTCAACAGCCCTGCATTAGGTAAAAACAGTGAAATCGAAATTGCCCCAAACAAAACCAGCAATACGCCTTGAAACAACACGTCTTTTGACAGATGCATTGACCAAATCGCCATCACAAAGCCCAACAGCGCAAAAATTGCATATTTTCTTTTTGCCATATCTACCTCCTAAATAACATATATTGTCAATATTTTACCACTCTTGGATATATTTGTCAATATTTCCCCGAAAAAAATGAACACCCCGAGGAAAAAATTCCTTGAGGTGTTTTATGTTTATGATTTTTTACGCTCTGCACGTATTCCTTTCCCCATACACAAGGAAATTCCGCCAAACACAAACGCATTTGCTAATGCATACACAACGAGTATCGTCAAGTCTTCGCCTATCAAATAATAGCACACTGAAGCCACCAATTGCATTGCGGTTAGTATCGAAGAAAAGACACTCAACTTCGAAAAATATTTCGCGGAGAAGAGCCCCAAACCGAGAACAACGCATTCCACCGCAGGGAAAGCCGTCATTGCCACAAGACAGTAAGTTTGCCAAGCATTTGGATATTCTGCTAACACAGGCAATGTCATAAGGAAGCTTCCTACCCATGCAAGCATATTCAATAACATCAAGAACATCGCAAGAAGATTGACAATTGCCCTTGAACGCGACGCTTTTACCATCAAGAGCACCGCTAACAATATATATGCACAATAGGTCCACTGTAAAATCTCGTTGAGCGCCAACTCAATATCAAATTCACTGATTATGTATGTAAAAACACCAGGTATCAATGCATATATCAAGCAAAGTATCCCCGCAAGCACGTACCAACCGTTTTTCTTTTTGGCGATAGCTTTCGCCTTGTTCTTAGACTTCTTAGGCAAATCCGCGCTAAGGAGTGAGGAGATGGGTTGCGATTGACCCGTTTCCCGCATTACATACGCAACGTTCGGGTTTTGAGGGTCACGCAAATAATAAGGCGCGTCACATTGCACCGTGAGATCCAACCCACAGTTTTTACAAACGCCGTTTTTCAATTTTGTACGACAAATGGGACATTTCATTCTTATACTGCTCCCTTGACAAATCTAACCAAACGTTACCATTTCTATTATCATACCACTTTTTTTATCCCTTGTCAACTATTTTATGAAAAACACCCCAAAGATATTTCTCTTTGAGGTGCTGATTTTTAATTGTCGGTAAAGGCTTTTCCTAAGATGAATAAACCGCCGATGAGAAGTGCGTTAAGGATTAAATTCATCGCAGTTACGCCAATGATTGGTATAAAATTAGCAAAAAATAACACAAGGACAAGTTCAACAACTTGGATGGCAGCAGGCGCAAAATACAACCCGCCAAATGCATCTTTCAAAAGCATAATCCCCGCCATCCCGCCAAACGCCATAATAGGAAACAATTGAAGGAATACACTTAACCAAGCCTTCCACGTATTCAGTTGATGGTATTTTATCATGTTGATAAAGTTCATCAAAAAAGTTATACACTCCGATAAGGTAAGCAATGCGAAGAAGATTATCAAAACGATATCGTATGTTCCATTTCCCACGAACGCATTCGCTATACAAACCAACCCTATCAATATCAGCATAAGATTGACTAGAGCCACACCCCACGACTCTTGTATATATATTTTGAATATTTGAAATCCATATCTTTTGAATATTTGAAATCCATATTCTCTAAACCCAAAAGCACTCCATATCGGATCTCCAATACACGCAATCACCGCATAGGCAATCAATAATATGCCCGCACCTAAGTATAACATACTTTTTTTCGTCATAATTTTCTCCTTGGTTAAAATTGGTTAGGTATATGATACTACCTTTTTTCTGGCTTGTCAAGGGGGTTTTTGATTGTTTTGTTGTGAATTTTATGAAAAGTTATGTTAAAATGTTAATTTTTCACATTTTTTGTCATAAGATATTGGTTTTCAAGGAAAAAAAATTTTTTATTATTTTTTCTTTACTTTTTTTTGCGGGCATGGTAAAATGTATTTGTAAATCGGTTGTGCAGACAACGATTTTTGAAACAGCTCATCATTTTCCCCCTTATCATATAGGTAAACGCCCTGGAACGTTACGTTCTAGGGCGTTTATCTTGCAAGATGATCTTGCAGCCAGTAAGGTGTGTTTTCGTTCGTGTTTATAGTTAGCTCCGTGCTTTCACCAAGCTGAGCTTGGAGGCAGTATGGTGTGTTTTCGTTCGTGTTTTTAGTTGGCTTCGTGCATACTCTAAAAAGGTGAATTGGCGTTGCCGTGAATTGACTGTGTACAGTCGTGAATTGCGCTGTTAGCGCGTGAATTGCAACGCCCTGCGTTGCGTTGTGGCTTTTTTATAAAACAAATAAACCGTCACTCATTATCCGTCTTCGCTCCGCATTTATCCGCGTGCGGACAACCGTTGCAACCGCATCCGCAACCTGTTTTTCCTTTCTTTTTTTGCCTAATTAAATATATGACGATGCCTGCTACGGCAATCGCGATTCCGCCTATGATGATATAATCAATCGGTTTCATATTTTCTCTCCTTTATATTGTAATGCCCTCGTTACTTACGCTCTTTTTTGTCCATGTAACGATTGTACAGCGCAATCCCCACAGCGACAAAAACAGCCGCTGCTGCCCAAATCGCAATCATCCAAACCGCAACCCCTACCGTATACACAATGGTGGATACAAGGTAGGATACAACCACCCAGAACAACAAAGTCCATTTGAATTTTTCCTTGCCGATTTCCCCGCGCGCAGTCGCCACCGCTGCGAAACAAGGAATGGTCAGCATGTTAAATGCAATAAACGAAACCAATGCCGCATTGCTGATACCCGTTGCATTCATCATCAAAACGACTTCCGCAACCCCTTCTTCCATACCATTGGCAAGCGTACCGCCAATGCATGCCGCCAATGCACCGAACGCCGCAATGACGTCCTCTTTCGCAATCAAACCAAGAATTGCCGCAACCGCAAACACCCAACCGTTTTCGTTCAACTGACTGCCAAACCCAAGCGGGGTGAAGATGGGTTGAATCAATTTACCAATCGACGCAAGGATGGATTGGTCCATGCCTTCTTCCCCGACGTAGTTCCAACTCCAACCGAAGTTAGACAAAAACCAAATCGCTATACACGAAATCAAGATAATGGTGAAAGCTTTTTCAATGAAGTGTTTTGCTTTATCCCAAAGGTGCAACATCAAATTTCTAAACCCAGGCATATGGTAGGCGGGCAATTCCATGATAAAGGGCGAAGCTTCCCCGCGCTGTGTCGTCGTGCGCATCATCAACAAGGAAATCAAAGCCACTACAATGCCCAGCAAATACATACCATAGGTAATCAAATCGGCATTTAAACCATCCACCCGCGTTGCAATCGCGCCCGAAATCGCCAACAAAATAGGCAATTTCGCACCGCATGAGAAGAAAGGGATTACGCGTACGGTTGCTTGCCTTTCCTTTTCATCCGCCATCGTACGAGTGTTAATCATTGCGGGAACGGAACAGCCAAAACCCATAATCATGGGCATGAACGCTCTGCCCGATACCCCGAAACGACGGAAAATTCTGTCCAACATAAACGCTACGCGCGCCATATATCCCGTATCTTCCAAGATGGAGAAGAAAAGGAATAATACCAAAATTTGAGGCAGGAAGGACAACACCGATGCAATACCGCCCCACGCGCCGTCTATCAACAAGCTAAGCAGGATGGGATTTGTACCTAAACCCTCAAGCCCTGCAGCCAATCCCTCGCCTATCGAACCTGTCAAAAGTTCCATGGCATTGAAGAAAATGATACCAGGAGAATTCAATCCCGTTGCGAAGAAAATCGTTTTCGCCGCACCGCCTTCCACTGCGCACCATTCTCCAAAGGAAGGAATGATACTGCCCAAATATAGGAAATTCTCCGAGAACGTCATGTGGAATATAGCAAACATAATCATGAGGAAAATGGGAATCCCCGCCCATTTATGGGTCAACACTTTGTCTGCTTTGTCCGATTTGGACAATTCGTCATATCCATACTTTCTCGCGCGGGTAAGCGTGGACGAGAAATATTTGGTTATGTATTTATATCTTGCGTCTGCAATCGCCGCTTCCGTATCCCCGTTGAATTGATCGTTGATGAGGTTTTCTTTGATAAATGCCTCTGCCGCGCGCGCTTCTGCAGGGTGGGTTTCCACCTCGATAGAATCCTTTTCCACCAGCTTTACCGCATGGAATAAGGGCGCTTCGACTTCCTTTAATTTCAAGGCGATTTCCGCATTGGAAATTGCCGAACCGAGCGCAGATTCTTTCAATACGCTAAACGCTTTGCGAGGGGTTTTCAACGCTTCCATCGCGCGGGTCATCAACCCATCAATGTTGTCCCCTTTCAGGGCGGAAATTTCCGCCACGGGGAAACCGATGCGCTTTTCCAAGGCTTTTACGTCGATATGGTCGCCGCGCTTATCCAAAGCGTCCGTCATGTTGAGCGCAACCACCATGGGTACGTCCAATTCCATCAACTGCGTAGTCAAATACAAGTTACGCTCTAAATTGGTCGCGTCTATGATATTGATAAGGCAATCGGGACGTTCGTCCAAAATAAAGTTACGCGCGATGACTTCTTCAGGGGTATAGGGCGAAAGGGAATAAATCCCAGGCAAATCCACAATATCAATCGGTTCGTCACTCTTTTTATACGTGCCTACCCTTTTATCCACCGTGACCCCAGGCCAATTCCCTACGTGCGCCGTACTGCCCGTCAATGCGTTAAATAAAGTTGTTTTTCCCGCGTTGGGATTTCCTACCAATGCAAAAGTCAACATATTACACCATCTCCACGTTTGCCGCTTCCGCTTTGCGCAAGGTCAATTCATACCCGCGCAAACTGATTTCGATTGGGTCGCCAAGAGGCGCTTTCTTACGAAGGTAAATCTCCGCGCCGGGGGTAATCCCCATGTCGAATAAACGTCGGCGCACCGCGCCTTCGCCGTTGACTGCTTTCACAACAGCCTTTTCACCTATTTCTAATTGTGATAAAAGTTTCATTTATAATCCTCCGCCCGCTAATTTCTTAACCGTGGTTAAGTTTTACACGGAAAGAAAAAGCGGATTTGCTATCCGTCAATGGTAGTATTATATCATTATTTTATGCGAGTGTCAAGCAAAAATAAACCATAGTTAAGAAATTTTTCCCAAAAAAGGAGAGAAATTTTCTCCCCTTGATTTTTAGCGTTTTAAAAAGTTTTTCATCATCATAAAGGTTTCATCCGAGATGAGATGTTCCATACGGCAAGCGTCCTCTTCCGCAGAAGCGGGCGAAACCCCGCACGCAGTAAGGTAATCGCGGATGATGCAATGTTTTTCGTACACGGCTTCCGCATAGCATTTACCGTTTTCAGACAGATAGAGATGTTTGCCGTCCTCGTACACAAAACCCTTTTCAACGAGAATTTTCATTGCTTTATTAACCGCCGCCTGCGAAACGTCCATACGTTTTGCAACGTCGATACGGTGGATAACGTCCTGCTGACGGCTGAGCATCAAGATACATTCGAGATAATCTTCACTCGATTGATTGTTTTTTACGTGTGTAGTCATGGTTTATGTCCTTTTGCCAACCTGAGTGGCAATGTGGGTGTAAGTGAAGAAGTAATAGTGAAGAGTGAAAAAGTATGGCTGAATTTTAAATTTTTCCGCACCTATTCACTTTTACTTATTACCTATTACTTTGTCGCGCGAGTAGCACGTGACCAAGCCCCGTCCTTACAGATGGTTTGATTGTAGAACCGAGAAATACAAGGCGTTGTGAGGGAGCGTATCAAGTAGTAGTTTGATTGTAGAACCGAGAAATACAAGGCGTTGTGAGGGAGCGTATCAAGTAGTAGTTTGATTGTAGAACCAAGCAGTTCAAGGCGCGGCGAAGGAGCATACCGAGTAGTATGTGACTGAGCCGCAACGACGAAATGCGACGGTTATACAATCAAACAAGCGTCGCCGAAGCTGAAGAAGCGGTACTTATTTTCTACTGCATATTTGTATACGTCTAAGATTTCTTCCCTGCCTGTTAAACAGGATACCAACATAATCAGGGTACTTTCGGGCAAATGGAAGTTGGTTATCAACCCATCCACGCATTTCATTTTATAGGGCGGGTAGAGGAAAATTTCCGTATTACCACTGCATGCGCGCACCATACCATTGTCATCTGCAACGCTTTCCAAAGTACGCACGGAAGTCGTTCCCACCGCGATAATGCGCCGTCCCTCTCGTTTTGCGCGATTGATGATTTCCGCGGACTTTTCCCCGATTTCGTAAAATTCCGAATGCATTTTATGGTCGGTGATAATATCCTCGCTGACAGGACGGAAAGTACCCAAACCAACGTGCAATAACACTTCTGCGACTTCTACCCCCTTTGCTTTTAAGTTGGAAAGCAATTCGTCTGTGAAATGTAACCCTGCCGTGGGTGCCGCCGCCGAACCGTCCACTTTGCTGTATACGGTGTTGTAGCGGGCTTGGTTTTCCAATTTCGCACGGATATACGGGGGCAGGGGCATGGTGCCGACTTCGTTTAACACGTCTTCAAACGCGCCTTCGTAAGCAAATTCGACAATTCTTTCCCCTGTTTCCGTGATATCTTTCACGGTGAACGAGAGTTTATCCCCAATCGTCATGGTCACACCGATTTTACCTTTTTTACCAGGGCGCATCAGCACTTCCCAAGTATTGAGGTCATATCGTTTCAACAGCAATACTTCCACTACCCCGCCGTTTTTCGTCAGGGCATACATGCGCGCGGGAATTACCTTGGTATTGTTGACAACCAAGACGTCGCCTGCTTGTAAATATTCACTCACGTCACGGAAAATTTTATCCGTAATCGTTTTCGCGTTGCGATCGTACACCAAAAGGCGGGAAGAGTCACGCGGTTCCGCAGGGGTCTGCGCAATTCTTTCCTCGGGTAAATCGTAATAAAAATCACTTTTTCTATATTGTACTTTTTCTTGCATAAGTTACTCGTCCGATTCAAAGATAGAAATTTGCCGTCTGGCTTTCGCGCTAGGTTCATACCCCATGTGCGCGTAGCCGTCCTTTAAACAAATTCGACCGCGCGGTGTGCGCGCGATAAAGCCAAGCTGTAAAAGGTAAGGTTCGTACATGTCCTCAATCGTGTTTGCATCCTCGTTGATGGTCGCCGCCAACGTTTCCAAACCCGTAGGCCCGCCGCCGAATTTTTCAATCAGCGCGCGAAGCAGGTTTCTATCCGTTTCCTCCAAACCGTAATCGTCTATTTCCAAGCGGGACAGCGCAAACCTTGCGTCCGCGCGGGTAATCGATTGATTGCCTTTCACCACGGAAAAGTCCCGCACACGCTTCAATAAACGGTTGGCTATACGAGGCGTACCGCGGCTGCGGCGTGAAATTTCCGCCGCCGCATCGTCGTCGATGGCAATACCAAGCGCGCGCGCCGAACGGGAAACGATATCCTGCAATTCGTTGGGGGTATACATTTCCAAACGGTTGATGATTCCGAAACGGTCGCGCAAAGGGGCGGCGAGCATCCCCACGCGGGTTGTTGCGCCTATCAAGGTAAATTTCTTCAACGCGAAACGAATATTCCGCGCCGAAGGCCCTTTCCCCACAATGATATCCAATGCATAATCTTCCATTGCGGAATATAAAATTTCTTCTACGGAACGGTTCAAACGGTGAATTTCGTCGATGAACAGCACGTCCCCTTCGTTGAGGTTGGTCAATATCGCCGCCAAGTCCCCCGAACGCTCGATGGCAGGGCCGCTGGTCAATTTGATAGACACCCCCAACTCATTGGCGATAATGTGGGAAAGCGTGGTTTTACCAAGCCCAGGGGGGCCGTATAACAACACGTGATCCAAGGCTTCCCCGCGCGCTTTTGCCGCCGCAATGTAGACGCTGAGGTTTTCCTTGACCTTTTGCTGACCGACGTAATCGGACATGCATTTCGGGCGGAGTACGTTTTCTTCCGCATCATATTCGGTTTTCGTGCTGACAACTAAACTCTCGTCCGCGCCGTATTCTTCGTCTTCAAAAAACATATATAACCTCTGTTAAATACCGCCTTGGAGGGCTTTCATAATCACTTCTTCCACGGTCGAAGCACCCAAATCGCGCGCTTTTTTCACCGCCTGCGTACTTTCCGTACGCGTAAAGCCCAAACCCATCAACGCCGAAACCGCTTCTTCGTCCGCCGCGGACAAACGTTGGGGCGCGCTTTCAACCGCCGTGGGCGTTTCACCGCTTGCGCTCATGATTTCCGCCGCGGAAATTTTACCGTGTAATTCCAATACGATTTTTTCCGCAGTCTTCTTCCCTAAGCCTTTCACTGTGCTGAGGCGTTTAACGTCTGCGGTGGCGATGACTTGGGCAAACTCGTCCGCGCTCAAGGTCGTCAAAACCGCGATACCCATTTTCGGCCCTACCCCCGATACGCCTATCAATTTTAAGAAAATTTCCTTTTCCTTTACGCTGTCAAAACCGAACAGAGTCATGCCGTCCTCTTTCACCTGCAAATAGGTGTGCAGTTCGGCAACTTGTCCAACCGCGATTTTACGGAACGCCCCGCCCGAACAATAGATTTCATAGCCGACTCCGTTTACGTCCAAAATCGCCGTTTCCGCCGTCGTTGTCAATACTTTACCACGTAAATACGCTATCATTTATCTTTCTCCTTCTTCCCTCTTGTGCCCGTTGTTTTGGGTTTTTGAGGTTCAATCACACGCACCGACGAGGCGCGCCCTACCCCTGTCACACCTGCAATCCCGGTCGCGTTTTGCAACGCGCTGACACTTTGTGCAGACGAAAAACCACCGCCCGATTTCGTGCGCTTGAACGAGCGCGCGCCCGCCGCCATTAACTCTTGATACGCCGTCGCAGGCGCGGCGTTATTACCCTTGGTACGAGTCATATTGTTGACCACGAATAACTCGCCAAACCGCCCCGCGTATCCGTGACAGAGCGCAATCGCCAAGGCGTCTGCCGCGTCGTCGGGCTTGGGGATAGATTTCAACCGTAACAGCGAAGTAACGGTCGCTTGCATTTGCTTTTTATCCGCTTTGCCGTAGCCCGTCAAGGCTTGCTTGATTTGCATGGGGGTGTATTCGTACAGCCGTCCGCAGGCTTTTACACAGGTCAATAAAGCCACTCCGCGCGCGTGCGCTACCGCAATACCCGTCGTAATGTTTTTGGAAAAGAACAATTCTTCCATCGCCACTTCGTCGGGATGGTACTTGTCCAAAATTCGCTGAATGCCTTCTTCCAGCATCGCGAGGCGCACAGGCAACCCTTCCTCTTTCGGGGTGGTTACCACTCCGCAGTCGATGGCACGGAAATTACCGCGCTCGTCCTTTTCAATTACGCCAAAACCCAAGGTCGCTATACCTGGGTCGATACCAAGAATAATCATAATGCTTTTACTCAAATTTGTTTATTGGGCTGTGGAGCGTCAAACGATTTATTCCGTTTTAGTTTCAGGAATAAGCGAAGCAACGTGACATAGCCCTATTATTATAAAAGAAAAACAAATGTTTGTCAAGGCATTTGTGAACTATCGTTAAGTATTTTTTTATCAAGCGCCAAAACAGACTTAAAACAAATGGCGCTGTCACAGAGAATGGTTGATTTTCGCCGGGTAGCAGTGACGAGAAAAAAATATATAAAAAAAGGTGGCAGTCCCCCCTTGACAAAATGAAAAGTGGTGTTATACTGATTGCGCGACGGACGAGGGCGGAAGCGGATCCCTTTCACCCTAACCCTTGCATTGCGAAACGAGGACGCTGACGCGCGCGCTGATCATCACCTAAAAAGGAGAATATGATTATGAAAGCGAAAGTGATCTTGTTGTTGCATCTGTTTGGGCTCGACGTGCTTCTTTTGGGGCTGATCGAGAAACTGTTGCTCGGTTTGAGCAAGAGGGTTGCAGCGTGGAAAGACGCTGCAATTACCTCCCTCAATCGATGCAAAAATTCGCAACGGATATAATTTAGCCGAGAATTGCGTGGAACAAGGCGGGCGGTCGAAAATTTCGACCGCCCGCCAATGTTTTAATTATAGCCACAACGCAACGCTCGCGTTGCAATTCACGTGCCATAGGCGCAATTCACGGCAGAGCCAATTCACGGCAGCTCTGCTGTCAATTCACTGCCGTCAGGCATCAAAGTTTGTACCAATAAGAATCGTAATACTGGTTAATAAACCCTACGTTGTTCGATGCATTGGTCAAATCCGTCTGCGTTCCGCCCGTATGATTATTCCAATTGCTCAAGTTTGTGGTCCTAAACCAATCCGAATCATCTTGAAACGTTATACTTGTCAACGAGTCACAATAATAGAATACACTCTTCCCAATACGCATCACCGAATTAGGAATTTCTACGCTTGTCAACGAGCCGCAACTCCAGAACGCATAATTACCAATACTCGTCACCGAATCTCCAATTACCACGCTTGTCAACGAATCACAATCATTGAACATCCACTCACCAATACTCGTCACCGAATCTCCAATTATCACGCTTGTCAACGAGTAGCACTTAGAGAACGCACCAGAACCAATACTCGTCACCGAATCAGGAATTACCACATTTGTCAAGGAGTAGCAATCTTCAAACGCAGAAGAACCAATACTTGTCACCGAATCAGGGATTTCCACGCTTGTCAACGAGGTGCACCATTCGAACGCATAATTACCAATACTCGTCACCGAATCAGGGATTTCCACGCTTGTCAATTTAGAGCAATTATAGAATGCCTGCCAATCAATACTCGTCACCGAATCAGGGATTTTCACGCTTGTCAACGAGTCACAATTATAGAACGCATGGGCCTTGATTTCCGTCACGGTATTAGGTATCACCAATTCCGTCACCAATTCGTTATTCCGGTATAAGTTTTTTGCATAATATAAAGGATTGCCATAAGCGTCCTCAAATGTAATATTACACCAATTGGCTATATCATCTATATATACGCTTGTCAACGAGTTGCACCAATTGAACGCAGAATTACCAATACTCGTCACCGAATCACCGATTACCACGCTTGTCAACGAGTCACAAGTATAGAACGCGTAGTCCTTAATTTCCATAACAGTATCAGGAATCATTAATTCCGTCACCAATTCGTTATTCAGGTATAAGTTTTTAGCATAATATAAAGGATTGTCATTAGCGTACTCAAATGTAATATTACACCAATTGGCTATGTCATCTATATATACGCTTGTCAACGAGGTGCAATCATCAAACGCATCTTCACCAATACTCGTCACCGAATCTCCGATTTCCACGCTTGTCAACGAGTAGCAAGAATCGAACGCCCTATAACCAATACTCGTCACCGAATCAGGGATTACTACACTTGTCAACGAGGTGCATTCATAGAACGCAGAAGAGCCAATACTCGTTACCGAATCTCCGATTTCCACACTTGTCAACGAGGTGCATTCACTAAACGCATCATCACCAATACGCTCTCCTGAGGTAATGATAACCATTTGCAAATTCGTTTTCGGGATATACGGTATAGCAATCGTAGGCAATGTAGCACTTGTCAATGAATCGCAACTACGAAACGCAGAATTACCAATACTCGTCACCGAATCAGGGATTACCACGCTTGCCAACGAATCACAACGATTGAACGCATACGCGCCTATACTCGTCACAGTATCAGGTATTACCAATTCCGTCACCAATTCGTTATTCAGGTATAAGTTTCTTGCATAATATAATGGATTGGAACAGAAAACATCAAATATAATATTACACCAATTGGTTATATCATCAATATGTACACTTCTCAACGAGGTGCAATCATAGAAGGCATCTTCACCAATACTCGTCACCGAATCTCCAATTTCCACGCTTGTCAACGAGTCGCTATATGCGAACGCATGAGGACCAATACTCGTCACGGGCAAACCGTTGTAGTTAGATGGGATAATCAATGCCTTATCTTGATAAGTCCCTATACCTTTTACAGAATAGGAAATGCCGTCTGCATTCAGCTCATACTCTAATCTTTCGCTATCTTTCTCTTCTTCTACTACGCTATCGCTATTACTTTCCTCTTCCAACACGCTATCGCTATTGGTTTGAGAAGACGTTTCTTGATTTGAAGAAGAACCCATATTGGGAAGGAATGCACTCAAATCACATGCCGAAAGTGCACCCACACAAAGACAAATACTTAACACCGCCAAAAGTTTTTTCATAAAAACCTCCTTGTGAATCCAATTAGTATCACAAAATGATTTTACCACTTTTTTACAGTATTGTCAAGGGGGGTTATGAAATAAAACACTCGACCTTATCGCGGGGAAGACGTACAAAAAAAGGACTCCTGAAAAGGAATCCTCTTTTTGTTGTCAAACCTGCATTATTCTGCTTTAATTGCGCCAACGGGGCAACCGTCTTCGCAAGCGCCGCAATCAACACATTCATCGTTGATTACGTAGATGCCCTTCGCTTCGTCCAAAACGATAGCGCCAACAGGACAGGTATCTGCGCATGCGCCGCATGCAACGCATTCATTCGTAATTACGTGTGCCATTTTTATTACCTCCAAAGTTTTGGTATAAACCTATTATAACATGTTTTTTAAAATTAGTAAAGAGTTGATATAGGTTTTTTAAAAATTTTACCAAGAAAATTTCCGCATTGCTTTCCTTTACAATTGCATCGCGCCCATATCCAATAAAACGTCGGAAAGTTTTGCCAAACGTTGGGGGGAAAGGGTTTCCCCGCGCGCTTTTTCATCCACCCCTGCGTCCGCAAGCGCCGCCTTGGCTTGCTCGCGAGAAAGTTTGAAGAAGTTGACCAGGTTGTTTTCCAAGGTCTTTCTACGATTGAGAAAGGCGCATTTCACCGTCTGGCGATAGGCGCGTTCGTCTTTCACCTCGATTCTGCCACGTTCGAACTCAATTTTCACCACCGCAGAATCCACGTTGGGACGGGGGTAAAATAAATTGCGGGAAACACGCTTGACGATTTTTGCGCTCCCTTTCAGCGCAATCGCCGCCGTGATAGAGCCGTATTCCGCCGTGTCCTCTTTCGCGCAAAAACGTTCGGCAACTTCTTCCTGCACCATAATCGACAGCCCTTGTACTTTGTCGCTTTCTTCCAAAAGCTTGGTCACAAGCGGGGTCGTAATATAATAGGGCAAGTTCGCCACGACCGTATATTCTTCAATCTCTTTTTCAAATTCTTTCAAATCCAGCTTGTTGAAATCGCGGAAGATGACTTCCACATTGTCCAAACCCGCCAGAGTTTCCGCCAATACGGGTTGCAAATCACGGTCAATGTCAAAGGCGTAAACCTGCTTTGCGGATTCCGCAAGCGCGCGCGTCAGCGTGCCTGCTCCGCAACCGATTTCCACCACCGTGGTGTCTTTGGTGATTCCCGACGCTTCGACAATTGAACGCAACAAATTACCGTCCGAAATGAAGTTCTGTCCGAACTGTTTTTTAAAATGAAAACCGTGTTTTTCCAACACGCTGCGCAGTTCCTGCATACCTTTCTCCTTGTAAAATTTTGCGTTCACGAAAGCCGTGAACGCATACATGGGTGGGTGATTTTATCTAAAAATTAAGAATCTGTGATATATTTTCTAACGTATAACGGGATACGCACGCTCTCCGCCAAACGCTTGCACGCTTCTACTTCGTCTTCACCGATACAATCGACAATCGAGAAACGGCAATCTACCCCTTCCTTACGGCAAAGCTTACCAAATTCTACCAAGCTTGTGAAACCTGCTTCGCCAAATTGCGAACGGCAGATGGGCTGATATTTTTCCACGCACGAAGCGTTGAGCGAGATGTTGACAAAATCGATTTTACCTTTCAAATCGGGTACGATATCCCGCTTGTTGATAAGGTTGCCTTGCCCGTTGGTATTCAAACGGGTTTTCAAGCCTTTTTCATGGAAGAAATCACACAGCGCAACCATCTCCGCCACCTTGTAAGTCGGTTCGCCAAAACCGCAGAATACGACCTCTTTAAAGCGGGTCAAATCCCCAAAACCGTTCGCTGCGGCAATGACTTTTTCCACCGTAGGGTCACCGTTTTTCAACCAAAGATAATTTCCGTAATAACTGCTGCGTTCGTTGCGCACACAGAAATCACAGCCGTTGGAACATTTGTTGGTCAAGTTGACGTACAAATTGCCGTCCAATGTATAAAGGTAGGTATCCTTGCGGTTTTCTTCCTTATTGTTCGCCTTGTTATTTTGAGCGTTCTTGTTTTGGTTCTGCTTGGGTTGTTGCTGTTGTTTGGGCTGTTGCTGTTGTTTGGGCTGTTGCTGAGGTTGTTTTTGACCTTGATTCTGCTGACTCTGCCCTTTATTTTTATTCTTCTTGCCCTGTTTTTGTTGATTTTGCTGTTGTTTTTGAGCGTTTTGCGCCTTATCTTTGTCCGTTTTTTCCGTCGGTTGGTTTTGCTTCACGGGCTGTTTTTGCTGACCTTGTTGGGGTTGCTGTTGGGTTTGGCTTTGCCCTTGCCCGTTCGAATGCCCGTGATGTTTTTTGCGTCTTTTTCTACCGCCGTTACCGCCGTTTTCACCTGCGGGTGCGAGTTGCGCGTTTGCGTTTTTCTTTTCTTCCATAATTATTTCAGCTTAAAAAACAGCGTTTTTGCGGTTTGCATAATCTGTTTTTTCAGCGCCTCCACATTTTTATTGAGTAATACCGCCATATTATCCACGACGTATTTTACGTTTTTCGGTTCGTTAGGGAAAGTCCCTCTGTACGGCGCGGGGGTCAAATACGGACAATCCGTTTCCGACAAAAGCAAGGGGGCAGGTATGCGTTGAATACACTCCTGCGCCTTTTTCCCGTTTTTCCAGGTCGAAGGTCCGCCAAAGGAAAAACGAAGGCCCAGCGCCATAAAATCCGCCGTCATTTCGGGGGAATACGAATAACAGTGCATCAACCCGCCATGGCGCAACAACTCTTTTCGTTCACGTAAAAATTCCAAAGTTTCCTGCGCGGCGTCACGGCTGTGCAATACCACGGGTAACCCCAACTCATCTGCCAACACCAACTGACGGTGAAACAGGTCGCGTTGTACCTCTTTCGCGGGGTTATCGTCAAAGTGGTAATCGAGACCAATCTCCCCGACCGCCACACATTTTTCATGCTGACAGAGCGCGCGGATTTCTTCCAAATCCCCTTCGCGAAATTTTTTCAGTTCGCTGGGGTGAAAGCCTGCGCAGAAATATACCTCGTCATAGGTTTCGGACAAGTCCTTGGCGATTTGGGAAGAAGCAAGGTCAAACCCCGAACAAATCATCCTTTGCACGCCGTTTTCCCTTGCACGTTCCACCACAGCGGAAATCCCGCCGATTTCGTCAAACTCACCGCCCGTCAAATGACAGTGTACGTCGATATAACTTTCCATTAACCAAGTGAAACCCAGTCAAACGCGCCCATAAGCGCGTAATTTTGGGTCTTTTCTCCTCGTCTTCGTTGTAATATTTTTAACCAAGTACCGTACCGCTTGCAACGTCCTTTTCAGGCACAATCAAAGCAAAGTTGCCGTTTTCGTCTTCCGCCGCCATAATCATACCTTCGGACACGATACCGCATACCTTTCTCGGTGCGAGGTTGGTTACGAATACAACCTTTTTGCCAACCATTTCTTCGGGGCTGTAATGCTTTGCAATCCCCGATACGATGGTGCGGACTTCGTCACCGAATTTTACCGTTTCTTTCAAGAGTTTATTCGATTTAGGTACGGGTTCGCACGCGATGATTTCACCCACGCGAAGCTGTACTTTCATAAAATCGTCAAAGCTGATTTCAGGCACTTTTCCTTCCTCCGTTTCTTCTTCCGCTTTAGGTGCTTCCTGAGGAGCGGTTTTCGCCATTTCTGCCGCATACGCCGCCGCTTGTTCCGCGCGGATTTTTTCAATTTCAGGCGCAAGGTTCTTAAAGTCAATACGCGCAAACATGGGTGCAGTTGCCGTTACCGTCACGCTGTCGCGAAGACCAAACTTTGCACAATCTTCCAACGAACGGCTTTCCCCGCCGTAAGCGGTGAAGATTTTCTCGCTGGTTTCGGGCATAAAGCTGTCCAAAAGGCTTGCACCGATTTGAATGGCTTCCGCCAAGTTATACAATACGTCGTTCAAACGCGCCTTCTTTGCTTCATCTTTTGCAAGTGCCCAAGGCATCGTTTCGTCGATGTATTTGTTCGCACGTCTGAATAAGGTGAAAATTTCCGTAATCGCGTCCGCAATACGAAGTTCGTTTGCTTTCGCAATCACTTTTTCCACAGTACCCGTGATGGTCGCCTTAAATTCTTGATCGGGTTCTTCCTCGTTTGCAGGCAAGGATCTCACCACTGTACCGCCGAAATATTTATCAATCATGGCAATCGTACGGCTGACCAAGTTACCCAGTACGTTGGCAAGTTCGGTGTTGAAACGTTCGGTCACCAATTCCCACGTGATTTGACCGTCGTTATCGAAAGGCATTTCGTGCAATACGAAATAACGCACCGCATCCACACCGTACAAGCGCGCAAGGTCGTCCGCATAAATCACGTTGCCTTTGGATTTACTCATTTTACCATCACCCTGCAACAACCAAGGATGTCCAAAGACCTGCTTGGGTAAGGGTTCGCCCAATGCCATCAAGAAAATGGGCCAATAAATGGTGTGGAAACGCAAAATATCCTTACCAATCAAGTGCAAATCCGCTGGCCAGTATTTCTTATACTGTTCACTGTGGTTGCCGTCCACGTCGTAACCGATACCCGTGATATAATTGGAAAGCGCGTCCATCCATACGTAAGTAACGTGACGGGGGTCAAATTCCACAGGAATACCCCACGTAAACGAAGTACGGGAAACACACAAATCCTGCAACCCTTTCAAAAGGAAGTTGTTCATCATCTCGTTTTTACGGGATACAGGCTGAATAAATTCGGGATGTTTGTTGATATGTTCAATCAAGCGGTCAGCATATTTGCCCATCTTGAAAAAGTATGCTTCTTCTTTTGCGGGTTTTACGTCTCTGCCGCAATCGGGGCATTTGCCTTCCACAAGCTGGCTTTCCGTCCAGAAAGATTCGCAAGGGGTACAATACATACCTTCATAATATCCCTTGTAGATATCCCCTTGGTCGTAGAATTTTTTAAACATTTTTCCCACTTGCTTCATGTGATCAGCGTCCGTGGTGCGGATAAATTTATCGTAGGAAGTACCAACCAAGTCCCAAATCCCCTTGATTTCCCCTGCGATTTTATCCACGTATGCCTGCGGAGTAACCCCTGCCGCTTCCGCTTTTTCCTGAATTTTTTGACCGTGTTCGTCCGTACCTGTCTGGAAAAATACGTCATAGCCTTGTTTTCTCTTGAAACGCGCGATGGCGTCTGCAAGGATTGCTTCATAGGTGTTGCCGATGTGGGGTTTCCCCGACGTGTAAGCAATTGCCGTTGTAATATAATAAGGTTTCTTTGTCATAAAACCCTCCTGCTTTCATTATCCTATCCATTATATACTTTTTATATAAAAAAGTAAATCGTTTTACACCCACTTCCGACACGCAAATTCGCCAATTATGCAAAAACAAGCGTTTTGTGCATTTTTCTTTTCTGCGGAACATATATTTATGCCATGAATATTCTGTTTGCCATTGTATTTTCCCTCTGCACCTTTTTATTGCTGTGTATTGCGCCCGACCAATTTTTAACCGCGCTTTTAGACGGAGCAGGCAAGGGTGCAAGTGTTTGTATTTCCTTGGTTGCCACCTATGCCGTGTGGTTGGGTTTAATGCGGGTATGGGAAGACAGCGGGGTTGCGCGAGGGGTATCGAAGTGTGTAAAACCGCTTGCCCGAAGATTGTTTCAAACGGACGACGAAGCCACTTTACAAGCCGTTAGCATGAATATGTCCGTCAACTTGTTGGGGATTTCGGGGGCCGCCACTCCCTATGGCATGCAAGCGGCAAAATTGTTGGACAAAGCGGACAATGCTGAATACGCTTCCGCTATGCTATTTGTGCTAAACGCTACTTCTTTACAAGTAATCCCCACGTCCGTCATCAGCCTTAGGATTGCCCTAAACAGTACCGCGCCCTACAGCATCTTATTTCCCACACTCTTTGCCACTGCATTTTCCACCGCGCTCGCCGTTGTTTTAACAAGGATATTCATTCAGCCAAAAACCACCGTCTTTTTCAAAAAGCAGGGGGCAGGTATTTGATGAAGTATATTTTAGCATGGACAATTCCCCTTATTTTTCTTACCTCTATCCTATTTGCCATTTTTCGAAAGGTCAAGGTTTACGATAGTTTTACCGAGGGAGCAAAGGGCGCAATCCCCTTAATTTTATCCATTTTTCCCTATATCACCGCCGTCATGATGTTGTGCAAGCTGTTGGAAGTCAGCGGATTGGAAGCCAAGCTGAGCGCATGGATTTCCCCGTTGTTTACTTTCACAGGCATACCCGAAGAAATTTCCTCGCTGATTTTGATGAAACCGCTTTCGGGCAGCGGGTCGATTGCGGTGTTAACGCAAATTTTAGAACGGTGCGGAATCGACAGTTATGCGGGGCGGTGCGCGTGTGTGGTGTATGGGACTTCGGACACGATTTTTTATATTGGCGCGGTGTACTTTGCGGGGATGAAACGAAAAAAATTGACGGCGGCGTTGGTAATTGCCATTTCGTCTTACCTCCTTGCCGTCGTCTTCGCGTGTTTTTTGTGCCGTATTATGTAAAAACAGCTCCTTCATGGGAGCTGTTTTCTTTTACTTTTGGCTATGGCAGAAGATGCAAACAAGCTTCGTTTAAGGCTTATTCGGTTTAACCCTTATCAGGCTTTTGCAACCGCGTGCGACGCGCTGTAGTTTGCAGTATTTTGCCGTCAAAAATCAAGCAGGCCTTATTTCTCCTCAAAGGTTAAATAGGATGCGGGATCTACCTGCTTGCCGTCCTTTCTGATTTCAAAATGCAAGTGCGCGCCGTCCTTATATTCTTCCCCCGTCGCTTCCGCCACCGTAGCAATTATGTCACCGCGGGAAACTTGCGCGCCTACCGTCAACCCCTCGTTTGGCGTGATAAAACGGTATACCGTTTTTACTCCGTCGCCATGATTGATGGTGATCTCCGTGCCCGTCAAGACGTCGTCCTTATAGATACTTTCCACCACACCGTCGTCAACCGCCAAGACCTGCGCGCCTACCGTTGCGGTAAAATCCACCCCTTGGTGTTCGTAATATTTATCCAAAGTCACGTTGTGGTAAAATCCGTAATCATGGATAATCGATACCGTTTCCAAGGGCATTTGCATCCCTTCGGGCGTATTGACAACGGGTTCGTTATTTTCACCGCTGTCCTTATCGTTCGCCTCAGGTCTTTCACTAGTCTGGTCCATGGAAACCCCAGGCTGGTTTGCGGTCGGGTCATCCACCGTGTTTTGATTGGGTACAAGCACCGCCACGAGAATAATCGCAACCAAAGTCAACGCGCAACCAATGGCAGTCAATAGATAAAATTTCTTTTCCCGCGTCATCGCCATACCCTTTTTCTTTTCGCTTCCGTTTTGTTCTTTCATTTCTTTCTATCCTCCGAAAATCGTTTTGTATGTAAATTCTTCCCCGACAATTTTACCTTTATACCTGCTATGGTAAAAAATTTTACTTAATACCCGCCGAAAATCATCGGTGTCCCCACCGACAAACAAGTTTCCCCTACCGCAACGTGAAGATTGACCTTTTGCCCGTACAGCCACACGCTATCCGACCATGCGGAAACGTACGCGTAATAGCATACAATGCCGTTTGCTTCCTCGCGAAATAAAATTTCCGCTTGGTATTTCCGCGCGATTTCCTCAGCAATTTCTTCTTTTGACAGCACTCTGCCGTCGGTATAGGCGGAAAGTTCCGTCTGCACGCTTTCCCCTTTCACACGCGCAAGGTCGAATAATGAAAGGCTGTTTTTTTGCAATCCTTGCGAGGACGCGCTGTCTAAAAAATAACTCCGAATTCCCTGGATATCCGCAAAGCGGGTGCAGTTTACAGATTTCACCAAAATACAACAGCTTAAGGCGATTGCCAATGCCAAACACGTGCATAAAAAATTACGAAACCGAGCCATAAAAAAATCCCTCCCACGGCGTTTATGGACACCGTGAAAGGGATTATTGCCTAATCGATTCTATTTTATACCGCGCGATTAAAAATCACTCAACTTTTCACCGCCAAGCAAATGCACGTGCAAGTGGTGTACCGTCTGTCCGCCGTTTTCGCCTTGGTTGATAATCACGCGATACCCGTCCTGCAAGCCCAATTTTTCTTCCAATGTAGGAATGGTTTTAAAGATGTGCTTGACGATATCCGCGCGCGCTTCGTCCATTTCCGACAACAAAGCGAAATGCGTTTTCGGTAAGCACAAATAATGTAATTTTGCCTTAGGCTCAATGTCGCGAATGACGATCATATAATCGTCTTCATACAAACGGGGAGAAGGAATATCCCCTGCTACGATTTTACAAAAAATACAGTTTTCCATCATCAACATCTCCTTTTTTATTCATCTATCGTTGCCAAAACGCCGTCCTTAAACAAGCGTTCAACGCATACCTGGGTGGGGCGTTTTGACATTTCACCCTGTACGTATACGCGGATATAGTTTTCCGAATACCCTTCGGTATACCCCTTGATACAGTTTTCAGGCACCATCTCCAATCTCTGCCCGACAAAGCGTTGCATGTACTTCGTTTTCTCGTCCGCGCCTTTAGTAAGCAAGCGTTCGACACGCTCCTTTTTCAGTGCAAACGGCAGTTCTTTATACTTCTTATACGCATTCGTTCCCTCTCTGGGGGAGTAGGGGAAAGCGTGGATTTGTGCAAACCCCGCTTCTTCCACGATGCGCATGGACTCGGCAAAATCCTCTTCCGTTTCCGTTGGAAATCCCACAATGATATCGGTGGTAATCGCCGCATTTGGAAAGGTTTCGTAAATCATACGGCACTTCTCCAAATACTCCTCGCGGGTGTAATGGCGGTTCATTGATTTCAATACTTTATCCGATCCGCTTTGCAAAGAAAGGTGGAATTGCGGAGCAAAGGACTTCACTTCTTTCAACGCGTTTAAAAAGCGGGGCGTGATGAGGCTGACTTCCAACGAACCCAAGCGAATACGCGTGTTCGCGTCTTTCACCGCCAACATCAAATCGGCAAGGTCGCGCCCCTGTTCATCCTTGTATTCGGACACGTCAATCCCCGTCACCACCGTTTCCTGCGCGGTGCTTTGTAAAATTTCCGCCGCCGCGCTTTCTAACAAGCGAGAACGGCTTCGACCGCGCAAATACGGGATAACACAATAGGAACAAAACCGATTGCAACCGTCTTGAATTTTGACAAAGTTGCGAGTTTTTAAGCATTCGGGCAGGGGCATTTCCTCATAAGTTTTTTCCTCTTCCAAGCAAATTCCGCCCTCGTTTTCAAAGCCCGCCGTGACGATTTCCAATACTTTATTTTTCCGTTGCGCACCCGTCACCGCGTACACGGTATCTCCTTTTTGGGCAAAATCGGCGGGAGATTTCTCCGAAGCGCAACCGCAAACGATGATTTTCGCTGTGGGATTGCACTTGATTGCTTTACCCACCGTCTGACGGCTTTTACGTTCGGCTTCCGCGGTCACGGCGCAGGTATTTATCACGTATAAATCCGCAGGGACAAGTTCCCGCGAGACCTCGTAGCCAAGGTCTTCCAAACCACGGATAATCGACCCGCTTTCCACGTCGTTGACTTTACAGCCAAGGGTATACACCACCGCTTTCATCGCAATTCCCCCAAAGCAAACATGACCACCGAGGTCAATGCAACCGCCGCCGTTTCCGCGCGTAAAATACGTTTTCCGAGGGTGATTGAGGCAAAGCCTTGGTCGTTGGCAAGCAGTTCTTCCTCGCGGGAAAAACCGCCCTCACTGCCGATCACGATGGCGGTACTGCCTTGTAAAGTCGCTACGTCGCATTTGCTTTCCGTTGCAAATTCACACGCAAATAATTTATTGTCATAGCCATCCGCGTAGCCAAGCGCTTTGTCGAAGCTGTCAAAATAGACCACTTCGGGCGCAGTCGCGCGCAGGCATTGTTTCGCCGCTTCTTTGGAGACTTTGTTCAAGCGTTCCAACTTGTTCGCGTTCATGTATGCGGAAGAAAATTCAGACGAGAAGACACCGATTTTTTTTACACCGAGTTCCACCGCCTTTTGCACGATGAACTCGTTTTTGTCCGCATTTTTTAAATAGCCAAACAGCAGACAAACGTCTGCGTTAGGTTCGCGGTCACCCGCTTCACAGCGTACCACGTTCAACAGCATACGCTTTTTTTCCACGCTTGCGATGACTGCAGTATATTCGTTTCCGCTGTTGTCAAGCAAAATGACTTCGTCGCCTGCAGACAGACGAAGTACGTTTTTTGCGTGTTCAAATTCTTCCCCGCAAAGCTCGACCGTGTCTTCAATTTTATCGACAAAAAAACGTTTCAACCCAGACATGGTATCCCCTTATGCGTGTTTTAAGACAAGTGCGAACCATTCGCCCTTGCGCTTTTCAAAGGCCACCTGCATACCCACTGCCTCGTAGGCTTGCTTCACCATTTCCAAACGGCTTTCGATGATACCGCTCAAAATCAGCACCCCGTCCTTTTTGAGGTTTTTAGGAATGGAAGGTGCAAGCATTTTTAAAACTTCACCCGTGATATTCGCCATCATGATATCCCCTTGCACGTCCGTGTTTTCGAGGAGATTAGAATGCGCAACCACCGTTTTACCGTCTACGTTGTTGAGTTTTGCGTTATGCAAAGAACTTTCCACCGCAATCGGGTCAATGTCGGTCAGGTATGCCTTTTCCGCACCCAACTTGATGGCAGAAATCCCCAAAATTCCGCTTCCGCAACCTACGTCAATGCAGACGGAAGAAGGTGTGATGTATTCTTGCATCAATTCCACACACATGGAAGTAGTTTCGTGTTCACCAGTACCGAACGCCATATTCGAATCGAGCAACACCACGTGTTCATTTTCCGCGGGGGTATAGTCAATCCATTCGGGCACGACAACGATTGCACCGAGGTGAATGGGACGGAAGTGCTTTTTCCACACGTCAATCCAATCGTCACCGTCCACCAAACGCTTGGTGTCTTCCAACGTACCGAAGCTAAGGAACCCCTCACTGCGGTCTTTCGCATCGGAAATATCGCGTAAAATGGAAGCGACCACTTCGCCCGCGATATCTTCGGCAACGTAGCATTTTACAAGCACGTCGGAAGGTTTATCGGCGGTCAAGTCATCGTCCATGTAGTCCCAAAAAGTGCTTTCTTTGGCGGTTTGCAGGGCGATGATATCCGCGCGGTCGCAGATGGTGACACCGTAATCGGTGTAATTCCACATAATGTCGGAAATAATTTCGCTTGCTTCCGTTGTGGTATGGATTGTTAATTCGATATATTTCATAATTGTTTACCTCTTTTGTTCATATTATACCACGCCAAAAGCATTTTGGCAAGTATTTATAAGGTAAAAGGCTACACGAAACCGCATAGCCTTTTATGTTAATACTTATTTGATACAGTACGAATCCGTAAGTGCGTAGACCAACCTGACGTTGGACGCAGATAGAGTACGGATCCGTAAGTGCGTAGACCAACCTGACGTTGGACGCAGTAAGGTGTCTTTTCGCACGTGTTTATAGGTAGACTCGTCCATACCCGATACAGTACGCAACTGTAAGTGTGTAGACCAACCTGACGTTGGACGCAGATAGAGTACGGAGCCGTAAGTGTATAGACCAACCTGACGTTGGACGCAGATCCAGTACGAATCCGTAAGTGCGTAGATACGAGTAGTTCAAGGAGCCGCGAGCACGACGATGGGAGTGTACATAAGCGTACACGACCAAGGCGCGCGGAGCGGCGACGAAGAAAGACGACGTATATACGCGCTTACCTTACTTCTTGTACAAAGGACCGTACGCCGCACACGCCCTATAATCCTGCCCTTCCTTATCCATGCCGAAAGCATTCCAAGCAGCGGGACGATAGATATCATCTTCGGGAACGTTGTGCATGCAAACGGGAATACGGAGCATCGAACACATCGTGATGAGGTCCGCACCGATATGACCGTAGGAGATCGCACCGTGGTTTGCACCCCAGTTGTTCATAACTTCATAAGCGGTCTTGAAAGGGCTGCCTTCCTTGCCGTCGCAACGAGGCGCGAACCAAGTGCAAGGCCAAGTATAGTCCGTTCTCTTCCACAATTTGTGGGTAACCTCGTCGGGTACGTTTACCGTCCAACCTTCTGCGATTTGCATCACGGGACCAAGACCCTTTACCATATTCAAACGAATCATCGTGCAAGGCATTTCCGCACGCGTTACAAAACGGGACGAATACCCGCCGCCACGGAAATACCCGAGGTCAGCATACGGCCAGGTCGTTGCTTTCATGCAAGCGTCGATATCCGCATCCGTCATGTTCCACCACTGTTTCATCACAGCGTTGCCGTTTTCGTCTTTCACTTCACCGCAAGCGTCTACGCATGCCGCGCCCGAGTTGATAAGGTGAATAAAGCCATTCGCTTCCTTTGCCTTGCCGTCAATATCATAATCGGTTACGCGCTTGATGGCTTCACCGCTCCAATAGGTACGAACGTCTGCGAAAATCTGCGCTCTGCCCGTAAGGAGCTTCATGAATAACATGCAAACACCGTTCAAGGTATCGTTTTCGGTTGCGAGAACGAAGGGTTCGCGTGCACCGTTCCAGTCGAACGAGGAGTTCAAAATCGATTCGGGGAAGTCACAGTTGGGGTAGAAATCCGTCCACTGTCTTTGGCCTTGGAAACCAGCCGCGATTGCGTTGTGACCAACCATTTCTTCTTCTGCGCCTTCGGGAAGGTTGGGGTTGCCATTCATCAAATCCTTGATGATGCACGCCATTTTTGCCGTGAATTCCCAATCCTTTTCTTTCTGTTCAGGGGTACGTTGCAATTCTTCGGGGTTCTTATCGAAATCGGAGTTGCATTTTGCCTTAATCCAAGCAAGCGCCTTTTGATATTCTGCTTCGTCGTAAATACCTTCAGACATTCGGCGGATAATTTCTACTTCGTCCACCGATTCCACACGCATACCAAGATAATCTTCAAACATCGCTACGTCTACGATAGAACCTGCGATACCCATACAAATCGAACCGATTTGCAGGTAGGATTTACCGCGCATCGTTGCTACGGCAACCGCCGCGCGTGCAAAACGCAAGATTTTTTCGGAAACGTCCGCAGGGATGGTTGTATCGTCCAAATCCTGCACGTCATGACCATAGATACCAAATGCAGGCAAACCTTTTTGCGCGTGACCTGCGAGCACTGCCGCAAGGTAAACTGCACCGGGACGTTCGGTACCGTTGAAGCCCCAAACCGCCTTGATGGTATTCGGGTCCATATCCATCGTTTCACTGCCGTAGCACCAACAAGGGGTTACGGTCAACGTGATGTCTACGCCTTCTTTTTTGAATTTATCTGCACAAGCAGCCGCTTCCGCAACACGGCCGATGGTGGTGTCAGCGATGACTACTTTTACAGGCTCGCCGTTGGAATAGAATACGTTGTTCGTAATCAATTCTGCCGCACGCTTTGCCATGTTCATGGTTTGGTCTTCAAGGGATTCACGCACCTTCAAAGGACCTCTTCTACCGTCTATGGTAGGTCTGATACCGATTACGGGATAATCCCCAATGTATCTTGATTTTGCCATAAGTACTTTCCTCCTAAAAATGACAATATTTTTTATAATATGTAGGAGCATTGGTTTTGGCAGAGAATACCCCAAACCTGCTCATGTTACATTATAACATGGAAAAATAAGCTTGTCAATACTTTTGCAAAAAAAATATGGCGGGCGAACAATGCTCGCCCGCCATATTTTGTAATGCCTTCCTATATATGGCTTCCCTTGTGAGGGAAGCTGTCCTGAGAGTGAAACATAGTGAACCGAAGGACTGATGAGTAGTCTCTCAACGTCGAAGCAACTACTCATCCGTCACTCAACTCGTTATCACTTCGTATTCGCGACACCTTCCCTCGCAAGGGAAGGCATAAATATGGCACGTATTGCAAAGGCGAAATATGACAAGGCGGGCGGTCGAATCATCGACCGCCCGCCAGCGTTCCGCTGGACCTTGTATAGAGTGTTATGGCTCTTTCTTTATTTTATCTCGCATATCACAGTGAATGCACGAAACTTTCTAAAAACACGCACAAAAAGACACCTTATTGCGCCAAACCTCAGGTTGGCAACTCGCTCAATGACATCCACCGCAAGTCTTGCAATTGCCCGTACACTTTTTACTCGACTGCCCCGTCGAAGTATACATCGCCCCCGCATAATCGCGTTCCGTTTCCCCACCGCAATCAGGGCAAACCACTTTGTCTGTATATACTTTCACCAATTCGTCAAATCGTTTTCCGCACGCTTTGCATTTATACTGTAAAAAAGGCATTTTTCCATCTCCGCATCCAATTTTCTACCGCTATTATACCCCCTTTCCATATTTTTTGCAAGGCTTTTCTCCTTATAAAATCGCTTTTCCGCTTAAAAAACTGTCAAAAAATCCCCCGACGTCCAATCCCGTCTTTTCAAAACTCCCAATCAAATCTCCCGCCGTCGCATTTTTGAATTGACAACGGCTGTAATATTTCCGCAACGCACTCACCATTTTTTGTTCCCCAACACTCTTCCGCATCGTATCCCACATAATCACCGCCTTGTCGTAGGAGATACATTTATACTCGTAATCGCTGAGAAAATCCTTCAAGTTCCGTGTCATACGAGTATCCGCCCGACCCAAAACACTGCCGTACACGTCGTAGAATGAACGGTATTCCGCCACCGCTTCCTTCACCAAATTTTCCCGCGTGAATCCATACTTTTCGTATTCCTCAAAAAACATAATTGTAGAGTATTCCGCCAGCCCCTCGTCCTGCCACGCGTTTTCGATTTGGTCGCTTCCCACCACACCGTACCACCATTGGTGCGCCGTTTCATGCGCCACAACCCGCGCCTTACCACCCTCGTCTAAACCGTCTGAAATGAACGCCAAACAAGGGTATTCCATCCCCCCGTAACAAAACCCCGTCTGCGCCACCGCATAATTGCCGTAAGGGTACTTGCCAAAAGTTTTTTCGTAGAAAGTAAAACTTTCACGAATCAAATCCAAGGTCTTCGTAGGCGTTTCGTCGTCATAGTAGTAATACGCAAGGGTCGTATCCCCATGTTTCGTGGTCGTTACGCGAAAGTTTTCCGACAACACCAAGGCAAAATCCCGCACGTTCATCGCATACATGGTATGCACCTTTTTACTTTCCAAGCTTCTTTCTTGTACAATTTCCCCCGTGGTTGCAACCACGTATTCTTTCGGCGCGGTGAGCGTCACTTTGTATTCCGCGCAATCGCTGTAAAAGGGATCGCCGTCCGAATAATACACCGTTTCCATAAATCCGCCGTCTTTTATCCCGCACAATATCGGAAAAAAGTTACCAAGGTTAACGGTATGTTCCGTCACCCCCGTACGGTGATTGACCTGCGCCAATTTTGTCATAAATCCAATATCCAAAACCACTTTATCCCCAGGAAACAGCGAACGTTCGAGGTATGCGTACAAAATATTTTCATCTTCGCCCAACACTTCCCAATTTTTCGACCCGTGTACGCTGGAAATCACCATTTCCCCGTAACTTTCACCAGCATAATACGCCGAAGCTTTATAGGCGGTAGAAATGGGAGAATACAGCGCGTCCTGACGATAGGCATTGGGATACAACTGAAATTTCAACACGGAAATCTCGTTGTCCGTACCATTCTCAAAGGTCACCTTTGTTGTCCCTGTCAAAGTGCGGTTTTCAGGAATATATTCAGCGGTAATCTCATACCTGGTATACCCGTTTTCTTGATTTTTACACCCCGACACCACAAACGCCGACCATGCGGTACACACCAAAATTAATATCCAACCCAAAATTCGTTTCATACCCTATCCTCCTATTCTGCATAGTATTGTATGCGCCAAGAGGAAACAGTATGCAAAAAAAGCAACCCCTTTCGAGGTTGCTTTTCACCTTTTACAATGTGTTACTGTGTAACGATAACCTGCGCGTAGCGCAATACTTTATCGCCTTTCTTATAGCCCTTTACGTAGACCTGTTTCACCAAGCCCGCTTCTTCGCCGTCCGCGCAAGGCATCGCCATAATCGCTTCCATCGTATCCGCGTTAAAAGGTTGACCTACGGGGTCGATTTCCTCCACCCCTTCGCCGTCAAGCACCTTTTTGAAGGATTTAAGAACCATATCCAAACCCTGCTTGGTGCTTTCATCCGCGCAGGAAGCCATCGCGCGTTCGAGATTGTCACCGATGGGGAACAAGGATGCAATGACGTCGTTGCGACCGTCTTGATAACGCGCAGCCGCTTGGTTTTGCATACGACGGCGGTAATTTTCATATTCAGCCGTTACCGCATACCATTTGCGGGTGCTTTCTTCCGCTTCGACAAGAGCCTTTTCCAATTCCTCTTTCTTATTTACTTTCTTTTTCTTTTCTTCTTTTGCAGGGACTTCTTCTGCAAGTTCGTTCAGCTTCAATTCTTCTTTTTCCATCTTTTTCACGTTCCTTTTATGGTCTTATGTTTATTTATAAAGCAAAGAACAAGTTTTTAAACACCGATTGATTAAAATTCAAGATGCGCGTATTTATCACGGCGGGAATAACGGTAGAAAATCGCCTTTCTGCCGATAACGGCAACGGGCACAGCTTCCAACAGTTCCGCAACGTTTTCCGCAAGGTTTCTGGGATCATCGTCGGCTGTATCCAAAATGCTAACCTTAATAATTTCATGCGCATCCAAAGCATCGGACAAAGTTTTCAAAAGGTTTTCGGTGATACCGCCTTTGCCGATTTGGGTGATGGGCGAAAGATTCGCCGCAATGGATTTCAATTTACTTCTTTGTTTACTGGTAATATTTTCACTGGTTACAATCATATTCTTTTCCTTTAATTTACTTTTTTTATCTTAGTGAATGCACGAAGCCAACTTCAAAGTGCGCGCTAAGACACCTTACTGCCTGCAAGCTCAGCTTGCCGCTGACGGGAGCAACGACACGCCCCACAGTGAATGCGCGAAACTGCCTATAAACACGAGCGATAAGACACCTTACTGCGTCCAACGTCAGGTTGGCCAGCGTTCCGCTGGACCTTGTATAGAGTGTTATCACTCCCTTTATATATTACTTCGCATATCACAGTGAATGCGCGTAGATATCTTCAAAGTGTGTGTTAAGACACCTTATTGCGTCCAACGTCAGGTTGGTTGCGAGCAAGACAAGACAAGGCGCGTTGAGCACGCTGACGGGAGCGTACAAGACCGTACGTGACCGAAGCGCGCGCAAGCGCAACGCCGTATTGCGATGTAAATGCGCCGTTTAGGGGACGAAGTCGAATTCGACGTCACCGATGGAAACGGTATCACCCTCGACGCACCCCATCTTCACCAATGCCTTAATAACCCCGCGCAAACGCAACACTTTTTGGAAATACAACATCGAATCGGGATTGTTCAACACAACGTTACGGCACAGCATATCCACCAAGCCCCCGACAACAACGTATACCCCTTCTTCGTCTTTGAAAATTTCAAAGTTCAAATCATCGTTCGCCTTGTATTCAAATTCCTCTTCCACAGGCATCGGCTCTACGGGCGGTAAAGTTTCCAACACACCGAAAATCCCTTCAATCAACTCCCGCGTGCCTTCACCCGACAATGCTGTGATCGGGAAAATCTTATACTTGCGCCCAAACTTTTTCTTAAACGCCTTGAGGTTATCTTCCGCACCGTAAATATCACACTTGTTACATACCACGATTTGCGGACGGCTTGCAAGTTCCTCGCTGAACTCTTTCAATTCCTCGTTGATTTTTTTGAAATCCTCAATCGGGTCGCGCCCCTCGCAACCGGAAATATCGATCACGTGGCAAAGCATACGCGTACGTTCGATATGGCGCAAGAAATCATGCCCCAAACCCGCGCCCTGCGCAGCTCCTTCAATAAGCCCGGGGATATCCGCCGCCACG
>SVIN01000028.1 GCA_015069495.1 Clostridiales bacterium
TTTTTTTTTTTTTTTCCAAAAAAAAAACCCCCCCCCCCCATATTGACAAGTTGCTCCAAAAGGTGTATAATGGATATAGTAGCATAAAACTACCATTTTTTGAATAAAACGCCGATTTGGCGTAACGGAGGAATTTGATATGAAAAAATGCGTAAAACTCCTTTTGGCTGCTTTGCTCGCTTTGGGTATCGGCGGAATGACCGCCTGCGACAACTTACCCTTCGGCAACAAGAATTCTGACAGCTCACCTGCGGAAAGCTCGTCTTCCATTGAAGAAGTTTCCTCTTCGGTAGAAGAAAGTTCGTCCGAAGAAGCAAACTCCTCGACGGAAGAAGAAAGTTCCTCAGAAGAAGAGAGCTCTTCGTCTGTGGAAGAGGAATGCGAACACAATTTTGAATACGAAACGATTGTAGAAGCGACCTGTGAAACCAACGGCGCGGCATTTGGTACTTGCACAAAATGCGGAGATACCGAACCCAAAGTTCTGCCTGCATCGGGGCATACATACGAAAACGGAGTTTGTAAAACTTGCGGAAAAGGATCGACTGGCGACCCCAATGACCTTTCTACAAGCGAATACGTTTACAACGCCTCTTTCGATGCATGGCATATCCCCACGGATTTAAGTATGCAAACCACGGTGGTTTCTGCGGGCAGTACGTCCGCTTTGCGCGGGGCGTTCAACGTGAGAAACGCAGACGCTTGGTATGACAGCCCCGATGACGGCGGGAAGTGGGTTTGGTCGGTTGTTGCAATCGATATAGAAGAACTTTACGGCGAAGCCACCGATTTAAGCAAGAGCACCCTTACCTTTGATATCAAGGTTATCAACGGCGACCCCAGCTCGTCCATCATGCTTTTGAATGAAGACGGATCGCTTAGCACACAGCTTGCTTTCAACCAAAGTACGAACAACTACGTTTCCGCAAGTACAGGATTCTCGAAAAAGGTTTTGACGGAGGATTGGGTGCGTATCACGGCGGATTTGGAAACGCTGTATGGCGCGGATGCAAGCGCTGTGTCGAAAATTTACCTCTTCGTGGGCAACGCATACGGGGATTATATCAACGATACCGTATACTATCTTGACAATATGTCCGTGACGGTGAATGAGGAAAAAGAACCCGATCCAATTTTAGATCCGATTGAACCACGCCCCAACAACCTGATAGATTCGCTCGACGAAATTACTTCGTACAAACCCGAAGGCTACGGCGTAAAGGCTACGCTTACCAAGGGTTCGGAAGAAGGTTACAACACCATCAAAGGTACGTTTAACAACAAGGGTGTGGATGGCTACCCTGGGGAAGACGGTGGAAAATGGGTTTGGACCTACCTTTCCATCGACATGCCTGCTGTGAATGATGCGCAATACAGTGGTTTGCGCAATGCTGATTTGCACAACCGCGCGTTGAGCTTTGAACTCAAAACCGTCAATTGCAGTCCCGTTTCGTCCATTATCTTGTATGATGAAAACGGAACGGCTTTGCAAGAAGTTTCTTTCCGCAACGACGGGTTGGAAAACTATGCAAAATTCCAAGCGAAGGAATTATACAATGGCTGGTATGAATTTACCATCAACCTGCCTTTGATTTACGATGCGGACAGCTTAGCAAATATCAGTAAAATCAACCTCGTATTCTCGAATGCGTTCGGCAACAATGCGGTGGATAGCATCTTCTATATCGAGAATATTTGTTTCACCAAGCCCACGCGCGCTTGGAATAACCCTACCGTGTATAACCACGAGGGATATTATGATAAGAGTGAAAGCCTTGAGGTTATGTTTGCAGGGAATAGCTTTATTGAATTTTCCGCTTCCGCTTATTGGTTGAATGCCATTGCGCAAGCGAACGGCGCGAACTTGACCGCAACATATAACTGGACCCCCAACGGCAGAATCGAAGACCAATACGACGATGCGTTTGACTCCCGCGAAGGTTATATCACCAACGGCGTGAGACCTGACGTTTTGTTTATCCAAGATTTCTACAGCCTCGACGATGCGTTGGATTTGAGTAACTTTTTAAAAGAAATTCTGAGACTCAGCCCCTTCACCGAAGTCATGGTTTACACCGCGGATAACGAATCGGAAGACGGCATCCTCGCAGCAAACCATTACGGTTTGGATTTGGTGAACTGGCGCGAGGCGATTCATACCTTGAAAAAGGATTACGGTTTCGCGACCACCAACCTCAATTATCTTGACGGGGCAACGCACGCCAACGAATTAAACGGTGTGTTTGGCGCAACAATGGCGTATATGCAATTGTACGGTGAAATCCCTGATATCGACGCGTTGATGGAAACCATTCAAAATACCACGGGCAGAGAGGGCGACAAGGTAATGGATTTCTTGCCTGGTATTACCTACGAAGAAAAAGAAGCGAAACTTATCCTTGGTATCCGCCTTTGCGCTACCCTTTGCGGGCTTGACCCCGATAAGATTTGCTTGCACACTTATACCTATGCCACAGAAACCGAAGCAGGCTGTGAAAGCGATGGCGTGGAAGCGGGTACTTGCACAAAATGCGGTGCGAAAGTCACGAAACCTATCCCCGCCATCGGGCATAACTATACCTCGATGGTTTCGGTAGAACCGACTTGTACAACGGAAGGTGTGAAGCTTGACGTTTGTCAAAACTGTCACAATGAAATCCCTTCCGCCATTCCCCTCGCCCCGCACGTATACAAAGACGGCGCGTGCATGGGTTGTAGCCAAGCATTTGTCAGCGATCCTGATGACCTTTCCACCAGTCAATACGTTTACAACGCCTCTTTCGACGCATGGAATATTTCTACCGAATTTGTTGCGCAAACGGGCGAAGTTTCCGAAAACAGCACATCGGCTCTGCGCGGGGCGTTCAACGTGAAGAATGCAAGCGCATGGTACGACAGCCTCGAAGACGGCGGAAAATGGGTTTGGTCGGTGGTTGCGATTGACGTGGCACAAATGTATGGTCAAGCCACAGATTTGAGCAAATCCACCCTTACCTTTGATATCAAGGTTGTCAACGGTGACGTCACTTCCTCGATTATTTTGTTGAAAGAAGACGGTTCGCTTAGTGCGCAACTTGCCTTTAACCAAAGTTCAAAGACGGGTTACGTTTCCCCGAATGCAGGCTTTACAAAGAATATATCGTTGAACGGTTGGGTGAGCATTACGGCGGATTTGCGTACGCTTTACGGCGCAGATGCAAGCGCGGTATCGAAAATTTACATACTCGTTTCCAACGCGTACGGGGATTACGTCAACGATACCGTGTACTACGTGGATAACATGAAACTCTACGTCCCCCCTGTCTTCCCGAGCAACCCCATCCAGTTTACGCGGTATGATCCCCCTCAAGCAACGTTAAATCAAGGCGAAGAAGCGTGGTTTAAGTTCACCAATGCGGAGTACGCTAACGCACTTTACTATTTTGCGGTTCAACCCAGCGATTATCAAGGGTTGAATGTCGAGGCCTATAACCCTGTTACGGGCGCAAGAATTGACGTGGCGGGTTATGATTATGATTATCAATTTATCGTGCAATTGGCTTTGGGTGAATCGGTCTATATTCGAATCACTTCCAACAGTAACAATAATCAATTTTCAATTCATATTCCTATTTGCAATGCTTAAAATAAAGTGGGCAGGTATGCGTTGAACGCATACCTGCCCCTTTTTTTACTATCACAGCCACAGCGCGCCAAAGGCGCATATCGTGTTTGCTTTGCAAACATATCGCACAGCCGTACATCGTATTGCAACAGCAATATATCGCGCGCGTCAAGGCGCACGCGGTCAGTTTGTAGCGTACTGTCAAGTATTAACTGACTGTTTTTCGGTATAATTTAATTATGAAATTTACCGAACGCTTTAACGAATTAGTAAAACTTAGCGGAAAAACACAAGTGGAAATCGCGAATGCCATCAACGTTTCCAAACAATGTGTGACCGATTATAAGTCGGGAAAGAGCTTTCCTTCTTTGGAAACCCTTTTCTTGATTTGCCAATGTTTGGATACCACAGCAGATTATTTGCTTGGCTTATCGGATGAATATTAAAATCGACAAGAGTAAAAGGGGCAGGTATGCGTTGAACGCATACCTGCCCCTATCTTTTTCTATCACAGCCACAACGCGCCAACGCCATATCATCCCTTTTATTTAGATACTTTCTGTCTATTTTTATTATATAGACAATTTTTGTCTATGTCAACTATTTTTAGATATTTTTCGTCTATAATAAAATGGTAAGGCATGTGGGTAACTCACGTTGATAAAACAGACGTCCACCCTACCAATGACAGAAAAATGGATAGAGATATGACGATTATTTTTGCTGAGCAATTACGACAGTTTCGCAAAGAGTTGGGCATGACACAAAAACAGCTTGCCGATGCTTTGGAAACTACACAACGAAACGTTTCTTATTTGGAACTTGGAAAGGTAGAACCCGACCTGCAGACTTTATGGAAGGTTGCGGATTTCTTCGACGTTTCCATCGACTGCTTGCTCGGTCGCAAAGATGCATAAAACCCGTCGCCTAACTTGGCAACGGGTTTTGTTTTTACCTGATTTAGTTCTTCGGGATAATTACTTTCTTACCGCCCATGTAAGGTTGCAAAGGCGCAGGAATGGTTACACTGCCATCCGCTTGCAAGTGGTTTTCCACAAACGCAATCAACATACGAGGGGGCGCAACTACCGTGTTGTTCAAGGTGTGCGCAAGTTTCGTCTTGCCGTCTTCATCCTTATAACGGATGCCCAAACGTCTCGCCTGCGCGTCCGTAAGGTTGGAACAAGAACCTACTTCGAAATACTTTTTCTGACGAGGGCTCCATGCTTCTACGTCACAGCTCTTGTATTTGAGGTCTGCCAAGTCGCCCGAACAGCAACCAAGCTGTCTTACGGGGATTTCCATCGAACGGAACAATTCTACCGTGTAGCTCCACAATTTTTCATACCATTCTTCACTTTCTTCGGGACGGCAAACAACAATCATTTCCTGCTTTTCAAACTGGTGAATACGATAGATACCGCGTTCTTCAATACCGTGCGCGCCCTTTTCCTTTCTGAAACAAGGCGAATAGCTGGTCATTGCCATAGGCAATTTTTTACCGTCGATAATTTGACCCATGAAACGGCCGATCATCGAGTGTTCGCTGGTACCGATGAGGTACAAATCTTCACCCTCAATCTTATACATCATGTTTTCCATTTCGTCAAAGCTCATAACGCCCGACACAACGTCACCGTGAATCATGTAAGGGGGGATTACATACGTAAAGCCCTTGTCAATCATGAAATCGCGCGCGTAGGAAAGCACCGCCGAATGCAAACGAGCAATATCGCCCGTCAAGTAGTAGAACCCTTGCCCAGACGTACGGCGTGCAGCGTCTACGTCAATACCATCCAAATTTTCCAAAATATCCAAATGGTAAGGCACTTCAAATTCGGGTACGGTTGCTTCGCCGAAACGTTGCAATTCTACGTTTTCCGCATCGTCCTTGCCGATGGGTACGTCATCTGCGATGATGTTGGGGATTGCCATCATTACTTTCTTCAAAGCTACGTCTACGTCTGCGGCTTCCGCTTCGATGGCAACCAAGCGGTCAGCGTCTGCCTTTACCTGCGCTTTGACTTGTTCCGCTTCGTCCTTTTTACCTTCTTTCATCAGCAAACCGACTTGCTTGGAAAGGGTGTTTCTTGCCGCACGAAGCGCGTCCCCTTCCGCAATCAACGTACGGCGCTTTGCGTCCAGTTCCAACGCTTGATCCACAAGGGGAAGCTTGTGGTCTTGGAATTTTTTACGAATATTTTCTTTTACGAGTTCCGCATCCGTGCGGATAAGATTGATATCGATCATGTTTACACCTCGATTTTAATTTCCTATGTTTCTACGAAAATACGCTCTTGCGTTTCCGTTTAGCCTATTATACAACTTTTTGAGGGTAAAAGCAATTAAAACAAAACGACTAATGGCGATTTCCTATAATTTTTCTGTAAAAACCTTGTATTTTTTCGTTCGATATGCTATAATGGAATTAGTATTATTTTCTTACGGAGAAATACCAATTTATGAGTGATAAGAAAAAAGAACAAGAACGCTTGTCAAAAGAGGAAAAGAGCCATTTAAACTTCATGTCTCTTTTCCCGAAAATTAAAAAGAAAAAAACGACTTCGACCATAGCTGAAAACGTACAACGTTTCCACGCGGCGGCAAACGAGGGTTTGACTGCGGCGCAGGTTGCCGAACGTATCGAGCAGGGCTTGGTCAATAAAACGGGTAAAAAACAATCGAAAACCTATCCTGGGATTATCCTCGGGAATATTTTCACGGGGTTCAATATCCTTTGTGCAATTGCCGCCATCGCTTTGATTTTGGCGCATGCGCCGTTGGGACAATACCTGTTCGTTCTCATCTTCCTGACCAATACCCTGGTCGCGATTTTCCTTGAAATCCGCGCGAAACAGAAACTGGACAAATTGTCCATTCTGTCTTCCCCCACCGCAAACGTTATGCGCGGCGGGCGAAAAATGGAAATCCCCGCGGAAGATTTGGTTATCGATGATATTTTACTGTTGTCAGCAGGTCAACAAGTCCCCGCCGATTGTATCGCGGTCGAAGGCATGGCAGAATTGAACGAATCTCTTTTGACGGGTGAATCCGTACCCATTAAAAAGGAAGACGGCGCAATGTTGTACGCGGGCTCGTTTGTTGCCAGCGGACGCATCGCTGTGCGCGTGGATAAGATCGGTGACGATACCTACATCAGCAAACTGACTTCGCGTGCGAAAAAGTACAAACGCCCGAATTCGGAAATTATGAATTCCATCAGCTTGTTCATCAAGGTAATCGCTTTCTTAATCATACCAATCGCCATTTTAACCTTTGTCAACAACTATAGTTCGATTGAGGGCGCGTGGGATTATATGCGCGAAAACGGCGGATTCTGGGCGACTTTGATGAGCAACAATTCGGACTTGAACAAAACGATACAAAACACCGCGTCCGTTGTCATCGGTATGATTCCTTCAGGGCTTTTGCTGTTGACAACCGTGGCTTTGTCAACGGGTATGATTCGTTTGGCGAAATATAATACCCTTGTACAAGATATGTATTCGTTGGAAATGCTCGCCCGTGTCAACGTGCTGTGTTTGGATAAAACGGGTACGATTACGGACGGCAGAATGAAGGTCAGCGATTGCATTTTGCTTGGCTCTGCAGGGACTGATTACGGTGTAGACGATATCTTAGGTTCGATGCTTGCCGCGCTCAGCGACAACAACCAAACCTCGATTGCTTTATACGAACGCTTTGGGCATTCCTCGGCTTTACAACCGATGTCAACCCTGTCGTTCTCGTCTGCGAGAAAGCTGTCCGCCGTTACCTTTGAAGAAGTCGGCACTTACGTCATGGGTGCGCCGGAATTCGTGTTGAAACCCGTTCCCGTACGTATCGATAAAATTGTAAAACAGTACGCCCAAATGGGTTTACGCGTATTGGTGCTTGCACATGCAAATGGTGCGATTCAGGGCGATAAAGTGCCCTCTGGGTTGCGCGCGGTGGCGATTATCACCCTTTCGGACAACATTCGTCCCGACGCCGTAGAAACCATCAAATGGTTCCGCGAAAACGAAGTTAACGTCAAGGTTATTTCGGGTGACAACCCTGTTACCGTGTCGGAAGTAGCCCGCCGTGCGGGAATTAAGAACGCCTCGCAATTCCTGTCCTTGGAAGGATTGTCCGATTTAGAAGTGGAAAACGCCGCAAACCAATACACCGTATTTGGACGCGTTACACCTGAACAGAAAGCAATTTTGATTCGCTCCATTAAGAAAGCGGGCAATACCGTTGCCATGACGGGTGACGGTGTAAACGATATTTTGGCGATGAAGGAAGCCGATTGCGCCATTTCCGTTGCTTCGGGCAGCGAAGCGGCGCGCAACGTTTCCAACCTCGTTTTACAAGACAGCAACTTCGGGTCAATGCCCAAGATTGTAAACGAAGGCAGACGAGTGATTAACAACGTCAAAAACTCGTCCTCGCTGTACATCATGAAAACTCTGTTGATTTTGATGTTGGCGGTGATTTGTATTGCACTCAAACAAATGTATTTCTTCAATACAACACACATGTTGATTTACGAATTACTTGTCAGCGCAATGCCGTCGTTGGTGCTTTCCTTGCAACCCAACACCGACCGAGTCAAAGGTAAGTTTATCCCCTACGTCTTAAGCCGTGCGATACCAGGCGCATTGACCATGGTCATAGGGATTATGTCGGTCTATATTATCCACAATTCTTCCCTTGCCGAAATGTTTGGGTTTATTCCAAACGAACTTATGGACCCCGAACATATCAATATTTATTCCGCTTTGATGGTCATTGCCTTGACCTCGTGCGGGTTGGTTATGTTGTATCGTATCTGTCAACCGTTTAATATCCTTCGTTCGGTGTTGTGGCTTATCACCGCCGCATTGTGCGCATTGATATTCACCACACCCACAATCGCAGATGCATTGTTCAAGGGTTGGTCAACGTTACACTTCACCCTGCCGCAAATCTTATTGACAATTATCATTATCCAAGCGGCATTCCCGATATCGGGATTCTTAATCAAAGCATTTGATATGTTGAACCCTGCCGAACCAACGCAGGAAGAAGTTATAAAACGTAATTCATTAAGGTAAACGTACAAAAAATCTCTCCGTCGTGGAGAGATTTTTTCATTTGCTTCTCTGTAATAATTTCTGATACCCATATCCCAACATTAACACCACACACAAACCGACAAAATACATCATCGCCGATACGTATCCTTTGGCGAATAACACCATGTTGTAAATATTGTGATTTCCGTACAAATTCAACCCGAAAAACGAAGTATGGAATATCAAGTTCAAAATCAACATGATACCCGCAACCCCCACAATCAGCAAACCGCTTGTGAGACTATGCTTGATTTCTAAACTCGCCTGCCCGCTTTTCACCAAGCATACCCCAAACAAGGACAACGCGACGTGCGCAAAAGAATCCAGCGCAATCATCCAATGGAATGCATAATCACGCAAAGCATTCGACACGCAGGTCAACATTCCCGCGCAAAACACTCCAAGCGACAGCAACGCAATCAAGGTGAATACGTACTCTTTTACTTTCTTGGGCATAAAAATCGTCAGTAAAGTCAAACAACACATAAACGGGCTAACGTTGGCGGTCGGCAAGGTGTTGAGAAAATTCCAATCTTTCACTCCTACGTCTATATACATATAGATAACTCCGTACAGATAGGGTAAAAATACTATGATGGGAAATAGAATATTTGCCAATCGTTGAGAACGTATGTAGCGCAATCCATAGATTCCTGAAACGTATAAAGCGGTTAATGCAATCGCTGTGATGACATAATGCGGCATACTCTTTTTCCTTTTCTTTTGTTGTAGTTTTTACGCCCGCGGCGGTCGCCGCGGGCGTATTTTACCATAAAATGAAGGGGGCATGTACGAGTTTATTCGTTTTCGTCCTCTGCAACAGCTTCCTCAACTTCGTCGTCAAGTACCACCGTTTCTTCTACTTCTTCCACTTCGGTTTCCCCTGCCAAATCTTCCGCGCTAAGGTCCGCCGCCGTTTCTTCGGGCGCTTGCGTTTCCGCTTCATCGTCACGTTCGGTGATGTCTACCGTTGCAACTTCACTGCCCTTAACGTTCATAACACGCACACCGCGGGTACTTCTGCCGATACAGCTAATCGAATCTGCGTGCATACGGATAATCGTCCCACCCGTCGTAATAATCATGATATCGTTGTCATCCGTTACGTCTTTGAGGTTTACAAGGTAACCCGTCTTATCGTTGAAAATACCTGCCTTGATACCCTTACCGCCACGGCTCTGCAAGCGGTAATCATCCACCTTTGAACGTTTACCGTAACCAAGCGAAGTCAACGTGAACAAATCCTTTTCAGGGTCGATAATCAACATATCCACCACTACGTCTTCCTTGGAAAGTGTAATCGCCTTAACGCCTTGCGTGCCACGGCCCGTAGGACGTACGTCCGTTTCCGCGAAGCGGATACACTTACCTTCACGGGATGCGATGAGAATTTCGTCTTCGCCCGTTGTGAAACGTACACCGATTAAGCGGTCATTTTCCTGCAATTTGATGGCAATTTTACCATTTCTTGCGATACGCTTGAATTCATCCGTGTGCGTTTTCTTAATCAAGCCCTTTTCGGTTGCCATCACGAGATAGCCTTCACCGCTTTCGGATACGGGCAATACTGCCTCAATCTTTTCGCCTGCGTCAAGCTGTACAATATTGACAACGGCACGGCCTCTTGCGGTACGGTTCGCCTCGGGGATTTCGTAACCCTTGATGGAGTAAACTTTACCCTTGGAGGAGAACAACAAGATGGGATCGTGCGTACAGCAAACGAACATTTTTTCCACGTAGTCTTCATCTTTAGGTCTGTGTCCGGTAATACCTCTGCCGCCTCTGCCCTGTGCTTTGTATTCGTCAACGGGCAAGCGTTTGATATAACCGCCGTGGGTAATCGTGATAACGATATCTTCTCTGTCAATCAAATCCTCATCGTCGATGTTGCCGTAATCCACGGAAATCTCCGTTTTTCTAGGCGAAGGATATTTTTCTTTGATGGTCAAAAGGTCGGTACGGATGATGTCCATAACACGGCTTTCGTTTGCCAAGATATCTTTCAAATCCGCAATCGTTGCGCGGAGCGCGTTCAATTCGTCCTTGAGTTTTTCCACTTCCAACGAAGTCAATCTCTGCAAACGCATTTCAAGGATAGCAATTGCTTGCTTTTCATCCAATTCAAACGCCGTGGTCAAGCCCGTAACCGCCGCGTTTCTGTCCGCCGAAGCTTTGATGATGCGGATAACTTCGTCCACGTTCGCAAGTGCCAATACCAAACCAGCGATGATGTGCGCGCGTTCTTCCGTCTTGTTGAGGTCGAAGCGAGTTCTGCGGGTGATAACTTCCTTTTGATGTTGTAAATAATGATAGAGAATTTCCTGTAAGTTCAAATTCTTGGGTTCGGTACCGTTTTCTACCAACGCCAACAAGATGATACCGTCGGAAATCTGTAATTTCGTTTTCTTGAACAAGGTGTTGAGGACAACCTGCGCATTCGCATCCTTTTTACATTCGATTACGATACGCATACCGTCACGGCCCGATTCGTCGCGGATATCGGAAATCCCTTCCAAACGCTTGTCGTTTACCATGTCCGCAATCGTCTTGATGAGTTGCGCTTTGTTGACCTGGTAAGGAATTTCCGTAACAACAATACGGGAACGCACGTTTGCGCCCGAACCGTATTCTTCAATTTCACACTTCGAACGGATAATCAAATTCCCTTGCCCTGTGCGGTATGCTCTCTTGATACCGCTTCTGCCCATGATGATACCGCCGGTGGGGAAATCGGGCGCAGGAATGTATTCCATCAGCTCGTCCACGGTGATTTCAGGGTTGTCAATCATGGCAATCGTACCGTCGATAACTTCGGCAAGGTTGTGCGGGGGAATGTTCGTCGCCATACCTACGGCGATACCGTCCGCACCGTTGACAAGCAAGTTGGGATATCTTGCAGGCAATACAGTGGGTTCCATTTCCGTACCGTCGAAGTTGGGGATTAAATCCACCGTTTCCTTGTCGAGGTCGCGGAGCATTTCCGATGCAAGCTTGGAAAGCTTTGCTTCGGTATAACGCATTGCAGCCGCCCCGTCGCCGTCCACGGAACCGAAGTTACCGTGCCCGTAAACCAAGGGGAAGTTGATGGTGAATTCTTGCGCCAAACGTACGAGTGCATCGTATACCGAGCTGTCGCCGTGAGGGTGATATTTACCCATACAGTCACCGACGATACGCGCGCACTTACGGGTCGCTTTATCATTGTAAAGCCCCATTTCGTGCATAGAGTACAAAATACGTCTGTGTACGGGTTTCAAACCGTCGCGAACGTCAGGGATAGCACGGGATTTATTTACCGCCATCGCGTAGGCAATGAACGAACGTTTTAACTCGTCGTCTACTTCGATGTCGAGATATTTTGTCATTTCTAGAGTTTTCTTAAACTCTTCGGTTAATTCGGGGCTGGTTTCTTTTTTAGCCATTGTATTTTCTCCTTAAAAGAGCCTTTTCTTTGATTAGCCTATTATCTTTATACTCAAATAGGTAAAACGCAGAGATGCGAGCAAGACGAGGAGGGCGCGGCTTTACCGACGGGAGTGTACAAAGACGTACATGACCGAGGGAAAACGTAAGCCCGACAACGTATTGCGAAGTATATATGCGTTTTATTAAACGTCGAGGTCGGTTACCAGGGAAGCATTCTCTTCGATAAACTTTCTTCTCAGTTCAGGATTTTCACCCATCAACATGGAGAACATCTGATCCGCTTCTGCAGCGTCCTGCATCGTAACACGGATTAAGGTACGGGTTGCAGGGTTCATGGTCGTATCCCACAACTGTTCCTTACTCATTTCACCCAACCCTTTATAGCGTTGGTATTCTACCTTACCCGTTGCATTTTTATCATATTCAATTTTTTCTTCTTCCGAATACAAGTAATCGTCGTGACCTTTACAGCTTGCCTTGTAAAGGGGCGGTTTTGCCGAATATACGTGTCCGTGTTCAATCAAAGGACGCATATAACGGAACAAGAACGTATAGAGCAAGATACGAATGTGCGCACCGTCGACGTCTGCATCGGTCATGGAAATGATTCTGTCATAACGCAATTTGCTTTCATCAAAATCATCCAAAATCCCGCAACCGAACGCCGTAATCATCGATTTGATTTCTTCGTTTTCAAGTACACGGTTCAAACGCACCTTTTCTACGTTCAATATTTTACCGCGCAAGGGCAAAATTGCTTGGAAACGTCTGTCACGGCCTTGTTTTGCCGTACCGCCTGCCGAGTCGCCCTCTACGATATAAATTTCGCAAAGTTCGCTTCTTCTGTCCGAACAATCCGCCAACTTACCAGGCAGCGTGGTCGAACCCAAAACGCCCTTTCTTCTCGTCAATTCACGCGCGTTTCTTGCCGCGTCACGCGCCTTCTGCGCGGTGATACAGCGAAGCACCAACTCTTTTGCAATCGAAGGATTTTCTTCCAAGAACGTCGCCATGTGTTCGGTCACGCATTTGTTTACAAAGGTACGAATGGTGGAGTTGTTCAACTTGTCCTTTGTCTGCGATTCGAACTGCGCGTTGATAAGCTTTACAGACACAACCGCCGTAATACCTTCACGTACGTCTTCCCCCGTGAGCTTGTCGCTGTCTTTCAAAATGTTTTGTTTTCTGCCCGCTTCGTTGATAACCTTGGTCAACGCCATCTTCAAACCTTCTACGTGCGTACCGCCGTCGATGGTATTGACGTTGTTTGCGTAACTGTAAATCACTTCGTTGTACGATTCGTTGTACTGAATCGCCACTTCGCAAACGGTATCCCCTTCTTGTTCTTCAAAATATACAGGCGCGGGGAACAGCAATTCCTCACGGTTCTTATTCAACTCTTCTACAAACGAACAAATACCGCCCTCATAACAGAACGAATCTTCTTGTTCCTGCCCCTTTCTGGTATCCTTTAAGGTGATACGAAGCCCTTTGTTGAGGTAAGCAAGTTCGCGCAATCTACCCTTTAAGGTATCATAATTGAAGATAACCGTTTCAAAGATATCCGCGTCGGGCATAAAGGTAACGATGGTACCCATATCTTCCGTTTCACCGATGACCTGCACACTGCGCTGAGGCACACCGCGGTTGTAAACCTGCTTGAAGATTTTCCCTTCGTGACGAACTTCCGCTTCCAACCATTCGGACAAAGCGTTTACCGCTTTTACACCGACACCGTGCAAACCGCTGGATACTTTGTACCCCGAATCCCCGCCGAACTTACCGCCCGCGTTGACCTTGGTAAATACAACTTCCAACGTCGAAATCCCTTCTTTCGGGTGAATACCCGTAGGAATACCGCGCCCGTTGTCTTGTACGGTACAACTGCCGTCTTCGTTGATTGTCACCTCGATATGCGTACAATACCCTGCCAACGCTTCGTCGATCGAGTTATCCACAACTTCGTGTACAAGGTGGTGCAACCCTTTCGCGTCTGTAGAGGAAATATACATACCGGGACGTTTTCTAATGTGTTCCAGACCGTCTAAAACCTGAATTTGCTCCGCGCCGTATTCGGCTTCTACTCTTTCCGCCATAGCATTTGTTCTCCATTCCGCTTTCCCTTTTTTATATAGAATATATAAAAAGGGAAAATCGTTATTTTACTCCACCATTATAGCATATTTTTTTTGAAATGTACAGCGTTTGAATGAATTTTTTTCACCTTTACACAATTATTTTTTTGCAAAAAATACCCTATATAGATTGACATTTCATTTTTATGGTGTTATACTGATTTTCAGTGATAAAAAATACTTTTCACAATGGAGATTTTTATGGAAAAGAAATTGTTTACAGTTGCGATTATCGGTGTAGGCGCACGCGGTGCCAATGCGTATGGTTGGCAATTCAACGAAGCAACCGACCGTTTTAACATTGTTGCTCTTTGCGACCCGCGTCCCGCTCGTTTGGAAATTTTCGGGGAAAAATTCAACGTTGAAAAAGAAAATTGTTTCACGGATGAAAACGAATTTTTCAAGGAAAAACGCGCGGACCTCATCTTGATTGCCACCCCCGACAACGATCACGTTCGTCATTGTTTGAAAGCCTTAGAATTGGGTTACGACATCATGGTGGAAAAACCCCTTTCCGAACACAGGGAAGAATGCGAAGCATTGCTTGCCGCACAGAAAAAATACGGCGGGAAAGTGCTTGTTTGCCACGTATTGCGTTATGCGCCCTTGTTCCTCAAGGCGGAAGAATTGCTTCAAAGCGGTAAAATCGGGAAACTGATTGCCATCAACGCGTTAGAACGCGTGCAATTCGCTCACCAATCCCACAGCTACGTGCGCGGAAATTGGCGCAATCGTGAAGTTGCCGCTCCCATGATTTTGGCAAAGTGCTGTCACGATTTGGATCTTTTACAATGGTATGCAAAATCCAAATGCACCAGCATCTCCTCTATCGGCGATTTGACATATTTCACCCCCGATAACGCACCCGAAGGCGCAGCCAAACGCTGTTTGGATTGTAAACACGCAGATTCCTGCCCTTATAGCGCAAAAATACACTACCTTACCCGTTGGCAAAGCGTTGGCAAACCTGTCAATACTTGGCCCTGGAACGTGGTTGTAAACGAACCCGTTACCGAAGAAAAGCTGTCGAAAGCTTTGGAAGAAGGCCCTTACGGCAGATGTGTATATTATTGTGATAACGACGTCGTTGACCATCAAATCACCAACATGACCTTTGACAATGGAGTGAAAGCTACGCTGATGATGACCGCGTTCACGCAGGCAGGCGGGCGCAGAATCCATTTCCACGGCACGCTTGGAGAATTGATTTTGGAAGAACAAACGGACAATATCACCGTGAATTTGTTTGCAAGTGAAACCCCTGAAATCCACAGCACCGCTTCGTTGGAAGAAGGCGGTTACGGCCACGGCGGCGGGGATTTATTCATCGTCCGTAAATTGTACGAGTTGTTGACGGGTTCGGCAGATGCCGCGACCACTTTGGAAGCTTCTGTAGAAAGCCATTTGATGGGCATTTGCGCAGAAGAATCTCGTTTGAAGGGCGGGGAATTGATTTATATACATGACACGTTTACTTCGTAAACGCGATATACAACTTCGTTGTGCGATATATTGCTGTCGCAATACGATATATGACGAACGTCATACGAGATACGCCTATTGGCGTGCGAGCTGTATGATGGAATTATAATAATGCTATGAATCAAAAAATGACGTTGCGGATTTTTTCCGCAACGCCTTTTTTATTTCTACAATAACGCCAGAAGGGCATATCGTGTTTGCTTCAGCAAACATATCGCGCGCCGTAGGCGCATATCGAATGCCGTTAGGCATATATCGCGCACCAGAGGTACATTTTCCACTGTTACTGGAAGCATTCCTCTGCAATCGCCAAAATTTCCTCGGGCGTTTGCGAACGGAAAAACCGTTCCTTATACCCTGCCGCACCGCGCATGCCCTTTACGTAAAACGCCGCCATCTTACGCATAAATACCACGGTGAACCGTTCATCGCATACCTGCCCCGTCCATTTTAACTGTTTCTTGAACATTTCCAATCTGCTTTCCGTAGGCGCACCCGTCAACTCGCAAAAGATTTGCGGGTCAAACAAAGACGCCCTTGCGACCATTACTCCGTCCGCCCCCGTTTCCGCCATCAGCTTTTCCCCGTCCTCGTTTGAGAACACTCCGCCGTTGGCAATCACAGGAATTTTTACCGCGCGTTTCGCCGCCGCAATCTCCTGATAATGCACGTCGCCCGCGTAAATCTTATCCTTCGTTCTGCCGTGTACGGTAATCAAACTCGCGCCCGCGCCTTCCATGCGTTTGGCAAATTCTTCCGTGATGAGTTTCTTTTCCGTGATACCGATACGGAATTTCACCGTGATAATCTTCCCGCTTTTCACGCACTCGGACACAATTTTCTCCGCCAAAGCGGGGTTTTCCATCAACGCGCTGCCCTCACCGTTTTTGTAAATTTTCGGTACGGGGCAACCCATATTGATATCCACAATGGGAAATGGCTGCATTTTTTCATGCTCGCACGCTTCCCGCAAAATCGCAGGATCGCTACCGAAAATCTGCGCCGCGCACAACCCCTCGTGTTCGTCTGTGTATAACAACTCTTCAGTGTTTTCACTGCCGTATTTCAACCCTTTCGCGCTGACCATTTCCGTATAACAAAGCCCCGCGCCGTAGCCCTTGCACAGCCTACGGAACGGATAGTTCGTATACCCCGCCAACGGGGCAAGAAACACGTTGTTTTCAACGGTAATATTTTTCACAGTGATTGGTGTTAAACGCATACCTGGGTGCTTCCTTTGGTAAAAATTCCCTTATTTCAACGCTTGCTTTGCCTTGCGGTAATACCCGTCCCATTCTTCGGGGGAAAGCTCGGTAACCACCTTACCTTCCGCCAATGCCAACGCTTCCGCTTGTGTAAATCTTGCCGCGAAGCGGTCGGTCGATTCCTTTAAGGCTTTTTCACAATCGCAACCCGCTTTGCGCCCTACGTTGACCGCCGCAAACAACACGTCCCCGATTTCCTTTTCCGCTTCCTCGTGATTTCCCGAAGCAACCGCTTCGAAAAATTCCGCCAGCTCCCCTTTCAAATGTTCCGCCGCATCTTCCGCCGTTGCAAAATCCATACCGCCCTTGGACGCGCGTTTGCCCACTTTTTGCGCGCGCATCGCCGCAGGGAAACAATGGGGTACGTCATTGACGGAATCCGCAAACGTCACCTGATTCTTTTCCGTCATTTTATTCTTTTCCCACACCGACAGCGCACTTGCCCCGTCCGTGGCTTTGTCATCGCCAAATACGTGGGTATGGCGGGAAATGAGTTTCTGACAAACCCCCGTCAAAATATCCGTGAGGTTGAACGCCCCCATTTCCTCTTTCATAACCGCGTGGAAAATGACCTGCAAAGCCAAATCCCCCGCTTCTTCCATAATCTTTTCGTCATCGTCTTGGTCGATGGCATCCACCAACTCGTACGCTTCTTCCACCGCAGACATCTTGATGCTGTCGTTGGTTTGCACTCTGTCCCAAGGACAGCCGTTGGGCGCGCGCAAACGATGCACGATTTCCTTTAAATCTTCCATGGTGAAGCGTTGCTTTTGCAACAATTCCACTTCTTCAATCGCCACTGCCGTGGTATAATCGTAGGTTTTTTGGCGGTCCAATTCATACAAGTAAATCTTTTTCGCCTTGTCGCCCGACAAATATTTCACCGCCGTTTCTTCCCCAAACAAGTCGCCAAGCAACAGCTTCACGTCACCCGCAAAACCGCGGTCGTCCAAATCATACACGATGAGGGGTAAATTCAAATTCCCCGCCTGCGCCTTTTCCGCCAATTCATACGCGGAAACTGCCGTGTACGAACAGCCGACAAACCCCGCCGCGCGCACAAGCGCCGTCGTTTTCGATACGCCGTCGATGATTTCCAATTTCCCGCGCATACGCTTGAGCAGTGCTTTTACCGAATTATCTTCCGTCGCTGCGCCGTCCACAAGATATACCGCATCGTCACCGCGTTCCGCCACCGCTCTCGCTAAGTTCTTCGCAAGCGTGGCAAAATTTCGGCTGCTTTCATACACACAGTCCAAGCATTCGTGCTTCATATTCATTTCCAATATCGTTTGGTAGGAACGCGTGTTTGCCGTACGCACCAAAATCGGTCTGCCAGACTTCACCGCTTGCAATAACGCCGCTTCCCCGCGCTTGGTCAAATCGCCTTTTTCCACACCCAATCCAATTACCGTAATCATCTTATTGCCGTCCTTTTTCTTGATACGCGTATATTATACACCAAATCCAAGAAAAAAGCAACTGCATACGCGATATTCGTCGCATAAGCCAAACCAAAAACCGATACGGCAGGATTGCGCAACCAAAACACGTACAATCCCGTTTTCACAGTTAAAGCCACCATCATGGACAGTGCGGCGTATTGCGGTTTTCCCTGCGCAGTCAAACACGCTGACAGCGTTTGCACCGCCGATAAGGTCAGCGCACTGACGGAAAATGCCTTGATAAGCCCTACCAAATTCTCCAATTCGCTTGCCGTTAAACTGTGGAAAATAATTTTCGCCGCAGGCTCTGCAAATAGATACAAACCTACCGCGCTGATTCCGCCCACCAACACAGTTATCCCCAACGCAAAGAAAATATTTTTCCGCAATTTCCCGCCCTTTTCCTTCACTGAGGCAATCCGCGGAATGCTCGCTGCCGCCAAGCCGTAGCAGACAGACACGGGCAGATTCACCACCGTCACCGCACCGCCCGCAAATAAGCCGAACAAGGTCACCGCATCCGCTGTGTATACACTGAGCAAACGCGGGGCTAAAATACTGTCCAACAACCCCGACAGCGGAAGCAGGATAGAGTTTAATGTCACGGGCAAACTCATCCTCAAAATGGATTTCAACTCAACCCTGCCCCCCTCGTTTTGCGAAATCATGGTGTGAGACAGCCGTTGAAATATTCCCCACATCACCAGCAGAGTCACCAACTCCGACAAGGTCACCGCGAGCAATAGAAGCACCACCGCTTTGATAATATTTCCCCGAAAAAGATAAGCGAACAGCAACCCAAATCCTACCTTTACCCCTTGTTCTACCACCTCGGAAAGCGCGGTTGGGAACATACGGTTTCTACCCTGAAACCACCCTCGAAAGACCGAAATTGCCGACACCAACACCACCGATGGCGCGAGGACGAAATACCCGACAAGCACCTCTTCACTCCCCTGCGCACGGGATAAAAAGGGGGCAATTGCGAACATAAGAACGCTTCCCGCCAAACCTATCCACAGAAATAATTTCATCGCCGTTTTGAACAAAGGTTTATCATTTTCACCGCGCGCGACCCGCTCTGCGGTTAATTTTGCGATGGAAGAGGGAATCCCCGTTGCCGATACCGTCAGCAATAGACAGTACACAGGGTATACCAATTGATATAAACCAATCCCCCGCCCGCCAATGAAATTGGTCAGCGGGATGCGGTAAAGCGCGCCGATGGCTTTCGCCAAAAATCCGCCCAATGCAATCCACACCGCGCCTTTTAAAAATGAAGATTTACTTTCTCTGCTTTTTCTACTTGAACCCATACCTGCCCCCTTCCTTTTGTATAGTTTGTGGAAAATTCCGCAAAAGTATTTGCAATTTTTTTCCGTGTATATTCTTGACTTTTCACGCGCTGTGTGTTACACTTATGCATAGAATAATCAATATCGGTTAGGTTTTTTCATTATGAGTCAGCTCAATAATAAATCGGATTATATTCGCCAATGGATTGTGGATATATTGGCGGTCCTGCTTGCAGGTACGACAGTCGGTCTCGCTTACTTTTTCTTCCAAAACAGCAATGGCTTCGCGCCAGGCGGAGTGGGCGGTCTTGCGACCATTTGTTATGACTTGCTTAACCACAGCATCAATTGGTCGGTTTTGATGATTCTTTTCAATATCCCCATCTTTGTACTTGTGACAATTTTTGTCAACAGACGGCTGGGCTTGATATTGATTGCTTATCTTTTGGTGCAAACATTATGCGTAGAAGCGTGTGAAATGCTGGGTTTTAACGCCTATTGTAAAGCCAACAACGGCGACGATTTTGAAATTGTCTTCGCGTGTATCGCGACGGGGGTGATTTCAGGGGTAGGCTTTTCCATCATGTTGCGTCGGTTCGGTGCAAGCGGTGGCACGTATGCGATTTCTGCATTGATTAAGAAAGCGAAACCCGAATCCAGCGTTGCTTACGTTGCTTTTTTGATGGATGCAAGTGTGGTCTTCATTGCGTTCTTTGTGTATGATATGAAGATTACCCCGACCATTTGTACCCTTTTAAACCTTTTCATCGCAAACGTGGTTGTGGATTACGTGTTGTCGGGTATTAAAAACGGCTACAAGTTTGAAATTGTCACCAATAACCCCGACGAACTGTCTGCGGAATTGTTACAAAGACTCAAACACGGCGTAACGGAAATCCGCGTGCAAGGTATGTACTCGCACACGGAAAAATATATGTTGGTTTGTATCATTCGTAAAAAACAAATCGGTGAAATGATGAAAATTATTAAAAGTTATCCAGGCACGTTTGCCAGCTTTTCAAAAATCACGGAAGTTTTTGGTAAATTTGTACCGTAATGCGATACTTTACCATGATAAAGGAGAAAAAATATGTTGAAAAATATTCCTAAAATTGTCAGCCCTCAACTCATCAAAATTCTTTGTGAAATGGGTCACGGTGATGAAATCGTGATTGCCGATGGCAACTTCCCCGCGGAAACTTGCGGTCAACGCGTCGTACGCGCGGACGGTTTAGGCGGTGAAGAAATGCTGGATGCGGTATTATCCTTGATTCCTTTGGACACCTACGCAGACGAAAATTTACTGTTGATGGAAACGACCAACGGCGACCCTACCCCTGCCATCTGGGCGAAATATTTTGAAATTGCACAGAAACACGACGATAATATGCGCGTGGGGAACATTGAACGTTTTGCTTTCTATGAAAGAGCGAAAAAGGCTTATGCAGTCATCGCAACGGGCGAAGGCGCAATCTATGCCAACGTCATCGTAAAAAAGGGCGTTATTCAGTAAATTATACGCTTTAAAAGCTTATGAAACCACGATTGTATCATTGCAATCGTGGTTTTTATAATATTGCATGCCGTGGGCATATATCGTATTGCGTTGGCAATATATCGTACGCCGTAGGCGTATATCGTGTTGCATTAGCAACATATCGCCCCCTTTGTCACTCTGGAGCGAAGCGATAGAGTCTATATCGCATTTGCGTTAGCAAATATATCGTATTCGCTTGCGAATATATCGTACACCATAGGCGTATATCGTGTTGCCCTGCAACATATCGTCGCATCTCGCACTTTATACACGCAAGAAAAACCTCGCTTGTTCAGCGAGGTTTTTAATGAAAAGCGGCGATTACCTATCCTCCCAACGGTTAACCGTAAGTACTTTCGGCGTAAAAGAGCTTAACTTCTGTGTTCGGAATGGGAACAGGTGGATCCTCTTTGCCATCATCACCGCTAT
>SVIN01000029.1 GCA_015069495.1 Clostridiales bacterium
ATTCATTTGTTCAACTTGTCCAAACGGAGAATATGCCCCCAATTTCTGTGGTTCGTCTGCCGTCTTTTCCCTCACCGTATTCATCGGCGTATAAGAAATAGGCGCCATAGGCATAATTCCTTGATACGTCCCTTGTTTCACGTAATTAGGCGTAGGCGTTTGAGGTTGTGCTTGTTCGGGTTGTTCCACCGCTTTCACGGTCGTTTTCTTTTGTTGTTTTACCTTTTCAGGCTTCTTCTTTGTCTCTACGGGATGCTTAGCACCAAGATAGGTCAGGTAAATGAAGAACAGGGCAAACAATGAGAAGATAACGATTGCGCCGATATTGGACATAACCGTTGCCAAGCCAAACGCCGCCAAGCCTCCTAATACCCCCGCAACCGTAACCTTGGGAAAACTTTCGCCCGCCAAAAAACATTGCGCCACATACCCTTCATTTTCAAACCAATGGAAAGTAAGTGCCGTATGTACAATCAATGAAACGCAAACTAGCATAAGCCCAATCGACCAGCCTACGCGTCTGTTTTTCACCAATTTCTTACCAATCAAAGACATGGCGGATAAATAAAATATCCCCAAAACAATCGGATATGCAAGATACCCAAAAACACCCGTAAAGAAGGCACAAACAGCAAGACCCAATTCACCGAATATATTTTCACCGGTGCAAAGCATAATCATTGCAAGAATTGCAAACAATGCAATCGTTGCGCTTAAACTCTCTTTTGTGACCAATAATGACTCTTGTTTATTCTCTGCGCTTTTCGCTTTTTTCTGTTCTTTCTTAGCCAAAAGTGTTTCCTCCTACTTATACTCTTTTATTATAACATTTTATTTCAAAATTATCAATAGTTTGAAAGAAAAAAAATAGATGAAAAGGCGAGTTTTTTTCTCGTTTTGCCCATTCATCTACTTTTTTGTAAAATTGTCAATCCTTCAACAGATATTGCGCAACAAAATAGATATCTCCCGCGCCTAAAAATAAGACGATATCTCCATCGCGGACGGTCGATTTTAACCACGCCTTTAAGGCGTAGACGTTATGCGCGTATAAACAATTTCCTACCGTTTGTGCCAAGCGTTCAGCACTGCCCGCGCCATCGAATTTTTCCCGCGCAGGATAGGTTTTATACAACATTAAATTTTTAATCGGGCGCAGCGCCTCGACAAATTCTGCCATCAAGAGTTTGGTACGCGAATAGGTATGCGGTTGAAACACCACGTAAAGATTGCGTTTCGTTATCCCCTTTGCCGTTTTGACCGTTGCGGAAATCTCACGGGGATGGTGCGCGTAATCACAAATAAACGTTGCCCCTTTATAGTTACCTATCTTTTCAAACCTGCGCTTGACGGCTGTGAAGTTTTCCAACCCTTGAGCAATCTCTGCCCCGTCATAACCAAACGAGCGAATAGAAGCAAACGCTGCAAGCGCATTGTATATATTGCAACGGCCGATAGCGTTTAAATTCACCCTACATATCGCCTTGCCGTATTCTTCCACCGTAAAAGCGTATCGCTCGCCGTTCGCCCGCAAATCCACCGCGCGGTAATCCGCAAATGGGTTGTCGATACCAAAGCTTGGAAAATCGCCTATTTTCCTACATTTTTCATCATCTGCACAGACAAAGGTTGTTTTTGCTGTTTCACAATATCGTTGAAAACAGCCTTCAAGCGCCTCTTCCGTACCATAACACTCCATATGGTCTTTATCAATATTAAGTAAAACCGCCACGGTTTTGGGAAGTTTTAATAAGTTTTTCTTATACTCGCACGCTTCCGTAATAAAATATTCGTTACCGCTTATATATAAGTTACCAAACAATCCGTCTTCCCCGCCGATATGCGCAGTAAACGGCGCGTTTAAATGCTGGAACACGTGCGCGCACATGGAGGTACAAGTGGTTTTCCCATGACTGCCCGCAATGGCCAAAACATTTGGAAAATCCTCGCAAATCAACCCCAGTAACTCCGCACGGGAAAGCATTCGTTTCCCCATTCGGCAAGCGGCAATCCATTCTTGATTCCCCGATGAAATCGCATCTGTATACACCACCGTATCCGCTTCGCACAGATCGCCGCGCAAAGCGTCTACACCGATATACACCCGAATTCCTTGACGCAAGAGCTGTTCTGTTTGTTCTCCGCGCAACGCGTCACTGCCCGAAACCTCATACCCGTATGAATGCAACAATTTTGCCAGTGCACTCATACTGATACCGCCTATCCCGATAAAGTATATTTTCTTATCAACCCTCAAACCTTTTAAACGCATGTTTATTTTTATGCAATATAAATTCCATTTATGTTTTATATAAAAAATATTTATGGTTAATTTCTTAAATAAACACGCGAAATAGTTGTGCGCTTTACAAATATATGATATAATAATTAAAAATATTGATAAACTTTGCGTTTTTAATGTATTTTATCGATATATCAAAGATTGATTCGATATTATAAATTTACTTATCCTCATATCTGATTTATTCTTCCTCGAAAGGGCGCTGGCAATTTATGCGGGCGCTCTTTCTCTGCATATAAAAACCTCACGCCACAGCGTGAGGTTGATTTCCACTATATTTATTCCTTATCTTCCGAATTTTTTCTCATGAAGAAATCCACGAAACGAGGTCGGTGTTTTCTATCCGCCGCATCCCCTTCAGGGATAAGATCATCAGGTTCGAACGTTGCCATAGGACGAATATACCCGCTTTGCTGTGTCGGCACGTTTTGCGCGGCATAACGAGGTTCATAAGTCGGTTGCATTGTAGGTTGCGCAAAATTATTTACACCTTCTACGGAACGAATAGGTTCTACTTCGCGGTTATTGTAGGAATAATCCAACTTTTTCGACAACATGGAAGCTTGATGCAACGCGGCGTTTTGAGCGTCTGTCGCAAACCCGTTTTGAGTGTTTCCAAAACCCGTTGCAATGATAACAACCTCTACTTCATCCGTCATATTTTCATCAATGCAAGCACCGAAAATTACGTTAGCGGAATAATCGATGACATCCTTTACCAAGTTCGCAGCTGTAATAACTTCATCCAACGACAGATTTTTACCGCCGATAACGTTCAAAATCACGGCATTTGCACCTTCGATGGTGGTATTAAGCAAAGGACTGCATACCGCACAACGAACTGCGTCGTAAATACGCTTCTCCCCTTTTGCTACACCGATACCCATGTGTGCCAAACCTCGGCCTTTTAACGTAGTACGCACGTCCGCAAAGTCAAGGTTAATCAACGACGGTTTCACAATCAATTCCGCAATACCGCGAATACCTTGGCGAAGCACTTCATCAGCGACCTTCAACGCTTCGGGGAAAGGCGTACCGCGAGGCACCACCTGAGAAATTTTATCGTTGGGAATGGTAATCAAAGCATCGACGGATTTTTTCAATTCTTCAACGCCTGTCAACGCATTGTTCATCCTTAATTTCGCTTCAAACGCAAAAGGTAAAGTCACCACGGCAACCGTGAGGATTTTCATTTCCTTGGCGATTTTTGCAATCACGGGAGCGGCACCCGTACCCGTACCACCGCCCATACCTGCCGTAATAAACAACAAATCGGTGTCACGCAAAATAGCTTGAATGGTGTCCTTATCAGCTTCTGCAGCCGCTTTCCCAACGTTGGGATCTGCACCTGCGCCAAGCCCTTTGGTAAGCTCTGCGCCGATTTGAATGCGGTTACGAGCCTTTGAACGTGCAAGGTCTTGATTGTCGGTATTCACCACGATATATTCCGCGCTCTTTAATCCCGATTCAATCAAACGATTTACAGCGTTGTTCCCAGCACCGCCTACACCGATTACTTTAATTTTCGCAACACCTGAAAAGTTGTTAAAACCCGTCCCGTTTCTTGGCTGATCGTTATATCCGCCATAGTCGTTGTATTTTTCATCAAACTCATTCATCATCAGTTATTCCCCCCGAATTTACTAAAAATTCTACTTAAGAACCCTTTCTTCTTTTGATCGGCAATCGCCATATTCAATAATGCAATCCGCGAAGAACAGGTTGGTTTGTCATAATAAGGCAAATCGGGATATACCGTTTCCGTCAACCAACTAACCCGCTTTGCAATATGCTCCGTTGCACCTTTGATACCGCTGACTCCTTCCCCTGTTACACTGATGGGATTAACGGACATTGCGCCCGAACTCTGGTCATGGTAATATCTTCTAAGGAAGACGTCGATTCGTTCGCACAGTTCATCCAAGCCCTGCTTGATTACTTCGTTAATCATTTGTACCGAGAACGATTGACCGCTAAGTTCAGAGGTATACGTCAAATCCTTGGGCACGTTACCGCCTGAAATATTGGAAATTGCAAGTATTTCCTCCGCAACGGGAAAATCTATTTCAAAAGTTTTAATCAACCCGACCAATACGCTAGCAATACCGCAATTAAAATTTTCTTCGTGCACAATACCGTTACCGTACACCACAGAGATGGAACTGGTCACAAAACCAATATCCAAAAGGAACGCATAGCCTTCTCGTTTCTTTTCAGGTAATAAATAAATGGATTGCGCTAAGGTGGACGGAATAAATTTCACGTCCGTAAAACCCATATTTTCCAATAATTCGGTAATAAACAAGTAAAAGTATTCTGACACAAAATAATAGCAAAGCGCGCCTTTTAACATTGTTGTCGGCATACCATATAATTCTTCTGCGGTAAAGTATTTACGATTGTCACCTAAGGTGAAATACATCGCCGATTGCCGAATACATCTACCCTGCATCGGCGAATCGTTCAATCCGCTTTCATACAACGCATCGATATCCTGCGCCGTCAATTTACGTTTTGAGTAAAACGACATTGTGTGCCCTTTGGTTACAGCCGAGACAAATGCCGAAGGAACACCGACGTGAATAGAAGTGATTTGACCTTGATATGTTTGTTGAACGGTGCCGATTGCACGAGCTACGGCGCGACGGAAAGATTCTTCATCAAAAAAGCCGTCCAAGCAATACCCTTCATATTTTTCGCTGTGTCTTCCCTTGTAGACGAACGTGTTATTTACACCCTTTGCGCCAAGCAAAAACGAGACTTCGTTCGAACGAATATCCAAAATTGCAACGCTTTCGTTTTTCATAACTTTATCCACCTGTAAACACTTTATCGAAAATAGAATATGCTAAGTATTATTATACACTATATATAAAGAAATGTCAATACTGTAAAAGAAAAAAGTAAGCAAAAAACACGCAAAATCGCGTGCTTTTTTTGCTTTTACTTGTTAAATTCGTCAACGGGGGAATATTGCGATAAAATTTCACCCGATTTTTCCAAAATATAAATACGCCCAGTCAGTTTTTCGTCTTGTTGCAAGGCTTGATAAACGCCTACAGCTTCGGTCACTTTCTCGTCTGTATAATCCGCCGGCGCGTTAAAATAAATTACCACTCCCTCGCGCATGGTCACCTTAAAAAGCAATTCGGGCTCGCGGCGGATTACTTCTACCGACACAACGTTACGACGCACGCCATCCAATTTTTCAGAGAAGGAGTGACACATCGCCAACATCGTCGCGAAACAATCGTCGCCCGTAGGAATTTTACCTAATTCTTCCGTCACCGCAACGCCCTTTAGTAAAACGTTTTCATCACCGTTCAAGGCATTGATATAATGCTCGCGCGTTTCCAACAACGTACCATCTGCCCCAAGAATAAGATAGGCTTTCCCAGCCTCTTTTTCCACCGCGTAAATTTCAGCATTTTCCGTCACGGTAAGAATCAACCGCTTAGGATAAGATTTCTCAAACGCCGTAAGATGAAAGTAAGGATAGTTTGCTAAAACTTCGTTTGCTTCGTTTTCCTTAGCAAAAAACGTACTGCGCCGAGCATAAGCGGTTTCCAACTCCGCTTGCAGCTTTTCACCTTCCGCACGTGCTTCTTCCGTCACGAAGGAAAGGTTAAGGGTTACGTCTTCCACCCGATATACTGCGGAAAACCCCAACGTCGCGCCCGACAACAGCACGAGCGCCGTCAATACGATGACCAATATTTTTTTTCGCATAATTTCCTCTTTTGTGTGCAATCGATTAGATTCGCACTCGTTTAATTTTCGCACCAAGTCCGCGCAGTTTCCCTTCAAAATCTGCATATCCTCTATCGATATGAGAAAGGTTTAACACGGAAGATTTTCCCTCCGCTTTCAATGCAGCAATCACCAACGCCGCACCGCCGCGGAGATCCCCCGCTGTCACGCTTGCGCCGTGTAAGTTTTCCACGCCGCGAATCAATGCCGCGCGATCGCGAACCGTAATATCCGCGCCCATGCGTTTTAACTCTGCGGCATAGCGATAGCGGGTCTCAAATAAATTCTCCACCAACAGGGTCGAACCCTTCGCTGTACAGCATAATGCCGCGTATTGCGCTTGCATGTCAGTAGGAAAACCTGGGAATGGCATTGTTTCCACCAAATCGACAGATTTCAACCGTCCTTCGCTGCGCAATATTATTTTATCATTTTTTGTATAGATTTTGCAACCGTTTTCACGCAGTTTATGTAAAAGTGCCGCAATATTTTCCGCGGACACCCCTTCCACCTCCAATTCACCCCCGCAGGATGCCGTTGCTATCATGTAGGTACCCGCTTCAATGCGGTCGCCTATCGGGGTATAATCCACCCCGCGCAAGCGGGTGACGCCCTCAATCACAATCGTCCCGCCACCCGCGCCATGCACTTTTGCCCCCATCGCGTTTAGAAAACGCTGTAAATCAATGATTTCAGGTTCCTTCGCCGCGTTGCGTATCACTGTAACACCTTCCGCTTTGATGGCGGCAAGCATAATATTTTCCGTCGCGCCCACACTTGGAAAATCCAACAAAACTTCCGCTCCTTTCAAACCGTCCGTATCACAATGAATATATCCGTCCTTTTCTACAATGGAAACCCCCAAGCGTTTCAAGCCCGCAAGATGCAGGTCAATCGGACGCAACCCGATATCGCAACCGCCAGGATAAGAAATTTTTGCGCGATGAAAACGAGTCAGCACCGACCCCAACATAAAAACGGAAGAACGAAGCTCCTTGGTGAGCCGTGCGGGAATTTCATGGGAAACCGCATTGGAACTGTCTATCACCGCGGTATCCTTTTGCCGTTTGATAACGCACCCGACCTCTGTCAAAATGCGAAGCATATTTTCCACGTCGACAATCGGCGGAACACGCCTTAAAACCACTGGTTCATCCGTCAATACAGATGCAGCCAAAAGGGGCAACACCGTATTTTTCGCACTATGTACACGTATCTTTCCATATAGCTTTTCACCGCCGTCAATGATATATTTATCCATACGCAAAAGCTCCTTTATGCTTTATTGTATGCGCGATTGACGTCCTTTGTGCTTTGAGCGGAAACAGCGTATAATATCCCCATCGATGCCATGGTAATAATCAGTGAAGTATTCCCCGAACTAATCAACGGCAACGGCAACCCCGTGGGCGGTATGCTTCCACTGACCACCAACGCATTGATCAGCGTTTGTATGCCATAGACAAGCGTTATCCCCGAAGCCAATAAAAACGAAAAAAAGTCATTAGCCTTGCGTGCAGTGCGGATTCCGCAAAAAATCAATAATACCGACACCGTAAACAAGAGGATAATCCCCACAAACCCCAACTCTTCCCCAATAATGGATAAAATAAAATCACTCTCTGCAAATGGTAAAAAACGATATTTTTGACGGGAACGAAACAATCCCGTCCCAAACCATCCACCATTGCCAAGCGCGTAGAGCGATTGAATCAATTGATACCCTTCCCCGCGGGGATTTTCCCAAGGGTCAAGAAATGCACTCAACCGCGATATACGATATGGTTCAGCAAGAATCATCAGCGGTACGGCAAGCAAAGCAGGAATAAAGAGCATCATGAAGAATTTAAACTTCATGCCGCCCAAAAACAGCATCCCCAACATCAGCATCCCCACGCACATAGTGACAGACATGTTTGGCTCTAAAATAATCAATAAACAGATACCTGCCCCCGACAAAAGCACGGGAATCAAGCCCCTAAAGGTACGCATTTTACCCATATCCTCGGACATATATGCCGCCGAAAAAATCACAAATCCATACTTGGCAAGTTCTGACGGCTGTAATGTAAATCCTCCGATCCCTATCCAGCGCGTTGCCCCATAATTGGTCTTCCCTATCCCTGGCACAAACACCAAAGCCAACAATATCATGGGCAAAATCAAGGCAACCCAACGACATTTTCCACCCTTTAAAACGGTATAATCAAACCGCGCGCAAAAGAGCATCGCCGCCACGCCAATCAAAAAACCAATCATTTGTTTTTTAACGAAATACCACGCGTCACCATACTGCGTTTCCGCAACGTAATAACTTGCCGAATAGATAGCAACCACCCCAAATCCCGCCAAGGCAACAGTCAAAATAAGGATCCAAACATTCCCTTTATTCGGTTTCATCCTCCATTTCTTCCGCATAGCCGTCTTCTGTATTGGTTGGTAAGAATGATTGGACGATTTCGGCAAATTTTTCACCTCGTTCTTCATAATTCGCAAACTCGTCAAAGCTTGCGCTGGCGGGACTTAACAACACCGCCTGCCCTGATTTCGCTTTCAATGCCGCGATGTGTACGGCAAAATCAAACTTATCGCAAAGGGTTACCGATTCATAGTTGTACTCCCTTGCCGATTTCAACAAAGCAAAACGATTTTCGCCATAGACAACGGCGTGTATAATTTTTGTTTTCGGTAAAATTTCAAACAGCTTGCCATAATCGTACCCCTTATTTTTACCGCCAAGCAACAGCACTGTTTCCTTTTGCATCATTTCTACCGCCTTCAGAGTCGCATCCACGTTTGTACCTTTTGAATCATCGATAAAGGTCACCCCGTTCGCTTCGCCAATTGTTTCTACGCGGTGCTTTATCCCTTTAAATTCGGTTAAACCCGATACAATCTCTGTATTGCTAATCCCCATAATTTTCGCTGCCGCAATAACGGCAAGCGCATTTTGCACGTTATGTAAACCGCCCACAGGTAAGTCGGAAACAGACAGAATTTTCTCCTTACCAAAATACAAATCCCCGTTTTCATAATACGCGCCCGCAACCCGCTCCTTTACGGAAAAATACAAAGTTTTCGCCTTGGTTTTTTCCGCAAAAATACGGACGTTTGGATCATCGTAATTCAAGACGGCATACTCCGTTTCCGTACTATTTTTTAACAATTTTCGCTTTAGAAAGAGATAATTTTCCATATTGTAATGTCGATTGAGATGATCCTCGGTGACATTTAAAATAATGGAAATATGCGGGCGCAAGGATTGCAATGTTTCCAACTGAAAACTGGAAATTTCCGCAACGGCAACATCCGTCTCCGCCAAACGTGCGTATTCAATCATCGGCGTCCCGATATTACCGCACGCCGACGCACAAACTCCGCCCTTATTTAAAACCTCCGTCAGCATCGTAACCACGGTTGTTTTACCATTTGTACCCGTCACCGCAAGAATAGGACAACGCATAACACGCGCAGCAAGTTCTGTTTCACCAAGAACCGCTTTACGATTGCGCTTAAAAGCCACGGCAATCGGGTGGTCAATGGGAATCCCAGGGCTTAACACCAAACCATCGCAAATCTCCGCCATACGCGGAATATCCTCTTTCCCGATGCGTTTTGCACCAAGTTTTTCCATATCTTGCAAGACGCGTTCTGTGCGTTCATTCACAGTTTCGTCATACAGATACACAATGGCTTTATTTTCGAGTAAAAACTTTGCTGCAGATTGACCCGATTTCGACAACCCGAACACCATAAAAGTCTGTCGTTTAAAATACATAATCCCCTCCTACGCGGTCAAAATACACACTAGTCCCAACAGTAAAGTAATTAAAAAGTAGACGTAAGAAATTTTTGTTTCCGAATACCCTTTCTGTTGAAAATGATGATGAATCGGCGCCATGAGAAACACTCTTTTTCCGCGCGTCACTTTATAATATATGACCTGTATAATCACAGATATGACGGATAAAACAAAACATGCGCCAACAACCGCTAAATACAAACCGTTCCCTGTAAAAGCCGTCAATGCGGCGGCAAATCCACCCAACGCCAACGAACCTGTATCCCCCATAAAAACCGAGGCTGGCGGGCTGTTAAAAACAAGATACGCAAGCAATGCACCGGACAAGCAAAACGAGATTAGCGACATACCCGCCTGCCCCTTTTGTTGTAAAATCAATATACCAATCGCAATAAAAAAAGGAATGGAACTCCCTGCCGCCAAACCATCCAAACCGTCCGTCAAATTGACTGCATTGACCGTAGCAAGAAACAGAAATACTACCCACGGTATCACAATCCAACCCAACTTCAGCATTCGATTGAGAAAAGGAAGATATAAGTTTGTCAAACCTGCGCGGTAGCAATATATCCCACAGAAAAAGGCAACTGCGCCTTGATAAAGAATTTTTTGCCACGCGCGCAAGCCTAAATTTTGGTGATGCGCCATTTTTAAATAATCGTCCAGCAACCCAATTGCCATATAAGAAACCCCCACCGCCAAACACAATATCGGCGTTCGCAGGGCGTTGTTTTGCACCCTATGGATAAAAATTGCCGCGGCAATCACAGCGGCGGCAATAAACGCAAGTCCGCCCATCGTGGGCGTACCGCTTTTCCCTTTATGTTCTTTGACGTAAACCAAGATATTTTGCCCCGCCTTAAAACGGCGTAATATGGGGATTAACCCTAAGCAAAATAAAAAGGACAATCCAAAAGAAACCAATGCAGACAACAGATAAATTTTCATTTTTTCCTTTTCTCAAACAACGTTTGCGCAATAATATCGTGGTCTTTAAAGGGATATTTTATACCCATAATTTCCTGATATTCTTCCCCGCCTTTCCCCGCAATTAGCAGAATGTCACCTTTTTGCAGGAAGTCAATCCCATACGCAATCGCGCGTTTACGATCAGGCACAATCACATACTTAACGGAAAATCTTCGATACCCTTTTTCAATCCCCGCAATGATATCCAAAGGGTCCTCATATCTTGGATTATCCGAGGTTAAAATGGAAAAATCCGCCTTTTTTGCCACGACTTCGCCCATAATCGGACGCTTGGTTTTATCACGGTTTCCCCCGCATCCAAATAAACAAATCAGTCTGCCTTTGCAATATTTTTTCAAGGTTTCCAGGGTACGAGCCAACCCGTCGGGCGTATGCGCAAAATCGACGTAAATTTCCCCAACCTGCCCACTTTCCACACGTTGCAATCTTCCTTCGACTTTGCGCAGACTATTCAACCCCGAGGCTACGTATTGAGCATCAATCCCCAGTTCTATCGCACACGCCGCTGCAGCCAATGCATTGTATACGTTGTGTTGACCGACCAAATGCAAACTCACCCGACAAAGCTGGTCATTCACGTTTAACATACATTCGGTGCCCAACAACGAATCGTCCGTCACAATCGCAAATGCATCTGCAGGTGTATTTAAACCGTAAAAAACGGTTTTTACATTGCCCGTTTCCCGCATTTTTGCAAACTCGCGTCCAACCTCATCATCGCCGTTTAGTATCGCAATCGGCGTAATTTTAGGTGAAAAGAGTTTTGCTTTTTCCGCCTTATATCTTGGCATGGTATGAAAAAAATCCAAATGGTCCTGCGTAAAATTGGTAAAAATCCCCGCCGCAAAACGTATACCTATCGTTTTATTATAATGTAACGCGTGCGCGGAAACTTCCATCACAACGTACTCTGCACCGCGCGCGTACATTTCAGCAAGCATACTTTGCAACGGAATGGGGTCGGGTGTGGTTAAATCGGTTACGTACCGTGTAGAACCAAAAGAAACCCCAAGCGTACCGATTACCCCAACTCGTTTCCCCGCAGCAGAAAGAATGGAAGTCAACATGTGCGCGGTAGTCGTTTTACCATTTGTACCCGTAACCCCAATCACCTGCATTTTCTGCGATGGCTCGCCGTAAAATACGGATGCCAATATACCGAGCGTTTCCCGCACGTCTTGCACGATAATCTGCGGAACTTCCACGAATAATTCCCGCTCCGATACCAATGCCACCGCACCATTTTTTATCGCTTCCGCGGCGTAGGCGTGCCCATCAGCATTTTCGCCAATCAAGCAGAAAAACAAGGTATTATCATGTTTTTCACGGCTGTCCGCGGACAGCGCCTCAATATTCCTTTCCCATTCTCCTTTTGCAATCAACCGCCCGCCGTTTACGGCGGATACCAATTTTGACAATCGCATAACCGTCCCCCTTTGTCCATAGTTATATCTATGCGAGAGCCTGACTTTGTATGTTTTTTAAAGAGATAATTCCTTCAAAAATTTCTTTCGCACAGGGCGCGGCGACAACCGACCCATAATACGCCCCTTGCGGTTCGTCTACGATAACAAGAGTTAAATATTTCGGTTGATTTGCGGGAAAGAATCCCACGAATGAGGAAACGTATTTCCCCGCCGCGATGTGCCCGTTTTCGAATTTCTGCGCTGTACCTGTTTTACCGCCTACACGATATCCCTCAATATACGCCTTTTTACCGCTGCCGTCACGTACTACACCCTCCAACATTTCCGCCAACATTTTCGAGGATTGTTCACTGATTGTACGATTTTTCAATTCGGCTTTCGGCTCTTTTAAGACATAACCGTCCTCCGCGTATATCTTTTTCACCAACCGTGGAATATAATAATACCCGCCGTTGACCGCAGATGCTGTCGCGCAAGCAAGCTGTATCCCTGATACCGCCACCGTTTGCCCAAAACCGATGCGCGCAAGATCGCAACCGCGGACAACTTCCTCATTTAACAACAGACCATAGGCTTCCCCGCCGTAGTCAATCCCCGTCTTTTGACCAAAACCGAACGCAGAAAGATATTTATAAAAAGTTTCCTTACCTAGAGACATTGCGATATCGGTAAAGCACGGGTTGCAACTGGTATTGAGCGCATCCGACAGCGTTTGATTGCAATGTTTACCATTTGCATGGTTGCTCCAACATTTCACCGTCGTACTGTCCACCAAGCGCGTGCGGGAGCTTGGAAAGATATAATTGGGTGAAAATGCCTTGGCGTTGCCTTGCGAGTATTCTTCCAAATTTGCCGCCGAAGTGATAATTTTGAAGGTTGATCCAGGCTCGTAAATATCACAAATCAAACGATTGCGCGACAATGCATTTAGTGCATCCGCGTCGTTTCGAGGAATTTCATTTAAATTGTAGGATGGGTAATTAGCAAGCGCAAGCACCTCAAAATTATTCACGTCCAAGACGATACATTGTACTGCGGTCGGTGAATATATAGAATAGACTTTTTCCATCGCACTTTCGACCGCCTCTTGTATACCATAATCAATCGTTAATTGCACGTTGTAACCATCTTCCGCAGGCAAATACGCCGCAACACTGTTTTCTATTTCAATCCCTACCAAATCGGTTTCATACAGCAATTCACCCTTCTTACCCGCGAGATATTCGTCGTAATACTTCTCCACTCCCGTTGTACCAACGTTGTCGATGGAAGTAAAACCCAACACTTGGCAAAGCGTTTCCCCTTTAGGGTAAAAGCGCGTATTATCACGAGAATAATACACTCCGTCCAGCTGCAATTGCGCCAATTGTGACACAGCCGCTTTGTCCACCCTTTTTGCAATCGTCACTTCAGATGCCTTTTTCTTGGTCAAGCGTTCATAAAGCAAGGTTTGTTCCATCCCCAACGCGTTTGCCAAAAATCCCGCCGTCGCGTCCTTATCCTTGATTGCGTTTGATCGCGCGTATACGGTATAAGCGGTGGAATTGTCCGCCAACAATACGCCGTTGCGATCGACAATTTTACCCCGTTGAGGAACGATTGGAATTTCCCTCGTCCATTGGTCTAGAGCGCGATAACCCAACTCCTCACTCCAAATGACTTGCACATAGAAAAAACGAGCGCATAAAAAGCAAAAAAGAAAGGTTATCGCCAAGCCAATGGCAAATAACCTCTTTCGTAAAACCGATATCGAATAATCTTGATTATATTGTTTGATAATCGTAAACTCCTGTTTTATATTTAATTTTCGGGAATAAAGTAGCCGTTTGCTTCTGCATACTGTCTAATCGTTTCTTCCGACTTTGCAGCTTCGATGCGACGTTGAATTTCTTCACTCTGTTCCATGAGCTGTTCTTTCTTTTCTTCCAAGTTTTTCAACTGTACTCTTTTCTGACGGATAATCTGCGTATTTACACAAATCATGCTAAGCATTGCCACGATAACGAAGGTGAAAACCGCCATCACGACCTTTGCCAAAGGAGCCAAAGAATACTGTGCTTCCATCGACGTTTCCATCGATTGTACAGGCGCAGGCATTTCCACGGGTGCGGTTTGGGTTTGCTCGTACGCTTTTACCGCTTCAAATTTCTGCGTGGTGAAAAGCGCAGCCGCCGTAGGAGCCACGTATTCGGTTACGCGGGGTGCTTGTTCAAGCGTTGCCACGTTGGAAGGAGATATGTACAAAGGGGTTTCTTCTACAACCGTTTCCGCTTGTTTTTCCTTTTGTGCTGTATCATTGGAAATTTGATCCGCTACCGCATTTTGCAATTTAAGATAACGTTCGTTGATCATTGCATTATGCTTTTGTGCCTCTTCCAGTTCATTTACTTGCGTGTACGTTCTTTCGCGAATCGCTTCCATTTTTTCTTTCCTCCATTTTTGTTTTTCTTACGCTTCCCTTATCTAATACGAACCTAAATCTTTTCTGCTATCCTTAACTTTGCGCATTTACTTCTCGAATTGTATTCGAGCTCCTCTTCGCTTGCCGTAATCGGCTTGCGGGTAATAATCTTGATTTCCGGTTTTTTCCCGCATACGCATACGGGAAAATTACCGGGACATGTACAGGGGTTTTCCAATTCTCTGAACGCTTCTTTGACAATGCGATCCTCTAACGAGTGGAAGGTCAAGATGGCAATCCTTCCCCCCGATTTCAATCGCCTTGTCAAAGACAATACCAATTGATATAATCCGTCCAGTTCACCGTTTACTTCGATGCGAATCGCTTGAAAGCTTTTTCTTTCACACGGTGCGCCGAAGCGGAATTTTGCGGGAATGCTGTTTCGAATGATTTCAGCGAATTCACCCGAGGTTTTCAGCGGCTTCTTTTCCCTGTATTTTACAACGTTACGTGCGATTTGCTTTGCAAAAGTTTCCTCGCTGTAGGTTTTGAGTATTCTTGTTAAATCTGCTTCCGAATAAGTATTTAATACTATTTCGGCGGTTAAATACGCTGAGGTATTCATACGCATATCCAGCGGTGCGTTTGCATTTCGATAGGTGAACCCCCTATCGCAATCGTCCAACTGATGAGAAGATACCCCAAAATCGAGCAATGCACCGTCTATCTTCTCAATCCCCGCCTCGTCAAACACGGGGACAAAATCTTTATAATTGGATTTATAGATGGTAAATCTACCGTCGAATTCGTTTAATCTCGCGGTCGCCGCGGCGATTGCTTCATCATCCAAGTCAGTTGCAATCAAACGACCGTTGGGCGAAGTGCGTTTAAGAATTTCGTACGAATGCCCGCCACCCCCAACTGTGCCGTCGTACCAAATCCCCCCGTCTTTCAGGGCAAGACCTTCCATACATTCTTCCAGCATAACCGGTTTGTGCGAAAATTCTAACATCGTTAAATCCTCAACTTTTCTAACTCCGCATCGTAATCAATGTCCGACATGTATTCGAGATATCTCTCAGCAGACCAAATTTCCAAACGGTTACCAACCCCCAAGGTGATAACGTCTTTTTTGATCCCCGCCATCATGCGAAGCATGGACGGTAAAACCACTCTGCCTTGTGCATCTTCTTCTGCGGTGCAGATGCTCCCGAAGATTGCTCTAGTGATTTTACTGCTTTCCGACAAACCTTCACTGGCAAGCGAGGACAACATTTCATTCAACTCATCCTCAGCCATGACACAGATACATTGGTTTTTCCCGCGGAAAAAACAATAACTTTGATCGCCCAGCTCACCCGTCAGCCCTTTTTTGAACTTGGAGGGTATGCGCAAGCGGTTTTTGTCATCCAACTGATGTTCAAACATTCCAGTAAACATGTTGCACCCTCCTTGCTCTTTTTTGCCATTTTCGGCCTATTGCCATTATTATACAACCACTTGTAACCATTGTCAAGTGTTTTTTGAAAAAAAATTGAATTTTTTATAAATTTTTTGGGATTTTTAACCACTTTAAACCCCTTTTAACCAAACAAACATTTGTTCGTGGGTGTTTTTGTTGTAATCCCTTTGTTTTCCTAAGAAAAACAGCCCTTGCGTTTGCTTGTTTTTAGGTACTTTCGTGAGTATTTTTCGCGAACGTTTGTTTGTTATTTTTTGACTTATCTTATCATTCGGGTTTTTAGTGGTCACGAATCCCAATTTAGGGTCAAAATCCACCTTAAGTGGTCGGCAATCCCTATTTTTCATCGAGGAATTATTTTCACACAAAACCTCCGACAGCCGTCGCGCAATCCCCTCGTTGCCATCGTATACTGGACAACCAAAATACCGCGCAATTTGCCCTACAATATATATGTAATGTGTACACCCCAACACAACGGCATCTGCACTCGTCTTCGGCAGATAGGGGGTAAAATCAAAATCTGCCCTATGCACGTTGCGCTCGATTGCCCCTGCCAATCCTTCACAAGCATACGCGCAAATATCCGCATTGGGGAAACGCTCTTTTGTGCGTTGGCATAATCGTTGAAAACGTTCGCTTTCGCAAGTCGCCTTTGTCGCCAATACTACCACTCTTCCCCCTTTCAACGCAGCAGGACATACAGCGGGTTCAGCTCCAAGAATTGGAAATGAAAATTTTCGGCGCAGTTCATCCACACACACAGCCGTTGCTGTGTTGCACGCAATCACCGCCGCGGAAACGTGAAGGCGATGAAATTTTTTAAAAGCCCGAAAAACGTATCTGCGGATTTTTTTTGCAGGTAAATTGCCGTACGGGGCATGCTGATTATCACCATAATAATAAAAAAGCGCCTCGGGAAATTGTTTTTCACATGCATTTAATACAGTCAATCCGCCAATACCACTGTCAAAAAAGGCGATACCGCCCTTAGGAATTCGCATTTTCGACTCCTTTATAATAAAGAATATGTAAATTTTTTGAAAATTTAGAGTTTTTTCGCATTTTACCAGCGTAAAACAGTTTACATTCGGTGAAAATTATGTTAAAATAGTCTACGCAAATAAATTGATTAAGAAATTGGAAAACATAAGGAGATCATTATGCCTAATATTAAATCCGCAAAGAAAAGAGTTTTGGTTACCGAAAAGAAGACCATGAGAAACAAAGCAATCAAATCCGCTTTGAAGACCCAGATCAAGAAGTTCCTTTCCGCTATCGAAGCAGGTGACAAGGAAGCAGCTACCAAGTTGTACCCTGAAACCGTATCCGCTATCGACGCAGCTGTTACGAAGGGCATCCTTCACAAGAACAATGCGAACAACAGAAAGGCTAAACTTGCTGTTAAGCTCAATTCTTTGAACTAATCCTTTTTTATAATACCTCGCATATTATAAATATGAGGGTCTGCCGATTGGTAGACCCCTTTTTTCGTGATATTCTTTACCTGTTTATTTTTCCTACTGCCGCGCTCTTTTTGCGCGGTTATTTCTTTCCCTTATTTTTGTTGAAAATATTTGCAAAAATCCCTTTCAAATAATTGACATATTCCACAATTTTTTTTATAATGTAATCGATGAAAAGTTTAGTTTTGCTAAACTTTTCGTTTATTATTAACAAACCGATTTCAAGGCTTGCTGATACAAAGGAAAAAGTTTACTTATACTAAACTTTTCACCGAAAAAATACGCATTTTGGAGTATGGTATGAACTTAGGCAAAAAAATCAGGCAAATGCGGAATCAAAAGGGTTTGACGCAGGAAGAACTTGCCGATCGCTGTGAATTAACGAAGGGATATATTTCACAACTTGAAAATAACCTAAACAGCCCTTCGATTGCAACGCTGACAGACATTCTATCCGCTTTAGGGAGTAATCTTTCCGAATTTTTCCAAGAAGAAACGGAAGAAAAAATCGTCTTTTCAAAAAACGAATTCATCGAGAAAGACGCTGATGGTGTTTTGTTAAATTGGCTTATCCCCAACGCGCAAAAGAATATGATGGAACCCATCTTGGTTGAACTGACGGAAGGCGCAGAAACAGCGGGTGATATTCCACACGAAGGCGAAGAATTTGGTTACGTGTTGGAAGGTAAAATTGCCATTCTCTTGGGAAACAAGCACCACTTGTGTAAAAAAGGCGAAGCGTTCTACTATTCCGCAAGCAAACCACACTCTATTTTAAATAAAGGTAAGGGTAAAGCGAAATTCCTTTGGATTTCCACGCCCCCCAACTTTTAACATTAGGCTATGTCACAGAGAATGGTTGATTTTAGCTTTTAAGCGATTGACGAGAAAAATACAAGAAAGACAAGTGATTTGCGAGGGCGCATACCCAGAAGCCTGACAAGGGTCAAAACGAACAGGATTGTAACAGCGAAAAGGTGTTGATACTTCGTCAACCTCTCTTATAATACGCTGTATTATTGCGTTCGTTTTCCTTGTCTAAACCTCCTTTTCGCGCATTACAATTGCCTTGCACCTTAAACTTTAGATTGTTTAGCAGATTTTGCCATAATGGCGCGACCGCGTATAGCATACGCCGAGCGTTAGTATGGCAGAAGATGCAAGCAAGATTTGTTTAAGGCTTGTTCGGTTTAACACTTGTCAGGCTTTTGTAACCGAGCAAAACACGAAGTATTTCACAGTATTTTGCCGTCAAAAATCAATCAAGTGATGTGACAGAGCCCTACCTTATTATATACAGAAGAATTTGGGAGAACGTTATGGAAACGATAAACAAGGATTCGAAAAAACATATCATTGAACTGATTGACGTCAGCAAGGAATTTGACGGCGTGTCAGTTGTTGAAAATATCAATTTTTACGTACGCAAAGGCGAGTTTGTGACCTTTCTTGGTCCCTCAGGTTGCGGTAAAACCACTACCTTGCGCATGATTGCAGGATTTGAAATGCCGACCAGCGGTCAAATTTTATTAAATGGCGAGGATATCAGTAACTTGCCGCCCAACAAACGCCCCGTCAATACCGTATTCCAAAAATACGCACTCTTCCCCCATCTCAACGTTTTTGAAAACGTTGCGTTCGGGTTAAAATTGAAACGCGTAGAAACAACGGTTGTCGATGGAAACGGCAAAGAAAAAATCAAAATGACTAAAATGCCCAAAGCTGTTATTGCGGAGAAAGTACGCAGAGCTTTGGATATCGTAGATTTGAGCGGATTTGAAAAACGCAGCATCTCCACCCTTTCGGGCGGCCAGCAACAGCGTATCGCCATTGCGCGCGCTATCGTCAACGAACCCGAGATTTTGCTACTCGACGAACCCTTGGGTGCGTTAGACCTTAAAATGCGTAAGGAAATGCAATTGGAATTGAAAGCCATGCACAAACGTTTGGGGATCACCTTTATCTACGTCACCCACGACCAAGAAGAAGCTTTGACCATGTCAGACACCATCATTGTCATGTCGGATGGTTCTATCCAACAAATCGGCACTCCCGAAATGATTTACAACGAACCGAAAAATACTTTCGTTGCTGACTTTATCGGTGAAAGTAACATTTTCTCAGGCGTTATGTCCAAAGACGGTCTGGTGCGCTTCTGCGGTAAACCCTTCACTTGCTTGGACAGTGGTTTTGAAAAGGATGAACCCATCGACGTTGTCGTTCGCCCTGAAGACGTTCAAATCGTTGCCCCTGAAAACGGACAGTTAAAAGGTAAAGTTACATCCGTCGTATTCAAGGGTATGCACTATCAAATTCTTGTACAGTGCGGTAGATACGAAATCGAAATTCAGAGCACAGTTACACCCGAAGTAGGTGCATTGGTTGGGCTTTGCGTGCAACCCGATGGTATTCACGTTATGAGAAAGAAATTCCGTGTCAATAAGTTCACAGGCGTTATCACAAAGCGTAACACCGTAGAATTTGGCGACGGGGAATTTGAATGTGACGTTACGCAATTGTACCCTGGTAGTTATTTAGACGAAGAAGGTTACCTTATTACCGCCAAAGGTGAAAAACTTGATTTGACGGATACGGAAGTCAACGTTGAAGTTGGTCTACATGATATCACCATGAGTGATAATTTGGAAGAAGGCGGTGCGCAAGGGAACATCATTTCCTTGATTTATAAGAGTGAATACTACCGCTATATCGTTCGTACCGAAAATGAAGAAGATTACGTATTGGCGTGTGAAGATTTATGGAACGAAAACGACCTTGTCAGCTTAAGTATTCCCAAAGATAAAATCCGCTTAACGCTGAAAGACACGGAGGGTGCGAAGAAATGACACAAGTAAAAGTAAGACCGCGCTTTTCACGGAAGCTGTTGGCAATCCCCTACGGATTGTTCCTCGCCGTGTTTGTGCTGATTCCTTTGCTCATCATCATTTATTACGCTTTTACCGATGATGCAGGGAAATTTAGTTGGGATTACTTGCGCGTATTCTTTAATGAAAACGGAGAAGGATTTTGGGGATTTTTCACCTCATATAACTTCAAAACGATTATGCGCAGTTTATTCATCTCCGTCATGAGCACGCTGATTTGTTTATTGATTGCGTATCCCGTGGCATATATTATTGCAAAATGCAAATTAAAAAATAAATCGGTATTATTGCTTTTATTTATTGTACCGATGTGGGTGAACTTTGTTCTCCGTATCAACGCATTAAAAGAGTTGTTCGTATGGATGGGCACCTATAACAAATCAAATGCATGGAATATTGTCAATACCATCATCGGTATGGTTTACGATTTCCTGCCTTTCATGATTTTACCTATCTACACAACGATTATCAAAATTGATAAGAGTTATTTGGAAGCAGCAAAAGATCTTGGCGCAACCCCTGCAAGAGCGTTTGTAAAAGTGACTTTACCCCTTTCCAAAGCGGGGATTATGAGCGGTGTTTCGATGGTATTTTTACCCTCGATGACCAACTATGTTGTGTCCAATTATTTAACTTTCCGTAACGTAAAAATCATCGGTAAGTTGATTGACGACTACTTTATGGGCGACCTTTGGCACGATGGCTCGTTCATCGCCCTTGTACTGTTATTATTTATGTTTTTATTTACTTGGCTTACGGGCGGGTTCAGTGCCGATGAACAAACGGAAACGAGAGGTACGTCGTTATGGTAAGAGTAAAAAGCATCTTAAAATGGGCGTTCATCGCTTTGATTCTACTGTTCATCTACTTCCCCATTATCTTCCTGACCATCAACAGCTTCAATGAAAGCGACATG
>SVIN01000030.1 GCA_015069495.1 Clostridiales bacterium
CAGGCAAACCGATGTCAAGCGTTGCAAATTCGGGATATTCTTCCGACAAAACTTGCTTGCAGGTTGCAAGGATAATGTCCCCGCCTTTACCGCCCATAACACGGCCAAGCAACAACATGTGTTTGATATCGTAGAATTTTGCATAGAAAGGAATGGTATGCGCCAAGTATACGCCGATATCTTCGTAAATCTGTTTTGCCAAAGCATCATCCTTTTCCATAAGCGCCTGGATAACCTTAAGCTTTTGCGCAGGGGTCAAGCCGTCTTCAAACTTGAAGCCGCCGTATTCAGCCAATTTGATAACTGCGTCTTGCGAGAAGTATTTGCAACCTACGCCGAAGTCGCCGCTCCATTCGTCCTGCATAGCGTCTGCGTTGAAGTCAACGGGTGCGAATGCAAGTTCGGAAAGCCAACCGTTGATACCGCCGTTGTTATTGATATAACCAACTGCTTCACTGGTACCCATTGCAATACCCAATACGCCGTTATCGTTCAAATCAATTGCACCTGCCAATGCCGTTACGTCACCGTCGTTTGCAACTTCCAAAGGAATTTCTTTACCGTATTCTTTGCTCATTTCCTTTGCTACGTTGATATACATATTCTTTACGTAATCGCCGTACTGTTTCTTGTCAACCTTAATGAACAAAGATGCAACCATGATTTTGTTATCTACGTAAACGCCTGCAGAGGAAACACCGATGGTATCTACCGTAGGCATCTTAGAAGCAGCCGTCTTCATAGCCGTCAAAATTTCATTGTAGTGATAAGTAGGATCGGTCGTCGTCTTGGGATTCCAAACAACTTCTTCACTGTAAACAACTTCACCGTTGATAACAGCGCTGACCTTTCTGTCCGATCCGCCCGCATCGAAACCGATACGGCAACCATCCAAGTAACCGCCTACGCGGATGGATGCGTTTTTCTGTTCGGGAATTTCATTTTCTTCCAACCATTCCACTTCGAAAGGTCTTTCGTAAACGCCGCTCATAAATTCAACGTCGAATGCACGCAAACCTTCCATCGTGTATGCCTGCTTCAAATATTCATAAATGGATTTACTGCCGGCAACGGAAATTTTGAAACCGCCGACTACCCACAAAATCGTCTTTGCAAGACGTTCTGCCACGCGGAAGTTCAACGCGTCGTTGATACCATCCGCCAATGCTTCGTATTTATATACGTAATTGTAACCGCCGCTGCGTTCTGCAACCAAGGTCACCGATACGGGTTTACCGCTCTTCTTTACTTCCGCATCGAAGTCGTTGAGTGCTTTGATCATGGGGTAAAAGTTTTTATCCAAAACGGGTAATTTCATAAAAAATACTCCTATTTTAATTTATTTGCATTTATTATATCACATGCGCGCGTATACATTCAATAGCAATTCTTTCATTCTTTTGTGGTATTCTTTCAATTATTTTCTTCGTGAAAGTTTTAAATAAAAACAAGCTTGGCGAAATACCAAGCTTGCCTATCGATTTATTGTTTTGCTTTTTCAAGCATTGCGTTGACGTCGGCTTGCAATTCAACAAGTTTCGCATTTGCCGCAGCCTCGTCTTTTGCCTTCAATGAATAATAAATTTTAAGTTTGGGTTCAGTACCGCTGGGACGTACACACACGAAAGAACCGCCCGCCAATTCATAATAAACGCAATTGCATTTGGGGATATCCATTTCTTCTACAGCGCCACTTGCAAGAACGGTGCGTTTTGCCGCACTGTAATCGCGGATAGCTTCTACCGTGATACCCGCAAAGGCATCGGGTTGTAAACTCTTCAATGCATCTACAACTGCGTTCATTTCCTTCATTGCATTCAAACCGGAATACTGAATAGAAACGTTTTTATCCAACACGTAACCATATTTCGCGTAAATCTCCTGCAATCTGCCGTATACCGTTTTACCGATATAGGTGTAGTAGCAAACCATTTCCGCACAAAGCATTGATGCAACCACTGCGTCCTTGTCACGTGCATGCGTACCGCGGAGATATCCGCAGGATTCCTCAAACCCAAATATGTAGGTATGCTTGTTATCGCGTTCCCACTGTTTGATTTTTTCACCGATAAATTTGAACCCTACGGGCGTTTCGTACAAGATCACGCCGTAATCATCGCAAAGCGCCTTTGCCATACCCGTGGTAACGAAAGATTTCACCACCGCCGCGTTTTGAGGCATTGCGTTATCTTCGGAAAGTCTGGTCAAAATATAATCAAGCAACAAAATCCCTACTTGGTTGCCCGACAACGCAACAAATTCACCCTTATCATCCTTCAAAGCTACGCCAAGGCGGTCAGAGTCAGGGTCCGTACCAAATACAACGTCTGCGTTGATTTCATTGGCAAGTGCGATACCCATGGAAAGAGTTTCCTTAAATTCGGGGTTGGGTACTTTTACCGTGGAAAATTCGGTATCCTTCGTTGTCTGCGCTTCCACCACCGTCGTGTTGATACCCAACTTTTTCAAAATCGTCGTAACGGGTACGTAACCACTGCCGTGTACGGGGGTGTAAACCAACTTCAAATCCTTACCGCACTTTTCCACCGCTTCTTTGGAAAGGGTCAATTTGGAAAGTTCAGCAATATAATCCTCGTCAAGTTTTGCAGGAACAGGCAAAATCAAATCGCTGTTTTCATCTGCGGATACAGAAAGATAATCTTCAATTTTATTGATAAAGGAAACTACTTTTTCCGTATCTTCGGGGGACATTTGCGCACCGTCTGCGCCATATACTTTATAACCATTATATTCTTTAGGGTTGTGACTTGCGGTAATCATAATCCCCGCGATTGTACCCAAGTAACGCACCGCATACGAAAGCATGGGTACGGGATGTACGTCATCAAAAAGGTAGGCTTTGATGCCGTTTTTCGCCAAAACACCTGCCGCCGCCTTTGCAAATTCTGCAGATTTTCTTCTTGTATCGTAGGAAATTACCACGCCCTGCGCTTGCTCGCTTACAGATAAAGTTTTAATCCATTCTGCCAAGCCCTGCGTTGCACGCATAACCGTGTAAATATTCATCATGTTGATACCATAGCCGATAACACCGCGCATACCCGCCGTACCAAACTCCATTTCACCGCCAAAACGATATTCCAATTCCTTTTCGTTGCCTTTTAAGCTTTCCAATTCTGCTTTGCCTTCCGCGCATAATGCGGGGTTTGTCAACCATTCTTGATACTTTGCCTGATAATCCATTGCTTCCTCCAAATTATTATTCGTTTGTTTCGTTGCTATCTATCGAGATTTCCATTTCCTTTTCCATGGCTTCAATATATTCGAAGAAATGTTCGCTGTCGCCATGGTCGGGATTGGTCTCAATCTTTTCATAAGTAATGAAATATTTTTTACCTTTCATTGTATAGTAGTTGACGTACTGCTGACAAATCAACAAGAAATACGAGGTAGGGATGGTAATTAACAGCGCGCTGCCAAAGGTGAATACCGCCGCCATACCGTTAAAAATAAGGATAAGGTAGGTCGTTACCACGTACATCGCAAGCATTTTACCTACTTGGCGTTTTTCACGCTTGCTTGTATAGCGAATGGCTTCGCCGAGTTTCTTATCATCCACATTCATTGCGGGCATCCAAGGGCTGGTAAAAGTCAGTTTAAAGGATTGAATCAACACCACCAACGTAACAGATAAGAACAACGCCGCAGCCAAAGGTAAGAAACGCAACAAAAGGAAACATACCGCAAGGGTCGCCATATCTAACACAAAGACCGTCGGTACGTACAACGCTGCATATGCGCACGCTTTACCAAGGTTGCCTACGAATGCCGTCATAAACGGTGTATCCGAATAGGTTGCCATCCTATCGTTGAGCGTACTGCCAATGGTGAAATACACCAAGGTATCCGCAAAACGTTTCAACAAGTAAACAAGAAGACACCCCAAGCAAACCAACAGCAGTTCTAATTTCAGCGTCAAAATAAAATCGAAAAACGCTTTTAAATTGCCGTTTTCACCAAAGACCGCTTGGATATGATCACTGGGTGAACCGTGATCGTGGGAAACCATCGAAAGGAAAATCTTTTTAAAGCTTTCCACAAGCGTTTGCGTTGCGGGCTCGGTGGCAATCTCTTTTAATTCAGGTAAAACGAATACACAGCACAACGCAATACCAAGTACACCTATCACCAAACGATACAACAATAGTTTGAATACCTGTTTAAAATTTTCCATCAATAGACGGATACTATTTGCAAATCTCATATTCTGCTCCTTAGTAATACTTTCGCAAATCCGCGCGTTCGATTTGGTCGCGGTCAAAATACGCAATCATCATACGCACGCAATAGAAAGACAACAATATGGTAAACAACAAGGTAGAACACACCTCGGAAATGGGCAATTCCGGCAAATACAACGCGCAAGCGACAATCACACCTTCCGTAGCAACCAATGCGATGATTTGACCTATCAAGATACGCCATTTCACGTGTACCACCAATTGGTAGGAATACTGCAACGCTTCCACCGCAGGGAATCCCGTGATTTGCATGCAGGGTAACCAAAGATAAATTGTCCCCACCGCATACAACAGCAATACGTGCATTGTGAAAAATATCACGCCCGCTGAAATATACACCGCAATCGTGTTGGGAATCATGGCAACCAAAACCAACAGTGCAGATAAAACCAACGTCCACACTTCGTAAATCAACAAAAAGAATAGGATATATCCAAAGGTGGAAATAAAGTTGTCGTTGAGTTTTGACCACAAACCATTGAAAGTACGCTTTCCAAAGCGCAGGTGTTTATCCAAAAACGCCATCAATAACGCCACGCAAGGCACCATCAAAATCACCCCGACAAGTCCCGTAATGATGGATTCTGGCGAACCAAAATTCAAGACTGATATCGCGCGGAATACATTGATAAAAGTCCACGCGGAAAAATCCTTTTCTATAATAGCACGCACAACCGCTTCTACTTCCTCTTCCGCAACCGAAATCGATAAGAACAATGCTGGTATCAGCACAAAGGGTAAAATATAGAAAAAGTTCTTAAAAATGTATTTTGTTGTTTGAACCATATATTTCATAAGTATGTCCTCTACCTATTAGTATATCACAAAAAAAACACCGTGTAAAGTACTTTGTGAAAAAAGAAGGCGCAGAAAACAGAAAAACTCCCTCTTCGCAAGGGAGTTTTGCGATATTTTACAAATTTTGTAAGGTTTCCATAACGTAATCGCCGAACTGATTGCAGGTCGCGCCCGTATCCCTGCCCGTGATAACGTACTTCTTTTCCTCGAACGAGCAAATATCCAACGCGCGTTCTAACTTATCCGCACGTTCCTGTAAACCGATATGCGACAACAGCATAACGCATGCACGGAGCATGGAGCAAGGGTCTGCGTACTGTCCTCTGCCCTCGGTAATCATACGAGGCGCACTGCCGTGGATTGCCTCGAACATTGCGTATTTTTTACCGATATTGGCACAACCTGCCGTGCCTACGCCGCCTTGGAACTCTGCCGCTTCGTCCGAAATAATATCACCGTAAAGGTTGGGCAGAAGCAAAACTTGGAAATCACTGCGACGTTTTTGATCGACAAGCTTTGCCGTCATGATATCCGCGTACCATTCGTCCGTCACGATATCGGGGTACAAATCCCCCACCTTATGACAATCTTCCAAAAAATTGCCATCCGTGGTTTTAATGACGTTCGCCTTGGTGACCAAGGAAACTCGCTTAAAACCATTCTTATGCGCATAATCATACGCAAGACGAGCAATACGATCAGAGCCTTGCTTGGTTGTAACGGTGAAATCCACCGCTAAATCCTCCGTGATATTGAACCCAGACGAGCCGATTGCATAACCGCCCTCGGTATTTTCACGGAAAATCGTCCAGTTGATGCCTTCTTCGGGAACTTTTACAGGACGGATATTCGCAAACAAGTCCAACGCCTTACGCATTGCAACGTTCGCCGATTCGATGTTAGGCATACCGCTGCCCTTTTGCGGGGTCGTCGTAGGGCCTTTCAGTATAATATGGCAAGATTTGAGTTCCGCCATCACGTCGTCGGGAATTGCTTTTCCTTTCGCGATACGGTTTTCAATGGTCAAACCTTCGATGTCCTTAAACGCTACTTTACCCGCTTTCACAAGGTCAGCAAGGATAAATTCCAGCACCCGTCTTGCCTGCGCGGAAATGATAGGGCCGATTCCGTCCCCGCCGCACACACCAATTTTGATACAATCAAGCGAAGCATAATCCACGAAACTGCCCTGCGATTTCATATCCTCCACGCGGGTCAATTGGTCTGCCATCAGCTTTCTAAATTTTTCACACGCAAGATCTAACTGCGCTTTATATTCTTCCCTTTCCATAACCGTTATCTCCCGTTCTTCGTATAATTCAAACAACCGCCCGCAAGCAATATTTCACGCTGTCTTGCCGACAAATTCAACAGTAATTTTGCCCTATTTTCATTGGTTTTATTAACAAGTGTTGCTTCGGTTGCGTTGGCTACGGCGTCCGCAAAACCTGCAATCTCCAATTGGTCGCCCTCTGCAAACAAATCATAATCGTCAGGGTTTGCAAGGGTCATCGGTACGATACCGAAGTTGATAAGGTTTGCAACGTGGATACGAGCAAAACTCTTGGCAACGACCGCTTTAACCCCTAAATACAGAGGCACCAACGCCGCGTGTTCGCGAGAGGAGCCTTGTCCGTAATTCACACCGCCCAAAATGATACCGCCCCCTTTCGTCTTTGCGCGTTCGGGGAAGTTTTTATCGCAAACGGTAAAGCAGAATTCCGACAGCTTCGGAACGTTCGAACGATAAGGCAATACCTTCGTCCCCGCAGGCATGATATGGTCGGTGGTAATATCGTCGCCGACCTTCAAAATCAACTCGCACACCAAATCTTTGGCAGGGGCTTTTCCAATGGGAATGGGTTTGATATTGGGACCGCGCTCCACGGTTACTGCGTCCATTTTATCCGCCTCAAGCGGCATTTCAATTAAGTTATCGTTGATTTTGAACGCTTCGGGCATTTCTATCTTCGGTACAACGCCAAGGCTTGTAGGGTCGGTAAATACCCCTGCGACCGCAGAAGCCGCCGCCGTTTCAGGGGAAACGAGGTAAACCTGCGCATCCGCCGTACCGCTGCGCGCCAAGAAATTACGATTGAATGTGCGAAGACTGACACCCGCGGATTGCGGGGAGAACCCCATACCGATACAAGGACCGCAAGCACATTCTAATATACGTGCACCTGCGTTGATTAAATCCGTCAAGGCACCGCATTCCGCAAGCATGGTATATACTTGTTTCGAGCCAGGGGAAATGGAAAGGCTGACGTCGGGATGTACCGTTTTACCCTTCAACATAGCCGCCACAGTCAACATGTCTTGCATGGATGAGTTGGTACACGAACCAATACAAACTTGATTGATTTTCATGCCCGATAATTCGGAAACCTTTTTCACGTTGTCGGGGCTGTGCGGACACGCCGCCAAGGGTTGTAATTGGGAAAGGTCTACGGTGTATTCTGCATCGTAAATCGCATCCGCGTCGGACGAAAGCTCGATATAATCTTCCTCTCTGCCCTCGGCTTTTAAAAATGCTTTCGTCACTTCATCCGAAGGAAAAATCGAAGTTGTCGCCCCCAATTCCGCCCCCATATTGGTAATGGTCGCACGCTGAGGTACGGACAAAGTTTTCACCCCTTCGCCTGCGTATTCGACAATCCCGCCGACTCCGCCCTTTACACCAAGCATGCGGAGGACTTCTAAAATTACGTCCTTTGCCCCTACGTAATCGGACAATGCACCGATTAAGTTAATTTTTATCATTTTGGGCATGGTGATATAATACGTACCGCCCCCCATGGCAACGGCTACGTCCAACCCGCCCGCGCCCATACCAAGCATGCCGATGCCGCCCGCCGTAGGGGTATGGCTGTCCGAACCGATTAGGGTTTTGCCTGGTTTAGCGAACCGTTCTAAATGGACTTGATGGCAAATACCGTTCCCTGGACGGGAAAAACGGATGCCGTGTTTTTTCGCAACCGTTTGGATATAACGGTGGTCGTCTGCATTTTCAAACCCTGCTTGTAAAGTATTGTGGTCGATATACGCCACCGACAGCTCGGTTTTTACACGGTCAATGCCCATGGCTTCAAATTGAAGATACGCCATCGTACCCGTTGCGTCCTGCGTAAGCGTTTGATCGATACGAAGCCCGATTTCCTGCCCTACCGACATTTCACCGCAAACAAGGTGATCCTTGATAATTTTTTGCGCGATTGTATAACCCATTCTGTTTATTCTCCCGATATCACTTATAACGAATGATTTAATTTACTGCGTCCCTCTTTGCTGAACGCATCGTAAATCGCTTCCAACTCTTCCTCGCCCATAACCGTCGTTCTGCCGTCTGCATACAACGCATCGATTTTCGTTTTCATTTCCTGTACAATCCAATCCTGCTTGGTGACTTGTTTTTCAGGGGGCAATTTGTAATGTTTGTTTACCCAGTAAGCAATCCCCGCCAAGCCCGACGTATTGGAGATGGAAACTTCCGCAGGGCGGTTGAGAATTTTTTCCGTATCGAAAATGTTGTAAATTTCCGCATCTTTCATCATACCATCCGCATGAATCCCCGCGCGGGTGAGATTGAACGCACTGCCCACAAACGGAGTCATCGGCGGAATATCGTAACCGAGTTCGTTTTTGAAATATTCGGCAATATCCGTAATCGCCGTCGTATCCATACCATCCAAAGTACCGCGTAAAGATGCATACTGCATTACCATAGCTTCCAAGGGCACGTTGCCCGTTCTTTCCCCGATACCAAGCAGTGAACAGTTGACACCGCTTGCCCCGAACAACCATGCGCTGACTGCGTTGGCTACACCCATATAGAAATCGTTGTGTCCGTGCCATTCTAACATATCCGAAGTAACGTTGGAATAATGGTGCAAACCATAAACCAAACCTGGAACACTGCGCGGGGGCGCTGCGCCCGTAAAGGGAACACCGTACCCCATGGTATCACACATACGGATGCGCACGGGAATGCCCGCTTCCTCAGATAAATCCACCAACGCGTTTACGAAAGGCACGACGAAGCCGTAAAAATCGGCGCGGGTCAAATCTTCCAAGTGACAGCGAGGAGAAATTCCCGCGTCAAAGGCTTGTTTCACCACTCCTAAATAATGGTCAAACGCCTGCTTTCTTGACATATTCAATTTTTTGAAAATGTGATAATCGGAACAGCTTACCAAAATCCCAGTTTCCTTGATACCGATACTCCGCACCAACTCAAAGTCCTCTTTCTTCGCGCGAATCCACGTCGTAATTTCAGGGAATTTGTAGCCAAGTTCCATACATTTTTCAAGAGCCTCGCGATCTTTTTTCGTGTAGACGAAAAATTCACTTTGGCGGATAATCCCCTTAGGTCCGCCCAAACGAGCAAGCAATTTATAGATATCCACAATTTGTTGCGCGGTATAAGGCGCGCGGGATTGCTGACCGTCGCGGAACGTCGTATCCGTAATCCAAATATCCTTAGGCATATTCATCGGTACTCGGCGATGGTTAAACGACGTTTTGGGAATCTCGTCATACGGATAAATATCACGGAATAACTGCGCTTCGGCTACGTCCTGTAAATCATATTTATATTGGTCTTGTTCGAGCAAGTTGCTCATGGGGTTTAATTCTATCATATCTGCCCTCTTCACGTTTTGTTTTTTCGATTAAACTGTGTTATAAAATCTATTAAATCGATTATACACCCTTTCTATTGAATTGTCAAGGATTTACACGTAAAAAAAATATTTCTTCTGAAAAAAGATTTTTCGGCGGTAAAAAAACGCCCTTCCCGTCCATATCGGGAAAAGCGTTTTTAATTAAAATGCGTCTTTGGAAATTTTACTCCAACGGTTGGCGATGAATTTTAAACGCCATGAAGTCGGTATCCAACACGTGCCTACGCGCATAACGTTATTCCAAAAGCCAACAATGACTTTGCGTTTGTTTTTGCGTACGGCTTTTAAGGAAGCGCGCGCGACTGATTCGGGGGATTTTGCCGCCAATTTACCCCATAAACCCTGACCTTTGATTTGTTCCTTAATATCGTCGCGGGTGGGCATTGCGCCCGGTAAAATAGCCGTAACGGCTACGTTTTTACCTTTCATTTCCGCGCGCAGGGATTGGGAGAAGGACGTCAACGCCCCTTTCGTTGCGCTGTAAATTGCAAAATACGGCATGGGATAGATACCCGACACGGACGAAAGGTTGATTATTTCCAATCGTTCCGCTTTTTGTTCGATGGCAAAACGGCAAAGAGAAACCGCCGATTCAAAGTTAACCCGACACTGAAACGCAATTTTTTCCTGAGTGTATTCCATTACCCCTTTTTGCACGTCCGCCCCCGCTACGTTGGCAAGCAGAGAAATGCGTAAACCGTCCGTTTTGATTTTGTCCATCATGGCGATTCGGCTGTGCTCGTTTGCAAGGTCAGCCGTGTAAGTATATATCTCCATCTGCGGATATTTCTCAAGAAGCTCCGCTTTTAAGGCGCTCAATTTCTCTTCACTTCTACCCGTTAAAATGAGGTTGTCGCCACGCTCAGCTAAGACAAAGGCAAAAGCTTTGCCAAGTCCGCCCGTTGCGCCCGTAACCATTGCGTAAGTTTTCATCACACTTTCCCCCAAAGGTCGTCTAAATCAAAGCCGTAGGCTTGCACCACTTCCACGTGTTCGGACAGTAACATATCCTGTGGTTTTACAATGCCACCGCCATCGCTGTCCAAGTCGTAACCAAACTTTCTATAAGCGTACCAAACAAGGTGCGCGCATTGGGAAACCTTCAGCGTTTCAGGAAATTTTTTATAGAAAATACCCAAAGTAAAACGGTACGGAAGGTCAAGAAGGTGAGTCTTTGCATACTCTACAATCTCCACCTTTGTCTCCTCATCAACCTTCGGACGCAATATCATAAAATCCCCAAGACGCCCAAAATCGGACGCGCTGTTAAATTTACTGCTTGTACCGGGCGACATGGATTCTACCACCATATTGGTCGTCCCGTCTACCACAAGCGCCGAATGTCCATAACGCAACCACGATACACGTACGGTGGAAGTGATAAGGATATCCCCTGGTTCTAACTGTGCCATAGGGATTAGGTCGTTGATTTCTTCCGAATAGGTAAAGGGATTGAAATGTATGGTATCAATGGTCTGCTCTTTAAAAAAGTAATTTTGGATATTGACAATACGAGTCAAATCACCCTTATCCCGCAAGCCGTCGATACCCAACTTCGTCAAACCCGTTTGACGGTATAAAGTCTCATAATCCTCTTCTGTCAACGTTTCTTGTTGTAAAATGGGCATCAGGTCGACTTGTTCGTAATCAGGACAGAAATGCGACCACGTTTTTTCCGTGTAAATACATCCCGCTTCTAAAAAGGCTAACACCGCCCCCACAAAGAGAATAATAGACAGGAAAGTCGCCCACCTGCGTTTTCGTATCGCTTTTTTATCTTTAGCCTTTTTCATAATTCCTTACTCCAAAAATGGTAGAACCAACACGAATGACGTTACTGCCTTCCTCTATACATAATGCATAATCTCCGCTCATCCCCATAGAAAGGTATTCCACGTCTGCGGATTGCATTTTTGCCCAATCGTATAACGCGCGCATTTTTCTTGTTAAACCGCGCAACAACGTTTCATCTTCGGACGCAGGTAACATTGCCATAAAGCCTTTCACACACAAGCCTTCCACAGCTTGTAAGCGCGCAAAGGTTTCTTTTGCATCGGCATAAGTATACCCGCCCTTTGATTCCTCATCGCCGATATTTATTTGGATGAGGATATTGGATACAATGCCTGCGTTTTGTGAGCGTTTGGCGATTTCCTCAGCCAATTCATCACGGTCGCAAGAATGGTACAGATCGATTTTTCCGATGAGATATTTCACCTTATTGGTCTGTAAATGACCAATGAAGTGCCGAGGGCAAGGCAAAAGCAAATCGTTTTTATCTCGAAATTCCTGCGGTTTGTTTTCCGCAACCGCGTCCACACCAGCCAAAATCGCGTCGTTGATTGCTTCCGCCGTTTGCGTTTTGGTTGCTGCGACCAATAATACTTTTTCTCCGAACAGATTCCCTTTTGCGATTTGCGCGCGGATTGTTGCTACGCGTTGTTGAATTGTACCATCCATTTACTCAACCTGCCTTTTTTTCTGTTTTTCAGTATACACCTTTTCTTTAAATTTGTCAACGCGTTAAAGCAAAAATAAAAAATTTGTATTTTTTCGACATTATTTGCTTGATTTTTTCATAAATTGGTGTTATAATTAAATTGTTAGATTAAAACGGTAAGGATAATCAATTTTTCAAATGAATACCGAGGAACTCAAAACATTTATATTTTTATCGAAAGTAAAAAATTTCACCCTTGCTGCTGAGCAATTGTACATTGCACAGTCAACGGTTACCAACCGCATCAGCGAATTAGAAAAAGAAGTGGGTAAAAAATTGTTTACCCGCGGTTCTAAAACGGTAAAGTTGACGGAAGCCGGGGAAATCTTCCTGCGCTACGCCGAACGTATTTTGGAATTGCAAAATACTTCGATTGAGGAAATGAACGCTTTATCTAGCCACAGCCGTAAGTTCTCTATCGGCGCGTTTAACGCTGCCTATGAGGTTTACGTTAAACCGTCTGTTGATGAATGTTTGAAGAATAATACGATTACCTCTATTAAAGTAATGCTTGGGCATTCGTTAGACCTTATACAGCAATTGCAGGATAATATGTTGGACATGGTTTTTTCTGCGATTCCTTTAAAACGCCTCGGGTACGTATGCGAAACACACGACGTCGACCGCGTGGCTTTGGTTTGTAAAAAAGGCGAAAATGAATATCCCAATGGGATTATGAAATCGCAATTATGCAAAATCCCCTACTTGATGTGCGATTTCACCTTATCGGAAACGGGCGCGTTTATCCGTTCGCTGTTCCCTAAAAATCATCTTTTTAGATTGGACGTGGATAACTCGTCAAAGTTGTTGCCTTATTTGGAAAACGGGCTCGGGTATTCGTTTTTACCTTACAAGCTGATCAAGGATAAACTCGAAAGCGGGGTATTAGAAGAGGTGAAGTTAAAAGATTTCACCGCGCCCAACGTAACAACCTACCTTGTGTACAAACAGGGATACAACGTGAAGAAATTCTTAGAAAATAAATTTGACGAATAAATACATAACGCGCCCTTTTTACGGGGCGCGTTTTTGCTTGACGTATATTTTAGAGAAATTTTCGTAAAAAGTATTGACAAGTAAATTAAAATGATTTATAATGAAAATGTTTTTGGGGATATGGCTCAGTTGGTAGAGCGTCTCGTTCGCAACGAGAAGGCCAGCGGTTCGAATCCGCTTATCTCCACCAAAAACGACCTAAAACGAATCATTTCGTTTTAGGTCGTTTTTATTCAAGCCGAAGGTTTGGCATGTAATCGCCGTTAGGCGTATGTAATCATTGCGTAGCAATGTATGTAATTATCCGCTTTAGCTTGATTCCATACAATTAAAATTGATTACATTCGCTATAACGAATTACCTACACCGCCTCGGCGGTGATTTTTATTTTGGCGTAACGCAAACACACACCGTAGTGCCATTTTTGTTTTCAGTCCCTAAAAGCAACAACTTAACAAGTGAAAGTAACAATAAGACTATAGATTTTTTTCTTTGAAAAATGTTACCATTTTGTAGCAACCTCCCTTTATAGACAACAATTAAATATTAATAGAAATTGTTGTCGTTCCGTAATCGTAAAACTCCATAATTCGATAATAATTTTCATTAGCACTCGAAGTAATCTCAATTTTTCCCAACTTTTTATCTAAAAAATAATATGTATATAAAAATGGTTGTCCTTGTGATGTAATCTCAGCGTAATAACATTTCTCTTTCGTATCGTATTCTAATAAATGAAATGCAATTTTATATAAAGCAACGAATTTCGCATTGTGAAAAAGAGAGCTTTTGTCAAACATAATTTCCGATTTTCGCCAAAAAGCGTCCTCTTCTGTAAAACACTCAAAATCTTCGCTTCCATATAAATAACACGATTCTTCCCCGTTCTTTATTTCGTAAAACTTTCCATAAAATTGCAAATCATCATAATAGTTATAAAAGGCGTAGTTATCTCCAACGCAACAGTATTTTTCTTTTAAATGCACATTTTCATAACCAACAGTAGAAATTGTTACATTTGACAACTTTTCGCTTGTGAATGCTTTTTCATATTCTTCTTGACTTATTTGATTCTTATTAACTGAACAAGCCGAAATTGTCATATTGAAAAATATAAGAAAACCTGTAAGCCCGATTATTAATATTTTTCTAATGTTTCCCATAAAATACTCCATTTGTCTTTTTAGATAATTTATTTTATCATGTCCTATAAATTAAGTCAATCATATTCAAATGCTTCGATTTAAGTTACTCTTACTCCACCACGAAAAGGACGGCTTGAAGCCGTCCCTTTTATTTTTACCTGCGCGCACTTAAAGGATACGCGAATAAACCATGCTGATTGCAGTAATATACAAGCTTTCCGCCATAGACTTTTGGTATCCTTACCGCGCAATCCTGCTCGGGGTATAAAGGCAGGGTTAAAACTCTGTCAAACCCAATATACCAAACAAATCGCAAGTAGTGCTCCTTGCGCATTTCATGCGGAAACTCAATATAAAAATCATTGTCTATCTCCGTAATCATCGGCGCATGCGATTCATCCAAAGCGTTCACCTGCAAAGGTTGCAACAACTTCCCACAGCAAATCAGCGAACAATCCCCAATCCCCTGCATAGTGCTGCCGCAACAAGGACAAACGTAAAATTTCGTCCGCTGTATATTACCCGTTGCCGTTTTGTTTTCCGTCAACGTTCCCGACAGCAAACTCTTCTCGTTAACCCCTAAAATTTCCGACAGTTTTGACAAGACGGACACGTCGGGAAACCCGTTTCCCGTTTCCCACTTTGAAACCGTTTTCGGCACAACCCCCAACTTTTCCGCTAACATTTTTTGCGTCATTCCTTTCTCTTTTCTCAAAGTTTTTAACAGCTTGCCATTCTTTATCAAATCCATTTTATGCACCTCGCCCTCTTATTATATCACAAAACAATCATGCGCGCAAGCCGATTGACTCCACTATCCGTTCACTTTCACCATTGATAAGACGCATATTCTTTACATATTTCGCGTATAATTGCTGTATGAAAAAACATTTATTTTTGTGGCAATTCGCGGGTTTTACATTGGCGGTTGCATTGGGGAGTCTTTTACATTTTTTATTTGAATGGACGGGAGCGTTTGCGCTTGCACCGATTTCTGCCGTCAATGAATCGACTTGGGAGCATATGAAAATTCTCTTTTTCCCCATGCTGTTTTTTGCCTGTGCTCAGTATTGGTTTTTCCGCGCGGAATTTTATGGATTTTGGTGGATAAAGTGTATCGGCTCCATTGTCGGAATCCTTGCAATCCCCACCCTATTTTACACCTACAACGGAGCATTTGGAAAAACACCTGATTGGCTGAATATTACATTCTTTTTCCTTTCTGCGGGGATTGGGTTCGGTGTGGAATATTGGCTATTCCGCAAGGAGCTTAGCTTTCCCTATCCATGTATAGCGTTTATTGGAATGCTAATCATTGCGCTTTTATTTGTTGTTTTCACCTTTTACCCGCCCTACGCACCGTTGTTTCAAGACCCCGTGACGGGTTTGTACGGTATTATCAAATGATTTTCGCGACCGCAGTATAAAAATGCTTTCTTTTTATATTTCTCTTACTATGGCAGATGGAATAAAACACTTGAACAGTTGAATAATTGTTCAAGTGTTCAAGTGTTTAAAACTCAAAAGCGAAGCAAACTGTTCAAATAAGGAACATGAAGTAAGAAGAAAGCGTTGCATATTCCCTAAATCATAGAACGCGGAGCAAATGAGATAACGCCTTTGGCGTATATGCTTTACACGAAAATACAATCGCATCGTCCCGCTCATTTTCCACATATTGCACAATAGTATAGAACGCGGAGCAAATGAGATAACGCCTTTAGCGTATATGTTTTACACGAAAATACAATCGTATCATCCCGCTCATTTTCCACATATTGCACAGTAGTATAGAACGCGGAGCAAATGAGATAACGCCTTTGGCGTATATGCTTTACACGAAAATACAATCGCATCGTCCCGCTCATTTTCCACATATTGCACAATCCCAAAAACAGTTGAACAGTTGAATAATTGTTCAAGTGTTCAAGTATTTTTGTTAAAAAAGCCTTGGTAAAAGCAGGCTGTTGTTGTAAAATAAATTCTTTGTATATAGACGAACAAGTGATATCATTAACATATTTTCTCATCAATAAATATCCACTGACATATGATATGCACCCCAAAAGTTAGACATTTTTTATGGCGTAGTTTTATTATACAAAAAAGGTGAAGCGGAATTACCGTTTCACCTTTTTAAATTGCTTATTCCTTATATTCCGTAAACAAAACTTCAGTCCATTCGCCGTCTTTTAAGAAATACGTCTTAACTTCGTATGCCCCAAAGCTTGCTTTCAACACGGGCAAACCGTTTACTTGAATATCCGTTTCTGTAGCGATACCTTCGCATTCGTATGCACGCACAACATACCCCGTTCCGTCTTCCGATACTTTCACAGCCGAAACCACGATATTATCCGCGCCAACGTTAATCCCTTGTAAAACAAGAGGTAAACTACCCTTATGATGATTTTCCAACACCGAAGTAAGCGGTGTATTCAACAGCAATGCCTTTCTGAATATACGTGCTTTTTCACCCGTATTAGCAGGCAAAATCGCATAGGTAAATTCATGTACGCCTTGGTCGGTATAATTACTTTCCTCATTGCGCACTCTACCGTGATCGCAATAAATCGGACTGCGAATCGCCGTCAAGGAAAGCACGTTCTCCTTTGCGGAATAGCTGTATTTACTATCGTTCAAAATTGCCAAACCGCCCGCAGAATCCCCTACCATTGCCCACATGAGCGCAGGCTCTTCCTCACCGTTACAAGGTCTTTCCAATGCCCCGAACGGAATTTCGTAAATACTGGTAGGCGTTTCACAAGCAATCGGGAACGCAAGTTTCAGCATCTTGTGTTTTTCGTTCCAATTCAACTTCACACGCACGCGGACAAAATCTTCCTCAGCATTCAAGGTATAATACTGCGACAAAGTCGAATTGCCGTAGGTTGCCGTAACTTTGATGATTTCACGAATCTCGTTGGATTCAATTTTCTCCATCTTCGTAACGGCAAAACGACCGATTTCCTTGTCGAAATAATTCTTGCTATGGCTCCAAGTATCATGCTCGGTTTCGTCAATGACAACCGCTTGCGTTTCACCGCTTAATACTTCCTTGCCGTTGCGCTTATCCGTAATCGATTGAATATTGCCGTTTGCGGAAAACCTCACCGCGATATGTCCATTTTCTAATGCCATCGGGTCGGTATTTTTGCCTTTATACGCATCTGAAGTCATCGGACGGTTGAAATATACGCTTTGCGTATAGTAATATACCGCATAACCCATCGCGGGGACTTTCGCGGTAAAAATCGCGTTGTCGCGATCGAATACAGGCGCGGGTTCAGACGGCACGTTGATAAAGGGCACGTCGTTACCTTCGGCATCCTTCAGTGAGCTTGCGTTGTGATTAATCTCTATCACCTCTTCCACTTCAAACGCATGAGGGTTAAACACAACAATAGGCAATCCATGCGATCTATCCGTTGTATCAATTGTCCAAGACAGCGTTTGCAATGCGCTGTTTTTCTGTTTTTCAGCAAGGGAAATCGCTTCATACCCCATGTACAAACTGTTATCGTACGCGCTCTTGATACAGCACCCGCCCAAGATATCATGGAACGTCAAGAAATTAAGATTTTCCCAGCCTTTTTGTATATCTTCTTTGTTGTACTTTTTCCCAATCAATAAATCGGCAAGAACCCCGAAGCGTTCCGCTTCTCCAAGCTTTGTTTCCCCTTTACGAAGCAACGTTTTCACTTCGGAAACCGCGCTGTAACAACCGCTTGCATGGTGTTGCAATTCCTCTTTCAATACAGGCAAATCGTGTTCAGCCTCATACTTTTCAAAGAATTCGACAGGATCCGCCATGTTGAGGTGATATTTACCGTCCGCCTTTTCATTGTATTCTTGAATCAATTTAATATTGGTAATCGTAGGCCCGCCGCCGTGGTTACCTACCCCGTAATACCCCATGAATTCGTTGCCGTTGTAAAATTTTGTACAGCTTTCAAGATAGGTTTCCAAACCTTCCATGGTCGTGAAATTTTTACAATATTCCTCGTTGATACGGAACGCCGTCACGCGCGACCCGTCGGGGGATTCCCATGTAAAAATATTATCTTTCATGGATTTTTCCCATTCCATCGGGCGCATATACACATAATATTTCATACCGCTTTTTTGTAAAATTTGCGGCATCATAGCATTGTGGCCAAAACTGTCTACGTTGTAGCCAACCTTTGCCATTTTACCAAAATTTTCATAGAAATAACGTTGCGAATACAAACTATTCCGCGCGAAATTTTCCCCGCTGGGTAGGTTGCAGTCGGGTTGCACTTTCCACCCGCCCACAATGATAAACCGTCCTTCGGCAATACGCTGTTTCATCTCCTCAAACATATTAGGGTCAAAATCCTCAATCCATTGATAAACGGACGAAGAGGAGCAAACAAATTTAAAATCGGGAAACTCTTTCATTCTATCCAATGCAGAACGGATGGTTGCCTTAGCCTCACAGCTGCCTTCTTGCCACGACCAAACCCAAGCAGGATCAAGGTGCGCGTTGCCAATCATAAAAATTTCTTGTTTTTTCATTTTATCCCTATAAATTAATTATTTTTTTCAAAAGTAATCGTTGCAGATGTACCCGTCAAAGCTTTTACCGTGAACGTATAAGCAATCTTTTCCCCTGCATCCGTCTTGACGTTGGACGCCAACGAGTCACCCACACCATAGACGTAAGCTCCACCCGCGGTCGTTACGTATTCAATCAAATTTTCCGTCGTACCGTATTGGTCGGAAGCATCCGTATTGTTGTAGTATACGTCGTAATATTCACCATCGATATCGCTTCTCGGATACAAAGATGCATTGATATGATATACCACAATACCTTCCTCGCTGAAGTACCCGTTCACCCCGCCGTTTAAGCTGGTATTGGTGTAATATACCACGATGAAATATTCTTGATATGCACCCAGAGCATCATCCCAATTGTTTGCGATGATGATGGTATCGCCGTTGTTTTCAAACGCACTCAAAGTCAAGGTAACGCTTTCTTCCGCAACCACCAAACGGGTATTGGTCAACCAACCTAAATTGAATTTACTGTATGCATTGTGATCGCCCTTCATGTAGTCCATGACGTCATAACCGCCCATCGGCGAGCCTACGTATGCGGTATCGTAATAATCTTCCAAACCCAAAACGTGGCCGAATTCATGGATAAACGTATAGGTATTCATCGCCTTATCATCATAATATGCGTAGCCGTTTTCATCATACGCTTGCCACAAGAATTGATAGGATGCCCAAAGATAATCGTTTGCGAATACTTGGTCATATTGATAACAATCCCCATTCTCGTCGGAGTAGAAATTCCAATATCTATACGCCCAATTAAAAACAGAATCGCTGTCAATCTCTAATGTATTAATCATGACAACCGCATCAATAGTACCATTATCATCCGAGTCGAATTGACTCAAATCCATTTTATTTTCCAGGTACGCCAACGCCTCGTCCATAATCATTTGGTCGCCAATCTCAACTTCGCTTCCATAATAATCCATGGTTTGATTCTTGTAATACGTGCTCTTTTGCGCAGGGCGGAACCACGAATCCAAAACCACAAAATCAAGGTCAAGCTGACCATAGGACGATATCGAATAATATTCGCTTACCGAATGGTAATCGGTCGTACCAGCCACGCCGTTGAACGCCGCTTCCAATTTGCTGATGCTATATCCCTTACTTGCAGCCGTACAATCGGAGAATTCTACAGGGATTACCAAGACCTTGATATTGCCAGTCGTAGGACAACCGTTATTATACGTCGCTAATTCGGTTACGTTTTTCACATATGTAGCATCGGTGAAATCCACGTCATACACACCATCCGCATCCGTCGGTAAACCTTTACCGTCGTTAAACATAATACCTTCGCTGTTCTCTCCGCCATCGCTAAGCGAAGAGGTAACGTATACTTCCATATAATACGCACCCTCGTAGTAATAGTAAACCATTTCCACGCACACGTCGTCTTTTTCATAGCAATACCACGTATCACCTTCCTCATCTTCGTATTCGTCTACAAAATCATAATCGGAATACATACCGCGGTACAATGCAAAACCCATTGCCGTTACGTCGCAAACCAAATAACACATACCGTTTTCATAATCCGTTTCTTCGTAATAACCCTCTACGTAATATTCATTGTTGGGAAGGAAAGGAATGACTTCACCGATATATTGTGTAAACAAGGCTTCTTCCTGCGAGGTAAATTCGTGGTACAAATATGCCCCGCCGTCATCATCACCGCCCGTTTCTTCGCCTTCATTTATAGCGTAAACGTCAATTACACAGTCACCGTCGTATACGTAATATGCAACTTCTACGTAGATATCGCCCTTTTCATAACAATACCACGCATCACC
>SVIN01000002.1 GCA_015069495.1 Clostridiales bacterium
TAGGGGGAGATGCCAAAGCATGAGGCAGAGGGGGTAAAAACTCTTTACTCCACCTATCCCTCACTTTGTCATACCGAGCGAAGCCATAGGCGTAGTCGAGTGTATCCCATATCACCTTATCCATGGTTTCCCTTGCAAGGGAAGCTGTCTTGAGTATGAAACGCAGTGAACTGAAAGACTGATGAGTAGCTCTCCCACATATCACCGCTATCTTAGTCGCCCCCTATTGTAGGGGGAGATGCTGAAGCATGAGACAGAGGGGGTAAAAACTCTTTACTCCTCACTGTCATACCGACCAAGGGCGCAACAGCGCCCGCGTGGGGCGTATCCCTATCTCGTTTGCTTCAGCAAACATATCCCCGCGCACTTAGCCTTCCTTGTGCAAAGGAAGGGAGCCCGCGCCAGCGGTGGTAGGATTGTTTCCCCAACCCTAGCCACAACGCCCGCAGGGCATATCGTACGCATAAGTGTATATCGCATACCGTCAGGCATATATCGCGTTTGTTTGCAAACATATCGCACGCCATAGGCGTACATTTCACAGCACCAACAACACCTCCTCACACCTTCGTATAACTCAAGAAATAATCATACAACGGCTTATACAATTCCCCCAAATACTGCGGAGCAACCGTATCCTTGCAAAACTCGTCAAAACGTTCTTGCGCATCGGTATAAGTCTCTTCGTAATACGGCTTCACAATCATCAAACGTTCCTCGTAGTTCAGCGAGTAATCCACTTCATACGGCGCCACGAAATCCGAATCCCCGCCTATATCAAAGCGTACGGTATAACGCAAATAAAACAACAATCCATCGCGGACCAAATCAATCTTTGTTTGATATTTCGCGCGAATTTTTTCCTCTAACAGCGCATATCTCGCCGACTGAAAAATCCCGTTCCTGACCAGCTTATTTTTTTCTTGCAACAACTCTTCCTCACATTTCAAGGTCAAATCATTCTTTCTGCGTTGCGCCTCTTTAATTTCCAACAGCTGTTCCGTGGTCAAACACGCAAATTGCAGGTCGGTAAAAGCAATAATATCAATCGTCACGATTTATCCTCCTTATATCTCGACACCACCTCAAACTCGGCGTGCACTTCTCTGATTTTCGTCGCTCTGTGCAGGGTAATATACAGCCTAAACATCTCCCCGCGTTCTGTTATCTTCCATTCCGCTATCCCATTTTCAAAGGTAAGATTTTTATTGATGTTGTGTATCCCGTTCCACAACGAAACTTCCACCTCACCTTCCCCGAAAAAGCGCAATTTCCGCAAGGTTTTCAGTCCAACGTACCCCAAATCGGTATCGACCGTTGAAAAGTACCCGCTAAACCAAATTTCACCTTGATTAGCATCAGCCAACTGATACAACCGTTTCCCCGCATCCACAAACAACACTTTCCCGTTTTCACCATGGCTCAATCCTTCCATATCCACCATGTAACAGGTGCTTCCGTCCGCACGAATCGCCAACGTTTTATATTCATCGTTGTCTTGTTTATACCGAAATATCGGCAAACCTTTCCACACCGAACAGCCCTCATAACCGCTTGCTTTGCTCGGTAAAAGTACGTTTGTTTCCAAGTGTTCGATCCTCTTGCCTTTCAAGCAGTATATCCCATTCTTACACATAAAGTAAATTGCATGGTCGCAAACACATATGGTTCGCGGATAGATATCCCCGCCTGTATAATCAATTTGCTCCGCACGATACTCGCAAGGATCCCCGCCGATTTCCAATCGCTTAATCCCGCTTTCGAAAAAGATATACAATGCGTCGTCATGTACTTTCAAGGCAATAATTTCCCCGCCGCCGTCTGAAAAGCGAATCGTTCCGCCCCCATCCACCGACTCGGTAAAATTTCTAAAATCCTCAGGCGCAGAATATTTCAAATTCCCGCCTCTTACCCCTACAAACACACGGTGTCGAAAGAATGCACCTGCAGCGGTTACCCCTTGCGAAATCGGGGTAGTATACGATCCGTTGGGTTTTACCATGATAAATTTCCCCTTACCGAATACCCCGTACGTCGTTTCATCCTTCCCCATCAAGGGTTCTACAACCATGGTCGTCAACCCACTGGTTACGGTGTAAAATCCCCCCACGTCTTCCACGTAGAGGAAAAACGCCCCCGCTTTCGAAGTCATATAATAAGAATCCTCAAACGGCGCTAAAGCAGTCTGCGTCATCTTACATTCCCCAACTTCCAACAAATTGGTGATATTACACTTATATTGTTTCCCATCTCGATTGTAAACAGGGATCCATTCAGGTAAATTCTGAACCCCGTTCACACTGCAATCACACTCATGCTGGTTATATATCGCCAACTTATTTTTATCAGGTGTTAAATCGGTCGTTAAGCGCATACGGGCATACCGTGTACGCGTTCTCACAGCAAAACCTGTTCTTTTTCTATATTTCACAACCATGTTCTCGAGCCCAACCTTTTACACTTTTTCGTATGACAGAGATACTCCACCGAATCCTTCCACTTCTTATCCCAAACCGCCGCATCCTGCAACAAACCGTTCGCCAAACAATATTGCAGCAAAGTACCGTACACCAATACGTGCGGTGAAGTCAGCATAGCAAAATCACTTTCATCCTCAGCACTTTTCATCGAAGGCGTATAGGCATAGGTCACTTTCACGTACCCCGCGTCTGCTTTCAGATATTTCGGATACAGAGTGTAAGGAATGACGTTATCCAGCCTATCTTTCACCTCTACAATCCTTACGGGCGCATGGGAAAATTCAGAAAACTCCAACCTACCAGTCGCCGTCATTAACTCGTCTTCCGCGTATAACGGTATATAATCCAACGCCAACGCGCACTCCGCCAAATGAAAGCACGTCAGCAATTGATTCGCCTGCCTTTCATACCCATCATCATCCCCACTAAAAAAAGCGCTTATCTCTTCTCTCATTCCCAACATATCCGCAGCTTCCAACAAAATGTCCAATACGTTCATATTCATCCCTCCATCAAAAACCTTTTTACTTGTTAAAATAACGGCACCCACACCGTTCAACGCGGACATGGGTGCCTCTTTTCAGAATATTATACCTTCCGTCAAGCTTCCGTGATACCGCTAATCATACCTTGACCGCTAGGATTTTCACACATAAGTTCCGCATACTTGACAAGGGTTGCCGTATAAACGGGTTTGCCAGGTACTTGTTTCAAAATCTTCCCGTCTTCGCCTTCCAACCACTGCCAATCGCAAAGCTGATGAATTTTGAAATCGTTGGTATTTAACAAATACAAGGTACCCTCAGGACAGAAACGATCTGCTACCACGGGGATACCGTTAAAGCTGATTGCCTTAAAACCGCCCTCAATTTCCATGGTCGCCATGCCGATCTGCTTACTTCTGTAATAATTCATCAACGCGCGTCTTACGCCCCAAGAACAAACGATAAAGTTCACCTTTCCACCCGACTGTTCTTCGATGGCATCAATTGCATTTTGAAGAACCAAATCATCAATCTCGCCCGCATTGTTTTGAATATAAGGTTTCATGACAGAACAATCTCTATCCACACCATAAATCGCACTATCCGAGAACAACGCACCCAAACCCGTCAATTCATTATTGGTAGAACCGGTAAGACACACGTACGACCCTAAAGGCACGATAGAGGTCGTAATCGGTGCACCGTCAAAACGAATACTCTTTTGCTGTCTATCCACCTTGACAATTTTACGGTTGACTCCGTTCGAAAGTTCCGTAGCGCCCACACTGCAGAAACTGATACGCATACCTTCCACGAAGCCTGCAACCGATTCTAATTTTACCGCATTCCCATCCACCGCGGTCACTTTGCTGATTCTACCCGTACCGTCACCGAAAAGCATACGGCCAAAGTTAAAGGACGCACTCTTAATCAACGATTCCATTTCCTCGTTGAGCAAGTTTACAAACGAACCCTCGCTGCTACCCGACGCACGAATGGCTTTATCGGAAATTTCAATTGTGCCGTATAAGTTTTTCAAGCTTGCAGTCAACTGTATAAAGTCACTGCTCGACGCAGTAGGAAGGTCACCCGTTTCCGTCCCCGCGCCAATACCTGCACTCACGCCGTAACGAATCGCCTTTTTCACGTCCTTACCCACTACGTTTGCGCTCGTGCGCTGTAATTGTGCTAACAAAGGATTCGTCTGCATATTCAACGCGTCCGTTACCGCGTTAAGATAGAAAGATTTTAATACGTTATCTGCTGTTTGAATTGTTACCATAAATTTTACTCCTTTTTTCTTTTCATCTCGTACCTGCCCCCATCATTTTTTGAAACAGGCATTTTTTGTTCTGTCCTCACAGACTCTTTATCCCTTATGAAAAGGGAATTCCCATACACCCATCAACGGTAAAATTTCACCGCATCAAAATGCACATTTTGTGTTTTTAAAGCGTCCTATACTTTTGTGAGGCTTAATTCTATCATGGAAAGATTGTTAAGAAAACCCCGCCCCTCGCACCAACGCTCCGACCCTATATTTTTTTGAAGTATACCCATCTCGGAACTATTGTTAAGAAAGCACCATCCAACACAAACTCTCCAACTCTATACTTTTTTGAGGTTCACCCCATCTCGGAACTGTTGTTAAGAAAGCACCATCCAACACAAACTCTCCAACTCTATACTTTTTTAAGGTATAACGCCATCTCGAAACTGTTGTTAAGAAAGCACCATCCAACACAAACTCTCCAACTCTATACTTTTTTGAGGTTCACCTCATCTCAGAACTATTGTTAAAAAAGCACCATCCAACACAAACTCTCCGCCCCTATACTTTTTCGAGGTATAAGCCCATCGCGGAACTATTGTTAAGAAAGCACCGCCCCTCATACCAACTCTCCGCCCCTATACCTTCTTGATTTATAGCCCCATCAAAAAGATTTCTTATTTTTAGAAACCCGCCCGCAAAAACACGTTCTTACAACTCCTTAGGCTTTTTGAGGTATAACAAAGCCATATCCCCCGCCTCGGAAATACTGTTTGCCTTTTTAGGGGGCGCGGTCATAATCCCCACACCGCCCCGCATCAAAGGCGCGTCCGATTTACCCAACGAGGCAAGATACTCCCCGATAATTCTCAATCGCACGTTTTCATCACGGCTAACTTGCGTGTAAAGCGTTTGCGAATCGGTCGCCGCGCGTTCGCTGTCCGCGACGGACGTCCCTTGCGATTGCGCGCTCCCAAGCATGGCAGATATTTCCTTTCCATCCGACACACCCATGGACGTCTGCGACTCAATTTCGCCCTGCTTCGCCGCACCATTATCCGTATCGGGTACAGCGTTCATCGCGTACATGGTAGGCTCATTTTCCGCTTGTACCCCATTTGAGGGTTGTTCCGTTTTGGGTTCTTCCGCTGTGGAATCCCCGCCCAAGACTCTCCCTTCCGTCTCTGCAAGGAACGCCTCAAAGCGTTTATTTTCCACCTTTCTAACCCGAGCATTCTTACGAAGCTTTCCCGCCCCCGAATCCCCGTCCGCGTCCAAATTATCCAATTGTTTTTCCAGCTCTTTCAGGCGTTGGCTCCTTCTTGTAAACTCTGCCTGCAAAGCTGTGTACGCCCTCGCAAGGGCGTCTACGTCCTTAAACTTATCGGGTACTGCCGAGGCTTCCTTATCGGCAGTGTTCTCCACTCCGTTTTGATTCATCGCATCCTCCGTCCCTTCCGTGGTATCGTAAACGTTCTCCTCTTTTTTCATATATTCCTCCTAATTATTATTTTTTCCTTGATTTGCCTTTTTACGTCGTCGCGCAATCATTCTCTTCTTTCCCCATAGCAATCTCCTTTCTTAGCGGTAAAATCCCCCCCCTTCGGGTTCTCCCAACACACTCAATACACACTCCGTTTTATTCTTTTGCCATTTCCTTATGCGCCCTGATATGTGCAGAAATTCTTTTCTTAATCTCCTCTTGATTTCTGCTTCGCTTAAAATCCGCCCCGAGCAAATACCTCGTGTGTTCCAAAATATGTAACGCGTGATCGTCATAATCATCCACCGCCCTATCTTCCGATTTCATGTCAATATTTTCCTCGCTCGCTTTGGCGGTGTGCATGGCAGAAATATCCTTCGCGTTTTCATAACTGCCAAACCCAAAAGCTTCCAAAATTCGGCTCTTGTTTTCCTTACTCAACTTACCATCCTCATCCGTCAACAAGCCCGCTTGGTACAATTGCAACAAAGTCGCCTTTTTCTCCTCAGGCGAGACCGCTTCCTTGGATTCAAATTGCAGATCATTCACATCCAAACTCGATGCGTTAAAATAATACAACTGCGTTTTTTTATTTTCCCCCGTCAAAGTCATCAACCTCGCCGTCCCCGCAAACTGCCTGTATAGACGTAAAATCTGACGACCGACCTCTTTTAATGCGCGCTCGATATTTACCACACTCGCAGTCAAACGCGACTCATCCTGTGAAAGCAACAACTGTAACCCCGTTGCACTTGTAACCCTTGCAGGGGTAGAGTTTTGGAACAAATCACTAATCCCCGACACCAAAGAAAACTCTTTTTCCAACCATTCTTCCTCGTCTTTGAACTCACTCGGCATACTCCCGCAATCCAAAATTTCAGGCGGTTTTCCACCTTGGCGGTAAACCAATATTTTACCAGGCAATAAACCGTCCTCTTCCAATGCGTCCGCGTCCACCGAACCGTCTTCCACGGTCAAAATCCCCATCGACAAACGATTCAAAAACTCATGCTTGCGGTTGCGCACTGTATTATAAGCACGCTGTACGGGGATCATACGGTCAATCACACTCGCGCCGAAAAAGGTACCGGGCATACGCATACAATCCTGCTTCACAAAAGGAAAACCGCGCTCGTTTCTTTCGCCGTTTATAAAAGGCAATTCCGCCGCATACAACAGTTTTCCGCCCGCCACAATTTCCAATTTCCCTTGCGGAGCATCCGCAGTCGGCATGGTGTAACGCTCGATTAAAATTTCCGCATCTTTTACCGCAGTAAAATTGATTCCAAGAATTTCCTCAGGCAATCGGTGTGTGGAAGGTTCGGTATACCCAGTCAACCCCGACACCGTTCTCCCCGCTAACGCCACGCCAAACCTTTCTTGAATATAGCTGACAGGTACGGCACGCGCATGAATGATACTGCGTAAACCATCCAAATCTTCCGCGTCCAATCGATCGGGAAAAATCTCAAACGGAGGCACTACGCTGATCTCCACTTCCCCCTCGTAAACGGGGCGATTTTCTTCGTCAACGGCTACCTGCCTGCCACCTGTCGAATTCCAATTCACCTTAAAGAAGGCGCATCCGCATATCTCAGACCAAGTCGTCACACGCGAAGCAATCGATTTTAAGCCAACGCGATCCTGTACGTAACGCAACACCCCCGTCGCCAACATCGCCGCTTTCACGTCCCCGTCCTCATCAGAAAAAGCTCGCACCGTCAATTCAGGCTTCATTTTTTCCAACTTTGCTATACGAGAATCCACCGTCGGCGCGATATGATTAAACACCCTGCGGGATTGCCAATAGAACTGCGGATCATCCCCCACAAGTCCCATCGGAGTCACGTCACAATACTGATTCCCGCTGTAAAAATTGAGGTTGAGAATCCAACAATTCTCAACGGCGCGACGCTCCTCTCTGCGCCTGTAAAAATCCTCCGTCACTTCGCTCGCAATGCGGGCATTTTCATTTTCCTGCCATTGTTTTTTCTGCGCCTCATCCAAGCCTTCCATTTCCCAGCCCATGTTATTTCCTCCTGCTTTTTGTTGTTGTAGTTTTCTTTGCGGCAGTCTTTTTCACCGCCGTCTTTTTTACTGTTCTTTTTTTCTCTGCTTCTTGTAAAGTTGCCAACAATTTAGCTTTTTCCATTTCCAATTCCTCATCCGACCACTGTGAAAATCCCCCATCCGCTTCCGAGGCGAGCAGCATTTGCACAGCCTTCAAATCAGGCGGCACGTCCTTTTTTGTTTTCTTGCGTTTGGTCAATTTTAGCGCGCCGTCCACCTCGGCATATTCCTCAGTTACTTCGGCAACCTGATACCCCAAAGCGACCTTTAATAACGCCTCGCTAATCTTATCTTTTTCTTCCATAATTCTCCTTTCATCTCATACCTGCCCCCTTATCGCGTTGCGCCAGCAACATATCTCATGCCGTAGGCATATATCGCGTTGCGCTCGCAACATATCGCGTGCCGTAGGCACATATCGCGTTTGCGTCAGCAACATCTCCCCTACCCTCTTCTTCTCCGCAACATTCTCGCCAACCGCTCCTTATCCTTCTGAATAGCATTCTTCTCAGGCATAGCAGGCGCATTCTTCGGTCGGCTCATTAGGTAATACCTCATCTCGTCCAAACTATGATCATCCGCCTTTCTCGGTGCGTCACCACTCCCCCAATAATACCCCTTCAACTCCCTGATTAAGTTCACACAAGTATTAAAGATGTAAATATTCGGCAAGCCGTTATCTCGCTTGAGATAACTTTTCACTCGCGCAATCCCCGAAAACAAATCTTTTTCCACGTCAGGATTCACCAAAATCCCACGCTCGTAAAACAACTCCACCACACTCTTGACCGCCCCCAAAGTCCTCTGCTTCGCCGCGCTGTCAATCAACGCGCAAACCCGTCCTCGGCTGTCCGCGTGCCAATCCAACTTACGGCAAATCTCCTTAATGGCATCCGCGTGATAATCAATATCCCGCCCCGCCTCATAATGTTCGTACACCACGTACACGTTATCGTCAAAATCCACCGCATACCAATGCGCCGATAAGGGATTATTCAAACCGGGGTCAATCGAAATATTATCCTGCCACTCTTTCGGTAAAGGAAAAGGCTCAATGACGTGAATTTGCTCGTCAAACTCCGGATACACCAACCCCGCCCCCTCGGAAGCAAACCGCCCGTATCGGCGTGATTGTAAAGTCCTCTCGTCCATACTCGCCGTCAAGGAGTCCACTTCCCCTTCGTCAAGGTATGGATTATCGCTCCATTCCATAAACTCGTACCACACCTCAGGGTCCTGCCTACGATTGAGAAAAATCTCATTGTATACGAACGTCAATCCCTTCAAAGGCGTCATCGTCCCAAAAATATCCCCTTTGCGGTCAAGTACACGCATTCGGCATTCCGCATATACGTCTTCGGGCGGTTCCTCGTCAAACCAAACAAAATCCAACGATGCCCCTTGAAACTTTTCCCTGCCTTGGTCACAGCTTTTAAACCCAATCACCGACACCCCGCCCAACACATTTTTCACGCGGATAAAATCAATAATCCCATGTTCAGGCGCATCCTTGCGCCCGCTTAGCATAACGATATCCTCAATCCAATCTCTGCGCAGATAATGTAAAATCTTCTTCTGCGCAACGTCACGTTGCACCTGCTGAGAAAGGGAAACTACCCACCCACAAACGTCCATTCGATTCTGCCGATAGGGGTGAATACCCCGCGCCATATATACGCATTCCACCGCCCCGCATTCCGTTTTTCCCGAACGATTTCCGCCGAATACCCAACGATTTCTCTTTCCGCTCTTGTGAAAAGCCAATTGCTTTTCATGCTTCTTTTCCCCCGTATTGTATAGGGCAAGCGCGTCCCCGCTCCTGCGCCGTTCCAACTCCGCTTCGATACGGCAAAGCTTTTCTACAATTTCTCTCATATTCACCGCCAAACAGTCAAAAATCTTTCCCTCAAACCCCATATAATCATAAAACCGATGATGATACAATTCGGAAAATACACGTTTACCAAAATCGTAATATTATGAAAAAGTTCTTCCCGCGGAGCTTTCCGCTCCGACTTTTATGTTGTATAATTTTGCTTATGACGTTTCTGCTCCACCCCCGCGCAAACGTCCTTTTTTCACACAATTTCCCCACGGTAACTCCCGCAAATCCCACACCCATGTACGCAATGAATGCAAATTCCTGCAATTTCTCCGCCACGGCAAACCAACCAGCCAACCCCTTACATAAACCCGCATCGAACGTGCAAAACTACTTTTTCCCGTCCGTCGGATCGTACGCTTGTATTCTCTCCGACGATACCTATTTTTACGCCTCAGCCGATGAACGGCGCGGTCTGTTCCTACTCCCAAAAACCTACTACGTCCGCTTGCTCGAATACCGCGCAGATTACTGTAAAGTGGAATACCAAACAGACGGCAGCACCGCCAAACGCTTGGTCGGTTACGCGCGGACAGCGGATTTAACGTTCGTCAGTTATACCCCCGCGCGCCCCTATCTGTACTATACGTTCGACCTGCATTACAAAATCGAAGATACCGCGCAAACAGATTCCAACTTCTTAACCGAACTCACCCTTACTTGCGTGTACTATGGTGATTACATGATCGGGTCAGAACGCTACTGCTACGTTTTGCGGGGTGACGAATTCGGCTATGTTCCCAAGCCCTTCGACTTGCAATTTGAAGACAATCCCGAATATGCCGACTACCTCGCCAGCCTGCAACCCGACCCCGCACCAAGCGATTCCGCCTCGGACACAACGCCAAGCAACGCATCCCCCGCCCAAATCGCCATCTTGGTCGCCATTTGTTTGCTTGTACCAATCCTCGCGGCGCTCGTCTTAAAACCGCCCAGACGCCCGCCTTACGAATTGGACGATTAACACTACCAACAAACTCACGACCATTTTTCCGCCAACACAGGCTTTCCCGCTTCTAAGTAACGGTAAATTTTTCCAATCAGCTCCACACCCAACAGGTTGTTTTCAAACCAAGCTTTACTAAGACCCGCTATGGTCAACATCCCGCCAATCTTTTCGCCCAATCGCTGTTGGTATCGAAAATATTTCCGCTCGCTCCATGGCTTTTCCACACCGTCTTTCCCTCGATAGGTCAAAACCGCATTGCGCCGTTTCCCAAAATATCGCATTTCAATCAACAGCCTTTCCAAATCGCTCAGCTTTGCCAAAGTCTTCTCAATCACGTCCCTCAGCCACAGTAGGCAATTTTTACGGAGAATCTCCTCCGCCAAATACTCCGCCAAACGCTCCGTACCATTCGGTGTGTAATAGGACAGCACCGCCTTGTTTTTGATATGTTCGGCATAATCTTCCCCCACCGTTTTCAACATCGGATAGGCGTACAAAACCGCCTTGATGTAATTCTCCAAAAAATATCACCTCATTTGAACCAACGTTCCATTATTCACTTACCCCGCAATCGCTTGTCAGGTCGGGCAAGTGGGCTTATTATGTCACGATTTCCAAAAATTGCAAGTCCTTTCTGCCATTTTTTTGATATAAAACACGAACATTTGTTCGCTTTACACTCGAAACGCCTTGTTAAATATGACAAATATATGCCTATTTTAACCATCTATTATGCGTATATATATTATCCTAATATAATGTAAACTCCTTTAACAATAGCAAGTCCTTTCCCAATTTCGAAAAAAACCTTTTTATCATAGATAAAAATTGAATTTATCCTATTGACAATATCGTTTGTTCATGGTATAATGATTTTGTATGAGAAAAAATAAGGTGACAATTATATCCATGGCAATTCTATCCGCGCTGACGTTTACAGCGACGGCGGAGTTTTGCGCGCAAAATCAACCGATTACCGCCTCCGCAAACTCCATAACCGTGGAACCGATTTCTCCTTTTCATCTCTACGAGGGCGAGGATATAAATCATACGGCTTACGAACAGTATTTGTCTTTGACTGCCCCCACGGCTGTGGCAGTCACAAACAACTACACGGCAATCGCGGACGGCAAAACTCTTCACGTTTACGACCGCACCGCAAATCAATACAACGAATACGTCCATACGGAAGAAATCACACAGCTTGCTTTTGACGACGCGGATAATATCTATTTCTTGTCGGAATTGGAATTGTGGACAATTCCCGCAAAAGATTTATCCAACGCTTCCAAAGTGAATCATATCAGCGCGCTTGGTTTTACTTTATACGACAACGCGTTGTACTACAACACAACCCTGAAAAAAATCAAACGCTATGACTTGTCGAATGGCGATACGGATGAATACACTCTGCCCAACGTCTTGCAAGCGGATTCCCCTTTGACCTTTGCTAAGGGCAATTTGTACTGTATCTGCAAAGACGATGACGGCAACTCAGCGCTCACAAAAATCAACCCTGGCACAACACAAGTCACCTCGATAGCAAGTTTCCCCGCCCCCATTCTCTCCATGGCAATTTCCAACAATCTGTTTTGCGCCGTGACCGAATCGGGCAACTTCCAGGTATATAACCTCGGCAATTTAAAGGGTGAAGCGATTACGGACACCGCTTTGGATGCAACGGACAAAGGCGGTTACCGCGCCCTCTTCGCAAAAGGCGACGACGTATATGCAGTACGCGGAAACTCCATTCGTTTGTATTCTACGGAAGATTCGGCATTCACCGATTTTGAAATCAACGCCGCGTCCTCATCCCCCCACCGTTTAGACGGAGCAAACGAAGTATACCTTGCTGAAAATAAACTGTTTATCGCAGACGATAACAACGATAGAATTTCAGTATATAACACCACGGACAAAGTTTTCGAACAAGCGATTCCCTCAACACTGCCCGACCCGTTTTTATCCTCGTATGCTGAAACCCTATTGGTTTCTTCTGCGCAGGAAACATTCCTTTACAGCTTATCGGGTAAGAGTTACGGGGAAACCTTGCTCCATATTCCTACCGAAGATTTAGACGGCAACGTCATTGGTACGACCTGTGTATACGATCGGTACTACCTCTTAACGGACGGTGGGTATTGTTACACGCTGACCCAAAAGGACGGTGTTTGGGGATATATACAAACGCAAACCATTCCTTACGCTTCGGCATTTACCGCGGACGTTTTCGGCAGTTTATACGTGATGTATAACAATGGGGATTTATACCGCTTTACCGAGCAAGAATTAACCACACCCAACACGACGGGTATGAAAATTTTAGAAGACTTACCCGAAGTGGAAAAACTCGCAGTGGACTACGAGAATAACCTCTACGCCCTGTGTGATGGTGAAATGAGAAAATATCTCAGTAAGGAAAATTATGAAACGTACGAATCCTGCACGCCTTCGCATGATAATGTCGTTAAAGACGAAACGCCCCGCGTAATTTCCTTTGCATTTGGCGTAGAAGACAAACATACCTATTTCCTTTACGAAAACAATTATCTGGTAAAATCGAACGAGTTGCCGATTTCTACCGTCTCCGCTATTAAAGTCAGTGAGGCTGGCAAATCTATTTTTAGCGCAGAACAGACAGATTTCGAAGTGGTCAAAATTCCCGCTGAAACCATTTTGATTGAATTTGACATTACAGCTTTGCAAAACGCGGACAAAGACGCAGACTTTCCATATATAGCGTTCTTGCGCCCTCATACTGAAATAACAGCTTTAAAAATAGGGGAAGAAGGCAATCATTCCATTATCGTTGTGCCGAATGACACCATAGGATATAAGGCGTACCTTGTCGAAACACGCGAATGTTCCACTCTTACCGAAACCGATTACCGCAAGAGTTATACCGAGCCAATCAAAGGGTATTTAACCAACATGGTTTCCGTGTACAAATACCCCTATTTAAACAAACTGTTGACAGTGGCGGATTTATCCCGCGGTGAAAACGTAACTTTGATTGGCGAAGTCACAGGACTCAACTACGAATATTACGAAATCGCCTACACAACGGAAGGCGGTAAAACCGTAACGGGTTTTATACCGAAAGATTACATCCTGTCCTTTGACGGCAGAACCCCTACCAGTGAAACCGTAACCTACGGCAATACGGAAGATGATAAAGACACCGTTTGGCGTTTCACGTATATCGCTTTAGGCTTTGTTGCCATCGGGATTTTGGTTGATTTCCTGTTGCTGCGCAAACCTAAAGAAACCGAAGAAAACTAAAAACGCGCCCACTCAAGGCGCGCTTGCAGTATTTTTCCGTAAAAAATCAATCGAATACTGAGATAGAACCGAAAAAAACAAGGTGCTATCGCAGTGAGCGATTGTTTAGGCTTGCCGATTTTACGAGGTAAACACAAGAAAGGCAAGCGCTACGCGAGGGCGCATACCCTCTGCGGTCTGTAACCGAGCGTAACGCACAGAATTGCGCAGGGTTTCCCCGTAAAAAAGCAATCGAATACTGAGATAGAACCGAAAAAAACAGGAGGAACGATTTATGTCAGATTATCACCCAAGCGTAGACCCGCTAAGTCAAATGACTACGGATCGTTCCGCTTGCCATTTGCACTGATTACGAGTATACGCTACCCCGATTTTTTATATTTTGTTGGAGGTAGAGTATCATGGAAAAGGAATTCTACGAGCTGTTAATTGCTCAAAATTTCGAAGAAGCGGCTGAACTTGTGGCAAAAGAAAGCCCCGAGGACATCGCACATATTCTCAATGAATTGGCAAACGAAAACGAAGGTTTGCTGATTCCTTTTTGTTGCGCAATGGAAAGCGAATTGCTTGCCGATGCGCTTATTTTATTGGACAAAACCGTACAGGAAAAAATCCTCGGCGGTCTGCACGACGATGAGTTGGAAGCCGTCATGGACGAAGTCTCCTTGGACGATACCGTGGACATCATCGAGGAAATGCCCGAAGCGTTGGTTCGCCGTATCGCCGAGCTTGACGATATCATGCAATTGCTGAAAGAACGCAATTATGCCGTCTTAAAACCCCTGCTTGCATCCATGAACGCAATCGACCTTGCGGAAGTTTTCGAAGAAACGGAAAGCGATACCGAGCTTTTGATTCTCTTCCGTATTCTCCCCAAGGACCTTGCGGCGGAAACCTTTGTCGAAATGGACGCCGACGTCACCAAACGCCTCATCAATAAGCTGAGCGATCGAGAATTGCGCGCCGTCATGGACGAACTGTTCTTGGACGATACGGTCGACTTGATTGAGGAAATGCCCGCCAGCGTCGTAAAACGCGTCTTGGCGCAAAGCGACAGCGAAACGCGCGCTTGCATCAACGAATTGTTAAAATATCCCAAGGACAGCGCAGGCAGTATCATGACCATCGAGTTTGTTTCCCTGCGCCCTACGATGACGGTTGACGATGCATTTGAACGCATCCGCCGTACGGCAATCGACAAGGAAACCATCTACACCTGCTACGTCATCGACCCCACCAATACCTTACTTGGTTTGGTCACCGCAAAGGATTTGATGCTTGCGCCCAAAACCGCACTCATCGAAGAAATCATGAACGACAACGTGATTTACGCCCATACGGAAGACGATAAGGAAGAGGTCGCACGTACCATTTCCGATTACGGTTTCCTGGCCTTACCCGTTGTTGACCGTGAAATGCGCCTCGTCGGTATCGTTACCGTCGACGACGCAATGACCGTCTTGCAGGAAGAAAACACGGAAGATATCGCGAAGATGGCGGCTATTACCCCCACCGACCGACCTTATCTGAAAACGGGGGTATTCACCTTGTGGAAAACCCGCGTACTGTGGTTGCTCATCCTCATGCTTGGGTCTACTTTCACTTCGCTCATCCTAAACACCTACGAAGCTAGGTTACTCCCTTGTTTGGTGGCATGTGTGCCCATGATTATGGGTACGGGCGGTAATTCCGGCTCGCAAGCGTCCGTTACCGTCATCCGCGCCATTTCACTCGGTGAAGTAGAATCCCGCGACGTCGGTAAAGTCATTTGGAAAGAATTGCGCGCCTCGCTCATGCTTGGGCTTACCCTCGCGGCGGTTTGTTTTGTCAAATTGATCTTCTTAGACGGCATGTTGCTCGGCATCGAAGGATATACCCCCATCGTTTGTTTGATTGTCTGCCTCGCCCTGCTGTGTGCGGTAGTAGCGGCAAAATTGGTCGGTGCAATATTGCCCATCCTTGCAAAGCTGTTACACCTCGACCCTGCGGTTGTGGCAAACCCCTTCATCACCACCATCGTAGACGCAGTATCCGTATTATTGCTTTGCGGTTTATCCATTCTACTGTAAAAAAATGCATACGAAAAGGAGTTGGTTTCCCAACTCCTTTTTTTAATTCAACGCGTACCTGCCCCCCTCGTCGGGTAAAATCGTCACAATATTTTTCCCTGCATTTTCCGCACGTTTAGCCAACGCAATTGCCGCAACGACCGCCGCACCTGAAGATATCCCCACAGACAAACCTTCCGATTTATACAGCGTTTTTGCCATGGCAATCGATTCCTCATCCGTCACGGTCAACACTTCATCATACACCGAGCAATCCAACACTTTGGGGATAAAGTTCGCCCCAATGCCTTGTATGCCATGTCTACCCGCTTTGCCTTGCGACAGCAAGGGGGAAGCGGCGGGCTCTACCGCCACCACGCGCACGTTGGGGTTTTGCTGTTTGAGGTATTTCCCTACCCCCGTCAGCGTACCGCCCGTGCCTACGCATGCCACAAATATATCCACCTGCCCTTGGGTTTGTTTCCAAATTTCCACCCCCGTGGTATGGTAATGCGCCAACGCGCAAACAGGGTTGTTAAATTGGTCCGCAAGAATGGCGTTGGGGGTGTTTTGTAAAAGCTCCTGCGCGCGTTCCACCGCGGCAGACATTCCTTTCGCCCCATCCGTCAAAACCACTTCCGCGCCATAATCTGCAAGAATTTGACGGCGTTGCACGGACATACTGTCGGGCATCACAATCACCGCGCGATATCCGCGCTGCCTGCAAACGTACGCAAGCCCAATCCCCGTATTCCCCGAAGTCGCCTCAATCACCGTACCGCCCGCAGTCAATCGACCGCTTTTTTCCGCATCTTCCACAATAGCAAGCGCAACGCGGTCCTTGATAGACCCCGCGGGATTTACACCTTCAACCTTAGCAAAAATGCGCGCCGAAAGACACGCATCTATCTTGTCAAGCCGCACCAGCGGCGTATTGCCTATCTCTTTCATCAAAGACATGCCCCCTACATTTACTGTATGTATTGTAAAATTTCATCAGGCGTATCCACAAAACGTACCCCGCCTTGCTCTTCCAAAAAGGCTTTATCCCGAAACCCCCAACTCACGCAGATACAATCCACCCCCGCATTTCTTGCGGTTTGGATATCCACTTCCGAATCCCCCACGTACACCGTGGTTTTCGGGTCAGCCGACAAGCCGTCCATCACGGTAAACAGCGCATCGGGCGCAGGCTTTTTCCGTATCCCCGCCGCCTCATTTTCCCCCACTGCTTCCAGCAGTAAGCCGCGGAAATAACTTTCCGCCAAACTCTTTACCGCAAAATCGGGTTTATTGGACAGCACCGCCGTCTTCACACCTATCTTCTTTAAGGTTTCTAATAAAGGTAAAATCCCCGCGTAGGGCGCAGTTTTATCCGCGCAATGCACAGCGTAATATTGCTTAAATTCCGCCAATACTTTCTCGGTCAAATGTTGATGTTCCGTCCCGACCGCACGTTCAATCAACTTCGCAACCCCGTTACCGACAAAGGCGCGTACCTCGTCAATCGTCCGCGTTTTCAACCCGCAGGCGGTGAGCGCCGCGTTGGTCGCATCTGCCAAATCGTCCAAGGTATTCAACAGTGTCCCATCCAAATCAAATACAATCGTCTCGTACATGGTATGCCCGTTTTCCTTACAGCACCGCTTTAATCGCCTCAATCGCGCCCGCGCGGTTTTCCGTATTCGTCTTTACGTAGATAGCGGAAACGTAGTTTCGCGTCGTCCCTTCGGACAATTTCAAAGCCGAAGAAATTTGACGGTTGGTAAACCCTTCGTACATCATCAAGGCAACCTCGATTTCACGTTCAGACAAAGCAAACGCGCGCATGAGTTTAATTTCCCTATCCGCCGCCACGTGTTTTGCGGCATCGGTAATTCTTCTTGCGATTTGCGAAGGTAAAATGGTATCCCCGCCATATGCGTTTTTCACAGCGGCAATCAACGCACCGCCGCCGATATCCTTTAATAAATACCCACTTGCGCCGTTGTTGATTGCATTGAGGATATATTCGCTGTCGTCAAAAGTGGTCAAAATCAATATCTTGATATCAGGATATTCCGTTTTGATACGCTTGGTTGCAACCACCCCGTTCATGTTGGGCATACGGATATCCAACAGCACCACGTCGGGTTTTGCCTTTGGAATTTTTGCAAGCGCGTCCAATCCATCACACGCCACCCCTACCACTTGTAAAGCGGGATCCGTACCCAGCACCCTCGATATTTCATTGGCGAGTTCGACCTGATCGTCTACCACCAATACTCGTATTTTTGTTATTTCCATATATTCTCCTTACGCTAAACCCATGAAATTCACGGTTCAGCGCCCCCTCAACTTTATTTATCCATTGGTAAAATAATGCTTAATTCTAACCCTTCGTCGGGCGCGGATACAATCACCATTTCACCGCCCAAAGCACGTGCCCTATCCCGCATCATGGTCAAGCCGAATCCGCATTCAAAATTCTCCGTATCCAACCCCGAACCATTGTCCGAAAGCAGAAATTTGATGGTTTCGTCTTCCATCTTCAGTTCTAACCAAAACGCCCTTGCGTGGCCATGCCGCAAACCGTTGGAAATCCCCTCCTTCAAAGCATTGCAAAGGAAGCGCAATTTCGCATTGGAAACAGTGATATCCTCGATATCTGAACGAATAGTAATCCCCGTACCGTCCATGGTTTCGCTGATGATATTTTCTATATTTTGTTTCAGAGTCATTCGCCCCGTCTTACCCGACAGTACGTGCACGCTTGCGCGCAATTTTTCCAACGTGTTCTTCGCCTGCAGATTGGCGGCAATCAGTTTTTGTTTCGCCTCGGCAGGGTCGGTATCGATGATACGTTTCGCCGCTTCCGTCTGCATGATGACGGTGGTCAACGAATGTCCTGCGGTATCGTGAATTTCTTTCGCGATGCGTTGGCGTTCTTCCAATGCAGTCACTTCCACCACCGCATCATACGCTCTTTGCAATTCCTTTTTACTCTTTTCCAAATCCACCAACGCGCGGTTCAAACGAGTATACTGACGGTAAAAGGTCATCAAAATTTGCACCGCCAAGAAGTGTAAGGTCAAACCCGAAAAGACGCCGACCCCCTCGCGGATAATTTCCACGCCCAACATATCTCCGCGGACAAAATAAATTTGCAACGTGTAACTGACCGCGAACAAGGGCAGGGAAAAACCGTACATCCACAACGCAGAACTCGCCCTCGTTGCCCCAACGTAAAACTGGGTCAAAATCAAAACGTACAGCATAACCGGGTAAGTCCCCTCGGTCGTGGACATAAACCCACACGCCGCGCCAATTTCGATAAAGTAAAATACCATACGATGGCGTTCCTGCGTCCAGAAGAAAAGCTTTACCGCTTCCGCAACGGTCAAAATAAACGCCGCCGCAATCAGCACGCTAAACGTAAACCAATCTTTGGTCAAAATTAGATTTTCCACGCGCTGCAACAAAATCAGCAATTCCACCAATACCAACAGCCCGAATAAGACCCATTTGCCTATGAGCAACAAACGGTCTTCCTGCAAATCCTCCCCCTCACCAAACAGACGGTTCAGGTAGGATTGAAAAGGCACGTCGTCTTCGTTTCGGGTATTCTCTTTTGTCTCAGGCGCGGGCGGTTGTTTTACTTCTTCCGTCTTTGCTTTTCGTGTTTTTTTCACCGATATACTCCTTCGTCGGGTAAGTTCAACGTTTATTTGGAATCACGCAGCATCTTTGAAAAGGAAAACTGCCGACTGATTTCCGCAAGTTTTCCACTCTTATAAAAACTGTACACACCGTCGGTGGCGTAAATAATGTGATCGCACAACAAGCGGTTATGCATACTGCACAGCATTTGGATATTTTTCGTCATTTCATCGTCCTTCTCGGAAGGTTGCGCACTGCCCTTAGGATGATTATGCACAACCACCACGCCCGACCCGTCTTTGTTTAAAAGGAAGGCGGTAACCTCTTCGGGGATTAACTGCACGTCGTACAAGCTATCCGAAGAAAAGCCTTGCCTTGCAATGACGTGGCCGTATCCGTCCAACAGGTAAAAATCCACCACTTCGTAGGGACACGAACAATACACACTTTTTACGTAAGGTAAAAATTCCTCAGGGGTAAATTCTTTCGTGAAAGCCGAGCGTTTCGCAGGCTTTTTATCGATAAAATGTCCAATGGCTTTGATATGCGATGCAACGGCTACGCCGACCCCTTCCACCGATTGTAACTCTTCCATACTCGCGTGGAACACATCATCCGCTGTACCAAATCGCAACAACAATCGATGCGCCAAAGCATTGGTATCACGGCGCGGTAACATCGGGTACAATAATATTTCCAACCACTCGTGTTCACTGAAATTCCCCGCTTCCATTTTTTGATACATTCGCGCGCGATGACCATCGTGTATAGACATTGTTTTTTACTCCACCTACATTATATATATAGTATTGTAACATACTTTTCAAAAAAAGTCAAAGGCGAATCCCGAAAAAAATAATTTTTTTTGTATCCACCCCTTTATTTTGTTTCCTAAAATCAAAAAATTGTGTATAATAATATTGTGATTATACAAGGAAGTGATTGTATGGAAAATATAATGCAAAATTATTTTGATGAAATTGTACGCGTAACCTCGGAGATTTTGAAATTTGACTCCTCTTTGAAGCCCGCGGAAGAAGGCTGTCCGTTCGGGAAAGAAACGGCGGATTGTTTGCGTTATTTTTTAAACCTCGCACAAGAGATGGGGTTTGAAACGCGCAATTACGACAACTATATCGGTGAAGTGATTTACGGGACGGGCGAAGATTTTGCCATCCTTGCGCACTTGGACGTTGTACCTGCAGGCAACGGTTGGAAATATCCTCCTTTCGGCGGGGTCATCAACGACGATTTGTCCGACGGCGGTATGCCTGGTATGAAGATTTGGGGGCGCGGAGCGATGGACGATAAAACGCCCGCGGTGGTTTGTTTATACGCCTTGAAGTCTTTGAAAGACCAAGGTATTATGCCCGCACGCACAATCAAGCTGATTGTCGGTTGCAACGAAGAAGCAGGTTGGGCTTGCATCAAACATTACAACAAAGTTGCAAAAATGCCTAAGGAAGGTTTTACCCCCGACGCGAACTTCCCCGTTATTTATGCGGAAAAAGGGATTGTGCATTTTACCGCCTATTTCCCCATCGACGAGGCACCCATGTCTGCGTTGAACGCTGGCGAACGGGTCAATATGGTCTGCGACAGCGCATCTGTTATCCTCACCAGAAAGGCGGGCGGAAAGTTGGTTTATTATGAAAACCCCGTGAAAGGAACGCGCCTCTCCTACGACAATACCACCAATATTTTGCGCGCATATGGAAAGTCGGCGCATGGCTCCACTCCCGAATGCGGTGCCAATGCTTTCCAAGCCGTGTTGCACTTCCTCGCATCTTTCCACGACGGTTGCAAGAAAGCGTACGATTGTCTGTTTGATGACGTGACGGGTTTAAAAACTTTGGAAGATGAAACGGGTAAATTGAGTATGTCCCCTGACTTGGCAACCTTTGAAAACGGTATGTTGAAAGTAACGACGGACATCCGTTTCCCCGCAACTTTACCTTTAGAAGCGGTAACCGAAAAGTTAGATCAGTTTGGCGTAGAATACGTTATCAACAGTTATCAACCGCCCATTTACAATGACCCCAATGGGAAATTAATCAAGACTTTAGTAGGCGTATATAATGCCATCACGGGTAAAAATGAAACCCCTATCGCCATCGGCGGTGGGACTTATGCGAGGGCGTTGGAATGCGGTTGCGCGTTTGGTCCTGAAATTTGTTTGGAAGAAACCACCATTCACCAAGCCAACGAATACGTTACGTTTGAACGTATCCGCTTGATGAGCGACGTTTATTACAATGCCATTAAGGAAATTTGCACCCCGAAAACCAAGTTCCGCGTTGCAGTACAAAAATACGGCTGGCGCAGAATTGAGGAATAATGCGCGAGACTCTATACTCGCGTAAAGCTCGCGCGCTACACTCCAGAGAGTCAATTGCATCCTCACCGCGCGATAGACTGCCTTTAAAGACAAACCGCCCGCAACCTTGCGTTGCGGGCGGTATTATTTTTACAATGAGAAGAAATATGCAGGCAAACCACCCATAACCAAACGCGAAACGTCTAAGGTAAATTCTTCCAAAGATTGTTTGCGTTCAGAGTTAAACCAATAGCGGTAAGCATAGTACATACCCGACGTCACGTATTCAGCGGCAACCTCAATTTTCTCTGGCGAGAATTCGTTGACGCGGCCGATGACTTGGCCAATTTTTTCCTTTAAGTACACAACGAATTTGGAAATCAAACGAGTATTGCCGTTGATTTTCATCAATAAACCGTAAACTTCGATATCACGGTTTAATATACGCGCAAGCTCGATAAAAATTTCCTGTACGTTGCGAGTGGAAAAATCAAAGTTATCAATTGCAGTTTCAAACTCCTGCGCAAGCTCGTTTTCCAACTCATCCAAGATTGCATAAACGCCTTCATAATAATTGTATACAGTTTTTCTGTCCACGTCTGCGGCTTCCGCAATTTCAGTTACGGTAATTTTTTCAAGTTCCTTGCGGGACAGTAACTGCAAAAATGCACTTCTAATTGCTTTTCTTGTACGTAGAACCCTGCGGTCTGGTCTTCTTTCTGATTCACTCATGACTCACCTCGTATCTTTATTTTGTGCTTATATTTTATACCTCATTTGTGCAAAAGTCAAGTTTTTTTCATGAAAAAAACGTGAAAAAAACCTTTTTTTGTTAATATTTGTGAAAAATGATATACAACAACCGAAAAAGCTCGAAACATGTCACATATCGTTATGCGTGTGAATTATTTTAAAGTATTTCGTAAAGTATTTCCGTAGGGAAATATAGACAAAAAATAGCAATTCTGTAAAAAGTATATGAAGCAAATTTGGTAGCGCGTTGGCTTTATTTCGTGGATTTTATCGTAGAGAGATATAAACAAAAAACAACAATTTTATAAAAGGTATATGGAGCAAAGATGGTAGCGAGTTGGCTGTATTTTGCAGGTTTTGCCGTAGAGAAATGCAGACAAGGATAGCAATTCTTGAAGGAGTGTACAGAGAAGTACATGACTGAAAGAATTGCGACGCATTGGCTGTATTTTGCAGGTTTTGCCGTAGAGACATGCAGACAAGGATAACAATTCTTGAAGGAGTGTACAGAGAAGTACATGACTGAAAGAATTGCGACGTATTGGCTGTATTTTGCAGGTTTTGCCGTAGAGAAATGCAGACAAGGATAACAATTCTTGAAGGAGTGTACAGAGAAGTACATGACTGAAAGAATTGCGACGCATTGGCTGTATTTCTTAGGCAAAAAAAAGGATATGAGGCTTGCTAAAAAGCAAACCCCATACCTTAGTGAGAGAATATGAAAAAAGTTTTTAGTATAGTCGATTCATCATGTTCCCTATATGTAAAGCACAGGTGCAATCTTTTCCAATTACACCTCTCTTTTTACTCTCTAATTTTAGAACTATATTGTGAAAATTATGTGAAAATTATGTGATAGTTTTATGAAATATGTTATAAATTACATTATATGTTGTAAATTAACACGATAATATTATGATATTGTTAAAAATTTTCGAAAACTGCGGTCGCCACACGCAAGCCATCGGCTGCCGAAGACGTAATTCCACCTGCATATCCCGCCCCTTCGCCGCAAGGATACAACCCCTTTACCGAAACTGATTGCAGAGTTTCGTCCCGCTCGATACGAATGGGGGAACTGGTGCGGCTTTCCACCGCCGTCAGCACACTCTCAGAGTTGGCAAAGCCTTTTAATTTTCGATCCATATCTATAATGGACGCTTTTAAGGCTTCTACCACAGGCAAAGGCAAGACGTTTCGCATGTCCGCAAACACCGTACCCGCCGCGTAGGAAGGTTGCACTTCTCCAAATCGATTGCTGATTTTATCGGACAAGAAATCCCCCACCAATTGCACGGGCGCGGCGTACGTACCACCTCCCTCGCGATATGCGGCGCGTTCAATTTTCCGCTGAAATTCTACCCCCGCCAAGGGATGGTCACTGCCAAAATCCGCGCGAGTCACTTGCGCAATCAAAGCGCTATTTGCATTGCGTTCGTTACGAGCATAATTACTCATACCGTTGAGCACCACGCCCCCTTCCTCGCTTGCCGCGGGCATTACAAACCCGCCTGGGCACATACAAAAGGTAAAGCACGCGCGCTCAGATGCATGGGAAACCAATTTATAATCCGCAGAAGGCAACTGCGTATAAGCAGAACCGTACTGCGAAAAGCCAATCGCAGATTGCAAGTGCTCGATACGCACCCCCACGGCAAAATCCTTTTGGCGCATCGTCACCCCGCGTTTGAATAAAGTTTCAAAAGTATCCCGCGCACTGTGACCAATGGCAAGTACAACGGCAGAAACAGGCATTTTTTCCACCCCAAAATCACTATTGGAGCATACCATGTCTTTGTTGAGTGTGCGAATGGACACTTCTTTCACCCGACCGTCTTTGATAAAAACATCTTCCAAACGGGTGTGAAATAGCACTTGACCGCCCTGCGCAATGATATATTGACGCATGTTTTTCACCACCGTTTTTAAACGGTCGCTGCCAATGTGAGGCTTTGCCAACCATAAAATTTCTTCGGGTGCGCCAAACCGCACGAACAATTGCAATACTTCACGATTCAGCGGACTGTGGGTTTGGGTGTTTAATTTCCCATCCGAAAAAGTCCCTGCGCCCCCTTCGCCAAACTGTACGTTGCTGTTCACGTCCAGCGTTTTATACTCGATAAATCCTTGGATATCCCGTTCGCGCTCTTCCACCGAACCGCCCCGTTCGATGAGGATGGGTTTGATACCGTGGTCAAGCAAACGAATGGCGCAAAACAGCCCCGCGGGTCCGCTTCCTACCACCAACACGGGTTTATCGGGCTGCCGTTCGGGGGGCAATCTATCAAAGATTTTTTCCTCTTTCTGTACGGGCGTTTTGGAAAATTCGATGGTGTACACGTAACGGATATTTCCCTTATCGCGCGCATCTAAAGATTTTTTCTTAATGGCAAAATACCCGACTTTGCCGCCGCATTTTTTCTCGGCAAGCTTCATCAAGTCCTTTTCCCCTTTACCAAGGGGTAATTTAATATCGGATAAAGTTTGAATACTCATACTGTTGCTTAACCTCTATTCAACGCGTCGGCAACGCGCATTGCGGACGAGTACGCCCATTGTAAGTTAAACCCGCCGCACGGACCGTCAACGTCTAAAATTTCACCTGCAAAATACAAACCGCGCGCAAAACGGCTTTCTAAAAATTCGGTCACCTCGGACAGCGGAACCCCGCCCTTCGTCACCTGCGCATAATCAAAACCCAAACTGCCCGTCACGGGTAAAGTAAAAGCTTTACAAAGTTTCGCCGCCCTGCGGATATCCCCGCCCGCGCGTTTCATCACAGCCCTGCCTACTTGATTGTTAACGATACCGAACAGCAATTCGCCGTCGGGCAGGTCGGGAAAGGCGGATTTTTTACATTGCAAAGCATGCGCAATTTCTTCTTCCGTCACGTCGGGCAAAAGGTCGATTTCCAAATCCACCCCCGCATTGATTTTGTCAGCGATATACGCGGAAATACGGAAAACCGCATCCCCGGACACACCGTAATCGGTAAAAATAATATCCCCGCGCAAACTTACCTTTTCTCCGTTTGGCAAACGCGCAGTCAATCCGCCGTCGTTGACGCGAATCCCTTTGAGAGTCTTCGTGTGGGCAACCTCGGTTTTCAATTGCACAAGCGAAGGATACACAGGGGTTATACTGTGTCCAAGGCTTTGCGCTAAGGCATACGCCGAACCATCCGTACCGAAATTTTTCGCCGCCTTACCGCCCGCACAAAGCACTACTTTTTCCGCGTGAACGGTATAAGTTTTTTCAGCATTCTCCACCGTCAAGAGAAAACCGTTTTCCGCTTGTTTCACTGATAAAACGCGGGTGGAAAGGCGCACGTCCACGCCCTTTTGCGTAACAGAAAAACGCAGGGCATCCGTCAATGAGGAAGCCTGCCTGCTTGCGGGATACACCCTACCGCGCTCGTCCGTCGAAAGCAATACGCCCATTTTTTTGAAATCATTGTGAAGAGCGTTTTCATCCGCCGCGCGGATAATTTCTACAAGCAAAGCCGCATGGGTGGGTCGCACGGAAAAATAGTCCGTTTGGCTAGCAAGTGCGTTGGTGATATTGCCCTGTCCGTTGCCCGTTGAGGAAAGCTTTTTTCCTACGCGGTCATTTCGTTCGAACAGAATGGTTTTCCCCGCCGTTTTTAAGGCGGTGGCAAGGAAAAGCCCCGAGGCTCCCCCGCCGATAATGACTGTTTTTATCTTTTCCATAACTATATTGTAACGCATTTTTTAACGAATGTCAATTTTTTTGAAAAATCGACGAGAAATTTTTATTTCCATTATTGACTTTTTGTGATTTTTATATTAAAATATAAAAGAAGAAAGTTTTTTAATACGAAGGAGAGAGAATACGAATGTTTGACATGCTGATCGAATATTGTAAAAACGAGCCCTTTCATCTATGGACAGTGGTTGTGCCGTTGGCGTTGATTGTGGTATTTGCGATTGCGCTTATGATAACCGCTTCCAAAAAGGAACGGGCGCAGGCAAAGGAGATTTTACCGCCCGACCTCGAAGCTGAAACGGTGGAACCCACCGAGGAAAAGCCTCAGCCGACAGTGCAGGAGAAAACCGCCTTGAACAACACTCAACGCATACCTGCCCCCACCGTAGAGGAAAATACAGAGCAAGTCACAGAGGAAAAACCAAAACGGAAAACAAATCGAAAACCGAAAACAGAACTAGACAAAGATAAGGAGAAGACTATGTTACACGACGAATTGAAAGACATCAACACCGACCTTGATTTCTACGAGGAAGACATTTCGGACAGAGTGGCGAGATACAGCGGTAAGTGGGTCATTTGCCGTATTGTTACGCAGGATAATTCCAACGAAGAAATTTATTTCTTTGAATTGCACGCTTCCAACGGCGAACGCCTTTTGTCCAGTGAAGAATACACCACCTACAACGGCGCACTCCGCGGGATTGAAACACACAAGAATAATATATTGAAGGACAACTTCCGTATTACTTTGTCAAAGAAAGGCGATTACGTGTTTAAATTGCTCAACGGTAAAAACGTTTTGTTGTGCATGGGCGAACATTACGCAACCAGAGCGCGCTGCGAATCTGCCATCGAATCCACCAAGCGATTTGCAAAGACCGCGTTCATTGATGAAAACGTACAAGATCACGTTGTAAAAGTACCCGTTGAAAATAATGCGCCCTTCCCCACTTTACCCGATGGTTATAACGGGAAATGGATTATCGATTGTAAAATTTCACCCGACGGCGATAAGGTATATTTCTTTGAATTGTTTGCAAATAACGGCGAACGCCTTTTGTCCAGCGAAGAATATACCACCTATATCGGTGCGGTGAACGGAATCCACACCCACAAGACCAATATCCAAAAAGGGAATTTCCGTATCAGTTTGACCAAGCACGGCGATTATATTTATAAGTTGTTGAACAGCAATAATCAGTTGCTTTGCTTGGGCGAACATTATAAAAACAAGCGCGCATGCCAAAACGCGATTGAATCGGTGAAACGCTTTGCGTTGAATTCTCCCATCTTAACCGACCCTGCATTGACGAAATAAATCCTTGTATAATGAACGCCTTGCGGTGAAATTCACCGCAAGGCGTTATTTTTTACCTTTATACACTTATCGAATGCCGCCGCCACCGCCGCCGAATCCGCCGCCGCCAAAGCCGCCGAAACTGCCACCGCCGCCGCTTCTGCCAATCACACGGCCTGCGCTGCCCACTTTTTCAGCCATCATACGCGCCATCGACGCTGTCATTGAACGATTGACTGCACGATGTATAATGTAGCAATCCAACCAAGTCGTTTCTGCACCTTCGTACCAACTAGGCGGTTGAACAAGCAGTTTTTTAAACTTGCCTTCCCATTCGTCCGTTACACCCAACACTTGCGCATAAGGCAATACCTTATAATACAGTTCGGGATTTTCTTCCAACATGACCTTAATTTTGTCCTCTTCCGTGACCACGATAAATTCCTTAAAGCCTAAGATGTCCTCTAACACTTTCAGGTAATCTTCCGTGCGCGATAACGCGCGTTGGGTAATGAATGCACTGGCAAATACACCGATACTGAGCACCAATTTTTCCCATTCTGTCATGACGTGCTGTCCCATCGCAAAGATAAACAGTAAAGCAAAGACAGCGACAAGCACAACCTCTACAGCGCGTAACGCATAGCGTTTGCCCACTTTCCATTTATAGCGATAATTTTCACACATATACCCAATGAAGGCATTGGCAATCAAAGGAATACCGAGAACCATACCCCAGCCATAACGATACCCACCGCCAATGCGAGCGGAGATAATAAGCGGAAGTAAAAGTGCCAAAAGCACGCCGATGATCGCACCGCTGATATAGGCAAAAATGGATTTCGGCTCGTACATGGTAGGCGCGTCGGGGACTTGCTGGATAGCTTTTTGCGACGCTTCGTAGAATTTACCTTCCAATTTCGACACGTAAATTGCGCGGGACATTCGAGCCGCTGTTTCCGCAGTCGGGTTTTCCACAGGCACCAATTCTGCACCGTTGAACAGACCGTTAAACAAGGTGCGTTCATACTCAGGCGCATCGTCGGGCAGAACGCCCATGCTAATCAGTTTAGGGTCGTCTTCGTCGGTTAAATCGATTTTGAGATAGCCCTTGTTTGCAAAGTAATATATCATCGAAGTGATATCTTCGTTGTTGACGGTGCCGTCAATCCATTTCCCCATCTTCATCGGGTCCATTTCATCGGGCGCCTTGATATTGGCAACCGTGATAATGTCGCGCTTTTGACCAAAGACTGCCACAACAATCACCGCCAAAACCACACCGATCGCACTGGCGAGCAAAACTTTCCACATATCCGCTGTGAATATACGGGTATTCGTATACGAACTCAAAACCCCATCAGGCATGGTAAATTCTAAGGTGATACCGCCAGCAACCATTTCGCTATATCTTTCCGAGTAAACGATGGGCAACTCGTCTGCGCGCATCGTCAGCGTCTTTTTATCGGCTGACCATGTTTCCGTGACGACGCTGTTTGTAGCCGACCCAAATACGTCCGTATAAATTTGCGTCGAAGTCGGAGCCTCAGGAAAATGCATATCCACCGTCACGTTATGCAAGGGGACAGTCCAACCAAAACCGATTACGTCTAAGGTCATACCGTCTTGCACTGTGTTGACACCTTGTTCCATCACGTACGTAATTTCATATGTCCATACTTTACCGCGATAGATACCACCCACACAGTTGACGTCGATAAAACCGCTTTGTTCTTCGTTGTCCGCAACGTAGAAGTAGAATTCTTCGTTGCCCGCGCAGGTCGCTTGGAAGTTTTCATACCGCGCGCCTTGCGTGGGTAAGGAACGGTAAAACATACTGCCATAATAAGTATTTACGCGAATGGTTATAAGCTCGCGAACGTCTATTTTTCTGTCTTCGCGCACCGTCATATCCACGTCATATTGCTGTACAATAAACGCGTAATTTTCCGCCGCGCTTGCTTTCGTCGCGTACATGCCCCCGCCGTTTCCAATAAACAGCATACACAGCAGGGTCAAAAACGCCAACAATGCAAGGCGGTATTTTTTGATATCCGTTTTCATTTTTTTACCGTTAGAAAGACACCTTCACGTTTTTACGTTCTTCTGCGCTGTCCAATTCAAAGTAAGGTCTCTTGGTGTAATCTTCACCCATCCCTCTACCAACGATATTCGCAGGGAAAAGTTCCAACTTCGTGTTGAAAGTTTTTACCACACCATTGTAATAACGACGCGCGCCTTCCAATTCACCTTCGATGGATTTCAACTGATTTTGTAAATCCAAGAAGTTGGTGTTTGCGTGCAATTCAGGATAGCTTTCCGCAACCGCAGTAAACATCGTACGCAAGGACGAAGTAAGGTTGTTCGCCGCTGCCATTTTTTCTTCCACAGTCTTTGCGCCCATGGAAAGATTGCGCGCAGCAACTACCTTTTCCAAGGTTTCGCTTTCGTGCTTTGCATAGCCCTTTACCGTTTCCACAAGGTTCGGGATTAAGTCAAAACGCTTTTTCAAATACACGTCAATGGTCGCCATACCTTCTTCCACACGGTTTTTCAAACGCACGAAATCGTTGCGCGTACCAATCCACCATGCAATGATGGCAATCGCCAATACCAATACAACCGCACCGACAATCACACCGACCGTTGCACCGGTACTCCACAATAAAGAATGTAACATAGTTCTCTCCTTCGGGGAAATACCCCATTTAGTTATTAACAATATTATACTACGCACGCGCGTAAATGTCAATACTTATCACATAAAAAAATAGACTTTTACCCATTGGGAAAAAGTCTATTTTCGTTTAGTTGGCGCTGCGTCTGTTCTTCAACCAAAGCACGCCGCCCGTAATAAACGGCGAAAGAATCAGCCAAAGCGCCGCAATCGCGATAATCGTGTACACAATTACTGAACCGACCGTACGCGCACCCGAGAATACCGTCGATACAAGGTTGAAATCAAACAACCCGAACAAACCCCAGTTCAACGCGCCGACAATCACCAAAATATAGGCAATAATGTTTGCAATACGCATAATTGTTTCCCTCCTGATAGCAGTATGTACAATCAAGGGGAATTTATTCTTTTAACCAATAAATCGTAAAAGATCCGCAAACATTTCTTCCCGACAAAGATCGCCGTGAATTTCGTGGCGCATATCCTTGTAAAGTTTACCCACAACCTTTTGATAGCCAACTTTACGGGTAAAGTTGATGACGGTGTCCCAATTCTTTTCACCGCCTAAAACCACGTCGTCTCCGCCCGATACAAACAGAATGGGCAGGTTTGGATTTTTCACCTGATATCCGCGTTTCGTATAGGTGCGTTTCATCAGCTTGAATAAATTTTTAAAACCATTCACCGTAAAGTTGAACCCGCAATAAGGGTCTTCTTGATACGCCTTGACAACTTCTTCATCGTGGGTCAACCACGAACCTTTCCCTGCCTTGGCGAAATCCTCTCCCCCTTTTCCAATGGAAAGGTGATGTAATAATTTGCTTCTATGCCGTTGTCCTTTGAACAAACCGATTATGGATGCCAAAGCGACCGCAATCCCCGCCAAAGGATTACGCGCGGGCGAACCGCACACAATCAGCTTATCAATCAAATCATCGTGTTCGCGCAGATAACAACGCACGACCATCGACCCCATGCTGTGCCCAAACAAAATCACGGGCAGGTTGGGGTATTCTTTTTTCAAATACTCGGTGACTTGCACACAATCCTCCACCACCGCTTCGCCGTTGGGGTCGTTAAACCAACCGAGGTCGTCCTCGTTCGCGGCGCTTTCCCCATGACCGCGATGATCGTAGCACGCGACAATATACCCATTCGCAGCCAAAAAACGCATCAACGGAACGTAGCGTTTTTTGTGTTCGCACATACCATGTACGAGTTGAACGATACCTCTTGGTCTCACGCCAGGTTCACACACAATCCCTTGCAAGGGTAAGCCGTCATAGTTGGAAGTCACGATAAATTTCTTTCCCGTCATCATGTCACCTCATCATTTTAACCAAAGCAGGAGTCAAACCTGTCAGGTTAACTTTATTATATCACACTTTATACAATTGTCAAGACTTTACCGTAAAAAAATGGATGGCGAACCACCCATTTTTTTATCATAAATTATTCACTGCGAAGGGCAACCACGGGGTCTTTCTTCGCCGCCGCATTTGCGGGGATTAAACCGCTGATCAAGGTCAAGCAGATACTGATGATAACCATGGTAATTGCCGAAGCTACGGGCAGGGATGCCAAGGTGGAAATCCCTGTCAGCGTACCCAACAAGGCATTGATACCCACGGATACGGCATACGTGAAGCCAACACCAATCACACCCGATGCAAGACCGATGATGAAAGTTTCCGCATTGAACAAGTTTTTGATATCCTTCTTTCTCGCGCCCAACGAACGCAATACGCCGATTTCCTTGACGCGTTCTACCACCGATACGTAAGTGATGATACCAATCATGACCGAAGATACCACCAAGGATATCGAGGTGAATGCCACCAATACGTAGGTCACGGCATTGAGCATCGTTTCCACCATACTCATCATCATGCTGACGGTATCGGTGTATTTCACCTGCTGCGCTTCTTCGTGCGTATTATTCCAATCGTCCAAATATTGCAACAAACCGTCTTTCGTTTGGAAATTTTCGGTGTAAATCGAGATGGTGCTGACCGTATCGATTGCGCAAAGCGCGCGTTTCATTTTCGTCCAATCCTTCTTTAACACCGCTTCCATCGCATACGATTGCAGGTTTTCCGAGGTAAAAGTCAAGCTCGTCGCATTCGCCTCATCATTTACCCACTTGGAAATTTCCGATTGCCTATTCGCCGCGATGTATTCGTCCACCAATTTTTCGGTCAAGTTCAACCCACTGGCAAGACAGCCCGAGGTACGGCCTTCTTTCAAACGTAACACACCAGAAATCTTCACCTTTACTCCGTTTTTCTCATCCAACTGCTCACGCGTACCCTCATAAGTAAACGCATACGGAACCATGGGATTTTCATTTTTCGTATACACGTCATCATTGTTATACAGCATATATTCTTTCCCGACGATTTCCGCGAAAGGTATGGGGTCAGCTTGTTCGCGGTCTTCCGAATACAGCGTGGTAAAGAAGGCTTCTTCACTAAGCAACCCCAACTGCACCAAGGTCAAGTCGGTCACGTCGTTATTTTTACCAACGACAAGCACCGCTTCGTTGACACTCTTGGGGAAATCCCCGCCGATGATATCGTATTCGCTCAACACGTACTGGTTAAAGCGTTCGTCCGCGAAATCCGCGGTACCAGGCATTTTGTTGACCACTGCGCCCAAATAGCTGACCAAGTACGCAAGGTCAGTATATTGTTTGTCTTCCGTGGTGTCCATCTCGTTCAGTTTCTGCACGTAAGTTTCCTTTAAGGTAGACAGCGAAAGGACTTGCGTACTCTTTTCCGCGCCGTTGCTACCAAATTCCACCGTCGTATAGAGGTTGTGGATAACGTCTTCCCCGTAACCGTATTGAATGGCGGTGTAATATTCTTTCGGCATATTTTCCAAATACGCAAGATATTCATCCGACAAATCATTGGTAACCTGCATACCCTGTGCCATGTTGGTTAAGAAAGAGTTGACGTATACCTTATCTTTGAGTTTGCTAAGGTCGGGCATCTCGTTGGCAGAAGTCATCCCCATCATGATGGCGTCCATATCCATGGTCGTTTGCGCAATTTCAATAGGGTTGTAGGAAAGCATGTCTTCTTCCGTATCCAATATGTAGCCGTTAAATCCATTGGACAACGCCAAAACCAAACACACACTGATGATACCGATACTGCCCGCAACGCTGGTCACTGCCGTTCTGCCCTTTTTCATCAAAAGGTTTTTCGCGCTTAAACCAAGCGAAGTTTTAAAGGACATCGAGGATTTTTCACGCTTTCTGCGTTCGATTTTTCTCGCCTCACGCATTGCTTTTTTCTGCGCTTTTACGTCCAAAACTTCTTCCGTAGGCGCAGTTTCTTCCGCTTCTTGGGTAATCATTTCTATCGGCGTACCGTCCAAGTTTTCAGGCACTTCGTCCCATTGCGCTTTTTCCTCGCCGTTGTAAGGGTTGCTGTCGGAAACCACCAAGCCGTCCTGCAAGCGCACGATACGTGTGGAATATTCTTCCGCAAGTTCGGGGTTGTGCGTAACCATGATCACCAAACGCTCGCCCGCGATTTCACGAATCAAATCCATGATTTGTACGCTGGTTACGGTATCCAACGCACCCGTGGGTTCGTCCGCAAGTAAAATTTCGGGGTTATTCACCAACGCGCGGGCGATGGCAACACGTTGCATTTGACCGCCCGAAAGTTGGTTGGGTTTCTTGTGGAATTCTTTCCCCAGTCCTACTTTACGCAATGCGTCTTCCGCACGGCGTCTTCTTTCTTCCCTCGAAATCCCCGCAATTGTCAACGCAATTTCCACGTTGCCAAGCACCGTTTGGTGCGGGATGAGATTGTACGATTGGAAGACAAACCCGATACGATGGTTACGGTAGACGTCCCAATCGTGATCCTTGTAATCCTTGGTCGATTTTCCGCAAATCACCAAATCCCCTTCCGTGTAATGATCCAACCCGCCGATAATATTCAAAAGGGTGGTTTTCCCGCAACCGGACGGACCCAAAATGGAAACGAACTCATTCTTGCGGAAACGTAACTCTACACCCTTTAACGCCTGCACCGTTAAGTTAGCTGTTTTATAATCTTTTTTAATCCCTGTTAATTGTAACATACGCCACCTCTGTATTTTATAAACAACCTTCCAAATAAAAAGGAGGAGTGCATCCCCCTCTTATTTATTTGGTGTATTTTCTTTTTGCAACAAAATCTGCCTTTTCCGTTTCAACCAATGCACAGAATTCTTCAAATGCCTTGCACATCGTGTTGAATCTTTCCACGCCGAATTTCTTAACCACTCTGCCAACGAAGTCCGCGCAAATTTTCAAATCTTCCCCATAATTTTGCAACGCTTCTTCCGTGATTTCGATGTAAGCGATTTTTCTATCCACGTCATCCGCCACACGTTTCACGATCCCCTGCGCTTCCAAACGGTTTACAATTTGTGAAATAGCCGATCTGGTCAAACCAAGCAAATCGGCAAGCTGTGTGGATATCAAACGCTGTCCAACGTATCTATACGCCATAATTTCACCCAGCAAACGCATTTCCGTATTGCTGAAACGGGTTGACCTATCCGAAACCGACAAATTGTTCATCTGCTTCATGATTACGAATACATCGTTGAGGTATTTTTCGTTGCCAACCGCTTTCTTTTCCACTTTCAAGTTTTTTGTCTTGCTTGCCATGTCTTTCTCCTCAATTGCAATTTCTTTTGTTCATTAAGTATTATACTATACATTATATAACATTGTCAATAATTCAAAAACCTTTCTGTAATAATTTCGTCTATTTTTCACAAAAAAATGTTAAATTAATTAAATATATAGAAAAATACAGAAAGTTTTTACTTTTTTCATAAAGGACTTGTCAAAAGCTGAAAAAGGTGATATAATAGCAGTTAGAAAATAAAATGTGACATTGGAGCAAATATGAAAAAACTGATTGATTTTTTACACCAATCCACCACTCCTTTCCACGCAACGAAGAATGCGAAAGCATTTTTGGAAGAACGCGGATTTTGCCGTTTGTTGGAATCGGAGGATTGGATTTTATCCGAAGGCGGGAAATATTACGTGGCGCGCGACGGCGCGGTGATTGCGTTCACCGTGGGGTCTTTGAATGATTTTTCCTATAAAATCGTGGCTTCGCACACCGATTCCCCCATGCTGAAATTGAAGGAAAATCCTGTACAAAAATCGGCATTTTACGCGACCTTAAACGCGGAGACCTACGGCGGTGGGCTGTGGTACAGTTTCCTGGACAGACCCTTAAAAATCGCAGGCAGAGTCATTCGCCGTGAAAACAACCGACTTTGCGAAGAAACGGTGACTTCACCCTTCACGGTGGTAATCCCCTCGGTGGCAATCCACCAAAACCGCGAAGCCAACCAAGGTTTTTCCGTCAATCCGCAGGTGGATTTGCAAGCGCTTGTAGGGTTGTCCTCGGACGTGGACAATTCGGAAAATCTGCTTACCTGCATTGCAGGTGAAAACGTGGTTGCGTACGATCTTTTCCTCGTGAACGCAGACATGCCCTATTCGTTTGGGCTCAACGATGAGTTTTTGGCATCTCCCCGCATCGATAATTTGACCAGCGTATTCGCGTCATTGGAAGCACTTGCTTTCGACGAAGCGCGGGTGGGCATTTGCGTTGCCGCATGCTTGGACAACGAAGAAATCGGCAGCGGTACGGCGCAAGGCGCGGAAGGTGATTTCCTGGAAAAAGTATTACGCAGAATCGCGTATTCCTTCCGTTTTGACGACAATGAATATTATAAGGCACTTGGCAACTCGTTCGTACTGTCGGTAGACAACGCGCATGCCGTACACCCCAACCATCCTGAAAAATCAGACACTACCAACAAGACGGTGCTTGGCGGGGGGATTGTCATCAAAAACCATGCGAACAAGGCTTACGTGACGGACGCTTTATCTGCGGCGGTTTTGAAAACTGTGTTTGACAATGCAGACGTGAAGTATCAAACCTTCTTCAACCGTTCGGACGTTAGAAGCGGTTCGACCCTCGGCAAAGCAATTATCTGTCAAATCGGTGCATCGGGCGCAGATATCGGGTTGCCTCAGCTTGCCATGCATTCCTCTTGCGAATGTTTCAAAAAATCCGATTATGAAGAATTGTCGAAAGGCTTGTTGGCATTCTACGCGGCGCATTTCACCCGCGATGAAAACGGCATGCAGATTAATTAAATGATAACCTCAAGCCGCGCTGCAAGGCGCGGTTTTTTATAAAAAAAAGACGGCAAATGCCGTCTTTTTATATTTCAACGCATACATGGTATGCCTATTTACTTGATAAACGCCTTAAATGCAAGGTAAGTTTCGTATACGTCCGCTTTGGAAACTACTTCGTAAGGCGCGTGCATGGAGATAACCGCAACACCGATATCCACGGTGTTAATGTTCATTTTTGCAATATATTTCGCAACAGTGCCACCACCGCCAACGTCTACTTTACCAAGTTCACCCGTCTGCCAGATAACGCCGTTATCATCGAAAAGTTTACGGATGAAGCCCATATATTCTGCATCTGCATCGGAAGAACCGCTCTTACCGCGTGCGCCCGTGAATTTGGTTACGCCAGCACCGTGAGAGATATAGGTCGCGTTTTGCTTTTCCAAAACTTCGGGGAAGTTGGGATCAAAACCTGCGTTTACGTCTGCGGAAAGGCAGAGGGAATTTGCGCGCATAGCCGCGGAAGAAACACCTGCGGAAGCTGCAATTTCGTCAAGAAGATCGGTGAAAATTGCACATTGCATACCCGAAACGCCTTCGCTGCCGATTTCTTCCTTGTCTGCAAGAACAACCATAACGGTGTTTTCATCGGAAGTTTCATCGAACAAAGCGGTGTATGCAGGGTAAGAACATACGCGGTCGTCATGACCATACGCACCAATCAACGCGCGGTCGAAACCGATGTCTTTTGCCTTGAATGCGGGCACCAAGGAAAGCTCTGCACTGAGGAAGTCTGCTTCCACCATACCGTATTTCTCGTTGAGAATCTTCAAAACGTTTTCTTTTACGGTTTTATCCTTGTCGTTTTCAGCCGTCGTGTAAGGAATATTGCCGAACCAAATATTCAAACCTTCCCCTTCGATGGCTTCACCGAGAGGTCTTGCGTTTTGCTTTGCAGCCAAATGGGGAAGCAAGTCGCTGATATAGAATACGGGATCGTTGTCGTCTTCGCCAATGCGCACTTCTAACTTTTCACCGTTCTTCAAGATAACCGCACCATGCAATGCAAGGGGAATGGTTGCCCATTGATATTTACGGATACCGCCATAGTAATGGGTTTTCGCCAATGCAATGCCTTCTGCTTCATACAAAGGCACTTGCTTGAGGTCGATACGAGGGCTGTCGATGTGCGAAGCAATAATGCGCACGCCATATTTCGCAACGTCCTTTTTACCCATACGGATGAGGTAAAGATTTTTACCGCGGTTGTTGTAATAAACCTTGTCGCCAGGTTTCAATTTCATGCCGAAAGTGAAAGGCTTATAGCCTTGTTTTTCAGCTTCTGCAACCACGTAGGTGCATACTTCACGTTCCGTTTTCCCTTCGTCAAGGAAAGTTTTGTAACCTTCTGCGTAGTCGAAAATTTCTTTCAACAATTTTTCGTCTGCTTTTTCGTAGACGTTCGTTCTTTTGTAAGCAAGTTCGCTCATGATAATATTTCTCCTTTGTTTTACAACTATGATTTTTTTAATTTGAAAATTTGATATGGTTTTTTAAACCCGATACAGGTCGCCCCTCGTCAAAAAAGCAGAGATGCGAGCAGTTCAAGGAGCAGGAGCATTTTCGATGGGAGCGTACATAGACGTACGTGACCAAGAAAAGCGCACCTGCGACATCCCAAATACAGTTCGCAACCCGTCAAAAAAAGCAGAGATGCGAGCAAGACAAGGAGCGCGCGGCTTTGTTGCCGGGAGTGTACAAATAGTACATGACCAAAACAAAACGCAAGCGCGACGAAGTATTGCGACGCATATATGCTTTTTTTAATGCAGGAAGCCTTTAATGATGTATTCTTCAGCCTCTTTTTCAGTCAACCCCAAGGTCATCAGCTTGGTAAGCTGTTCCCCTGCGATTTTACCGATTGCCGCTTCGTGAATCAATTCCGCATCGATATGATTTGCAGTCAAGCAAGGCGCTGCCGTTACCGCCGCACTGTCCATGATGATGGCATCACATTCGGTATGTCCATGGCAAGGCGCGTTGCCGTTCATGGTCGAAACGAAATGCTGAACGGATTCACCCGCCGCCACCGAACGAGACATAATATCTGCGCGGCAACCCTCACCGTTCATATCCACCACGAAATCGGTGTCAGCCACCTGCTTGCCGTGCGTGTACAATTTTTCTTTCACGATAAAGTTCGCACCCGTCTTCATATCCGCGCGGGTAATACGCTTGGTGGAATCAATCCCTTTGATTTGGGTCGTTTCCATCTCCATGTGCGCGCCTTCATCCAAATGCACCACCGTTTCGGGATTCATCACGTTTTTACCATTGCCGTCCCCCTCGCCGTAATGCTTTTCAACGTATTTAATTTTTGCATTCTTTCCCACGTAGAAAGTATGCACACCGTCATGACGGGAAGTCATATCCACACCGCCGCAATTGTGAATACCGCAACCTGCGACAATCACAACGTCCGCACCCTCACCGATATAAAAATCGTTGTACACAACTTCCTGCAAACCCGCTTTACTGATAATAACGGGGATATGCACGCTTTCGTTTTTCGTACCGGGTTTGATAAAAATATCAATCCCCGATTTCCCATCCGTCTTGGATACGATGTCTATATTCGCGGTAGAGTTTCTACCCAAGCTTTCGCCGTTGCCTCGAATATTGAATGCACCCTCGGGGGTACCGTGCAAATCTGCAATCTGTAACAATAAATCTTTTTGTATTGAATCCATACCTGCCCCCCTCGTTTACATTTTTTCCGTCAAAACTTTGCAGGATTCCGCCGCCAATAATTTAGGCAAAACGTCCTCTTTTTTACCAATGTTTTGAATTTGTCCGTCCGCAATCACCACGATTTTATCCGCAATATTCAAGATGCGTTCCTGGTGGGAAATAATCAAAATATTCCCCTTGGTCTTTTCATGCATGTTTTCAAAAACCTTGATAAGATTGCCAAAACTCCAAAGGTCAATCCCCGCTTCGGGTTCGTCGAACACGGACAGTTTGGTACTGCGCGCCAAAATCGTCGCGATTTCGATACGCTTTAACTCGCCGCCCGAAAGGGAAGCGTTGACTTCACGATCAATATAATCGCGCGCGCACATACCCACCTCGGAAAGATACGAACAAGCGTCGGACACCTTGAGGTTTTTCCCCGCCGCGATATTGATAAGGTCGCGCACTGTCAGGCCCTTAAAACGTACGGGCTGTTGAAACGCATATGAAATTCCCTTCTTTGCACGTTCGGTAATCGACAAGTCGGTGATATCCTCACCGTCCAAGTAAATACGCCCTTCCGTCGGGGTCAAAATCCCCGCGATAACCTTGGCAAGAGTGGATTTTCCCCCGCCGTTTGGACCTGTGAACGCCACGAAGCGTTCGTCTAAGGTCAAGTTGATATTTTTTAAAATTTGCTTCTCACCCAGTTCATCCTGCACGTGATAGCTGATATTTTCTAACTGTAACATACTTCCTCTTTTGAAAGTTTTTCTTTATCATAATATACCACAGTATGGTATTTCTTAAACATAGTTTAAGGATTTACGGTCAAATTTCCGTTATTATCCCTGGTATACGGGCATTCGTACGCGGTATTGCCTTGCAAAAAATATACCCGCAAGGGGGTAATATCCGCCACCGCCAACGTATTGGCAATCACAGCAGACATTGTATCGGGTGTAATCGCCGTCATATCGCTTGCGGAGACTTTACCGCCAAGAATCAAGTTTAAACCACCGAGCAGAGTACCCGTCAGTTTCACCGCGGGATATCCGTCCATACCGACAAAATCCAAACGCACGGTGAAGGGACGGTTTGCGACAATCGAACCTATCGTCACGTTGGACGACGACTTTTTCCCAGTGCTGTACAACATCGCACCCTCTTCCGATATCACGTTTTTCACCGTCAAATGATCGGCGGTTAAGTGATACAGCGCGGTATCTTTTTTCATCTGTAAAAGCTCTATCTCCGCTTCGCCGTTCACCCGCAAAACCCCGCTGATGGATTCCACCTGCCGAACCTGCAATTTACCGTTCAATATCGCGTACCCCGACTGCGTATCTACACAAATCATCGTACCTGTCAAACTGTCAAGGTTTAATTCCACCCCGTCCGTTAAAATCAAATCCGCGTCCGACGCGTGGATGTTCCCGCCAATCCAAGTCAAATCTTTCAACGTCACGTCCCCTTGCAAAGCAACCGTTTCAGGTCCGTTCAAGAAGGCGGGGATATAACTGTGTTCGTTGACTTGATAACGTTTTGCCGAGATGGTCATCCCCGCGGTTTTAGGGATTTTTTTCTTCGTAAACGATGCGCCCTGCGGGTAGACAATTTTCCCCGCTTCCATTTGCGCAAAGGTATCAGGATAGAGAATAATCTCGTACATGCTACCCTCGTTTACCATTTTTTCAATCGCTTCATCCATGGTCGGCACAAGCGCACCCCACATACCGTTTTCCTGTAACCGCACAGGATTTAACCTCGCATTCGACAAGGCAGGCAGGGGGACTTGATACGCCAAGCCGTCCGCTTCAGACGAATCAATTTGGTGGGTCAAGGCAAATTCTTCCGCGCCCATACAAAACCATTTTCGGTCAATAAATTGCGGGGACGTTTTCTCAAAGCCGTCGTTCCACGTTACGTCTACGTTATACCACACGTCGTCCAATTGTAAAATATTCCACGCATGTCCAACGCCCGTTTGCAAATCTTTACCCGTGACCGTCCAACATTCCAACCCGAACAAATCGCAAAGGTAAGCATAACTTTCCGCGTAAGCTTCGCAAACACCCGCGCCCTTCGTTGCCCAACCGACCAAGTTGTGCGCCCACGGCTCGTCCGCAGGGGTTACACCGTCCGCTTTATAACTGTACGCCATATTCGACGCCAAGTAGTCACTGATTGTCAAAGCAAACTCTACCTCGCTCATCAAATCGTTTAAATGTCTGTCACAATCCAACGCGGCGTTTTGAATCGCTATCCGCAAAGCATCGCGGTCGGCGCGCTTGGCGTATTCGCCATCGATACACAGCCAAAACGTATCGCCCACGGTGCAAAATTGCGTACCGATATAGTAAAATTCGGGACAATCCTGACGGAATGTGCGCCAAACCTCTTGTTGGCTTTCGTAGGAAATGCCGTAGCCGCTGCAATCGATTTTCGCAATCGGATAATACGGTTTCTCCCCCACGATTTCCTCTGTCACGTCCCCGCCCGTTTCATCGAAAGCAAGGGTTGCGTCAAAGAGTTGGTTGTATAAATTCTGTTTCCCCGCCGCCACGTCTTCATCCAAACGAAGTTGGGTATATCCGTACCGCGAGGCAGCTGCTCTTGGTGTAAAATCTAAGGGTTCTACACGCCCCAAATCTTTCCAAGTACCATCTGTATAGTAAGCAATTTTATGCCCGAACGCATCCACGTCTTCCCGCAATAAATCGCTGGTCGGCTGTTCAGGGATTGGAAAGTCCTCCCACGTCAAGGAATCGTCTTCCGAAGAAGTTTCCTCGGATGAATCCACACTCGACGATTCCTCGCTATCGGACGTTTCCTCACTATCGAGAGATTCTTGCGATTGCGTATTCTCCACAACCGTTGAATCCGCGATGGATGAAGCTGAATCGGAATGGTCAGTGTTTGAATTTTTACAGCCGATAAACGAACAAGCCGTCATCAGCGCAAGCACCGCGCAAAATAAACTCCGCGTACCCTTCATCTCAAGCACCCCCTTAAAAAATTTCCATCAATCCGCCGTGCAATTTCAGCCAGTTGCGTTTTTCCTTCCAATCGGGCACGTAAACCGCCACCTCATCCCAAAACTCTTTCGAATGATTTTTGTGCTTTGTGTGCGCAAGCTCATGCACGATTACGTATTCTATCACCTCTTTCGGGGTGTAAATTAAACGAAAGGAATAATGCAATGCATCGTTTGCCGAACACGAACCCCAACGTCCGCGCGCCGAAGTCACCATAACAGAGCGATAGGTTGTCCCCATTTTTACAGCCGTCTTTGCCGTAACCTCGTTGAAAATGCGTTTGGCATTGTTTTTTAGCCATTTCACCAAACGTTCGCGAGAGTTTTGTTCGGGTAAATAAATGATATTTTGTTCCTCGTCATAACCCACTCTTGCCGTGGGAACAACGCGAATCGTGCAAGTTTTACCAAGCAAAGTCATTTGATAACCGTCAAGATTTTCGGGCGGTAATTGAATACCTGCCCCCTTCTTTTCCGCTTGTTTGCGCAAAATCCAGTTTTCCTTTTCTTGGATAAAAGCAAAAATCCGCGCCTCACTGCAACGTTTGGGCGCGCGGACAATCAACCGACCGAACGAATCGATGGTGATTGTCAGCGTCTTGCGGCGGGAACGGATAATTTCATCGGGTTGTATCATACAAAGCCGCCCGAATTATTCTTCGTAACCTCTGGGGTTGCCGCTTTGCCATTTCCACTGCGAAGCGCACATTTCTTCAATGCCGAATTTCGCTTCCCAGTGCAATTCTTTTTTCGCCTTATCGGGCGCCGCGTAGCAAGACGCGATATCCCCAGGACGGCGTTCACAAATTTTATAGGGTAAAGTTTTCCCGCACGCCTTTTCAAACGCGTGAATCATATCCAATACACTGTATCCGTGACCTGTGCCGAGGTTGTAAATATGCACACCGCTATCATTGCAATGTTCGATTGCCGCAATATGCCCATTCGCCAAATCCACCACGTGGATATAATCGCGCACACCCGTACCGTCGGGCGTATCGTAATCGTTGCCGTAAACGCTGATGCAAGCCAATTTACCGCTGGCAACCTGTGCAACGTAAGGCATCAAATTGTTGGGGATACCTTTGGGGTCTTCCCCGATTAAACCGCTTTCATGCGCACCAACGGGGTTGAAATAACGAAGTAAAATAATATTCCACGCATTGTCCGCCTTGTACAAATCCTGCATGATGTTTTCCATCATCAATTTGGTACTGCCGTAAGGATTGGTGGTCGAAAGACGGCAATCTTCATCCAAGGGCAAGCGTTCGGGGTCGCCGTACACCGTTGCCGAAGACGAAAAAATAATCTTCTTCACGTTGTATTTGTCCATAACTTTCAGCAAAGACACCGTACCGCTGATATTATTTTCGTAATATTTCAAAGGAATTCGACAGCTTTCGCCAACCGCTTTCAACGCCGCAAAGTGAATGACGGCATCAAACGTATGCGCAGAAAAAATTTCGTCCATCTTTTCTTCATCGCGGATATCCGCTTCGTAAAAGGTCACCGTTTTCCCCGTGATATTTTGCACACGGCGCAAACTCTCGAAAGAAGAATTGACAAAATTGTCTACAACAACTACGTCATAATTCTTGTTTAATAATTCTAATACGGTATGCGAGCCAATATAACCGCTGCCGCCTGTAACCAAAATCGTTGCCATATTTTTGACCTCACTTTTTTATTCGTCTTCTTCAAGCGTTTCTACGCGCTTCGAACGCACTTTTAATACTTTCTTTTTCGTGGTTTTTACCACCTTAATTTCCACGTTAGCGAAACGCAACGTTTCACCAATAGGCGGAATACCGCCGTAGGTTTCCGTTACCCAACCGCCGACCGTGTTCGAGTCGAACTCCTCTTCAGGCTGTTCTACCTCGTACAATTCGAAGAATTTTTCCAACAAGCATCTGCCGTCTACCCAGTATTCGCCTTCGGAAATTTCACCGAACAACACTTCCTCTTCGTCGTGTTCGTCCCAAATTTCACCGACCAATTCTTCCAAAATATCTTCCAAAGTCACAATACCGACCAAACCGCCGTATTCATCCGATACCGCCGCCATGTGGATTTTTTGCTTCTGCAACTGCTTCAACAATGCGGAAATGCGGGTATATTCGGTGGTGAATGCGATATCCTGCACCAAATGTCCGATTTGCTTTTCACCGTTCAAGTACCCAACGAAGAAGTCACGTTCGTGCACAACCCCGATAACGTTATCAATCGTGTCTTTATACACAGGCATACGGGAATACCCCGTCTTTTTGAACGCCTCGCAGACTTCTTCCATCGTCCACGCTACGTCTACCGCATACACGTTGACGCGGGGCACAAGAATGTCTTCCACCTTCAAATCGTCAAATTCTAACGCGGAGCGTACCAATTCGGATTCGTCCTCTTTCAAAGTACCGCTTTCCTCTGCTTCTTCCACGAGGGAAAGCAATTCTTCATCCGTTACCGTTTCATCCTTTTTCAATTTAAAAATTCTCGCAAGGCCTGCCTTGTAGAAATCGAAAATTTTACTGAACGGCCACAAAATCCAATAGAAAAGCTGCATCAAGGGATAAAACAAGAAACACATTTTTTCAGGATATACGCTGGCGAAATATTTAGGGGTAATTTCCCCAAAAATCAATACCACCACCGTCAAAACGGCTGTGGAAATCGTCGCAGATAAATCATGATAGTCGGTGTTTGCCAAAAGTTTCGCAAACAAAATCGTACCCAATGCCGATGCCGTCAAGTTCACGACGTTGTTGCCAACGAGGATTGCCGTAACAAGTTTGTCATAAGCCTCGTCCGCAAACCTGTACACCGCTTTCGCGTTTTTCTTACCTTGCGTTACGTGCGTTTTTAATTTGATTGTATTGGCGCACGAATAAGCAGTTTCCGTTGCAGAGAAAAAGCCCGAAAGCAAAATCAATACAAGAAGTACGATAAATAGGGGTAGGGGTTCCATAGTAGTTGTTGAATATCCTCCGATAAACGTTAAAATTTCGCGCGCTATACGCGCACGTAGTATATTATAATACTTTTTAATACATTTTGTCAAGATTCGCGCGCGTGTATTTACATTATTTTTTTGATTTTTTTCACTTTTTTAACCCAATCCCCCGTTTCGGTTTTTAATTGTTTAAAAATAAAATAGAGAAAAATAACGCATTTTTTACAAAATGGAGGGGGCAGGTATGCGTTGAAATGATTTTTTAATCATTTTTATCCCAATTTCTTCCTACTGTTATCGTGTGTTTTTCACTCTTTTTTATCCATTTATAAAAAACACTTGACGAAAGCTTTCTTCCGTGGTATACTTAAGGTGAAATTTTATTTGATAGTGTCGCGCGCACGTATAAAAACGCGCCGCAAGGAGATTTTACCATGGAAAAGTATCAACAAAAAATTGAAACCACCTGCGTACAAGGGGGATATACGCCCGGTAACGGCGAACCGCGTCAGGTACCCATCATACAAAGCACAACGTTCAAATATGCCACCAGCGAGGATATGGGGAAATTGTTCGATTTGGAAGCAAGCGGTTATTTCTATTCCCGTTTGCAAAACCCTACCTGTGACACCGTCGCGGCGAAAATTTGTGCGCTTGAAGGCGGTTCTTCAGCCATGTTGCTTTCCTCTGGCCAAGCGGCGAACTTCTTCGCGGTGTTTAACATCGCAACCGTGGGCGACCACGTGATTTCCTCATCTTCTATCTATGGCGGCACGTTCAACTTATTCGCTGTGACTATGAAAAAAATGGGGATTGAATTCACCTTCCTTTCCCCCGATTGCACGGAAGAAGAACTGAACGCAGCGTTTAGACCCAACACCAAAGCTGTATTTGGCGAAACGATCGCCAACCCCGCTTTAACCGTTTTGGATATTGAAAAATTTGCAAAAGCGGCGCATGCGCACGGTGTTCCCCTCATCATCGACAACACCTTTGCCACCCCTATTAACTGCCGTCCGTTTGAATTTGGCGCGGACATCGTGACCCACTCCACCACCAAATACATGGACGGTCACGGCGTAGCGGTAGGCGGTTGTATTGTGGATTCGGGTAACTTCAACTGGATGGCGAATGCGGAAAAATTCCCTGGGCTTTGCACCCCCGATGCAAGTTACCATGGCATTACCTATGCGGAAAAATTTGGACAAAGCGGGGCATTTATCACGAAAGCAACCGCGCAGTTGATGCGCGATTTTGGCTGTACGCAATCCCCGCAGAGCGCATTTTACCTCAATCTTGGATTGGAAAGCTTGCACGTGCGCATGGAAAGACATTGCTTGAACGCGCAAAAGATTGCCGAATTTTTGGAAAGCAACGAAAATATCACGTGGGTGAACTATCCTGGTTTGCCCTCGAATAAATATTACGATTTGGCGCAAAAATATATGCCGAAAGGTACTTGCGGTGTGGTTAGCTTTGGCGTGAAGGGAGGCAGAACGGCGGCTGAAAAATTTATGAAAGCCCTCAACGTCATCGCCATCGAGACGCACGTTGCAGACGCGCGCAGTTGCTGTTTGCACCCCGCAAGCGCAACACACCGTCAAATGAACGACGAAGAACTGATTGCAGCAGGCGTACCGGGCGACCTTGTGCGCTTGTCCTGCGGAATTGAAAATTACCAAGACCTCATCGCCGATATCAAGCAGGCGTTGGCTACGTTATAAAGGTGAAATATGCCCATTAAAATTCCCAACAACTTACCCGCTGTAAAAACCTTAGAAGGTGAAAATATTTTCGTCATGACGGAAACCCGCGCCATCACGCAGGATATCCGTCCTTTGCGTATCTTGATCGTCAATTTAATGCCTAAAAAAATTGAAACGGAAACGCAGTTTGCCCGCCTTTTGGGAAATTCCCCTTTGCAGGTGGAAATGGAACTTATTCACACCAAATCCCACCAATCGAAGAACGTTGCGGAAGACCACTTATTGGCGTTTTACAAGACCTTTGACGACGTCAAAGACCAAAAATTCGACGGTATGATTATCACGGGCGCGCCCGTAGAACATCTCCCCTTTGAAGACGTGGAGTATTGGCAGGAACTCTGCGAGATTATGGAGTGGAGCAGAACCCACGTGCATAGCACTTTCCACGTTTGTTGGGGGGCACAAGCGGGGCTTTACTACCATTACGGCATACAAAAACAAGAAGTCCCCGCCAAAATGTTTGGTGTATTCCCGCACACGGTGGAATATAAGCAATCGATTTTATTCCGCGGATTTGACGATACGTTTATGGTACCCCAATCCAGACACACCACCGTTGCACGCGAAGATATCGAACGCGTGAAGGAATTAAAAATCCTCGCCTCATCTGAAAAAACGGGCGTTTACGCCGTTTCCACCAAGAATGGCAGACAAATTTTTATCACGGGGCATTCGGAATATGATGCGGACACGTTGAAAAACGAATACCTGCGCGATTTATCGCAAGGCAAACCCATTGAAATCCCTGAAAATTATTTTCCGAACGATGACCCGTCTCAGCCCCCGTTGGTGTCTTGGCGCGGGCATGCGCATTTGTTATTTTCCAATTGGCTGAACTACTTCGTATACCAAAGCACCCCTTATGATATTGAACAAGTAGAAACGGAAAAATAAAGCTCAACGCATACATGGTATGCCCAAAAGGAGGAAAATATATGAAAAAATGGTTACCCTTAACCCTTTCCGCACTCACCCTTGTATCGGCTTGCGGTTGTTTCCGAGAAAAGAAAGTCACTGCGGAAGAACTGTCTAAAGAGTATACCCAAAGCAATGTGGAAGCGGGGATAGATTTTTCAGTTTTCAAAAATCAGCTCACTGATTTCTACCTCAACTTCTTCCAAAAAACGGTGGAGAAAAATGAACAAAATCAGTTGTTTTCCCCTCTCTCCGCCGCCCTTTGCCTTGCCCTTGTCAACAACGGTGCAAACGGCAATACGCGCGCACAATTGGAAGACTTATTCGGTATAGAAACCGATATGTTAAACCGCGCTTTGTATGCGTATACCGCATCTTTGTACAGCGGTGAAGATTGCAAATTAAACCTTGCCAACTCGATTTGGATGAAGGACGAAGCGTTGAACGTCAAGCCCGAATTTTTACAAGCAAACGCTGATTGGTATAATGCGCAGGCATATGCCGCCCCCTTTGACCAAACCACGCTGAACGATATCAACAACTGGTGCTACAACAAAACTTCGGGGAAAATTGATAAAATCCTCAATGAAATCCCCCCGCTTGCCGTTATGTATCTTATCAATGCGGTGGATTTTGACGCGAAGTGGCTGACCGCCTACGAACGAGAAGATATCGAAAAAGGCGAATTCTACAATTATAACGGTGAAACCAGCGAAGTAACCATGCTCCATTCGGAAGAAAATCGTTATTTTATCGATGAAAACTCGGTCGGTTTTACCAAGGCGTATAAGAATAACAAATATCATTTTATGGCTCTGTTACCCAATGAGGGCGTGGATATTTACGAATATATCGACAGCTTGGATGGTGAAAAATGGGCAAAATTGTGGGAGAGCGCCGACCCGAGAAATGAGAATTATGGATATCGTGAAGTACATGCGCGTATCCCTGAATTTAAATATGAAACCGAGTTATCTTTAAAAGAAATTTTACAAGAACTCGGTGTGACGGATATGTTTGCGCCCGACTGCGCAGATTTTTCAGGGATTGACGAAACGCAAACATTGTACTGCGACGCAGTCAAGCAAAAGGCAATGATTGAGTTAGACCGTAACGGAACGAAAGCAGCAGCGCTGACTTGGGCGGGAATGAACTGCATGTCCGCAGCCCCTGCAGAACCTTTGTATATCACCTTGGACAGACCATTTGTATATGCCATCATTGACAACGAACATCATATGCCCATCTTTATCGGAGCAGTAACCACTCTTTAAAACATGAAAAAAGGAACGGCATTTACCGTTCCTTTATTTTACCAAATCTTTAATGACTTCACCTGCGATCATCAAACCAACCACCGAAGGCACGAAAGAAATACTGCCAGGGATCGGCTTCCCGCTCTCCTCGTCTACCAAAGGCGAGGGCAGAGGTTCTTCCTTAGAATAGACCACTTTGAGGTGTTCTATCCCTCGTTTTTTCAATTCACGGCGCATCACGCGCGCCAACGGACATACGCTGGTTTTGGTGATATCCGCCACCTCAAACGCGGTCGCGTCCAACTTATTTCCCGCACCCATGGATGAGATGACGGGAACTTTTGCCCACTTTGCTTGTTCAATCAGCGCAAGTTTTCCGCTGACCGTATCAATGGCATCCACCACGTAATCGTACTGCGTAAAGTCGAACCTCTCCGCTGTTTCAGGCAGGTAAAATACGTTGTGTACGCGCACGCAAATATCGGGGTTGATATCCTTGGCACGCTCTGCCGCGGCCTCGGTTTTTAAGCGTCCTACAGTGGAATGCAGGGCGATAATCTGACGGTTGATATTGGATACGCTGACCGTATCTTTGTCAATCAAATCGAGCGAGCCAACGCCTGCACGTGCCAAAGCTTCTACCACGTAACCGCCCACGCCGCCAACGCCAAACACCGCAACCCGCGATTTTTTCAGTTTTTCTACGCCCGCTTCGCCAAGCAATAAGGCTGTCCTTGAAAATTGCATATTTCTTCCCTCTTTATAAAGTGAAAAACCGCCGCCGAAGTTTCGGCGGCGGTTGTCATTTTACGTGATCATCCAATCACCAAACGCCGAATTACATGGATTCGTGAATGGTTCTGGAAATAACGTCATCCTGCTGTTCTTTCGTGAGTTTGATGAAGTTTACCGCATAACCGGATACACGAATGGTGAGCTGAGGATACTTTTCGGGATGCGCTTGCGCGTCCAGAAGAGTTTCACGGTCAAATACGTTTACGTTCAAATGGAAACCATTGTCGCCAACGTAACCGTCTAACATGTTTACCAAATTATCTACTCTGTTCGACATAATATTATCTCCTTTATTAATATATTGTTTTTTACCCAAATTATGTGTCAAGCGCTTTTCCGCGCTACACGGATAGGGTGAAGCTTAGTCCTCTTTACCGAGGGAGCTAGGCGTGATGGAGAAGGTATTGGAAATACCGTCTCTGGAATATTCGTAAGGCAATTTTGCAACCGATTCAAGGGATGCCAAAGCGCCGTTGGAATCTCTGCCGTGCATGGGGTTCGCACCGGGTGCAAGAGGAGTACCTGCTCTTCTGCCGTCGGGCGTGTTACCCGTCTTCTTACCGTATACAACGTTCGACGTAATCGTAAGGATGGACGTCGTAGGAACGGATTCACGATAGGTGTAGTGGCTCTTAACCTGCTTCATGAAGGTCTTCAATACCCATACTGCCAATTCGTCCGCTCTGTCATCGTTGTTACCATACTTAGGATAGTCGCCTTCGATGCGGAAGTCTACCACGATACCGTCTTCGTTACGGATGGGGTATACTTTAGCGTATTTGATTGCCGACAACGAGTCAGCCGTACAGGAAAGACCTGCGATACCCGTTGCGAAGAAACGACGTACGTTGGTATCGTGCAAGGACATTTCCAATGCTTCGTAGCTGTATTTATCGTGCATGTAGTGGATGAGGTTCAACGTATTTACGTAGAGGTCAGCAAGCCACTTCATCATGTTTTCGAACTTAGCGCATACTTCGTCGAAATCCAACGCTTCGTCGCCGTAGATGGGCACGAATTCGGGGGATACCTGCATGGGTTTGCCCGTCTTCTTATCTTTCATCAATTCGTCTTTACCGCCGTTGATTGCGTAAAGCAAGCACTTTGCAAGGTTTGCTCTTGCGCCGAAGAACTGCATGTCTTTACCAACGCGCATACAGCTTACACAGCAAGCGATTGCGTAGTCGTCACCCATTTCAGGACGCATCAAATCGTCGCTTTCGTACTGAATGGAAGAGGTACGGATGGAAATTTCCGCGCAGTATCTCTTGAATGCCAAAGGCAATCTCTTCGACCACAAAACGGTAAGGTTGGGTTCGGGAGCGGGACCAAGGTTGTCCAAGGTGTGAAGGATACGGAAAGCAGTTTTCGTAACCAACGTTCTGCCGTCAACGCCCATACCGCCGATTGCTTCGGTTACCCAGGTAGGGTCGCCCGAGAAGAGTTCGTTGTATTCTTTCGTTCTCATGAACTTCACGATACGAAGTTTCATAACGAAATGGTCGATAAATTCTTGTGCTTGCGTTTCGGTAATCAAGCCCTTTGCAAGATCACGTTCGATATAGATATCGAGGAAGGTGGTATTTCTACCGATGGACATAGCCGCACCGTTTTGGTCCTTAACTGCGCCAAGGTAACCAAAGTACAATGCTTGGATTGCTTCCTGAGCCGTTTCAGCGGGTCTGGAAATATCGCAACCGTAAGCCGCTGCCATTGCCTTCAAGCCCTTCAAAGCCTTAATTTGTTCAGCAACTTCTTCGCGGTTTCTGATCTTTTCAGGGGTCATGTCGCCGCTCATTGCAAGCTTGTCTTCTTCTTTCTTTTGAATGAGGTAATCTACACCGTAAAGTGCAACACGACGATAGTCGCCGATGATTCTGCCGCGGCCGTAAGCATCGGGCAAACCAGTCAAAATGTGTGCGGAACGAGCCGCTCTCATTTCGGGCGTGTATGCATCGAATACACCTTCGTTGTGCGTTTTACGATACTTCGTAAAGATTTCCTTTACTTGAGGATCGATTTGGTAGCCGTACATTTCCAAAGCGCCTTCGGACATACGAATACCGCCGAAAGGCTGCAACGAACGTTTGAAAGGTTCGTCCGTCTGTACACCTACGATTTTTTCAAGGTCTTTATCCAAATAACCTGCGCCATGCGAGGTCAACGTGGAAACGATCTTCGTGTCAGCGTTCAAAACGCCGCCTGCTTCGCGTTCTTTTTTGGTCAAATCGCAAACGATATCCCACAATTTTTTCGTAGCTTCCGTTGCGGGAGCAAGGAACGTTGCGTCGCCTTCATACGGCGTGTAGTTGTGCTGGATGAAATCGCGCACGTCTACTTCGTCGTCGCACCATTTACCGGGAATAAATCCTTCCCAACCTTTGTATTGCATCATATCAGTTACTCCTAATAAAATAAATTTTTCTATATTTAATGCTCGTCCGTTTTTTCGATTCTCACCGTCAAGCGAGCGGGCTTGTTTTCGTTGTGAAATTTGAAGAGGATTTAACGGTTTGCTTTTCTTTCCTCAATTTTGGCGTCTATCCAAAGTTCAAGGATTTCTTCGGGTTGGAACCCCGCGCAACGCGCAAAGATTTCACCGTCTTCCACCAAAAGAATGGTAGGAACCTTTTCCACTTCCCACGCTTCCATCAGCGCAAGCGTCGAATAATCCGCTTCTACGTGCACCAAGCGCACGTCCTTTCTTGCCGTACAGATATCTTTTAAAATGGGCATCAGCGTCAAGCAGTTGGCGCAGGATTCCCCGCTGATTTCTACACAGCAAAGACCTTTTAATTCTTCTTTATAATTATTTTCTGTAATTGCCATTTGTTTTATATCTCCTAAGTATGGGATATATTTATGTTTATGTTGCCGTTTCTGACAGTCTTCATTACTTGATTTTTTACCCAAGAAAAAACGCAAGTTTGACGAAGTATTACGAAGTATATCCGCGTTTAATCCCTTAAGATATGTTTCGCATTCATAACCCTTTCCTTCGTCGGAGAAGCTACGTCCTTCAAAGGATAGTCCAACCCAAGCTTTTCATACTTGACCGCACCCATGGTGTGATAAGGCAAAACCTCGACCTTTTCCACGGTATTCAACTCATCGATAAACGCGCGGGTCTTCTTCAAATCCTCTTCGTCATCGGTGAGACCGGGTACCAACACTTGACGAATCCACATCTTCACCCCGTTATCGCTTAAAAATTTTGCAAAAGCGAGGGTATTGGCATTGGATTGCCCCGTAAGCTTTTTACAAGTTTCGTCGTCGATATGCTTGATATCCAATAAAACCAAGTCGGTCACGGGTAACAATTTTTTATGTTTTTCCACGTTGACAGCATCGCCCTCATGGAACATAATCCCCGAAGTATCAATGCAGGTATGAATCCCCTTTGCCTTTAACGCAGTAAACAATTCCGTTACAAAATCAATTTGCAACAAAGGTTCGCCACCTGTCACAGTAACCCCGCCTTTATCCCCGAAATAATTTTTGTAACGAACGACGCGCTGTACCACTTCTTCTACAGTATATTCCTGACCGCCCGCTCCCCAAGTATCGGGGTTGTGGCAATATTGACAGCGCAACGGACAACCTTGCAGAAAGACCACGAAACGAATCCCCGGTCCGTCCACCGTACCAAAAGACTCGAAAGAATGAATACGACCTGTCATTTTTTCCTCCTTTTCCGTCTTTCAAACGGGCTCATTGTCCTTCACGCTACACATTATAACAAATTAAAATGCATTTGTCAAGTCTTTGAGAATATTCTTTTTATCTTTTTCGTATTTATACGAAAGAAGGATTTTCCAATAAAACGCAACCGCAGAACCGTTTTTATACAGTTCCGCGGTGATTTGTTGCCTATTTCATTAACGCTTTCATAATTTCAAACACGTCCGTATTTTTAATACGATCTGCTGTACCAAACGAATATTGCGCAAAGTTAATATTTGCACCATTCACGTAAAAATTCACGTCCGTATCGGTATGACCCGTTGTCGTCCAATCATACCCAATCCTTTCACCCTCGTACGCCAAAAGCATATCTTCGTGCGTCACACCATCGTGCAAGGTCAATCCGCCCGTTTCATGGTCGGCTGTTACAATGACCACCGTATCATCACGGCCTTTCGCCCACTCCAACACCGCTTTGACAGCGTTATCAAAGGAAATCAATTCTTCTAACATATACGTGATATCGTTATTATGCCCGCCGTGGTCGATATGCGCGCCTTCCGCCATCAAGAAGAACCCGTCTTCGTCCTGCGAAAGATATTCTAACGCCTCCGTCACCAAACGGTCAAAGCCAACCATTGCCCCTTTCGCCCACATTTCTTCCGCCTTAGGTTCAATAATGTACGAGCCAAATACTTTCTCCGAGGTCGCATCTGAAATATTTTCCGCGTATTCAATTGTTTCGTATCCACCTTCAGCGAAATGGTTTACGTATTTTTCCCCTAATAAATTGCAAGCGAAGAAATTCACGTTGCTTGAAGCCACTGCGGATTTTACCAGTTCGCTTTGCAAATCTCTGCTATTAGAATGTCCCGAAAAACCCATCGGGGTCGCGCCGTAAATTTCTTCCGTAGTGATAACGCCCGTACGCTTTCCAAGCGAGGACGCAACGTCCACAATCGTGGTCAAATCATTGCCGTTTGTATCTCTGCCAACCATACTGTTTTTCGTACGCGTGCCCGTTGCCAATGCCGTTGCCGCCGCCGCGGAATCCGTAACGAGCGCATTTGCCGAACGAGTTTCCACCTTCGTCATATAAGGAAAGCCTTGCATGGTGAGTTTTTCGCCTTTGTACAATTCGCCCGCTTCAATTTGGGTAGGTCCCATACCGTCCCCAATCATCAAAATAACATTTTTCGCCGTGGTAACTTCTTTCAATTGAATCGTTTTCGGTTTGCAAGCAACCAAGGACAACGACGTCGTCCCCACCATCGCCAATGCAATCCATTTTTGAATATTTTTCTTCATTTGTATACCTCTTTTTCTCTTACTTAAACACAAAAAATTTTCGACCAACATAGTTGAATACCAAGACAATACACGTCATGATGATTTTTGCCAGCCATTCATCCCACGGCAATAAAAATTTCGTTACGCCGAATAGAGTGATTTCGGGGAAAATTTTCACCAGCAACACAATCCCCAATTCGGTAATAGCCAAGCCGATCAACCCGATTACGGTGAAAACCAAAAAGCCTTTTTTGGAGTGCGCTTCCTCTGTATTTTTGACCGCTCGGAAAACGAATTTTACGGACAAAATCCAGTTCACCAATAATCCCGCGCCGAACCCGAACGCCGTCGCAATGCTCAGCGAACAGATATCCCATGCACCGCTCTCAATCAATGACGCAGGCAACAGCAAATCGCGGAATACGTAAAACACTGCGTAATCCACAATCGTCGCAATACCGCCTACCAGCAGAAAGCGGAAAATCTCCCAAAATAATTGTTTCTTCGTTTGTTCTATCATATTTTACCTATCGTTAAATGCACACGCAATAAAACAGCGTGGAACTGACAATCAAACCGCCCGCAAAAATATACAGCCAAACGGTGAATTTATACGCCAACGCACCGCCCGACGATTGTAAAGTTTCCCCAACGGTACCCACCGTCAAGGCAATCCCCAAAATCAAAGGCAGAATATAACGGAAGTCCATCGTACAAGCATAAGGCATTTTGACGTAAAAATAAATCTCGGACAAAATCTGCGATGCAACCAATAAAAAAATGAACAGTACGTTTTGCACAGACTCTGCCGACGGCGCGAAGGTTTCTAAATTGTTCGCTTTGGTTTTCTTCCACCACAAAACAATACACCAAATCACGCCGATTGTTAAAAATGCGATACCCATGTACGCGAATAACACCGCTAAAACACCAAAACCTTCCCCGTTCCAATAACCAAATTCACCGAAAATCGAGGACTTTACAAGATAGTTGAAGAGGTTGTAATTCCCTTGCAAACCAGATGCAGTATCTTCAAAGGGTCTGCAAAACAGCGAAGCAAAATATTCGTTGAGGTTAAAGGTAATCCCAAAACGTCCCCAAACCGATTCATCACCCGTATACAGTTTCGAGTTTAATTTAGAGAAAACCGAACCGAATTCCTGACCGAAACGCTGATAAGCGTACACTTGAAACCACAAACCAATCGGTGCGCAAATACAGAGAAATACCCCGTATTGACAAATCATTTCCACCAAGGAAAGGGCGCCTTTTTGTTTGCGCAACGTACGAATAAACTCGTAAATAAAAATCCCCGCAATGGGCAAACAAATCGTGGCGGAAGATAACTTTGCCATCATCCCCAAGCCCACGGCAAACGCACATAAAATGATATAGACAAAGGATTTATTCCCCTTCCACCAGCGCAATGCAAAATACAGCGCAAGCACCGCAAACATGTAGGACAGCGGATCGTTGTTGAGCATGCCCGCAAATTGAATATGCCGAGGAAACAATACCGCAAATGCCGATAAAAAGAGAGAATTCTTTTCAGAAAAATGAAAGAGTTTGATAATCTTCATCAAAGTCACAGCCGTGATGAAAGAATATAAAACGGATAAAATTTGACAAGAACCATAGAGGAAATATCGTTGATTATCTACGATAAAAAGTTTTTCCCCTTTGCTGGTATACGTCGGACTGCCGTACGAAAAAGCGTCGGGAAACCAATCTCCTTTGAACAGTGAAGTAAAACCGTTTACAATGTGCATAAACCACGCCTGCAACATCGCGTTTAACGGCGGGTGGTAGAATTGATACTCGTTGTGCGTAGGCAACGCGCCCGTCTCAAAAATTGTCCAAGCGTAGGCTTCATGCCCGTTGTAATTACTTGAATAAGTATCGTGTTGGCGCGTACCCGCAGGCGTATACAGCATGTATCCCACGCGCATGATATACCCCACCGCCAAAATTAACAGGACTATATGACGGGTTTTTAAGCGTTTTGTGGCACCCATGTATGCGATGAACGCAATACACGCGCCCAACAAAACTGCCATAACACACTTAGCAACTACCCCCGCACGATAGAAATTTATGAAAGGTTTGACGGTAAAACACAAGATTGCGGTCAACAAAAATACCGCCACGTACAACCCGCCTTCCAAAAGACAATTGCGCACAATTTTCCAATTGCGGTCAGGGTCTTTCAGCGCAACGTTCGATTCGGTTGTCAATACCCTATCCGTCATTCGGTTTTCTCCTCGGTTTTGGTTTCGTGGTAACTCTTTTCGGTGTTTACGCTCCACACCGCGTTTTTATCAGCACCGCCCTTGATGATTTCTTCGCAAGCCACCATCGCCGTCGCCATTGAATGGTCCATATTGTTGTAACGGTGCTGACCGTTTCTGCCCACGCAGAACAAGTTTTCAAACCCGTCCAAATAAGCGCGCACGCTGTCAAATTGCGTGTACGAACCAAAGTATGCGGGATATGCTTTTTTCACGCGAATAACGGTAGAATCCAACACTTTGTCCGCGGATTCGACCACGCCGACTTTCACCAGTTCGGCAATCGCATTGTTGATAAAGGTTTCATCGGGGCTTGTCCACATGCCGTCCCCTTCCGTGCAGAAATATTCCAACCCAAGCCACACGTTTTCCTGCGGGTTTTCCACCATGTAAGGCGACCAATTGTTGAAGATTTGGATACGTCCCAAACGCACGTCGCGGTCCTGCACGTAAATCCAACAATCGGGCACAATCCCGCCCAAAGTTTTCATTTTGGTCTTATTTTTTACCTTCAAGTCACTGACAAGCAACCCCACCGTCATGAAATCGCGATAAGGTAAAGTTGTCGCCACGCCGTATACGTCTTCAGGCATAGTCTCCTTGCCAATCGCTTCGGCAAGGTCTTTGATGGGCATGGACGAAATACAGTAATCCACGGGGTAGGTTTCCACCTCATTTTCCGCGTTCATCGCGTACACGGTAGCCACCTTTCCGTCTTTAACGTCGATTTTATGTACCGTTCTGCCAAAGCGGATTTCACCGCCAAGGCGTACAATTTCATCCGCCATTTTCTCGTATAATTGCCCAGGGCCTTTCTTCGGGTAGATAAATTGTTCGATTAAACTGGTTTCTACTTCCTTGTTTTTCTTTTTGAAAGGCTTGGAAAGAGCATTTTTAATCGCCTTAGAAATCGACAAACCTTTTACGCGTTGCGCGCCCCAGTCCGCCGCAATATCGCGGGGATGCACGCCCCACAGTTTTTCAGTGTAATCCTCAAAGAACATTTCATATAAGGGTTTACCGAAACGGTTGATGTAGAAATTTTCAAGGTTGGTTTCTTCGCGTTTTTTGATACAACTGCCGATATAACCAAATCCCGCTTTCATAGTCGCGAAAAAGCCCATATTGATGAATGTACGAGCCTTTAAGGAAATGGGATAATCGAAAAATTTTCTGTTGTAAATGATACGGGACACACGGTCGCGCACAAGCATAACTTCGTCCGTATTTTCAGGGTCAGGACCATTTTCTTGCAAGGGTTTTTCGCGGTCGAGAAGCTTATCATCCAACGCGGGTTCGCCTTGTACAGGCAACATTTTTGTCCAAAGGTCGGTTACGCGTTGGTCTTTCGAGAAAAAGCGGTGTCCGCCGATATCCATACGATTGCCCTTGTAGGTTGCGGTACGAGAAATCCCCCCGACGAACGTTTCCGTTTCGAGAATAATCGGTTTGATATCGTCCGATTTCGTCAACAGCTCGTAAGCGGCTGTCAAACCCGCAGGCCCTGCACCGATAATAATTGCGATTTTTTCTCTCATACTCTTTCTCCTTATAGCCGTATTAACCCTATTTTGTATATTATACTATGAATGCATTCAAAAGTCAATAGTATTCTAAAAAAAGGTGTTATAAATTGTAAAAAGCTGGCGGGCGGTCGAAATTTCGACCGCCCGCCATCGTTCCGCTGGACCTTGTATAGAGTGTTATTACTCTTTCTTTATCATCCCTCGCATATCACAGGGAATGTGCGAATCTACATACAAACACGTTCGATAACACACTTTATTAGCTGCAAGATTATCTTGCTTGCCAATCCCCCTTGCTCATTGCATTCGCGTTCCCCCTTTGCAAGGGGGACAAGGTTTATTGTCCCTTTTTAAATTCAGCCACAACACGCCGGCAGACGTATATCACGTTTGCCTTGGCAAACATATCGCATTCGCTTGCGAATATATCGCATGCGTAGCATATATCGCGCATCGCAGATGCCTATCACCACGCAGTAGGTACTCCGTCCACGTAGCACCAACACCCGCTCGCTTCCGTTTCACTATAATAATATACTTCTTTAAAATTATTTCCCCCTCTAATCGAAAGCTTACCCCACTCTTCCGCTGTGCCATTATAATATACCATTGCTAACAAGGGACAATCAACAAACGCCCCTTCTCCAATACTCGTCACCAAATTGGGTATCACCACCTCTCTCAACACATCACAAGAAGCGAACGCAAAATCACCAATACAGGTTACCAAATCAGGAATTACCACGCTTGTCAACGAGGTGCAAGAATAAAACGCATGAGCAGCAATACTCGTCACCGAATCAGGGATTTCTACGCTTATCAACGAGGAACACTCTTCAAACGCACCCGTACCAATACTCGTCACCGAATCAGGTATCTCCACACTTGTCAACGAGGTGCAACCAGTGAACGCCCAATTACCAATACTCGTCACCGAATTAGGTATCTCCACACTTGTCAACGAGGTGCAAACAGGGAACGCATAAGAACCAATACTCGTCACCGAGTCAGGGATAATAAACGATGTGTCTGTTTTACCAGTGGCATATTGTATCAACGTTTTACCATCTTTGCTATATAAATTCCCATCTATCGATTGATACGCCTCATTATCTTTCGACACGGTTATACTTATCAACGATTTGCAAACACCAAAAGGTGCCTCACCAATACTTATCAATGACTTACCAATTACCACGTTTCTCAACGCATCACATAAAGCGAACGCAATATCACCAACACTCGTCACCGAATCGCCAATTTCCACGTTTATCAATGAGTTACATTCAAAGAACGCCTCGGAACCAATACATGTCACAGGTAAATCGTTATATGCAGACGGAATCACAAGGTCGGTATCTGTACAACTACCAAGCCCTACAACCGAATACGACATACCATCATCATTCAATTCATACTCCAATCCTTGCGAAACAGCACGCGTATAACCACATACTAAACAAGTATCATTTTGATAATCATGCCCAAGCGCGGAAACTTCTTCCGTATAACTTTCCCCACAGTCACAAGAAAAAGTTTTTACCCCTTTTTCCTCGCAAGTAGGTTGCGTTGTAATCAGACCGTTATCCCATTCATGAGTATGTACTTCTTCGGAAGAACTTTCTTTATTCCACCTAAAGTCACACGCTGAAATCATGCTTGCGCATAAGCATGCAAGTAAAACCAACCACTGTTTTTTCATAAAAAAACCTCCTGTAAATATAAAAAGTGTCGCTTTAACGAATAAAACGACACTATGCAAAAGTGGCTTATTCGCTAAAAGCTGCGAGACTCAATCAAAAAAATATTCACACGAAAGATTTTTTATAACGCAAATAAGGTACACCTGTGCACCACAAGTATACTTTCATGTAAATATTGAATTGGTCTCGCAATGGTATTGTACCACTTTTCACTGCCTTTGTCAAGTTTTTTCAGCAAAAAACACCCGCTTGCTAATCGCAAGCGGGTATCTTTACCATATTATTGTCGGAAATTATTCAACAATTTCCGCTTCTTCCTCTACCTCTTCAGCAACGGGCGTAGCATTGTAGCCGCCGATATACTGAGGCGTGATGTTCTTGTACGACTTTGTACCCGTACCAGCGGGAATCAACTTACCGATGATAACGTTTTCTTTCAAGCCGACAAGGTAGTCTCTCTTCGTGCGGATAGCCGCTTCGGTGAGGACTCTCGACGTTTCCTGGAAGGATGCCGCGGACAAGAAGGAATCGGTTGCAAGCGCTGCTTTCGTGATACCGAGAAGGACACGTTTTGCAAGCGCGGGTCTGCCGCCGTTTGCCATTGCTTTCGCGCTTTCGTCTTGGAAGGTAACCATGTCAACGAGTTCGCCAGGCAACAAGTTGGTGTCGCCTGCGTTTTCTACGCGGACTTTCTTCAACATCTGACGTACGATGATTTCAACGTGCTTGTCGTTGATTTCAACCCCTTGCGAACGGTAAACCGATTGTACCTGTTCAAGGATATAATCTTGTACACCCTTAACACCTTGTACGTGCAAAATGTCTTGAGGATATACGCTACCTGCGTTCAACAATACGCCAGGCGTTACTTTGTCGCCATTCTTCACCTTGATTTCTGCGTTGAAAGGCAAGGTGTATTCTTTCTTCACTTCGCCCGTCTTTTCGTCCACAACCTTGATGTGCTTGGAGCCATCGGAATCGTCAAGGTTGATGACACCTTCTACTTCACAGATGGTTGCGCAACCCTTAGGTTTACGAACTTCGAACAATTCTTCGACACGGGGAAGACCTTGCGTGATGTCGCCCGTTGCAGCGATACCACCCGTGTGGAACGTACGCATGGTAAGCTGTGTACCAGGTTCACCGATGGACTGTGCAGCGATCGTACCAACAGCTTCGCCCACCTGTACGGGAAGGGTCGTAGCCATGTTTTTACCGTAGCACTTCGCGCAAACGCCATATCTCGAGGAGCATGCGAAGATGCTTCTGATGGAAACTTCCGTCAAGCCTGCGCCTACGATAGCGTCTGCTTCTTTTTCATCGATGAATTGGTTCATGCCGACCAAAATTTCACCCGTTGCAGGATCTACAACGTCTTCCGCTGCAAATCTACCGAGGATACGGGATTTCAAGCCTTCGATTTCCTTACCAACCGTGTCGTAAATTGCGCGAACAACCATACCTTGAGGTTTTCTGCCTGCACAACAATCTTCTTCACGGACGATAATTTCGTGGGATACGTCTACAAGACGACGGGTCAAGTAACCCGAGTCAGCCGTCTTCAATGCGGTATCGGTCAAACCTTTACGGCCGCCGTGCGAGGAAATAAAGTATTCCAAAACGGACAAACCGTTACGGAAACACGATTTAACGGGAACCTCAATCTTTTTACCTTGAGGGTTAACCATTAGACCACGCATACCTGCAAGCTGTTTAATCTGGTCGATTGAACCACGGGCGCCGGAGTCAGCCATCATCCAGATGGGGTTGAACTTATCTTCTTCGCCCTGCTTCTTCAAAAGCCCTGCAACCTTATCCGTTGCAGCATCCCATTGCGCGATAACTGCGCTGTAACGTTCGTCTTCGTTCAACAAACCACGCGCATATTTCTTCGCAATCTTGGAAACTTCTTTTTCTGCATTGTCAACGATTTCCTGCTTTTCTGCGGGAATCTTCATGTCGAATACCGACGTCGTCAAAGCGGCGAGGGTCGAATATTTATAACCTCTTTCCTTCATCGCGTCAAGCACGTAGGAAGCTTTAGGCGCTTTACCCGTTCTGAACGAAGCTTCTACGATACGGGAAAGGTGCTTCTTGCCGATTGCTCTTGCTTTACCGATAAATTCAGCGTCAAGTTCCAAACGCAAGTAGGATTCGGGGGTATTTCTCTTAACGAAGCCAAGGTCTTGAGGAAGCCCATCGTTGTAAATCAAACGGCCGATGGTCGTTTTGATGATACCGCAAACTTCCAACTTGCCCGTTTGTTCGTTACGGCGAACTTCTGCGCTCTTAATAATCGCGTCGCCTTCTTTGTTTTCAACGGGACACTTGTAAGGCAAAGGCAAATCTTCAAACAAGCCTTCGGGAAGTTCAACGACACGTTTCAAATACATTTCGTCCTGTTCGTGTGCAATCTTGTTTTGGTAAGCCAAAATTGCTTCGTTTTCGGACGAATATACAGGAGCAACGTATACTTCGCCATCTTCGCTGGGTCTGCCCTGAGAATCGTATTTTTTACCTTCTTCGCAACGCTTGATTGTCAAGTAGTAAGCACCGATAATCATGTCTTGCGTAGGCGACATGACGGATTTACCGTCAGCCAATTTCAAAATGTTGTTTGCGGAAAGCATCAAGAATCTTGCTTCTGCCTGCGCTTCCACACTCAAAGGAAGGTGCACAGCCATCTGGTCACCGTCGAAGTCGGCGTTGAAAGGACCGCAGACAAGGGGCGAAATTTTGATAGCTCTGCCTTCAATCAATACGGGTTCAAAGGCTTGGATGGACAAACGGTGCAACGTAGGTGCACGGTTCAAAAGAACGGGGTGGTCTTTGATAACGTCTTCAAGAACGTTCCACACCATATCTTTTGCCTTTTCAACAGCGCGTTTTGCCGTCTTGATGTTGTGGCATTGACCGCTTTCTACCAAACGCTTCATGATGAAGGGTTTGAAAAGTTCGATTGCCATTTCCTTAGGCAAACCGCATTGATAAATCTTCAGTTCGGGACCTACGACGATAACCGAACGACCAGAGTAGTCAACACGCTTACCAAGCAAGTTTTGACGGAAACGGCCTTGTTTACCGCGAAGCATTGCGGACAAGGATTTCAAATCACGGTTGGAAGGACCGGACAAAGCCTTACCTCTTCTGCCGTTGTCAATCAACGCGTCCACTGCTTCCTGCAACATACGTTTTTCATTTTTGATAATCATATCGGGCGCGCCGATTTCCATCATCTTCTTCAAACGGTTGTTACGGTTGATAACACGACGGTACAAGTCGTTCAAGTCGGAAGTAGCAAATCTACCGCCGTCCAACTGTACCATGGGACGGATATCGGGGGGAATAACGGGAAGTACCGTCAAAATCATCCATTCGGGGCGGTTACCGCTCTTTCTGAACGATTCGATAACTTCCAAACGCTTAATCGCCTTGATTGCCTTTTGACCGAGGCCTTTTACGCTTGCAGTAGAATCGTTTACAATCTTCTTGCATTCGTCGCTTTCCTTTTCAAGGTCAACAGCCATCAACAACTCGCGGATGGATTCTGCACCCATACCAACCTTCAAACCGGTTACGGACGAATCGCCGTATTTTTCTTCGATTTCACGAAGCTGTTTGTCGGTGATAACCTGCTTGTATTCCAATTCGGTTACACTGCCTGGATGCAAAACCACGTAGGATGCGAAATAGATAACTTGTTCCAATTGCTTGGGACCCATATTCAAAAGCAAACCGATTTTGGAAGGAACGCCTTTGAAATACCAAATGTGGGAAACGGGCGCAGCCAATTCAATGTGCCCCATTCTTTCACGTCTAACCTTCGAACGGGTAATTTCAACACCGCACTTTTCGCAAATGTGACCCTTATATTTTACTCTCTTGTACTTACCGCAATGACATTCCCAATCCTTCATGGGTCCAAAAATCTTTTCGCAGAAAAGACCGTCTCTTTCGGGTTTCTGGGTACGGTAGTTGATGGTTTCGGGCTTCGTAACTTCGCCGTAAGACCATTCTCTTACTTTCTCAGGAGAAGCAATGCTAATTTGAATAGAATTGAAATCGTTTAATTCGTACATGGTATACTCTCCTTAGTCCATATCGTCGAACGAATCATCGTCCTCGTCCTCGAACAGCTTGCCGAACCCAAACGTATCGTCTTCATCATCAAAATCCTCGTCTTCATCCGATTCATCAATGTTGAATCCGTCTTCGTCGTCACCTTCTTCTTCGAAGATGGACTTAACGTCAAAGTCGCCGTCTTCGTCTTCATCGTCATCCACGCTGAAGTCGATTTCTTCAAGCTCTTCATCTTTGATTGCATCTCTACGGCTTGCCGCAGTATCCGCATTGTCTTCTTCTTCCTCCACTTCGCGAATCACAAGTTCGTCACCCGATTCGGTCAAAACTTTTACGTCCAAAGCCAAGGATTGCAATTCTTTGAGCAATACCTTGAATGCTTCGGGGATACCGGGTTCGGAAATGTTTTCGCCGCGAACGATGGATTCGTACGTCTTTACACGGCCTACGATGTCGTCCGACTTAACAGTAAGGATTTCCTGCAAGATGTGTGCCGCGCCGTATGCTTCCAGCGCCCACACTTCCATTTCACCGAAACGCTGACCGCCGAATTGCGCTTTACCGCCCAAAGGCTGTTGCGTAACAAGGCTGTAAGGACCGATCGCACGTGCGTGAATCTTATCGTCAACGAGGTGGATAAGCTTAATCATATATTGAACACCGATGGTTACGCGGTTTTCGAAAGGTTCGCCCGTTCTGCCGTCGAATACCTGGAACTTACCGTCTACCTTGCCGTCAGGGTTCAAAAGGTTATTTTCGCGGAACATGGTTTCGAGGTCTTTTTCCGTTGCACCGTCGAATACGGGGGTTGCGATCTTCCAGCCGAGCTGTTTACATACGTAACCCAAGTGTACTTCCAACACCTGACCGATGTTCATACGCGAAGGAACGCCGAGGGGGTTGAGCAAAATTTGCAAAGGCGTACCGTCTGCAAGGAAAGGCATATCCGCCTGCGAAAGCACGCGGGAGATGACGCCCTTGTTACCGTGTCTACCTGCCATCTTATCACCGACCTGAATCTTACGCTTCTGCGCGATATATACGCGTACAAGCTTGTTTACGCCGGGTTCCAATTCGTCTTTATTTTCTCTGGTGAATACCTTAACGTCAACAACGACACCGCCTTCACCGTGAGGTACTTTCAAAGAGGTATCGCGCACTTCTCTCGACTTTTCGCCGAAGATAGCGCGAAGCAATCTTTCTTCAGGGGTCAATTCCGCTTCACCCTTAGGGGAAACCTTACCAACCAAGATATCGCCGCTTTGGATTTCTGCACCGATACGGATGATACCGTCTTCGTCCAAATCCTTCAACGCGTCGTCGCCCACGTTGGGGATATCGCGCGTGATTTCTTCAGGACCAAGCTTGGTATCTCTTGCTTCCGTTTCATATTCTTCAATGTGAATGGAAGTAAATACGTCGTTTTGAACCAACTTTTCGGAGAGCAAGATAGCGTCTTCGTAGTTGTAACCTTCCCATTCCATGTAACCAATGAGAATGTTTTTACCAAGCGCAAGTTCACCGTTGTTGGTCGAAGGACCGTCTGCGATGATTTCGCCTTTGTATACACGGTCGCCCGTCGAAACGATAGGACGCTGGTTCAAGCAAGTACCCGCGTTCGATCTTTCGAACTTCTTCAAAGGATATTCGCGAACGAAACCGTCGTCTTCTTTCACGCGAATCATGTTAGAAGCGCAATATACAACTACGCCGGGTTCTTTCGCCGTAACGATAACGCCCGAATATTTTGCAATCGAGCTTTCGATACCCGTTGCTACGATAGCGGATTCCGTCTTCAAAAGAGGAACTGCCTGACGTTGCATGTTCGAGCCCATGAGTGCACGGTTGGTATCGTCGTTTTCAAGGAAGGGAATGAGTGCGGTTGCAACGGAAACGAGCTGTTTGGGCGAAACGTCCATGTAGTCCATCTTTTCACGAGGCATTTCCGTAATATCGTGCTGATGACGGCAGCCTACGCGTTCATTGATGAAGTGACCTTCTTCGTCCAAAGGTTCGTTTGCCTGTGCAACGATATATTTATCTTCTTCGTCAGCCGTCAAGTAATCTACGTGTTCGGTAACGATGCCTGCTTCTTTGTCCACTCTTCTGTACGGGCTCATGATGAAACCGTATTCGTTTACCTTTGCAAAGGTTGCAAGCGAGGTGATCAAACCGATGTTTTGACCTTCAGGCGTTTCGATAGGACACATACGGCCATAGTGCGTGTGGTGAATGTCGCGGACTTCGAAAGTTGCGCGGTCACGGTTCAAACCGCCAGGACCGAGCGCGGAAAGTTTACGCTTGTGCGTAAGTTCTGCGATGGGGTTGGTTTGGTCCATGAACTGGGACAACTGAGACGAACCGAAGAATTCACGGATAACAGCGGAAACGGGACGGATGTTAATCAACGCCGAAGGGGTGATTTCCGTAGGTTCCTGCGTAGCCATACGTTCTTTGATCAATCTTTCCAAACGTGCGATACCTACGCGAAGTTGGTTTTGCAACAATTCGCCTACCGAACGCACACGGCGGTTGCCGAGGTGGTCGATATTGTCGGTGGTACCGATGCCGTATTTCAAATCAAGGTTGGTGGAAATGGACGCAACGATATCGTCAACGGTAACGTGCTTGTGGCACAACTTGTCGATCAAAGGACGCATTTCCTTCTTTTGTTCTTTCGTAGGGATGGGATGGTCGCTGTTCAACACTTCGTGGAAAAGCTTACAAGCCGCAACGAACTTGCGACGGTTGTCCCTTCTCTTTTCTCTGTTTTTCTTTTCTTCAGGTTTTTCGTCGGGTTCTTCCCACTTTTCAACCGTATAATACAATGCGTTGATATCGTCAACGTATTTTTCCGCAACTTCTTCCACCGTAAGGTTTGCACATTCTTCTGCAATCACCTTGGAGAAACGGTAGTTGGGATAGAATACGGTAGGAAGCAAACCGAAATCCTTTGCGCGTGCCTGAACGGGAATGTCAGAAATTGCAGCAAAGTCCACCGTGTTGTTTGCGATGATCTTGTGACGGATTTCACCGTCTTCTGCATCGTCAACAAGCACGAAAATTTCGTTGATACCGCAGTTTTGGATTTCCTTTGCTTTTACTTCGGAAATCTTTTCCCCTGCTTCCGCGATGATTTCACCCGTTTCAGGGTTAATAACCGTGTCAGCAACTCTGCAACCGGGCAAACGGTATGCAAGGTTGAGTTTTTTGTTGTACTTATAACGGCCAACCTTCGCGATGTCGTAACGGCGTGCGTCGAAGAACAAGTTGAAAAGGTGCGCCCTTACAGAGTCTTCGGTAGGAGCTTCGCCGGGACGAAGGCGGCGGTACAATTCGTACAAGCCGTCCGATTCGGATTTCGCTGTATCTTTTGCAAGCGTAGCGCTGATGATTTTATCCCCAGGGAACAAATCTTCGATGGCGCGGTTCGAACCGAAGCCCAAAGCACGCAACAATACGGTTGCGCACAATTTCTTCTTTCTGTCTACGCGAACGTACAAAGCGTCCTGCGCGTCTTGTTCAAGTTCGAGCCAAGCACCGCGGTTAGGCATAACGGTGGTCGCGAACATTTCTTTACCCGTCTTATCCTTGCTGGACGCATTGTATACGCCAGGAGAACGAACGAGCTGGGATACGATTACACGTTCAGCACCGTTGATGATGAATGCGCCGTTTTCGGTCATCAAAGGAAGGTCGCCCATGAATACTTCTTGGTCAACCACTTCGTTTTTCACCTTGTTTACAAGACGAATCTTTACACGCAAAGGAAGCGCGTATGTTGCGTCTCTGGTGCGACATTCTTTTTCATCATACTTGGGTTTATCGCCAAATCTGTGTTCTAAGAAATAGAGCTCAAAACGGTCAGAATAGTCGGTGATAGGCGAGAAGTCTTCGAAAACTTCGCTAATCCCTTCTTCGATGAACGAATTGTAGCTGTCTTTCTGGATCTCAACGAGGTCAGGAATGTCAATGACTTCGTTGATGGAACCGAATTTTCTTCTTTCGGTTTTGCCGTACTTTTGAATAGGTAAATCCATTGTGTCGTTTTACTCCTTACAATTTTTTAGGCGATCTACCGAGTATATCTTTTCATCGATAAAAATCGAAATTTTTGTCTTGGTTAGAAATTTTTTATCCTCTACGCTTTACTTTTTCCTTTCTTTGCTGTATAATATATTATAAGGAAAGGAAATGTGGCGGTTTTGGTCGCTTTTTGTTGAAAATTTCCTCTTTATTTACAAGTAAAATTTTCTTTCGGGCGACATTACACCAGCATAAAAGCATAGTGATACATTATCTAATTATATCGACCCGAAAAAAAGTTGTCAAGCATTTTTGAAAGCAATTTGAAAAAAAATCAAAATTCTTTACTTCACCCCTACAAAAAGGAGTTTTTATGAGAATCGACAAATATTTGAAAGTATCCCGTATCTTAAAACGCCGTACTGTGGCGCAAGAAGCTTGCACCGAAGACAAGGTACTCATCAACGGTAAACCCGCCAAACCTTCCACCGCCGTCAAAATCGGTGACGTCGTGGAAGTTTTATACGCGTCGGGCAGTTTGAAATTTCGCATTTTGAATATCAAGGAAACGGTGAAAAAGGAAGAAGCCGCTTCCCTTTACGAGGTGATTGTATGAGTTATTCGGTTTGCGCCGTTATTTGCGCGGCAGGCAAAGGCTCCCGCGCGGGTTTTTCTGAAAATAAACTGTTGATTCCTTTTGGGACAAGCACGGCTTTGGAGACCACGCTGTCGGCGTTTGATTTCCCTGCGATTGACGAAATCATCGTCACCGCGTCCGAGGTTGATTTCGACCAAATTACAGCCCTCTGCGCCCCCTATGCACGCACAAAAGTGGTATTGGGCGGGGCGGACCGTTCCCATTCGGTATACAACGCATTAAAGGCTTCCACCGCCGATATCGTCTTGATTCACGACGGCGCGCGCCCCTATATCACCCGCGAAGTGATTGAAGGGTGTATTCACAGTGTAAAAACCCATGGAAGCGGAATTTGCGCCATTGAATGCCGTGACACCGTTGCCGTGGTCAAGGATGGGAAGATTGTCCAAGTCCCCGCAAGGGATACTCTGCGCCAAATTCAAACTCCGCAGGGCTTTTTCCGTGAAAATATCACCTACGCATACGAACGCGCGTTTGAGCAGGAAACGGTTGCTTACACAGATGATTCGTCCGTGTTTGCACAATTTTGCGGTGCACCGCGCATATGTGCGGGCGCGCGCGATAATATAAAGCTGACGTACGCGGAAGATTTCAGCAAGGGCGTTGCCCGTTGCGGGTTCGGTGTGGATACGCACGCGTTTGGCAAGGTGCAGGATTATATCGTTTTAGCGGGGGTAAAAATCCCCTCGCAAAGCGGTTTGATTGCGCACAGCGACGGCGACGTATTGGTGCATGCCGTGATGGATGCAATGCTATCGGCGGCGGGATTAAAGGATATTGGACATTATTTCCCCGATACAGACGAACAATGGAAAGGCGCAAGCTCGATGAAGATGCTAGGCTTGGTTGTAGAGTTGCTTGCAGAGCGAAACTTGACCGTGCAAAACCTTTCGGTGGCTATTCAAGCGGAACGCCCGCGTTTGGCGAAATATATCGACGATATGAAAAACGCCCTTGCGGGCGCGTTGGGGATTGACCCGACCAGAGTGGGCATTTCCGCAGGCACAAACGAGGGTTTAGGATACGTTGGGGAAGGAAAAGGCATTACGGTAAACGCATTCGTTTTGCTTTCGCAAAAGTGAATTGCCTAACGGCGTGAATTGCGATTCTCGCGTGAATTGGCTACGCCGTGAATTGCAACGCTTCCGCGTTGCGTTATTGCATTTATTAAAAACAGCCTCAACGACAGCAACGCTGTCAATTCACGAAAAAATCTTTTTCAATTCACGCGCCAACGGCGCAATTCACGAAACGCGTAGCGTTTCAATTCACCCTAAGGAGTTTTCTATGGCAACAAAACCAAAAGCACCTACCACGCAATACGTGTGCAGTCAATGCGGATTTACCACCCCGAAATGGTTAGGCAAATGCCCTGATTGCAACAATTTTAATACTTTACAAGAGGAAATTGTGCGCGTGGCGGACACCCCGAAATTGGACAACAGACGTGGGTTGTCCGATATCAAAACCCGCGCCCTGCCCTTGTCTAAGGTCGGGTATGAAAAATTCGACCGCGTAAAAAGCGGTATCCCTGAGTTCGACACCGTTTTGGGCGGTGGAATTGTGCGCGGTTCGCTCGTCTTACTCGGCGGTGACCCTGGCATCGGGAAATCCACCCTTTTAACCCAGGTTTCCGCCCACCTCGCTCTGACCCAAGACGCGCCGACCTTGTACGTGTCCGCGGAAGAAAGCTGTTCGCAGGTCAAGATGCGGTGCGAACGTCTGGGGTTGAATTCTGACAATCTTCTGCTGTTAAACGAAACTTGTTTGGAAGACATCGAAAACGCGTTGGGGGACAGCAAATTCGTCGTCATCGACTCGGTACAAGCCATTTATACCGAAACGCTTTCTTCGGCGGCGGGTTCGGTCGGTCAAGTACGCGAGTGCGCGGCGCGCTTGATGCGGATTGCAAAATCGCAAAATATCACCTTTTTCATCATCGGCCACGTAACCAAGGAAGGCTCGTTGGCGGGTCCGAAAGTCCTTGAACATATCATGGATACCGTGTTGTATTTCGAGGGTCAGCAAGAGGACAATTTCAAACTGCTCCGCGCGGTGAAAAACCGTTTCGGTTCCGCGCAGGAAGTGGGCGTTTTTGAAATGACGGAAAATGGGATAAAGAGCGTCAGCGACTACGCTGAAATTTTCCTTTCGGATACCCGCGGTTTGGCGGCGGGTTCGGCGGTTACACCGTCGGAAAGCGGTAACCGTTGCATGAACGTGGAAATTCAAACCCTCGCGGCAAAAACGGCTTACGGTCAACCGCGCAGAATGAGTTTAGGCGTAGATTACAACAAGTTGGCGGTGTTGATTGCGGTATTGGAAAAGCGTTGCGGAATCCCCTTTTTCTCACACGACGTGTACGTGAATGCGATGGGCGGGATTAAGTTGGACGAACCGTCCGTTGACCTTGCCATCTGCGCGGCGCTTGCCAGCGCGGTAAACGACGTACCCATCGATAAATACACCGCTTTGTTCGGTGAAGTGGGCTTAACGGGTGAAATCCGACCCGTTGCACGCGCGGATAAACGCGTCAACGAATGCATCAAGACGGGTTTCAAGCGTGTGATTTTACCCGCGAAAAATATGAAAGTCTGCGAAAAGTATCAAGACAAAATCGAACTCGTTCCCGTACAATACGTCGGACAGATGATTAAGGCGTTGAATTTAAGAGGAAATAATTAACAGCCAACAAACATAAAACCAGCGAAAACAAATCCTCGCTGGTTTTTTGATATAAAGAAAAACCACGCGATAGTCGCGTGGTTCGGTAGAGGTTTACCGATGAGTATTGAAATAAAAACTCCGATTGTGTATAATGAAAGTATGACCCGCCAGTCAAAAAATCAAATACACAATCGGAGGATATTAAAATGACAGACTCATCTAATACCACAAATAGTTTAGCACATACGAAATGGAATTGCAAGTACCATATCGTTTTTGCACCAAAATATCGTAGAAAAGTTTTTTATGAAGAGCATAGGCTTGAAGTTCGAGAAATATTAAGAAAACTATGCGAATGGAAAGGCGTGGAGATAATAGAGGGGGAAGTATGCCCTGACCACGTACATATTCTTGTATCAATTCCCCCTAAAATGAGCGTTTCGGTATTCATGGGATACCTGAAAGGCAAGAGTGCGACGATAATATTTCAAAAATGGGGAAATATGAAATTCGCATACCGAAACCGCGAATTTTGGTGTAAAGGATACTATGTTGATACAGTAGGGAAAAATACGAAAGCGATACAAGAATATGTTGCAAATCAATTAAAAGCGGATAAAGATGCGGATCAATTAAGCATCTTTGATCCGCGTGACCCGTTGACGGGTAGCAAGTAACACGTGCATGACTGGCTGGTCAACCAAAGAGTACATTTGTACTACGCCAGTGAACAAGGGCTATGCCCGAAAAATAAAAACCACCCGATATTCGGGTGGATGATTATTATTATCCGTGTATGTATACTTTATATACTTGTATTATTTTCTCTTTTTAAATAATTTAAAAGGAATAATAAATATCCCAAAAATTAAATAATATATTGCTTTAAATATAAATTTAATAATTCCAAAAACAAAGAACTCACACCCTGTACCAGATGTCACAATTTTTCTACCATTTTTAAGTCTTTTAGTTTCATATATTCTTGTTTTCATATTTAACCTCTACTATTTAAGATTATTTTAATTATAAATCACCTAATATGCGATTGTCAAGCAAAAAAATCGTATAATATACGATAATTTTTGTAATACTAATCGTAAAAAGGAGATTTTAATGACCTTAGCGCTTATCCAAATTCGTTTGAGAGAATGCATAAAAGAGTCACCCTATACTCAAAAAGAAATTGCCGCTGCCATCGGCGTTTCCCCGCAAACTCTTTCCAAATATATGCGTGAAAATATTTTCCCCGCATTAGATACCCTCGCCAAATTATGCCAATTTTTAGATGTTAAATCCGATTATATACTTGGATTATGCGATTATTAAATAACAACCGCACTTCTTCCCTCACACATATCCCGTGGGATACACTCCACTCGTTTCACTCGGTCGGTATGACAAGAAGGACAAGGGAAGCCATATTACGGTATAAGAGACTCTATCGCTTCGCTCCAGAGTGACAGAAACCTTCCTTTACACAAGGAAGGCTAAGATAATGACACTATGCAAAATCCCCTTCGATTGCACGCAATCGAAGGGGATATAATTTTACAATAATTCTTTTATCAAATCCTCTCTGCTCTTTGCGGAAAGGTATGCAGGCGGAATATCAAACAAGGTTTTGCAACCTACGTCCCCCGCTTGGTTCATGCGGTATACTGCGCGAGCGCAAGCCACCAAAACCGAGGCGGTGAATTCCGCGTTAGAATCCAACTTCAAGCTGTATTCCACCACGTGTTTATGCTCACCGTTCGCGCCCGTCTGCCCGCAACGAATCACTTGACCGCCGTGAGGCAAACCGCCGTGCTTTTCGCGCAATTCTTCCAAGGAAATAAAATGCACCGTGGTTTTATAATCGGCAAAATAATTGGGCATCGTCTTGATTTCACGTTCGATACGCGCCTTATCCGCACCCTCTTCTGCTACCACGAAACATTCTCTTTCATGCTTTTCATCCGTTGCAAGATTGGGCATCGCACCGCTTCTTACCGCAGTCAATGCGCTGTCGATGGGGATAGTATATTGCTTTGCGTCTACTACACCGTCGATACGGCGAATGGCATCCGAATGCCCTTGGCTGACCCCCTTTCCCCAAAAGGTATAATCCTTCCCGTTGGGTAAAACTGCACCGCCGTAAAGGCGCGCAAGAGAAAACATACCAGGGTCCCAACCGCCCGAAATCAATGCGGTCTTACCCGCTTTTTCCGCAATGGCTTGTACCGCTGTCAAGTGTTCGGGAATTTTTGCATGCGTATCAAAACTGTCCACCACGTTGAATTTTTCCGCCAACGCAGGGGTTTGCTTGGGCAAGTCGGTTGCACTGCCCCCGCACAAAATCATGACGTCGATTTTGTCCGTCATGTTATCCGCTTCGCTTGCGGAATATACGGGAATCCCCGTACAAGTTTTCACCGTGCTTGGAGCACGGCGGGTAAATACCCCTACCGCCGTCATATCGGGGTTTTGTCCTATCGCAAGTTCTACCCCGCGCCCTAAATTTCCGTAACCGTATATGCCGATACGAATACTCATACATTACCTCTCAAGGAAAAAATATTGTTGTTATTATAGCATATCTATTGCGATTTTTCAAGCATTCCTAAATAAAAAATCCACAGGTTTGAAAAAAATTTTTTCCAATGTAAAAACAACGAGTGTATAGTCACCTTGCCCGCCCTACATGTTTACATTTGTTTCACATGTCATACCGACTGAAACGAACGTAGTGAGTGAAATGGAGTGTATCCCAAGGAAGAAAGAACGCGTTTTGTTACATGGGATACGCTCCACGCGGTCGCTATCGCTCCCTTGGTCGGTATGACAAGAAGGCAGGTAGTCAAATAAACACCTCATCAGTCATTCAGCTCGTTTACACTTCGCATTCATGACAGCTTCTCCCACTGGAGAAGCCAAAATACGGCACATATTACAAAAGGCGGGCGGTCGCACGCGACCGCCCGCTCCTTCTTCAATTATAGCCACAACGCAACGCTTGCGTTGCAATTCACGACAGCCTCGCTGTCAATTCACGCGCCATAGGCGCAATTCACGACGTAGCCAATTCACCATATTGTCGGCACTCCGTCCACGTACCGCCAGCACCCGCTCGTTTCCGTTTCACTGTAATAATATCTCGTCGCATCGGTTAACCTATCATTATTCGAACCAATCGAAATATCATCCCATTCTTCCGCCGTACCATGATAATATACGCTTGTCAACGAGTCGCAATTCCAGAACGCATAATCACCAATACTCGTCACCGAATCACCGATTTCCACGCTTGTCAACGAGTCGCAATTATAGAACGCATACTCACCAATACTCGACACCGAATCTCCGATTTCCACGCTTGTCAACGAACGGCAATTATAGAACGCATAATCCTTAATTTCCGTCACGGTATCAGGGATTTCCACGCTTGTCAACGAGGTGCATTCATGGAACGCAGAATCACCAATACTCGTCACCGAATCAGGTATCTTTATACTTGTCAACGAGGTGCAATAAGAGAACGCAGAATTACCAATACTCGTCACCGAATCAGGAATCACCACGCTTGTCAACGAGGTGCAATAAGAGAACGCCCAATCCTTAATTTCCGTCACGGTACCAGGAATCACCAATTCCGTCACCAATTCGTTATTCAGGTATAATTTTTTAGCATAATATAATGGATTGGAATAAGAACCTTCGAATGTAATATTACACCAACTGGCTATATCATCTATATATACGCTTGTCAACGAGGTACAATCAGAGAACGGAGAATTACCAATACTCGTCATCGAATCAGGTATCTTTATACTTGTCAACGAGGTGCAATTATAGAACGCAGAATTACCAATACTCGTCGCCGAATCTCCAATTTCCACGCTTGTCAACGAGGTGCAATCACCGAATGCAGAATCACCAATACTCGTCACCGAATCAGGAATTTCAACACTTGTCAAATAACATTCATTTTCAAACGCACGTGCCCCGATTTCTGTCACAGGCAAACCTCGATAAGTGGCGGGAATCACAATATCCAACAAGGAAACCGTACCAATCCCCATCACGCGATATGCGTCTTCCCCTGCAATTTTTTGAAAGCGCAGGCTTTCTTTTTGGTCAGCATTTTCACCTTCAACACCTGGGTCACCCTTATCGCCTTTTTCGCCTTGAATCCCCTGCTCGCCTTGGATGCCTTGTTCACCCTGTTCACCCTTGTCGCCTTTCTCGCCTTGGATGCCTTGCTCACCCTGTTCACCCTTTTCGCCTTTTAACCATTCTAAAAAGTCCGTTTCTGTACCGCTGTGACCATTCGCAAGCCAAATTTCGTATGCAGATTTACCGTCTTCGCCTTTTTTCATTGCGCCAAAATCACACGCTGAAAACGCGCCCGCAGTCAAGCACGCACATACAACAGTCAACAAAGCTTTTATCTTTCTCATCCTAACACCTCCGTGTTTGTTCACGTTATATTATAACATGGTAAATTTTGCTTGTCAATGCTTTTCCGCAAAAATCAAAAAGGCACTCTTGCGAGTGCCTTAATCTTAGTACATTTCGATATATGCGTCACGTTCTGCGCCAACGGAGACGTATTTAATCTTGCAACCGCAAGCTTCTTCCAAATACTGCACGTATTCCAACGCTTCCTTAGGAAGTTCTTCCTTCTTACGGCACTTGGAAATGTCACAATTCCAACCCTTCACCGTCTTAAACACGGGTTTGCAATCGTCCAAAACGTCGATGAAAGGGAATTCTTCAATAATCTTACCGTCCAATTCGTAAGCTACGCAAACCTCGATTTCTTCATAACCAGACAAAATATCCATCTTGGTCAACGCGATTTCCTTTGCGCCTTGGCAACGGATACCGTAACGGGAAGCCACGATATCAAAAGGACCTACACGGCGGGGTCTGCCCGTAGCCGCGCCGTATTCACCGCCAAGCTGACGGAGTTTTTCCGCTTTTTCACCGAAATATTCTGCCGTGAAAGGACCTTCCCCTACGCAGGTAGAGTACGCCTTCATGATACCGATGGAGTTGTCCAATTGCAACTGAGGCACACCTGCACCGATGGGCGCGTACGCCGCAATCGTGGACGAAGACGAGGTATAAGGGTGAATACCGAAATCAATATCACGCATTGCGCCAAGCTGTGCTTCGAACATGATGTTCTTTCCTTCTTTGTCTGCATTGGTCAAGTACAAACCAACGTCGCAAACGTAAGGAGCAAGCGCTTTGCCAAATTCTTCAAAGTAAGCAATAATATCTTCCGTCTTCACGGGTTCTGCCTTGTAACCGCCGACAACCGTTAAATTTTTCCATTCTACGATATCCGCAACGCGCTTGTAGAGGCGTTCGGGGTTTAAAAGTTCGCCCATACGGAAAGCTTTTTTGTAATATTTATCTGCGTATACGGGCGCGATACCACGGCGGGTCGAGCCGAATTTTTTACCTGCAAGACGATCTTCTTCCAAGCAATCCTGCAAAACGTTGTACGGCATCGTGATAACCGCGCGGTCGGAAATTTTGAGGTTTTCGGGAGAGATTTTAATCCCGCCTTCGCGCAAACGCGCAATTTCCCCGCAAAGGTGCTTGATATCAATAACCATACCAGGGCCCATAACGTTGACCACTTCTTCACGCAAAATCCCCGAAGGAAGCAAGTTCAAGATAAACTTACCGCGTTCGTTAATAACGGTGTGCCCCGCGTTGTTACCGCCCTGATAACGGCAAACGACGTCAAATTTTTCACTGAGAAGGTCAACCATACGGCCTTTGCCTTCGTCACCCCAGTTGATACCGCAAATCGATGTAAGCATATATATTTTCTCCTTAATATAAGAATAATAAACAATGGCGATGTCACAGAGAATGGTTGATTTTAGCTGAAATACCTTTCCTGCGAATTGACGAGGAAAATACAAGAAAGACAAGTGTCACACAAGGGCGCATACCCTCTGCGGTCTGTAACCGCGTGCGACACGCCGTATTTCACAGTATGTTGCCGTCAAAAATCAACCAAGTGAGTGACTGAGCCTAAAAACAAAAATAGAGCTTTTTTGAGTTCTGCAACCTAAAAAGCCCTACCACGCGCATTTTATTTGCAATTTATTATACACCATTTCCCACCCCTTGTCAAGCGCAAACACCCATTCCGCCATGTTATTTTCACAAAATACCAACAATTTTTTTAATACCTATTGACAATTTTCTCAAATTAGAGTATTATAATAAAGAAATGATATACTGATTATAAAAGGAGAAAACCGTATGTATTGTAGAGAATGTGGTGAAAAGCTGACCTTGCGTTTTTGTGAAAACGAAGGCTTAATCCCCTATTGCGCGAAATGCCGTTCGTACATGTTCCCGCAATTTTCCATCGCCGTGTCCATGGTTGTTACCAACCGCGCGCAGGACAAAATTTTACTTGCTAAACACGTGGAAGACGATGATTTCATCTTGTTTGCAGGCTATATCAAGAAAGGGGAAAACGCTGAAAAGACCATCCCTCGCGAAATCAAGGAAGAACTTGGTTTGGACGTTGTAAAAACCAAATACATGTCCTCGCGTTACCATGCAAAAAAGGACGTGCTGATGTTGAACTTCATCGTCGTCGTTGAAGACAACCCCATCAAATTACAGGTTCAGGAAATTTCCGAGGCGCGCTGGTGCCCCCCTGAGGAAGCTTTACAATTGATCCGTAAAAATACCACAGCGGAATATTTCTTAACCAACGCCGTACGTGAATTGAAAAAGAAAATTTAACCATCAAATCCCTCGCCCGTCTCCGCGAGGGATTTTTTTGGCATTGGCGCAACTTTTTCCCTTTACATCATTGACTTTTTTATAAATATCTGTTACAATAAGTAAGATAATATTTTTCACAGCAAAGGAGTGGCGTTCATATGAACAAAATCGGGTTTGACAACAACCAATATCTGTCTATGCAATCGGAAAAAATTCAAGAACGCATTGACGCTTTCGGGGATAAGCTCTACCTTGAATTCGGCGGAAAGCTGTTCGACGATTACCATGCATCCCGCGTGTTGCCTGGGTTTGAACCGGACAGTAAAATCAAGATGCTGTTAAAATTGAAATCGATTGCGGAAATCTTGGTTGTCATTTGCGCCAACGATATCGTGAAGAATAAATACAGAAGCGACCTTGGTATCACCTACGACGCGGACGTTATCCGTTTGATTGATATTTTCCGCAGTAAAGGTTTGTTGGTCAGCAGTGTTGTCATGACCATGTACCAACCCCAACCTGCCGTGGACAGCTTTATCAAGCGTTTGGAAAACCTTGGGATGAAGGTGTATAAACATTATCCCATCGAGGGCTATCCTTCGGACGTACAAAAAATCGTCAGCGAGGAAGGTTACGGTCAAAACGAATACGTGCCCACCTCCCGCCGCTTGGTTATCGTGACTGCACCTGGTCCCGGAAGCGGTAAAATGGCTACCTGCCTTTCCCAACTTTACCATGAACATTTACGCGGAGTAAAAGCAGGATATGCAAAGTTTGAAACTTTCCCGATTTGGAACCTGCCCCTTTCCCATCCCGTCAACGTTGCATACGAAGCGGCAACCGCCGATTTGAACGACGTCAACATGATTGACCCTTTCCATTTGGAAGAATATGGCTCTCTGGCGGTAAATTACAACCGCGACGTGGAAATCTTCCCCGTTGTTGCCGCTATGTTGGAAAACATCTTGGGGTTCTCTCCGTATAAATCCCCCACGGACATGGGCGTGAATATGGCGGGCAATTGTATCATTGACGATGAAGCGTGCAGAGAAGCTTCGAAAAATGAAATCATCCGCCGTTACTACGCCGCCCTTTGCGATGCGAAGAAGGGCAGAATGTCCAAGGACGTTGTGTCAAAGTTGGAATTGCTGATGCGCAAGTCGGGCATTTCCACCGAAGACAGAAAGGCAATCGCTCCCGCGCTCGCAAAAGCGGAAGCAACGGGCAACCCCGCAACGGCAATCGAATTAAACGACGGCCGTATCGTTATCGGAAAAACCAGCGACCTGTTGGGCGCAAGCGCAGCTTGCCTCCTCAACGCATTAAAAGTTTTGGGTAATATTGACGATGAAACGGAATTAATTTCCCCGACCATCATCGAACCCATTCAGCGTTTAAAGGTACAGCACATGGGCTCCATCAACCCTCGCTTACACACCGACGAAGTATTGATGGCATTGGCGATTTGTGCCGTTACGGACGAAAAAGCCAAACAAGCCATGGCGCAGTTGGACAAGCTGAAAAATTGCGAAGTCCACTCCTCGGTGATGCTTTCCCACGTAGACGAAAAAACCTTTAAATCGTTGGGCATGCACGTAACCAGCGAACCGCAAAGACAAGTATCCTTGTAAAGATTAAACCGCGATGGGTGACCATCGCGGTTTTTTTATACGTAAATATTATTTTTTCTCTTTTTTCTGTACGCGGAATTTATTGTTACATACAGGACAAATATAGGTTTCATTGCTGTCAGGCTTTACGCTAAGTCTTACCCCGCATTGATTACAAGGAACGCCCTTCTTCTTCTTTTTCTGGCGCTCGATTTCTTTTTCCAAACGAGCTTGTTCCAACATAAAAGCGTTCTTTTGTTTAATCAAAACACAGACCAAAGTAACCACTTGCAATACAACGCTAGCCGCACCAAGTGCAATCAATATAATAAATTCTAAATCCATACCGTCCTCCTATACAACCTTTTCCCTTGTCGCTTTACGCCATACAAGAAAAAGCGAAATCACATTATATAAAGAGTATAACATATAAAATTTCAATTGTCAATATTTTTTTCACAGAAAAAACATTGTCCGTCTTGTATTTTTTTAAGTTTATACGTCCAAAGCCAAATCTCCGTCCTTCAACCAGCCTTTTTTACGCATAAACTCGGAGATAATCCAATTCAATATCGCAGGTAAAATAAGCATAAGCAAAATAATACCAACATAGCCAAGCGTACCTTGGGTATTGTTAAACAAATCAAATACCCCCACCAAACCGCTTGTACCCATACCGCCGCCCGCACTGCCGCATTTCAATCCGAATACACAGGTGGACAAGGGACCGCAAATCACACTGGAAATAATCATAGGCAACATGGTGATGGGCTTTTTCATGATATTGGGAATTTGCAACATACTGGTGCCAACCCCCTGCGCAATCAAACCGCTGACACCGTTTTCACGAAAACTCGCCACAGCAAAACCAACCATGTGACAAGCACAACCCACCGTTGCCGCACCGCCCGCAAGCAATATCGCATCGGCATGCTCGGTAGAAACTTGGGTTGCCACCGCCACCCAAATCGCCGCAGACGACGTAGGCATCGTCAATAAAATCCCCATCGCCGCCGCAATCACAATCCCCATGACAAACGGAGTCGCATTCGTTGCAATCGCAATCAAGTTGCCAAGCTGATTAACCGTCCAAATAAAGGGATAGGACACAAACACGCCGCCAAAAGCAAGAAGTAAGGTTCCTAAGGGAATCAACAATATATCCAATTTGGTTTTTCCCGCGTAAAGCTGTACAAGTTCCACCGTCAACATCGCGGTCACGTACGCGCCGATGGGGTTACCAGGCAAGGATTTCGCCATCATAGCGGTAACCGTCGGCAAACCGCCGCCCCCTACAACCAATTGATCTGCCCACGCGCCGACCATGCCAGCCACGGCGGCGGAAAAAATCAACAATTTATGTTTGCCAAGCGCGTGCGCTATTCCCACACCAATCCCCGCGCCCATCAAAATTTTCGCCAAAGAGGCTATGTAACCCAACGTATTTCCAATATAGTTATCCCCGATCCAGCCCGCAATCTGCGCCAAAATCGTACCCGCAATCAAGGTCACAAACAACCCCTGCGCCATACCCGAAAACGCCGTAATAAACCAACGCTTCGGCAATGCTTTCAAATAGGAAACCGTCTTTTCTTTACAAGATAATTTCTTATCCACAATGACACCTCACAATGATTTGGTAATTCTATTATATACGTTCCCTATGGAAAAATCAAGCGTTTTTAGATAAATCGATAAAATTTTATCTATTCGATAAATTTTAACGAAAGATTACCCAAACAAAAAAGACAAGGTTCCCCTTGCCTCTTTTGTTTGGTAAAGTGAATTGACTTCGTCGTGAATTGAAAACGAAGTTTTCGTGAATTGACCTTACGGTCGTGAATTGACGGCTTCGCCGTCGTTATTGAAGAGTTGCCACAACGCAACGCGAAGCGTTGCAATTCACGCGCGTTTCGCGCAATTCACGGTGCAACCAATTCACGGCGCAAGCCAATTCACTCTTTCTGCATCTTACTTCGCATATCACAGTGAATGCACGAAGCTACCTACAAACACGTGCGATAAGACACCTTACTGGCTGCAACCAGCGTTCCGCTGGACCTTACATGGAGTGTTATCACTCGTTCTTTATTTCACTCCGCATATCACAGTGAATGCGCGTAGCTAACTGCAAACACGTGCGATAACACACCTTACTGCCTGCAACCAGCGTTCCGCTGGACCTTGTATAGAGTGTCATCACTCTTTCTGCATCTTACTTCGCATATCACAGTGAATGCGCGTAGCAAGCTTCAAGGTGTGCGATAACACACCTTACTGCGTGCAACGTCAGGTTGCTTATTTGCGTTCGAAACTATCGCAGCAGGTACAGCTTTCCGTATCGCAATTGCAAGTATTACCTACGTGGATTTTTCTCAACGTGCAATAATCCCCTGCGCGGTTGTACTTGCATTCGGTTACCCCGCAGCCAATACTTGTGTTCACTTCTTGTACGTTTTCGTTCATCATAATAAAAAACCTCCTTTTTGGTATCAACAGTATGAGTAAAATAGTCAAAGATTATTGACATTTTTAAAAATTTGCTGTACAATATATTTGAAAATGAATATCGGCGGTATTTTTCCGCCCACATAAGGAGGCATTGTATATGAAAGTTATTTTATTGGCAGACGTAAAAGGCACAGGTAAAAAAGGCGACGTTATCGAAGTATCGGACGGCTACGCAAAAAACTTCTTAATCAAGAAAGGCTTAGCAAAAGCAGGTACGGCAAGCAACGTACATGAAGCAGCGCAAAAGAAAGCCGCGGCGGAATTCCACAAGGCAGAAGAAATTAAGGCAACCAAAGCCCTTGCTGAATCCTTAAACGGAAAATCGGTCACGGTAAAGATTAAGGTCAGCGAAAATGGTAAAGTGTTCGGCAGCGTTACCTCGTTGCACGTTGCAGAATCTCTCGCGCAGATGGGTTTTGACATCGATAAAAAGAAAATCAAAATGGACGCGTTGAAGAGCCTTGGTTCTTGTCCCGCTGAAATTCGTTTCATGGAAGGCGTTTCGGCAAAAATCACCGTCGTTGTAGAAGCATTATAAGGTCGATATATATATATTATGGAAGAACAAGAAATTATCCCCTCTAAAATCATAACGGATGACGAACAGCTTCCGCCTAAAATCACCAAAGAAAGTTTTGCCGCCGCCTCTTCCAGCAAGCAAGGCAGAACGATGTTTTGGGTAAAATGTGTATTGTACACTCTGCTTTCCTCGTTTTTGATTGCATTCGCAGCACAAACGTTGATTGCACCCAATAACTTCACCATCGGCGGTATCAGCGGTATTGCTATCCTCGTCAGCGTGGCAACAGAAGGAAGAGTCCCTCAAAGTTTGATACTTTTCTCCCTCAACCTTCCTTTGGTTGTCCTGGCATTCTTTTTGGTAAAGAAACGTTTCGCCCTTCTCTCCGCCATGAACATCACCACGCAAACCATTTGGTTGTTTGTGTTTGAACAATTATTCGGCGATTTTAAAATCCAATTTCCCAACGAAGGCGGTGAAAAGATTTTCGCAGCCATCGCGGCAGGTCTTTGCATCGGTACGGCAATCGCCTTGGCGTTTAAGGTCGGCGGCAGTACGGGCGGTGCGGATATCCTTGCCGTCATGATTCAGCGCAAAGTCGGTGCAGCGTCCATCGCATGGATGTTGTTTGGTTTAAACGTAACCGTTATCGGTTCGTCCTTCTTCTTTCTGAACAAGGATGCAACGGACATTACCATTCGATTGTTGCCCATCATGATGTCAGCGTTTGAATCTTATATAGAAAGCCGTACAAACGAATCCGTCACGAACGGTTTCCAATCCGCACGAGAATTCCGTATCATCACCGACAGACCCGAAGCAATGGCAAAAGCGTTGATGAAGGAACTCAGCCGCGGCGTCACCGCTCTGCCCGCAACGGGTATGTATACGAAAATTACGCATACGATGTTGCTTTGTGTGGTCAGCCGTAGACAAGTGGTTACCTTAAAGCGTATTATGAAACAAGTTGACCCCGATTCGTTTGCCGTTATGTCCAACGTATCGCAGGTGCTTGGTTTGGGTTTCTACACAGACGAAATGTAATTTTGAGGACGCGTTTCATGCGCGTCCTTTTCATTTTTACCCTTTCTGCGTAAAAAACGCTGTACCCCTTTATCTACGCGGAGTTCCGCCATCTTCACCATAAAAAATCCCCACCGAGGTATTTTTTTTAAAAAAATCAAAAAAAACCTTTATTTTTCAAGGTTTTTCGCAATTTTTTTCTTTCAAGGTATTGACAAATGGAAAAAGATAGGATATAATAGCAATAACTTAAAACGTTTGGTTTAAGAAAATTTTTTAGAAAGGGGATATAACTCTTATGAACAAAGGCGAATTGATTAAAGCAATTGCAAACAAAGCAGGTTTCTCTCAGAAAGACGCAACAGCGGCTTACGATGCATTCATCGCATCCATCACGGACGCATTGAAGGCTGGCGATAAAGTTCAGCTTGTTGGCTTCGGTACGTTTGAAGTAAAAGACGTGCCCGCTAAAACTGGTATCAACCCTCAGACGAAAGAATCTGTGGAAATTCCCGCTTGCAAGAAGCCCGTTATGAAATTTGGTAAAGCTTACAAAGATATTATCAACAACTAATCTTTTATTTTTAAGAAGCCCGAGGACAAGTTCCTCGGGTTTCTTATTTACACTCCTATTGAAAAACTGCCCGTGACAATCATTGCCTCGGACAGTTTTTTTGTTAATTTTTTGCGATATTTTTCTTTTCGCGAATTAGGTTGTAAACATAGTAGAACAGTGCCAAATACACAACGAATATCCCCACAACCACCAAAGGATACAACACTTTGTGTCCGTTGACCATATTGTAAAAAATACTATACGGCGTTCCGTCATGATACATTAAAAACATATAATTGTAATCCAAGATAATATTCGCTATGTACGCAATCACCGAAACCCCGCACAATACGCCAAGCGTAATGGGGAAATTTTTCCATTTCAAACTGGTCAAACCAGATATTGCTATGTATAAAGACGCAAACCCCGAAATGGAATGCGTAACCCCTGAAAAGACGTTATCCATCGATAATACAGGGTACGCGTTGTAATTTTGCGTCGCGCCAATTGTGCCGAACACCGCGCCCAAAATACCAAACGTCAACACGAAATCCAAACACGCTTCTTTCGTTCTGCCTTTGCAAAGCGCCGCCATCGGAATAGCAATCAACTGCACACTGCAAAGAAATAAGGGCAACACATACAACCAATGCCATACGTTTTCCGTACGTATGCACAGCACTACAATCTTAATCACCTCAAAAGCATTGATTAAAACTGCGCATGCGACCAACACGATATTCGCTTGAGGTAACGGTTTCCCTTTGTATTTTCTGCCTAAAATACATGCCAATGCAACCATTAAAGCCATCAAACAAGCCACCAACGTTAAATGTTGCCACGACCATGCCCCTTCTGCTTGGCGCAAAAAAGTATAACCGCCTTCCTTCAATTTTGACAATCCAAAAAATTCTCTCATTGGTACACCCCCATCACACGCGAGACTCACCCCCAAGGAACGCGTGTGTAATTTTCTCTTTAGTTTCTATCTGCGAAATAGTCGATACGCATCGACTTTTTCACTTCAGCAAGGGTCTGCGCCGCTACTTTGCGCGCAACTTCGCTGCCCTCGTACAGCATATCCCAAACCGCAGGGATATCCTTTGCCAATTCTTCACGGCGCAAACGGATAGGTTCTAAAACTTCCTGCATAACTGCGTTGAGGAATTTCTTCACCTTCATATCACCCAAACCACCGCGTTCATAATGCGCCTTAAGTTCGTCCAAGTTCGCATATTCGGGTAAATAGCGTTCGAAATGTTCAGGCGAAGAGAACGCCGACAAATAAATAAAGGTCGGGTTATGTTCGGTGTCGCCAGGATCCGTCACCTTGATATGGTTGGGATCGGTATACATACTCATAACTTTACGTTTGATTTCATCCGCGCTGTCCGACAAGTAAATACAATTCCCCAATGATTTACTCATCTTTACCATACCATCCGTACCGGGCAAACGCAAGCAAGCTTTGTTGTCAGGTAAAACCGCTTTGGGTTCGACCAAAGTTTCACCGTACAAACCGTTGAAACTTCTGACAATTTCACGCGCTTGTTCCAACATAGGCAATTGATCTTCCCCTACGGGTACGGTATTTGCCTTGAACGCGGTGATATCCGCTGTCTGCGACACGGGATAAGTCAAGAAACCCATCGGAATGGACAATTCAAAATTCTTTTGTTTCATTTCCGCCTTAACGGTCGGGTTGCGTTCTAACCGCGCAAGGGTTACGAGGTTCATATAATAGAACGTGAGTTCGGTCAATTCCGCTACGTGGGATTGCACGAAAATGGTCGATTTCTTCGGGTCGATACCGCACGCCATATAATCAAGCGCCACTTCCGTGATGTTCGAACGGACTTTTTCGGGATTGTCGAAATTATCTGTAAGTGCCTGCGCGTCTGCAATCATCACGTAAATTTTATCAAATTTACCGCTGTTTTGCAATTCCACACGGCGCTTCAACGAACCTACGTAATGTCCAATGTGCAATTTTCCCGAGGGTCTATCCCCCGTCAAAATAATATTTTTCATATTTTTCTCCTAATAATTCACACCAAAAACACCCATAGTATGGATATGAAACGAGCATATTTGGTTTTGATTACGTTTTTCTTTCTCTGCGTTATTGTATTAACGCTTGTCTCCGCGCGTATCATTGAAGGTCGCGCAGTTTCCCCGACTTACTTACAAAAGCAGGAATGGGTATTTCCCCGCCGTTTGCCTTATTTTGCGCCGTAAGTTTCGCGGTATTTGTACATGGCGGGCAAATGTTCCTTACCATCCACCACCCCTTCTTCAATGGCAGCGATAATATCGTTCATGGTAACAACCGAGTAAACGTCGATACCAAATTCTTTCTTTGCTTCGCTGACAGCGGAAAGGTCGCTGTTGAGTGCCTTTTCCTGACGGTCTACCGAAATAATCATACCGACAACGTTTACCTTTGCCGCCGCTTCCAATTTGGGTAAAATTTCACGGAGCGCCTTGCCCGAAGTCATAACGTCTTCGATGATGATGACTTTTTCACCATCCGAAAGCTGTTGCCCGACAAACAAACCGCCTTCGCCGTGGTCTTTTGCTTCCTTACGATCGAAACAGTAATTAAATTCTTTACCATATTGGTGGAAACTTGCAATTGCCGTAGCAACGGAAAGAGGAATCCCTTTGTACGCAGGACCGACCAAAGTTTCCGCTTGCAAACCGTTTTCTTCGATACATGCGGCGTAATATTCGCCAAGTTTCGCCAACTGCTTGCCTGTTTTATAATTGCCCGTATTGATGAAATAGGGTGCAATTCTACCGCTTTTGAGGGTAAATTCTCCAAACTTCAAAACGCCGTTGGATACCATAAAGCGGATAAATTCTTGTTTGTAAGTATAAGACATAATAACTCCTTGTAAAAGTGAATTTTTTATTTGATGAATAAAAGTGAATTTGTGGCAAAGCCACAGTGAATTTGCACTTATGGTGCAGTGAATTTTTTACTTCGTAAAAGTTGTGGCTGAAATCAAAACGGCTACGAGCAATGTTTTTTGCTTGCGCGTTTTTTATTGCAACAATCACAACGAGCAGTGAATAAAAGTGAATTTGTGGCAAAGCCACAGTGAATTTGCACTTATGGTGCAGTGAATTTTTTACTTCGCAAAAGTTGTGGCTGTGAATAAAACAGTCACAACAAGTACATTTTATCTGCCGTTTAATTGTAAAGTACCCGTCAAATCGGCTACGTTTTCAATGCCGTGACGATCGCACCAATCGTTCAAGCCCTTGATAATTTTAGGCATTGCGTAAGGGTCGGTGAAGTTTGCCGTACCCACTTGCACCGCGGTTGCGCCCGCCATTAAAAATTCGATTGCGTCTTCCGCGCAAGTAATACCACCCATACCAATCACGGGGATGGACACCGCCTGCGACGCTTCGTACGTCATACGCACCGCCACGGGTTTCACGCCCGCGCCCGATACACCGCCCGTATTGTTTGCGATAATCGGTCTTCTGCGCTCGATATCGATTGCCATACCCGTCAAAGTATTGATGAGCGAAAGACAATCCGCCCCGCCGTTTTCCGCCGCCTTTGCGTTGGTTGCGATACTTTCCACGTTCGGGGAAAGCTTCACGATAAGCGGGGTATTTTTTGCGCCCGATTTTGCCACGCGGGTAACTGCTTCTACCGATTGGGGTTGGATACCAAACGCCATCCCGCCGCTTTTTACGTTGGGGCAGGAAATATTGAGTTCAATCATATCCACCAAACCATCCAAGCGCGCGCAGATTTTTTCATAATCTTCCAAAGTTTTCCCTGCGACGTTTGCAATGACTGCGGTACCTGTAGATTTCAACCATTCGAGATCGCTTTCGATGAAATGTTCCACACCTGGATTTTGCAGACCGACTGCGTTCAAAATAACCCCGCGCGATTCTGCAATACGAGGAACAGGATTCCCCAAGCGGGGTTCTAAAGTCATACCTTTGGTAGACACACCGCCGATTTGTCCGATATCGTAGAGTTCGTTAAATTCGCGTCCGAACCCATACGTACCCGATGCCGCAATCACAGGGTTTTTCAAAACCACCCCACATAATTTAACCGATAAATTTGCCATAGTTTTTCCTCTTATTATTCCTGTCAAGGGTCAAGGGACGTTGTCCCTTGTGGGAGGTTGAGGGCAACGCCCTCGCATCCTATACCCCTTTTATAAGCAAGGCTTTGCCTTGCGTTGATAACCGCAAAGCGGTTGTTTACGCAAAACTTTGTTTTGCTTTTATTGGGTTATCTTTCGTGGGATCTGCTCACTTGGACACCGCAAACGCCAACATATGCGTTTGCTCATCTCGTCCCGCAAGAAACTGAGTTTCTTGACTTCCTATTAAATATCACCCGATTCAATACGAGTGTAAGTGCGGAGATGCGAGCAGTTCAAGGCGGAGCAAGGGAGCGTACAAGTAGTACGTGACCGAGCAACAACGCCGAAATGCGATGCATATAGGCGCTTACAAAACTACGGAGTCTGCACTAAACACGGGACCGTCCTTACACACCCTTGCCTTCTTACCGTTGGTCATATCACATACACAGACCAAGCATGCACCGATTCCGCACCCCATGCGTTCTTCCAAGGATACGTAGCAAGGAAGATTTTCTTCTTTCACTACCTTTATCAAAGCACGGAGCATAGGGGTAGGCCCGCAGGCAAGCACTACGTCGGGACGCTTTCCCTTCGCAAGGTCAGCTTGGAACGCTTGCACCGCGTTCATCTTTTCACCGTAACTGCCGTCGTCCGTAACGGCCACGAATTTATATGCTTTTTCAAATTCTTCCACACCGCATACCGCGCCTTTGTTGCGATACCCGATATACGCGGAAATTTCCTTTTCCATACCGTATTCACGAAGTACGGAAATCAAAGGAAATACCCCTACACCGCCCCCGACAAGGGCGATTTTCTTTTCATTTTCTTCCACGTAAAAACCGTTGCCGAGGGGCATCAATACGTTTAATTTCTCCCCAACGCCCAACGTCTTCAAACGCTGTGTGCCTTCCCCTTTGATTTGATAACAAAAGGTCACTGTGTTGCCGTCAAGTTTACAAATCGCAATCGGACGGCGCAATAAATGCGTACCCCCTACCGAGATATTGCCAAACTGTCCGCAACGCGCCTTGGCAGGTTCGCCTAAATCAAACGTGATTGCATATACGTTGTCCGCAATCGGTTCGTTTTTTACTATCGTTGCAATATAATCTTTCATATTACTCCTTAAACTGTATAATCCAACATACTATCCAATTCGCCCAAGCTCAACAGTGAATGCGCGAAGCTATCTTTAAAATGTGCGAAAACACACTTTATTGCGTGCAACCTCAGGTTGCCATTTTACCGATAACGGACGACAAATCCTTCTGCATCGCTACGCAAGCCTCACGCGCCGCATCATAATACGTACCGCCGTTCTTCTTATATGCGCACAAAATCCCGCGGGAATTGTTCACTACGCCCCCCAAACCATTTGCGCCGAAACAGCTTTTCAACATCTCTGCGTTACCGCCCTGCGCACCATAACCAGGAATCAAGAAGAAGGTATGAGGCAACACCGCGCGAAGACGAGCCGCTTCCGTAGGATGGGTCGCACCAACAACCGCACCGACTGCCGAATAGCCGTATTTACCAATCGTGCTTTCGCCCCACTTTTCCACCAAACCGCCAACGTATTCGTACATAGGCATACCGTTATCCAATACCATGTTTTGGATTTCCGCGCCCGAAGGGTTGGACGTTTTTACAAGCACGAAAATACCCTTGTCATATTTTTCGCACTGTTCTACGAAGGGTACAATCCCATCCGAACCAAGATATCCGTTGACCGTTACGTAATCGGAAGGGAACGCCTTGATGATTTCGTCGTTGACCTGCGTTTCGCCCAAAAATGCCTTTGCATAGCAAGATGCGGTCGAACCGATATCGTTGCGTTTCGCGTCCGCAATCACCACCAAGCCCTTTTCCGCCGCGTATTTCAAGGTTTCGTAATACGCTTTCATACCCGCAACGCCATACATTTCATAATACGCGATTTGCACCTTTACCGAAGGTACGATATCATACACGCTGTCAATGATTTTCTTGTTAAATTCTAACACTCTTTCCGCAACGTCCTCAAACGTTTTCGCACCTGCACGCATATCATCGGGCAAGTAATCAAACAACGTATCCAAGCCTACGCAGGTAGGATTTTGCATGGCAATAATGCCGTCAATCAATTTATCCGTAATCATAATCACTTTCTCCTTTATGCTTGGTATTTAATATCACCGTCGACAATCGTATATTTCACAACGCCTTGTAATTCCATGCCCTTGAACGGATTGTTTTTGCCCTTGCTGACAAAGTTTGCAGGGTCAATCGTCCAAGTTTCGTCCAAATCCGCAATCATCAAATCAGCAACGCCGCCTTCTTTGATTTCACCGCCGTCCAAACCCAAAATCTGTGCAGGGTTGTAAGACATCTTGTCTGCAATTTCATTCAAACTCAACACGCCCGCGTTGTACAAATACTTAATTGCAAACCCGAACGAAGTTTCAATACCGCTGATACCAAACGCCGCATAGCCGTATTCTACGTCCTTATCATCCGCATGATGAGGCGCGTGGTCGGTTACGATACAATCAATCGTACCGTCCTTTAACCCTTCCAAAATCGCTTGTTTGTCGATTTCTTCACGAATGGGCGGATTCACTTTCGTGTTCGTGTCATAGGTAAGAATTACGTTATCCGTTACCGAGTAGTAATGAGGGCAGGTTTCCGCCGTAACTTTTACCCCCGCTTGTTTCGCACTGCGAATCAAACGCACACCGCTATGGGTGGACACGTGACAAATATGCACCTCGGCGTCCAAACTTTCCGCAAGGGCAATATCGCGGGCGATAATGACGTCTTCCGCCGCACGGGGAATCCCTCTTAACCCCGCAATCGTCGCGCTTAAACCTTCGTTTACAACGCCGCCGTCCACCAAATCCTTATCTTCGCAATGGCAAAGACATTTGATGTCAAAGCCCTTGGCGTATTCCATCGCAAGACGCATCAAACGTGCATTCTTTACCGTGACACCATCGTCGGAAATAGCCACCGCACCCGCCTTTTTCATGCCTGCGATTGCCGCCATTTCCTGACCTTGCAAACCTTTCGTGATTGCCCCGATGGGGTGAATTTTACAAAGGTTGACTTCCTTTACGCGCGCCTTGATGTAAGTCACCACGACTTTGTTGTCCGTCACGGGGTTGGTGTTGGGCATACAGCAAATCTGCGTAAACCCGCCCTTTACCGCCGCCTTTGCGCCGCTTTCGATATCTTCTTTGCGTTCGAACCCAGGTTCGCGCAAATGTACGTGCATATCAATCAAACCAGGAAAAACGTACTTCCCTGCAGCATCAATTTCTTGAGATCCATCGGCAGGAATGCTGTCCGCGATTTGTGTAATTTTACCCTTTTCAATCAAAAGATCTTTCTTTTCTACGGAGTTTTTTAATACCACGTTGCCGTTTCTAATAATCATACCCGTTTCTCCTTATCTCGCATCATTCAAAAGCGCAAGTATCGCCATACGCACCGCTACACCCGAAAGCACTTGGTCTTCGATATGGCTTCTTTCATGGTCAATGACCGCGCTGGTCAATTCTACCCCGCGATTCACGGGACCGGGGTGCAAGATGATTGCGTTGGGTTTTGCGTACGCCAAATGCTTTTCATCCACACCGTAGTTCGCCGCATATTCGCCAAGCGAAGGGAAATTGCCCGCTTGCTGTCTTTCCAACTGGATGCGCAAGCCCATGACGACGTCTACGCCGTCCAATGCTTCTTCGCGGGATTTACAAAGCTTTGCGCCCAACTGATCCATCCCCTTGGGAATCAGTGTTTCAGGTGCAAACATGCGGACTTCCGCACCCATGGTCTTCAAACCGAAGAGATTGGATTTTGCCACGCGGGAATGTTTGATATCCCCTAAAATAGCAACCTTCAAACCTTTCAGCGTACCAAAAGTTTCACGCATCGTCAACATATCCAACAAGGCTTGCGTAGGGTGTTCATTTACCCCGTCGCCCGCATTGAGGACCCCTGCCTTGACCGTCTTTGCCAAAAGGTGGGGCGCCCCGCCCATCGGGTGACGCATAACGATAAAATCATTTTTCTGCGCATCCAACGTTTTACCCGTATCAATCAAGGTTTCCCCTTTTGCCACCGAAGAGGTGGATGCCTCGATATTGACCACGGTCGCATCGAGATATTTTGCAGCTTGTTCAAAACTAGTACGTGTACGCGTGCTGTTTTCGTAGAAAAGAATGGTCACCGTCTTGTCTTTTAAATACGACATCTTCTTTTCACCTGCGCGGATACGGTTTTTAAACGTCTGCGCCAAATCAAGGATTTCCGTGATTTCCGCTTCCGTTGCGTCAATCAAACCAAGCAAATCTTTTCTGTTTAACATGTCTGCCTCCCGTGTAATCTTTTTTCATCTATTAGTATACCACTTTTTTTCAATATTGTAAAGGGTTGTGCTTATATTTTTTTCACCAATCAAATCTCTTTTAAGAAACATCGCAACACGCGATTTCTCAGTGAAAATAAATCAATAAATTTTCACGAGGTTAAAGTTTACTTTATCGCAAGAAGCGAGGATATATTCCACCCCGTTTTTCTCCGTTTTTAACGGGAAATAGAAACTGCCGTGGATATGTCCAAAAACAACTTTGTCCACGTTGTTTTGTTCAAAAAGCTGTGTAAACAGCGTGTCCTCCTTTTTACCATTGAAGGGTGGATAATGTATCAATGCGATTTTGGTGTCGCCCTCCTGCGCCAACTTGTCCGCATCCAAAAACGCCAAACGGAAACGTTCCGCTTCACGCAGGTACAATTTTTGGTCTTGATCGGTATAATCATTACTGCCTGGACAGGTCCAACCGCGCGAGCCTACAATGACGAAGTTTTCAATGCGCACCGCGTCTGTTTGCAGAAAAATAAAGCTGTCGTTAGGCGCTAAGTCGCGAAGCTTCGTGATACCGTTCCACCAATAATCATGGTTACCGCGGATAAAGACTTTTTTCCCTGGTAAATCGGCAAGCATACCCAAATCGATAAGCGCGTCCGACATCTTCATCGCCCAACTGATATCCCCCGAAATCAAGACGATATCGTCAGGTTGTACCTTGGCAAGCCAATCGGATTTAATTTTCTCGAAATGCCCTTCCCAACCCGTACCGAAAATATCCATCGGCTTGTCCGCGGTCGTGGAAAGATGCAAATCGCTAATCGCATAAATATTCATGGATTTATTATAACAGTTATTAGGTGAAAAAGCAAGAAAAAAACGGCGTTTTTTTCGCCGTTTTTTGCGATACCGTTCATAGAACGGTGGTTTATTTGTCCCTGCAACAGCCCTTGCTGTTCCCTTGCGGGTACAAAGGCAGTTCGAAGAACCCCGCGCAAACCTCTTGCGAGTATTCTTGTAAGGGCGGAATCATGCAATAACCATAGGACGGAACAAGCACTTCCACCGACATTGCGATTTTGATAATCATGGTCACGCAAAGGCTAACGCTGAAGCCCTGCGTCTCGTCGTTATACACCCCGTCAGGCGCAACCACGCTGACCAACGCACGCACCGAAAAAGGCATAATGGACGGGGCAGGTACGTAAAGAAACGCATCTACTGGCAAAGAAACGGTTGCCGTTGCACTGCCGTCTATCCCGTTTGCATCGGTGAATAAAACTTCCACAGGCACGCTGGCGGTGGCTTGCACGCGGGCGCATTGTTTGTCGGGTTGGCGTTCAACCGTAAGGTTGGTCACGGCCGCTTCCGCAGACACCGAACGCGCGCTGACAAACGTCAAAGGATATGTAACGGTCGCGGGTGTGATATCGGTCAAAGTCAATGCATAATTTTCAAGACGGGTTTGTTTGATCCCTGCATCGAAAATTTTCTCCGCCTGAATACAAACCTTTTCCATCAACCCATTTAAGGGATTGCCCGTGATAGAACCAGGGCATTTATCCGATTGGAAATTGGAAAAAAAGGACATGGTTTACCTCCTGTTACGAACCGCCTGAAAGGTAAAATTTCGGCGCGCTCGCTGTTATCGTTACTTAGTATATTGTATGAGCTTTACAAGCAAGATTGTGCATATTTGTGGGGGAGTTTTTAATGTTTACATCTATATGGCTTCCCTTGTGAGGGAAGCTGTCCTGAGCGTGAAACGCAGTGAATCGAAGGACTGATGAATAGTCACATAAACACCTCATCAGTCATTCAGCTCGTTTACACATCGCATTCATGACAGCTTCTCCCGCTGGAGAAGCCATAAACACTGCAAAATACACGAAACTAACTATAAACACGCACGAAAAGACACCTTACTGCGTGCAACGTCAGGTTGCCAATTCACCCTATAACCACTCTCATCCCAATATAAAACACGTCCGTACCGTTCAGCGCGCGGTAGTTTTCCTCGCTTCCGCACAGCAGAATTTTCGTATCCCCCTCTTGCACTATGTAGATATTCCCCCGCTCACTGGGGATTTGCAAAATCTGCCCCGCATAAGGCGGGGAAGTAAGCTTATTGATTTTTACAAGTAAAAATTGCGACACGGAAAAATAGTCGGCAATCTCCGCCAAAGTTTGTCCTTTTTTAACCTGATAAAATTGTCGTTGTTGAGTTTTCAGCATACATAGTTATATGCGCTTTTCGGCAAAAAAATGAAAGCGCAGAAGTATTTTCTTCCACGCTTTCTTGTTTTAATTTTATCCACAACGCCCACAGGGCATATCGTACGCCAACGGCGTATATCGTATTGCGTTAGCAATATATCGTATGCGTAGCATATATCGCGCATTAAAGATGCCCTTACCAAGCCGTCGGCACTCCGTCCACGTAATGCCAGCAACCGCTTGTTTCCGTTTCACTGTAATAACACGTCTTTGCCTCGGTCAGATTTTTATTGTTCGAGTCAATCGTAATATCCTTCCATTCATCCGCTGTACCATGATAATATACGTTTGTCAACGAGATACAATAATAAAATGCATAATACTCAATATTCGTCACGAAAGCGGGTATTTCCACACTCGTCAATGAATCACAAAAAGCAAACGCATACCAACCAATACTCGTCACCGAATCCCCCAGCTTCACGTTTCTCAAGAACTTGCAACGATAAAACGCACCATCGCCAATACTTGTCACCGAATTAGGAATCGTAAACGATCTGTCCGTTTTCCCAATGGCATATTGTATCAGCGTTTTGCCGTCTTTGCTGTATAAATTGCCGTCTATCGATTGATATACTTCATTACCTTCCGATACGGTTATGTTTGTCAATAAGCCATATTGATAGAAGACGTAACAACCAATACTTGTTATCGAATCCCCCAGCTCCACGTTTGCCAATGCATTGCATCTATAAAATATCCCTGTGAAACGATTCATCACCGCTTGGCTGTTCACTTTCACGCTTGTCAACGAAGTGCAATAAGCAAACGCAGAAGAACCAATATTCGTTACGGATTCCCCAATTTCCACGCTTATCAACGAGCCGCAAAAAGAGAACGCCCCATAACCAATCGTCGTCACCGATTCACCGATTTCCACACTTGCCAATACATAGCAATCAGCGAACGCAGAAGAGCCAATACTCGTCACTGCATTAGGGATTGCCACGCTTGTCAACGAAGTGCAATAAGCGAACGCAGAATCACCAATACCCGTCACCGAATCAGGAATTGTCACGTTTGTCAACGAGTCGCAATTATAGAACGCATAAGAGCCAATACTCGTTACTGTGTCGGGAATCATAAAATCCCCGTCCGTTTTCCCCACGGCATATTGTATCAAGGTTTTACCGTCTTTGCTGTATAAATTGCCGTCTATCGATTGATATGCCTCGTTAGATTCCGATACGGTTATGCTTGTCAATGAATAGCAAGAAGAGAACGCCGCATACCCGATGCTTGCCACCAAATCACCGATTACCACGCTTGTCAACGAGTCACAATTATAGAACGCCCTGTCGCCAATACTCGTTACCGAATCACCGATTACCACACTTGCCAAAGAGTAGCAACAAGAGAACGCCTCATCACCAATACTCGTCACGGAATCACCGATTACCACGCTTGTCAACGAATCGCAAAGATAGAACGCAGAATAACCAATACTCGTTACCGAATCAGGAATTTCCACACTTATCAACGAACCGCAATATGCAAACGCTTCACGGCCGATGCTCGTCACGGAATCAGGGATTGCTACGCTTGTCAACGAATCGCAGGAATAGAACGCATAATCACCAATCCACCTCACAAAATCAGGGATAATAAACGAAGTGTCCGTTTTTCCCACGGCATATTGTATCAGCGTTTCACCGTCTTTGCTGTATAAATTGCCGTCTATCGATTGATACGCCTCGTTAGATTCCGATACGGTTATGTTTGTCAATGAATAGCAAGAAGAGAATGCCTCGCCACCAATATGCGTCACTGAGGCAGGAATCACCACGCTTCTCAATGAGGTGCAATAATCGAACGCCCCATAACCGATGCTCGTCACTGAATCAGGGATTTCCATGCTTATCAGCGCGTCGCAATTATAGAACGCATAATAACCGATACTCGTCACCGAATTAGGAATTTCCACGCTTGCCAACGAGTCGCAATTATAGAACGCATAATAACCGATACTCGTCACCGAATTAGGAATTTCCACGCTTGCCAACGAGTCGCAATAATAGAATGCATAAGAACCGATACTCGTCACCGATTCACCAATTACCACGCTCGTCAATGCATTACACCCATCAAATATATCACTAAAATTATTCACCGCCGTTTGGCTGTTCACGTCCACACGTTTTAACGAGGAGCAAGCATAGAACGCCCCTTCGCCAACACTCGTCACCGAATCAGGAATTACCACGCTCGTCAATGCGGTGCAATCCTTAAACGCATACTCGCCAATACGCGTCACAGGAATTCCTTCATGCATAGTCGGAATGACCACATTTCTATCCGTACAAGTACCAATCCCTGTCAACGAATAGGAAGTGCCATCCTCATTCAGCGCATATTCTAACCCCTTACTGCTTAAAACCGTTTCCCAAGCGGTAAGCACACCATCCTCGTAATGCCACCATTCCCCGTCTTGGGTGGGTTTATTTGCGCTGTAATAATATCTTGTTGCATAAATTAAATCTTCGTTATACGAACCAAACGAAATATAACTCCATTCTACTGCCGTACCATGATAGTATATACTTGCCAACGAGTCGCAATATCTGAACGCTTCATAACCTATGCTCGTCACCGAATCAGGAATCACCACGCTTGTCAACTTGTCGCAATATCTAAACGCACCATTACCTATACTCGTCACTGAATTACCAATCGCCACGCTTGTCAACGAGTCGCAGTCTTCAAACGCATAATCACCAATATTCGTCACAGAATCAGGGATTACCATGCTTGTTAACGAATAGCAAAGATAGAACGCCCAATTACCTATACTCGTCACCGAATTAGGGATTACCATGCTTGTTAACGAATCGCAATAAGCAAACGCATTATCACCAATACTCGTCACTGAATCGCCAATCTCCACGCATGTCAACAAGGTGCATTCATAGAACGCATTATCACCAATATCCGTCACGGAATCAGGGATTTCCACGCTTGTCAACTTGTCGCAATTTTCGAACGCCTCATCACCAATATTCGTCACTGAATCAGGGATGATAAACGACTTATCCGCTTTACCAATCGCATATTGTATCAAAATTTTACCATCTTTGCTGTATAAATTGCCGTCTATTGATTGATATGCCTCATTATCTTCCGATACGGTTATACCCGTCAATGCGAAGCACTCAACGAATGCGCCCTTTCCAATATACATCACCGATTTAGGTATCTCCACGCTTGTCAAAGCGATGCAATAATAGAATGCAGTCGCGCCAATACTCGTCACGGAATCCCCGATGTCCACACTTGTCAACGAGGTGCATTCATAGAACGCAGAATCACCAATACTCGTCACCGAATCACCAATTGCCACGCTTGTCAACGAGGTGCAAGAATAGAATGCAGTCGCACCAATACTCGTCACCGAGTCAGGAATTTCCACACTTGTCAAAGCGGTACAATTTTCAAACGCCCAAGCGTCAATCCTCGTCACCGAATCACCAATTACCACGCTTGTCAACGAACGGCAAGAAGAGAACGAAAAATCAGAAATAGACTCCCCTGCGGTAATGACAACCCTTTGCAAGTTCGTTTTTGAAATATACGGAATCGCCACCGTCGGCAACGTAGCGCTTGTCAACGAATTGCAACCATAGAACGCCTGCGCGCCAATACTCGTCACCGACTGCCCTATCACAACACTCGTCAACGAACCACACATGGCAAACGCCTGCGCACCAATATTCGTCACCAAATTGGGTATTTCCACACTTGTCAACTTGTCGCAAAGATAAAACGCAGAATCACCAATACTCGTCACCGAATCGCCTATTTCCGCGCTTGTTAATTTGGAACAATATTGAAACGCGCACGCACCGATACTCGCCACCGAATCCCCTATCTTCACACTTGTCAGCGCAGTACAATTTTCAAATGCAGAATCCCCAATACTCGTCACCGAGTCAGGGATTTCCACGCTTGTCAAAGCAGTACACGAACGGAACGCATTCGAGCCAATACTCTTCACAGAGTCTCCTATCTCCACCGCTTTCAAAGCAGTGCAATCATAGAACGCAGAATCACCAATACGAGTCACGGAATCAGGGATTGTAACGCTTGTCAGCTTATCGCACTTATAGAATGCTTGCTTACCAATCACCGTCACCGAATTGCCCATCTCTACACTTGCCAACGCGGGGCAACAGTAGAACGCATAATCATCAATCCCCGTCACGGAATCAGGGAGTTCCACGCTTGTCAGCTTGTCGCAATTATAAAACGCAAACTTGCCTATACTCGTCACCGAAGCAGGAAGCTCCACGCTTGTCAATTGGTCGCTGTCATAAAACGCCTTATCCGCAATGCGCGCGCCCGAGGTAATGATTACCGTTTGCAAGTTCGCTTTCGGTATAGACGATATCGCCATGGCAGGCAATACAACGCTTGTCAGCGAATCGCAATTTTCAAATGCCCTGATACCAATACTCGTCACCGTATCAGGAATGGTCACACTTGTCAATGCGGTGCAATTATAGAACGCATAATCCCCAATACTCGTCACCGAGTCAGGGATGATTACTTTTACCAATGAGGTACACCCGTAAAATACACTCCTGCCAATGTTCGTCGCGAAGTTGCCTATTTCCACGCTTGTCAGCCACTCACAGCGATAGAATGCATATGGATAAATCTCCGTAAAGCCTGACGATAAAACCAACTCTGTTTCCGTACCAATATACCCCATCAAGCTGACCGCTTTGTCATCGGTATAGAGTATATATCCGTTGTCGTCGATAGACAATTTACTTGCACCGTTTGTCGGCGTATATACGTTCTTTGCATAATACCCGACGCAGCCATGTCCCCAATCGCCCGCCGTAATCGGCAAAGACGATTGATTGTATATTTCAATCAATTTATAACACCCGACAAACGCATTTTCGCCAATGCCCGTCACCGAAGCAGGAAGTTCCATACCTGTCAACGAATGACAATAATAAAATGCATTACAGCCGATACTCGACACAGAAGCCCCCAGCTTTATGCTGGTTAGCGAGTTACAATACCCAAACGCCCAATCCGCAATACTCGTCACCGAATCAGGAATTACCACGCTTGTCAATGTTTTACTTTCATAAAACGCATGCCAACCAATGCGCCTCACGGGCAATCCGTTATATGTAGACGGAATTACAATATCCCTATCCGCACATGTACCAACCCCTATCAGTGAATAAGAATCACCATCGTTTTCTAAGGTATATAACAATCCTTCGCTGAAATAAGGAATATGGCATTGTTCACAAATCCCCTCACCCCAATTATGTCCAAGGGCAGACACGTCTTCCGTGTAATTTTCTCCGCAAGCGCAGGTATAAGTTTTCACCCCTTTTTCCTCGCAGGCAGGTGGCGCGGTGATTACTCCATCGTCATAAGTATGCCCAAGCGCGTCCACTTCTTCCGTATAACTTTCTCCGCAAGCGCAGGTAAAGAGCTTTTCACCCTTGCCCTCGCAAGTAGGTTGCGTTGTCACCACACCGTCGTCATATTCATGCCCAAGCGCATCCACCTCTGCCGTGTAACTTTCCCCGCAAGCGCAAGTAAAGAGCTTTTCACCCTTGCCCTCGCAAGTAGGTTGCGTAGTTACCACAC
>SVIN01000031.1 GCA_015069495.1 Clostridiales bacterium
ATTCCAAATCGGACGTGGCGTACTCTTTCCAATGCGCGGCGGTAGACGTATTGGTGGAAAAGACGGTGGCGGCGGCGATAGAAAAGGGCGTGACGACTGTGACTGCGGGCGGCGGTGTAGCGGCAAACGGGTATTTGAGGTCAAGTCTGCAAGCGGCGTGTCAGAAAAACGGCTTGCGGTTGATTTTACCTGAAAAGCGGTATTGTACGGATAACGCGGCGATGATTGCATCCGAAGGCTTGGTGCAGTTCCGTTTGGGGAACTTTGCGGAAATGAACTTGACCGCGAAAGCGTCTATCCCCTTAGCGGCGACCTTGGAAACGGTGCAAAGCCGCGCGAAGAGGTGTGACAATGTTTGACCATTTGCCTGAACTTTTGTGGCATGCTTTGGAAGATACTTTGCCGTTGTTGCCCTGGATTTTGTTGATTTATTTGCTGATTGAGCTGTTGGAAAGTAAGGCGGATTTAAGCCAAATCAACCGTTTTGGCAATAAGATGGGGCCTTTGATTGGCTCGGCAACGGGGTTAATTCCGCAATGCGGTTTCTCCGTGATGGCGGCGAAGCTGTTCGAACAGAAGTATATCACAGTAGGGACGTTGCTTGCTATCTTTATGGCGACCAGCGACGAAGCTTTTATCATCATGCTTTCATCGGGTGAGGGCGCGGTTTGGGTGCTGCCTATGTTGGGGGTAAAAATTGCTGTCGGTGTTGCCGTTGGTTATGCCGTGGATTTGTTCATGCGGGCGATTGGACGGGGGCAGGTATGCGTTGAAATGCCTTCCGCTTACGATGAAACCCCGAAAACTACCCACGAAATTTTCATTCGAAGCTACCTTGCGGAAAAGGACGTGGACGTGAAATGCGCTTGCGGGCGTTCTCACGCGGGCGACTCTGTTTGGAAGAAATATATTCTTTTTCCTTTGTGGCATACCCTGCAAGTGGCGTTGTTCATTTTCTTGGTGAACTTCACCTTGATCGCCATTATACACGAGGTAGGCGAAACGACCTTTCAAAACTTTATGCACACCAATCGCTTCCTGCAACCGTTGCTGACTTGTGCAATTGGTTTGATACCCAACTGCGCGTCTAGCGTTGTAATCACTGAAAGCTTTTTGGCAGGCGGGATTACCTTCGGTTCGTGCGTGGCGGGCTTGTGTGCCAACGCGGGGATGGGATTTGTCGTGTTGTTGAAAAATACCCGTCAGTGGAAACGTAACTTGACCTTGATAGGGACGTCGTACGCGATTTCCGTTGCGGTGGGTTTGTTGTTGAATTTATTTGTGTAAGAAAAATACCGCAAACCTGTTTAGCAATAGACGGGATTGCGGTATATATATAATAGAAGCATTTTCTTTAGGAGGAAAAGCATGGAAGAATTGAAGATTGTGGGCGTGGAAAACGGTGCGCTTCATATCGCTTTGTCGGGGGATATCGACCTTGGCAACGCGGAAAATTTTTACACGGAAACAATTGCCGCGTACACGGAAAATCCGATGGACGTGACTTTTGATTGCACCGCGCTGAATTTTATCGACAGTACGACTTTGGGTACGTTTGTTAAAATTTTGAAGACACTGAAAACCAATGGCCACGCGGTGCGTTTGGTGGATTTGCAACCTAAAATCAAAAAACTGTTTTTGATTTGTTCCTTGGATAAAATCATGGAGATTGCGTGATATGGAAAAATTTTCGGTTACGTTGCCCTTGACGGGGGAATATCTGACGACGGTGCGTTTGACGACGGGCGGGCTTTGCTCTCTCGTGGGTTTTGACGTGGATTTTGCTGAGGATTTTAAGGTGTGCGTTACGGAAAGTTTGCTCATTTTGAAACGCAACGGATACACCAGCGCGACCATTGATTATACCATTGGCGAAGCGCTTGGTTGTACGGTGACGGGGCAAGAACGCGCAGGTGAACAGGAAAATTCGGTGGAAGATGAAATCTCCCGCGCGTTACTTTCTGCGTTGCTTGGTGACGTGGATTTTGATTTGGATGAAAATGGGGAAGTACGCGGTATCCGCTTTGAAGGTTAAACGATGGCTGACGAGAAGGTAAACGAACTGCTGCGGCAGTACAAGGAGACGGGCGATATTGCTATCCGCAATCAAATCGCTGAAAAATATCTCTACATAGCCGATATCCTCGCGAAAAAATTCGTGGGGCGCGGTGTCGAATACGACGACCTCAAGCAGGTCGCCGCGTTTGCGCTTTTGCGCGGGATCGATCGTTTCGACCCCAATCTTGGTATGCAGTTTACCACCTTCATTACCCCCACGATTACGGGGGAAATTAAAAATTATTTTCGCGATAAGTCCCGCATGGTGAAGGTGCCTAGACGGTTAAGCGAAATCGGCGTAGCGGTGAAGAATTTTTCCGCGCAGTATGAATCGCAAAATGGTGTCAAACCCAGCGTGCGTACGATTGCGGACGTATTGAAATTGACCGAAGAAGAAGTGGTACAAGCTTTGGAAATAGGCGGTACGATTTCCCTTGACAGCATGGCAGGCGGGGATGAAAACGAGGATAAGTCATTGTACGGGGTATTGGCGGATGATGACGACCAGTATGAAAGCTTTGAAAACAGAGAAGCATTGCGTGCGGCAATGCGTGATTTTACCGATACCGAACGGGCGTTGATTCAATATCGCTACGCGGACGAGTTGTCGCAGAGCGAAACTGCAAAACGCTTGGGGGTATCGCAGATGTTCGTTTCGCGTATGGAACGGAAATTGCTGTTGAAGTTAAAAGAAAATTTGCAGGGGTAAGGAAAATGATTTTTCAGGTAAAGGATTGTGCCGCCTTGCAAACGGCATTGGACGGACTTTGCGAGGAATTGGCTGTATTGCAAGTGAATCAAGACTGCATTTTTGATTGTAAGTTGGTCGCGTGTGAATTGCTTGGCAACGCCTTGAAGCATGGCGGCGGCAGGGCGGATTTGCAGGCGGAAGTGCAAGGCGGATGCGTGGTATTGAAGGTACTGTCGAAAACGGTATTTCAACTGCCTAAGCAGATTGAATGTTCGGGGCTTTTGGCGGAAAACGGCAGGGGATTGTTTTTGGTGAACACCCTTTGCGAGGGGGCAATGTATACGGAAGAAAATGCCATTGTGGCGAAAATACGGATAGAAAAATAACGAGGTAGCTTGATGAATGCTACCTCGTTTTTGATATGACAAAATAAAAACACGCTAACCGCATGGCCAGCGTGTTTTATATAGTTAGAGTTTTGTTTTAGATTTTCATCGAGAATTGATACATCTTCATAAGCAAAGGCTGGGAGATGCGGTCACGGTACTGACCGAGGTAGATGAATATCTTACGGAAGAATTCTTTGTTGTCGCCGCCAACTTCATAATCGGGCAGTTCGGGCATCGTGCCTTTAAACTTCAAGATGAAGAGTTCGGTGAATTCGTTTCTTTCGTTTGCATCCAAGCTTGCGATGAAGGGGTCAAACGTTTTGCTGTTGTAGAAATCGTACCCAGCGGTATTTACGTGAGGTTCGTGAGGGAGGAAGGAAGGGTTCACTTCTTCAGCCATCATAACGCCCGAAACAGGGCCGCCTTCGTACGCGTACGCTTCTGCATATTCTTCCATGTGGAAACCTGCAACTGCCGCTTGACCTGCTTCCTGTGCTGCATCTTCAACCGCTTTCTTGTTCATTTTTACCAAGACAACGATGATGATGAGGATTTGAAGGGTTGCTACAGCTACGGCAAGGAGAGACCACATAATGTTGGAATCCGCTGCACCGAGGGTAATCAACAACGCCGTTACCAATTCAACGATGAAGCGAACCAAGTCAGCCACGATACCGCCTGCGCGGGAAATGCGCGCAACTGCGATGATGGGGTTCACCAAGGCAACAACAAGCCCAAGGTACAAAGCAATCATAGGTAAAGTATCCAAGCTTTCTGCTTTGAAAGCTTCGCCCATTGCAAGGGGAGCGCATACCAACAAAACGAATGCTAAGGACAAAATGCATTGTACAAAATGCAACCAAGCCATTTTCCCGGCTTTCGATACGGAAATTGCCGTATACACCAATGCACCGACGATTGCAATTGCAAGGCTAAGGAAGTCTACACTGATTGACGAGGTGCTGCACACCAAAAGAGATGCCACGGTGTAGATCGCTGCGCCCGACGCCAAGAAGCATAACGAGGTGCGTGCGACGGGGGCTTTTCCTGAGAATAAGCCAACCACACCGAGTGCGGCAGCGGTCAAAAGACATGCGGCAAACGCGTAAATGGATACGTTGTATACGATACCGCTTACCCCAACAAGGTTAAAGGCGGGGAGAATGCCAAATTCGGCATAGTCACCGTTTACTGCCTTCAAAATGAGGTTCAGCAAGGATATCGATTCGGGCGTTTGCGAAGCCGCTGTAAGGGCTTGGAAAGGAATCACCGCAATCGCCAAAAGAGCAACGATAGCCGCAAAGAGTGCAGCTACGCGATATCCCGCGCGAGGCTCAGTTTGTTGATTCTGTTCAAACATAACAAAAACTCCTGAATTTTTTTTGGATTGGTTTAAGGGATTTTACTTTCAGTAAAGCGTAAGAAAGCATGCTTCCCCAAAATGAAACCATACAGTTTATAGTATTATAACACTTTTCAAAATTGTTGTCAATACATAAGGGTGAATAATTTGCAAATTCTTTATATTTTTTTCTATGAAAAAAGGAGTTTTTTTACGCGTCTCTCATCGGCGCGGTAAAAAAACGAAACTTTCTTCGATTGATTAGGAAAATTTTCACAAAAACCCTTGAAAAAAAACGAGAGTTGCGGTATAATGTTATCATGGGTATTATATGGCGTGCAGACGATGGAAACAAGCCCCGCCCATGGATGGATATGCAGGAGAAAAACTATGTTCGATCTTCACAAAATCAAGGAAGAAATTTTGACAACGATGGGGTTGTCTTTGGCTTTTTATGCCGAACATACCCGTCCTGAAGGCGTGCCCGTGTGCGAGCATGCTTTCGAACGGATTACGGACGACGGTCAGCGTACCTATTTCCGTTTTTTGTATAAAAACGTGGGGTATATCGGTATTCTAGAAGGGGTCAGCGAGGAAAACAACCGCTATGCGTTGCTGTTGCCTTCCTTTATCGAATGCTTTACCGAACGTGAAGTGGAACTCTCTAAAAACGACCGTTTCAAACGCATTTTAAAGGGTGAATGTTCGTCGATGGAGATTCACAAATACGCGACGAAATATTCCTTGCGCGATCAGGCGTGTTTCGTGATAGCCTTGCATATTGACAAGCACGTGCAAGAAGCTTTGGCTGTGTTAGAACAATACGGCGGTAACAGTTTGGATACCGCTTTGCAGGTCAATGAAAACACCTGCGTATTGGCACGGTTTGTAGATGAGTCGTCGGAAGAATACCATTCTTCCATGGATTACGCCGAATTTTTGGTGCAGAGCTTAAAGGAAGAATTGGGCATGGACGTGCATGCAGGGGTTGGGCCTACGGTAAAGGAGTTGAAAGATATCGCTCTTTCTTACGCAGGCGCGGAAAACGCATTGCGCTATGCGGAAGTGTTTAATCAACGCGGGAACGTGCATTCGTACAGAGAATTTATCTTGGTGAAAATGTTGGAAGGGATTCCTGAAAACAAGATGGCGGAATATTTAACCGAACTTTCCGAGGCGCACGTCAAGGAAATTTTCGAGGATGAGGAAATGTTGGACACGGCGGAAAGCTTTTTGCAAAGCAGTTTGAACGTCAGTGAAACGGCGCGTACTTTATTTATGCACCGTAATACTTTGCTGTATCGTTTGGATAAAATTGAAAAGACGACGGGGCTGAATATTCGTTCCTTTTCCGATGCGGTGTCATTCCGTGTGTTGACGATTTTGCATAAATTGTTAAAACGATAGGATTGAAAAAAACTTCAAAGGGATATACTTAGGTAGATGGAAGAAAAGAAACAAGAAACAGAGGATTTGTTTGAGGACGTGCTTGTGCCTGAAGGGTGGGAAAATCCGCCTGAAAAACAACTCAACGCAGACATGCCCCCTTCAAATCCTAAAAAATACAATTTAAAAATCGTGTTGATGTCCATCGCAATTGCTGTGGTTTTCTTTATCCTTGGCGGGTTTAGCGTATGGTTGTCCATTGATAAAGGACTGTGGACGTTGGCGAAAATTAAAAACACGATTGATAAACATTATTACAAGGAAATTGACGACGAAGATTTTTACAAGGCGTTGATTGACGCTGTTAATTACGATTTATTGGATGCCTACTCGCAATATATGACTGCAGATGAATACACGCAGGACCGAAACGACATGGCGGGTAAGCGTATCGGCATCGGCGGGGTGTTTTCCACAGTGAATGAAAAGAGGGAACCGCAAATGCTCGTCACCCGCGTCTGCGGTAATTCACCTGCAGAAACGGCAGGGTTGCATGCGGGGGATTACGTCACAGCATTCGGTAAAACGGAAACGGACCTGACGGAAAGCGAGGTCTTCAACGATTTTTCCGCTTTCCTGCAAACTTGTAAAGAAAACGAGGAATTTTTCGTGCGCGTGCGCAGGGGCGCGGAGAATAAGATATTGAAGATGTCCCGTCAGGCGTACGTGGAAAATTATCTTTTTTACCGTACTTCGACAACGGCATATTCGTTCGGCGGTAAAAAAGCCAAGGACTTGCAGGCGCAGGGTGAACCGCTTGCTTGTTTGGATGCGGATACGGCGTATATTCGTTTGACGCAGTTCGCTGGGGACGTTGACGAACGGTTTGACGATTTGATGGAAATCTTTAAGGAAGAGGGTAAAAAACACCTCGTATTGGACTTGCGTAGCAATGGCGGGGGATATTTGGATATCATGCAGGGGATTGCGAAATATTTCTGCAAGGACACGACGGAAAATAGACCGCTTGCGGTGATTGCCGATTATGGTGAAGTGAAAAAAGGATTTACAGCGAAAGGGAATTTGTATAACGACTACTTTACCGAGGACAGCCGTATCTGTGTGCTTGCGGATGACGGAACGGCTTCCGCTTCCGAATGCTTGATTGGGTTTATGGTGGATTACGGCGCGGTTGATTTTTCGGATATTTGTTTGATAGAGCGTAACGGCGAAGCAAAAACGTACGGAAAAGGGATTATGCAAACGACCTTTTTGGTTGGGGTAACGGGTGATGCTATCCGTTTAACAACGGCGGAAATTCGTTGGCCTGTGAGCCAGCGCAGTATACACGACAGAGGAATATTGCCCGAAGACGGGGCGAAATTTGTGCCTGCGGGTCATTATGGCGATGGGGAAATTGGGTCGGCGTTGACGGCATTAAAAGAATGAAAAAATAAGCATACCATGTATGCGTTGAAATGTAAAAAGTGGAACCGCACGGCTTGGGGAAGCCGTGCGGTTCGCACTTATTATGGAGGTGTTCTTTCAAGCAAAACGATGGGGGTTGTTTTACTTGAATGAAAACGGATAAGCTTTTTGTGTTTACAGTATAACTGCTTTGTGCGTAAATTGTGTTGTAGAAATGTGATAATTTGCTGAAAAAAACGGAGGACTTCTAAAAAAATCCTCCGTTTGTGTTTTAAATTTCTTCCGTGGTTTCGGTTGTTTCGTTGGTTTCAGCAACTTCGTTGACTGCGGTTTCTTTTTCAGTCTTACGTGCTTCGTTTGCTTCAATCAACAACAACGCCTTTTCGATGAGGTTTTCCACCGTGAAGCCGAAATGGGGGAACAACGTGCCTGCAGGTGCAGATGCGCCAAAGGAAGTCATGGAAATGATTTCTCCTTCGTCGCCTGCATATTTGTACCAGCTGTGTGCCGTACCTGCTTCTACGCAGATTCTCGTCTTGACGTTTTTAGGGATAACGTTGTCCTTATAAGCTTGGGTTTGCTTGTCGAATACTTCCATACAAGGCATGGAAACAACGCGTGCTTGTACACCTTTCAATTTCAAAATCGCTTTCGCTTTCACACAAAGTTCTACTTCCGAACCCGATGCGATAAATACAACGTCGGGCGTGCCTTCGCAATCGTCAAGCACGTAACCGCCCTTCAACGCCGATCTGCCGCTGCCAGGATATTGAGGCAGGTTTTGACGGGTAAGCACGATTGCCGTGGGTTCGTTACCGCGCAAGCAGGATACCCAAGCCGCCGCCGTTTCTCTGCCGTCTGCAGGACGGAAAACTTTCATACCGGGAATGGAGCGGAGCGCAATCAAATGTTCCACGGGTTGATGGGTAGGGCCGTCTTCGCCAACGCCAATCGAGTCGTGGGTAAGAATATAGGCCACGGGCAATTTCATCATTGCCGCCAAACGCATGGCAGGCTTGCAGTAATCAGAGAAGACGAAGAAGGTTGCGCAGTATGCTTGAATACCGCCGTGCAATTGCATACCGTTTGCAATCGCCGCCATCGCGTGTTCACGGATACCGAAGTGAATGTTTCTGCCTGCAAAATTCTTTTCGGTAAAATCACCATAGGTGATTTTATCGGTATTTTTCATATCGGAGAGGTTGGAAGGTGCAAGGTCTGCCGAACCGCCTATCAATTGAGGTACGTGCGCCGCAATTCTGTTTAATACCGCTGCGGAAGTTTGACGGGTTGCCATGGGTTTCGTGAATTCGTACAAATCTTCGATATCGTCCAAATTCAACATTTCGCCCGCCATGACTTTTTTATATTCAGCCGCCAATTCAGGATAGGTGGATTCGTATTCCAACATCATCTTCTTCCATTGTAATTCCGCTTGCGCGCCCGCGCGAGACGCCAAAGCGCAATGGTTATATACTTCGTCGGGGCAGGTGAAGGGTTCGTACGTCCAACCCAACGTTTCCTTGGTTGTTTGTAAATTTTCCGCGCCGAGAGGGGCACCGTGGCATTTTGCCGTATCTTGCAAGGGGGAACCGAACCCGATGTTCGTTCTGCAAATAATGATGGAGGGTTTATCTGCGCGCGCTTTTGCCGATTCAATCGCGTTGGACAAAGCAACGACGTCGCTGTTGGATTCCCCCGTAAGGTCTACGTGTAATACCTGCCAATTTTGCGATGCGAAACGTGCGCCAACGTTTTCTTTGAAGGTGATATCCGTGTTGCCTTCAATGGTAATGTCGTTATCATCGTAAAAGAGAATGAGTTTACCCAAGCCATGCGAACCTGCAAACGAGCAAGCTTCATAGGAAATACCTTCTTCCAAACAGCCGTCGCCGCAAAGGACGTAGGTGTAATGGTCTACCACTTTATAACCAGGGCGGTTATAGGTTGCCGCCAAGTGCGCTTCCGCAAGCGCCATACCGACACCGTTTGCAATCCCTTGACCCAAAGGCCCGGTGGTGGCTTCTACCCCGACCGTGTGACCATATTCGGGGTGACCGGGGGTGCGCGAACCGAATTGACGGAATTGCTTCAAATCATCCATCGTTAACCCAAATCCGTACAAGTGGAACAAGGTGTAATCCAACATGGAGCCATGTCCTGCGGAAAGGATAAATCTATCGCGGTTATCCCATTGAGGGTTGGTGGGGTTAAATTTCAAAAAATATTGAAACAGCGTATAACCAATCGGCGCTGTACCCATAGGGAAACCAGGGTGGCCCGATTTCGCTTTGTCAATTGCTTCCGCGGATAAAATTCTCAACGCGTTGATGGTAGTTTTCTGTACGTCCATTTTTTCTTATTCTCCTTAATATTATGCTTTTTGTTCAGGGGTAGTTGCCGGAACTGTGTTTACAGCCGTTGCGGTTGTGGTTTGAGGGGCAGGTTGTTCTGCTTTTTGATACAAAGCTTTCACCTCGTCACCTTGTAAAACGGTCTTTTCACCATAGATAAAGGTGAGGTAACCCGCGTCGCTGTAGAAATTGGTTTTGAGGTTGCCAAGCAGACGCTGTCTTTCTTGATCGATTGCCGTTTTCAAAGGCGCAACGTCTAAGTAGGGGGTGTTTTTTAAGAAATAATACAAATCCTTCGCCATCTTCAGCGCGCCGTGTGCGCTGTTGCTTTCGATATTGACGGGGACGGTATTTTCGTGTAAACTTGCGCGGAGCATCATCCAGCCGTTGCCGTGCTTTTCATCGTAATTCACGCGGCAACCTTCATAATTTTCGTCCACGGGGATGATATAGGGGGTACGCATTGCATACGCCGCGTATTCACAGATGGCACGGGTTGCGCAAAGCGCGGGGTCGTTTGTATCCAAAATCGGCAAACGAATTTCCATTGCCTCTTTCGGTTCTTCCAAATCCGCAATCACTTCGGCTAAGGTGAAACCTCTTTTTCCAGCCAAGACAAAGGCGATCAACATGCGGGTGATGAGGTACATACTGTCGTCGCGGAAATCATTTTCAAGCATCGCCGCGTGCCCGCTGGTTTCAATGGCAAGGGGAGTATATTCTTCCAAGCTGTTTAAACGCAATGCTTCGTTGATGATATTTTGCGCCCCGCGGATATAACGGTGATGCTTCCCGCCGCGGGCTTGTATAAATTTGGTCAAGCCGTCCGAGGTGATGGAATCGGTGACAATCGTGCCTGGCTTTTCCGACAAGACAATCGCCGCCATTAGGGCAATCAAACGGTTGCGGTTGAATAAATTTCCATATTGATCCACCGCGCCTACGCGTTCTGCGTCTGCGCTAAACAAGATACCAAAATCCGCTTTCGCCGCGCGTACTGCATTGGAAAGAGAAGCAATCACTTCTGCGTTTTCGGGGTTGGGGATATAATGAGGGAAGTTGCCGTCGGGTTCTAAATATTGCGACCCGCTGGTGTCCGCGCCAAGGGGCGCAAGTACTTTATTGACGAAGAAACCGCCTACACCGTTGCCCGCGTCAACCACAATTTTCTTTTCTAATAAAGGCAATTCTTCACCCGTTGCAACACGAATCATGTTCACCAAGCGGTCGGCATATTCGTCCAAATAGGGCGCTTCGATGCGTTGACCGACTTCCGCAATTTCAGGGTAGGTCGCGCTTTCTGCGTGGTAGAGGATAGAATCGATAGAATCCGCCGACAGACTGTCGTCGCCGAAGAAGAATTTCAACCCGTTATATTCTGCGGGAAGATGACTTGCGGTAATCATAATCGAGCCGTCGCAAGGGTATTTTTTCTGCCATGCATTGTCGTGTAACAGAGTAAGCATGGACGGCGTTGTGGATAAATCGGTAACAATGGCATCGTGACCGATGGAAAGGATACCCGTGGTGGCTGCTTCACAGAGAAATGGGGAGGACAAACGAGAATCATACCCGATTGCTACGTGTACCTTTGCTTTTCCCGTACGGGACATCAGCCATACGCAAAATGCCTTTGCGATGCTGGATACCGCTTCTTCCGTTAAATCGATTTGTTGCTCCTCGGTCAATGCTGTGGCAACACCGTATACGGCTGTGCCTTTTCTTAATTGAAGATAATCCACCGTTGTCATGTTTTTGCTCCTTCGTTAAAAATCAGTCTGTGCGTATATTTCTATTATATCTTTTTTCAATAGATTTTTCAAGCCTTTTAAGGAAAAAAGTTGCAGGTTTTTATTATAAAAATAAAAAAGGTTTCATTTTTTGATGAGAAAATGGTATGTGGAAAAAATTTCACAGACAAATATTTGACATAAATGCTAAGAAGTGGTACAATATTTTTAAGGATGGTGAAATGAGAAAAATGAAAATGTTTGACGTTTCCAGCGATTCAACCTGCGATTTGTACAAAGCGGAAAGGGAAAACCGACAAATTTGGTTTACCCCCTTGACCTTTACCATGGAAAAGGACGGTCGCGTGGACGAAGCCTTGGATGATTTTTCCACCGAAGAAGAATACGTACGCTTTTATCAGCGGATTGCCGAGGGTGAATTCCCGCGTACGGCAAAGTTAAATTATGACGCGCATATCGCACATTTTACCAAAATGGCGGAGACAGGCGTGAAAGAAGTCATTCATTTTATGATTTCTTCGGGACTTGCCAATACGATTGATATTACCCGTCAGGCGGCGGAAGATATGCGTAAAAAATACCCTGATTTCCACGTGTATCCCTTAGACCCCTTGACTGCTACAGTAGGGCAGGGGATGCTGGTAAGGTTGGCGGCGGATTGCCGCGATAAGGGTTGGACGGCGGAACAAACCTATCAATATTTGATGGACGTGCGCCACCGTGTGCAACACTGTATCATTCCCAACGATTTGTTTTACCTTAAGCGCGGCGGGCGAATCACCATGACCTCTGCGGTGGTGGGGACGGTGCTTAATATCAAACCCGTGATTGTCTTTGACGATGAGGGAAAATTGCAGGTTGTGGAAAAAATCAAAGGCATGAAAAAATGTTTCGCGCGTGCGTTGGAATATTTGGACAAGGCATCCATGGATGAGATGAATTATCTTGTGGTCGTGCATACCAACAACCCTAAGGGCGCGGAAGAATTGGCGGATTTATTGGAAAAGAAAACGGGTGTAAAGCCCATTGTCAGTATTATGGGTCCCGTGATTGGGGCGCACGTAGGACCAGGTTCGGTCTCTTGCGGTTGGATATCGACAAAAACGCGTACGGAACTTCTAAGTGAGTTCTACGAATTGTAATGGAATACGAATAGACGGTACTTTTTTTGCGGAAAAAGTTTAAAAGGGAAGCGGGAAACCGTATAAAACGGATTGCCCCACTGCCTCCGCAACCGTACGAACGTCTTGCCTCTTTTCACTGCTTTTGGTGGGAAGGAAGGGGGCATGTATGCGTTGAAATGCATACGAGGCGTTGTAAGTCGGGAGACCTGCCGTGTATTTTGGATACCGAAATTCTGCGGAGAGGCGGAAGGGAGGTAAAGTCAGCCGTTGAAAAAACGGCGGTTTTGCTTTACTGTTTATACCCGAACGTCTTTGCAGACGATCGGGTTTTTACTTTGTATAAATAATTAAGGAGGTTTCTTTATGAAAAAGAAATGGATTGTAGGTTTTATGATGGTGCTTTGTTTGACGACGTGTTCAGCATGTTCGTTGCCCTTCGAGCTACCCTTTGACGTACCCTTCCTCAATACATCGGATGCGGTAAGCATTAGTGGGCAAGAAGAGGTGAAAGTCGCTACGGTAGAACAGACCGCGGACGATATGGTGGCGATTCGTGTTTTGGAAGAAACGGATGTGAAATTGATTCATGTAATGGAAACTCTGCGCGCGGATGGCTTTTTAAACTTTACCAAGGATAAACAGGGTATGGTTACAGCTGTCAATGGTAAAGAAAACCCCTCGGATTGGAGCGCATGTTGGATGTTATATACTTCGGATACGGAGTTCGCTTCCGCGGAATGGGGCGGATACGAATATAATGGTTTTACCTTGGGAAGCGCGGTATTCGGGGCGGATGCTTTGCCTGTGAAAAAAGGCGAAGTATATATCTGGGCGTATACTTCTTTTTAATAAAAAGGTAGGGGCAGGTATTAGATGAACAGCAAAAACGGACAAGATTCGACAAGGAAAAAACGGCGTGCAATCGCAAAGGATTGCGCGTATATTGCCGTGTTTGTTGCGCTGACGATAGCAACGCAATTATGCTTTGCCGCTGTGCCCGGGGTGGAATTGGTGACCGTGCTGTTCGTGTCCTTTTCCTTTGCTTTTGGCTGTCGGTCGGGGATGATTTCCGCCACGGTATTTTCCTTGCTTCGGCAGTTGGTGTTCGGTTTTTCCACCACGGTATTGATGTTGTATTTGATTTATTTCAACCTGCTGGCCTTGTTATTTGGTTTTTTAGGGAAATATATCTCATTGCGGGTAAAATGCGTCCCGCTGTTGACGGTGATAGCGTGCGTGTGCACGATTGGATTCACGATGTTGGATAACGTCCTCACGCCGTGGTGGTTGGGATATTCGGGGAAATTGTTCAAGATGTATTTTTGGGCGTCCTTTTCCTTTATGATCCCGCAGGTAATTTGTACCGCTGTGAGTGTGGGGGTATTGTTCTATCCCCTTGCAAAATTTTTTAAGAAACTGTAAAATGAAAACCGTTGCTTCGGCAACGGTTTTTTCAATCTTCTTCGGAAACAGCGGAAAATGCTTCCATTTCTTCGACGTAATCCTGCGTGTCCATCACGCGGATATTGCATCCGTAATATTTATAAGGTGGACCGCCCGTGATTTGTTCCACTTCACCGTCACGGCAAAAATTCCCGCCGAAGGCGCGGAAAAGTTTTTCCGACAGTTCCTCTTCGATGAATCCCAAAACTCGGTTCAATTCCACACTGTATACCGCAGCGCGGAAAGGGCGTTCGTCGGTAGGGGTGTGCACAATCAGCAGCTTATCCCCGACACGGCTTTGCGCAATGCCGCCTTGGTGGTCGGAGGATTTTACCGCGTGTACTTTGCAAAAAAGGGGAAAGGTCAATTCAGTCGCTTGTGCACGCTCTGTTTTGCGTTGTTTAAAGAATGTAAATATGCCCATATATGCAGTATAACATATTTTCACCCGATTGTAAAGGAAAGAAGACCTAAGAATTATGAAAGAATTTTATAAAAAAAGTTTGATAAAGTTCTTGCAATTTGGCGCGTAATTTGCTACAATATATGTATGTCGGCTTTGTCACCTCACTTGGTTGATTTTTGACGGAAAAATACTGTGAAATACGGCGTGTCGCACGCGGTTACAGACCACTGGGGGTATGCTCCCTTGTGTGTCACTTGTCTTTCTTGTATTTTCCTCATCAATGTGCTGAAAAAATTTCAGCTAAAAATTAACCATTCTCGGTGCCATAGCCTAAGTATTAAAAAAAGGAGTTGTGTTTATGACTTACGAACAAGCGAAAGCATTATTAACCGAAAAAAATCAATTGCAACTTTTGACATATTACGATGAACTGGACGATGCAGGTAAGAAAAACCTGTTGGACGGTATCGCAAACATTGACTGGAGCTTTGAGGATGCGCTTGCAAATCCCGTGGATATGAGCGGTGCCGACCGCGATTTGCAACCCATCGACGGGTATCGCCGCGCGGATATCGATGCGAGATTGCCCGAATTTGAAGCAGCAGGAGTGGAAGCGATTAAAGCGGGAAAAGTGGCGGCTGTGTTGCTTGCAGGCGGTATGGGTACTCGACTTGGCGTAGACGGGCCGAAAGGTGCGTACGATATCGGTATCACCAAGCCTTTGTATATCTTCGAACAGCAGATGAAAAATTTGATGGAAGTAACGGAAAAGTGCGGTGTCACCGTACCTTTGTACATTATGACCAGCGATAAAAACCACGAACAGACCACTTCGTTTTGGAAGGAACATAACTATTTCGGTTATCCCGAATCGGAAGTAAAGTTCTTCAAACAAGACATGGCGCCCGCGGTGGATTTTGACGGTAAAATTATTTTGGAAAGAAAAGATACGCCTGCGTTGTCCCCCAACGGTAACGGCGGTTGGTTCAGCTCTTTGAAACGCGCGGGGCTTTGCGAAGACTTGCACAAGCGCGGCGTGGAATGGTTGAATATCTATGCGGTAGACAACGTATTGCAACGTATTGCCGATCCCGTGTTTGTAGGCGCGACGATTGTCAGCGGTGTTAATTGCGGTGCGAAAGCAATCTGCAAAACTGAACCTTATGAAAAGGTAGGGGTGCTTTGTAAGGACGGCACTCAACCCGATATCATCGAATATTACGAATTGACGGATGAAATGGCAAATATGCGTGACGAAAAGGGTAATCTCGTATATTGCTATGGGGTTATCATGAATTATTTATTCCGTCTTTCCCGCTTGGAAGAAATCGTGGATAAGAAAATCCCCGTTCATATCGTGCAGAAGAAGATCGAATGTCTTTGCGAAGACGGTGAAACGAGAAAGCCTGAAAAAGAAAACGGTAAAAAGTTTGAAACGCTTGCCGTTGACCTTATCAAACCCATGGGTAGCGTATTGCCGTTTGAAGTTGTGCGCGAAAAGGAATTTGCACCCATCAAAAACAAGACAGGGGTTGACAGTGTAGAAAGCGCAAGAGAATTATTGAAAGGAAACGGGGTGGTTTTGTAATGGCAACGGAATTAGAGGGGAACGAGCAGTTACAACGATTTATTCGCTTGCTTGCGGATTTAAACCATGAAACGGTGGAAATGATTCGTTCGGGCAATATAGAATTGTTGTACGCGATGAACGAAACGATTGAGGAAATGTATTCGATTCAACACGAGGGGACGGAAGATGCGTACACCGCGATTGATGAAGACGCGCAGATTATTTATAAAAATTTCAACGCGTTGGTGACGATGGTTCGCAGTAACGAAAACGAAAAATTGGACGAAGCAACCAACGGAGCAGTGAAGAAATTTTTACACAATATTTTTGACGCAAACGTGCGGATCGTTATTGCTTACGGCTTGGCATAACAATTTTATAAATGGTTAAAACGGCACTCATCTCGTACATGGGTGCCTGTTTTTTTGGTAAAATATCATTTGGGGTGTGGTGGTGAGGTTTAATGTGCCGTAGGATAGGTATGTCGTTTTGGTGTGTAGCGGTGAGGTTTCATGTGCTGTGGGATAGGTATGTCGAGGTGGGGGTAATGTACCATGAGGTAGGTATGCTGTTTTGGTGTATGTCGATGGGGATTAATGTATTGTGGGGTAGGACCTAAACAAAGTTTAGTGCTTGGTTTTATTTCCTTTCATTGGGTCTTAGAAAGTGCTCTATGAAGATCTTTTCTCTAAATAACACTTGAACACTTGAATAATTATTCAAGTGTTCAAGTATAGGTGCGCGTAAAAAAAACGAAGTTGAGATTTTATGGAAGAAAAAACAAGGTAAACGGATACGAAAGGTAACAGAAAGAAGGTTGAAAAATATTTTCAATTTTCAACGTATATCCGTATGGTATGTTTTCCGATAAAACAAAATAACCTCAATTTTCGGTAAAGCAGACGCGTAGTCTTGTGTGTACAAACACCCGAAAGATACAACCTCAAATAACACTTGAACAATTATTCAACTGTTCAAGTATAGGTGCACGTAAACACGAGGTCGTAATTTTATGAGAGGAAAGTCTATAGAATGGGAATAGAAATTGTTGAAAACATTGAAAAGAAGAGGATTAAAAAATGTTTCCAAGGCGCAGTGTATATCCGTACGGTACGTTTTCCGATAAACCCAAAATGACCTCGATTTTCGGTAAAGCGGATGCGTAGTTTTACGGGCACAAATATTCGAAAGGTTTATTCAATTGCTAGTTCATGTCTGTTGAAACATTGGTTGTGAGCTGTAAGCCATTATAAACCGCGAATGATTGGATACAAACTGCGACCTATTGTCTTTGAATCGTGGCTTACTCCACTCTCGGCATAAGAATACAATCCGCCCACAAAATGCACGTGGTCGCTGTCCTCGTGGCTTATTCCACTCTCGGCATAAGGAGACAACCCGCCCACAAAACGCACGTGGTCGCTGTCCTTGTGGCTTACTCCACTCTCGGCATAAGAATACAATCCGCCCACAAAACGCACGTGGTCGCTGTCCTTGTGGCTTACTCCACTCTCGGCATAAGAATACAATCCGCCCACAAAACGTACGTGGTCGCTGTCCTCGTGGCTTACTCCACTC
>SVIN01000032.1 GCA_015069495.1 Clostridiales bacterium
CGAAGGACACGACGTTATGAAAACGAAATCGTCCTATCGCTCACTCCCCTTGATTCCGCAAGTGAAAGAAATCCTATTGCAAGAAAAGGCGAAACAAGAAAGTATGCGAAAGCTACTTCGGGGTGCATATAATAAAAAATATCTCGACTACGTTTGCGTGGACGCTATCGGGGATATTCTTACGCCGAAGTATATCAGCTCGCATTTCAAAGTCATTCTTGCGAAAAACGGATTGAAGAAAATTCGTTTCCACGATTTACGGCATTCCTGCGCGTCCCTGCTCCTTGCCAACAAAGTACCGATGAAGATGATTCAAGACTGGCTTGGACACTCGGATATGAGTACAACGGCAAATATTTACAGCCACGTTGACCATACGAGCAAGTTGGAAAGCGCGAAAGTAATCGGGAATCTACTCGGCGCATAAAAGCAAAGAAAAAGCCTTGGAATTCGCTCAAAATTCCAAGGCTGTGGCGCAGGCGGAGGGATTCTCGCCTTTAGCGGCGCGCCCCGCTCGGCAATTATCAATTACCGACTTTGCCATCATGCTTCCCTTTATCCAATCTCCGCAGGGCAAAGCGTTTTGTTCTCACAAAACGGCTCTTCTCGTGCAAAGTGCGGTTTTCTTTGCACTCGGTCACCGCAAACGCCCGCTTATGCGTTTGCTCATCTCGCCCCTGAAAAGCATTATTAATACTTTTCTTAAAGGGAAGCTCGTCCCTCGAATCCCTCTTCATCTCGTATAGACAAAAAAATAAGAGAATGGAAACTCCATTCTCTTATTTTTGGCGCAGGAAGAGGGATTCGAACCCCCGTGGGCTTTCACCCAAACGGTTTTCAAGACCGCCTCGTTATGACCGCTTCGATATTCCTGCATATCAATAAAATTATTATACCCCCACCAAAGAAAAATGTCAACTGTTTTTATTTCATAAACAAAAAATTTCCGCTTACAATCTTCTTTGCAAGCGGAAAATATCTATTATTCTAAGAAAATACCACGCAAGGTGTCGATTTCCGACTGCGTTACCCCGATGGAAAGCAGGAAATTCGCCGTCTTCTCAGCCAATGTTTCCCCTGCGTATTCTTCTAAACCCTGTAACAAATTTAACACCGTTCCGCCTGTATGCGTATTGCGGTTCACGTGCCGATAATTATAATAAAATGCCGACAACTCGTATTCACGAATCAAATCCGCCTTCTCCACCCCTAACAATGCCTGTAAAATCAACACCGTCGAGCCTGCGCGATCCACACCGTGGGTGCAATGCAAATACGCGGGGTATGCCGCGGGATTCGCCAAATCCGAAAAGATTCTCCTCGTCCGTTCCGCATTATTCGACAGTAAAATCACCTCGTATTGCGCCGCGTCGTAGAAATTCCTCGTCACGTCCTCGCCCAGCACACTGTATTCGGACACCTTTACACTCTCCGAACGCAGGTCAAAATCCGTCTTAATCCCCAACGCGCGAAGCTGTTCAAGCCCCGTTTCCGTCAAACAAAAATCAGGATGCCCCTTGTTTTTACCGCCGTCAATTTCACTCCCGCGATACAACACCCCTTGTTTGACCGTTTTTCCGTCTTGCGTTTTCCATCCGCCGATATCGCGCACGTTGCTTGCACCATCCAAGTAAAGCATACGCGGTGACGGCGCAATCTGCAACGTACCCGTTTCCACCACCGTGTTACCGTCTTCCAAAGTAGCTGTTACGCGGTAAAAATACGTCTTGCCCGACGTCTGTAAATTATAAATCCGCAGTTTCCGCGCTTTTCCCCTGAATACAGTCGTTTGCTCAATCACGGAAAAATCTTCCGTAAAGGAAAATTCCGCGGTCACTTGTTTCACTGCGGGGGAATTTTCAGGCATGGTAAAATCACACTCTAACAACACAGGCACGCCTTGGTCATCACGATAATTGCCATCGGGTAAAAATTCCGTCACGAGCTGATCCGCATCCGCCGATAAATATTTTTTCACCGCATCCGTCACCAACGAAGCAGGTTGTTCAGCCACCGTAACACGCATCGTAACCCCCTTCGTCTCACTTGAAATAGAAGCCATAGAAGAACTCTCGTCTACCTTCCCACATGCCGACACCGCCGTTACGCTACACAAACATAACGCAAACGCCGTGAGATTTTTAAAAATTTTTCGTTTAGACATAACCTCTTCCCCCTCGTCCTAACTTGTGATAATAATAACATATTCCCCTGAAAAAATCAAGAGGAATTTAAAAATTCCCACATGAATTTTTCCGCCAAAGCATACCGTTTTTAATTGACACACGCGCGTATAATGTTGTATAATAGCTACACAATGGGTTAATGTTAGTTATCAGCGGATAAACTCTACACCCCCACTTAAAATTGTTACAAAATATTTTACATAAAGGAGAAAAAAAACTATGTACAAAGTGAAACAAAAACTGACAACGTTGCTTATGGCATGCTTTGCAGTCCTCGTTTCCATGTTGCTTGCATTGTCGTTGTGGACCCCTGCTTCAAACGTTCAAGCAAGCGCAGCAGGCACCCCCGTGGCCACCTTTACCTTTGGGGCAAACGGAAGTGCATCTCACAAAGATGGTAGCAGCAATCAAGCATCTTATTCGGAAACTTCTAATGGCTACAGCTTAAGTATTACCAATGGTACTAATATGTATCCTAGTTCTTACGACGCTAAAGGTAATTCCTGTATCAAATTAGGCGCTAGCAGTAAGGCTGGTTCTTTCAAATTCACTGTACCTAGCGATATTACAGAAGTTATCATTTATATCGCTAAATACAAGACGAATACCGCCAAAGTTACCATCAACGGCACAACTACAACATTAACAAAAAACTCAAATAATGGTGAATATGATGCCATCACCGTTAATACCTCTTCCACCAAGACCGTTGACCTCAAAACTATAAGTGGCGGCTATCGTGCAATGGTAAACACCATCGAATTCTACGGCGCAGCTTGCTCGCACGAATATCAATATGTCCCCTCTACTAGCGGTTCACACGAAGAAGTTTGCAGTAAATGCCAAGAAGTTAAATCAACTGGTAGTTGCCAAGTAGAATCTTGGAGCGATTATTCCCCTTCCACTACCGAGGAAGGCAAGCACATCCGCACGGGCACATGTACTTTGTGTAATGCTGATATCATTGACACACAGTCTTGCAGCATCAATGCAGATTGCGTACGCGAAGGTAACCAACATACGACAACCGGTACTTGTAATATTTGCGGCGACAGCACTTCCGTAACGGAAAATTGTACGTTGGTTGTAGATTCTTATCAAGTACTTGACACCGATAACCAAGCAGAACAACAACACGCTGTAACGACGACCTGCTCCATCTGCGAACAGACCGCAACCGCAAACGAAGCTTGTTCGTTTGACGAAGGTGTTGTAAACGGCACGACGGTTACTTACACCTGCGAACATTGCGAATACAGCTACACGGAAGGCGCTACCCTTTACACGGTGACCTACGTTGTACCCAACGGCCTTACCGCTCCTGAAGCAGTACAAGTTGCAGAAGGTTTCGCCGCTGTACTTCCCGAGGCTGAAACGGTAGACGGTTATACCTTCCTTGGTTGGGTAACCGAAGAATGTGCAAAAACGGAAACTGCTCCCACTTACTATGGCGCAGGCAGTGAATATACCGTAACCGAAGACGTTACGCTTTATGCATTGTATACCTATACAGAAGGCAATGGCGGTGCTTGGGCGAAAGTAACAGATGCAAACAAACTTGCTGTTGGTGAAGAAATCGTCATCGTGGCAAGTGGTAGCAACGATGCATTGGGTACCAATCAAGCAAGTAACAACAGAACATCTGTTACAATTTCCAAATCTGGCAATGAAGTAATCCTTAACGACAGCGTTCAAATCATTACTTTGGAAGAAGGTTTGATTGCAAACACTTGGGCATTCCATGTTACAGGTGGTACTGGCACAAATGCAGCAAACGGTTATCTTTATGCTCCCGCTAATGGTAACTACTTGAGAACACAAACCTCCATTAACAATAATAGTTCTTGGAGTATTTCCATTAACGATTCTGGGGTTGCAACCATTAAAGCAAATGTTACTAGCGGTCAAAACTGGTTAAGAAAAAATAGCAACAACGCACTCTTCTCTTGCTATAATTCTGGTCAAAACGACGTTAGCATCTACATGAAAGACGGCGCAGTTTACTACATGACCAACGTAGAAGTTCCTTCTTCCTTCGACGGTGCAAGCGTTACCATCGGCGAAGAAATCACGTTGAACTACTATGTAAACATCGCGGAAGGTCTTGCAGAAAAAACCACCGTTATCTTCAGCTACAACGAAAAAACTATCGAAGCGGAAGGTGTAGCTCAAGCAGATGGCAGATACAAATATTCGGTAGAACTTGCTCCTCAATATATGACCGTAAACGTCAACGCTAAGCTTTACTTCAACGGTAAACTTGCTGACGAAATCGCAGAATACTCGATTGCAACATACGCGTACAAAAAACTCAACGATGCAAATTCTAGCGAAGAATTGAAGCGTCTTGTTTCCGATATGTTGTACTACGGCGCAGCTGCTCAAAACTACAAAGGTTCTGAACACCCTCTTGCAAGTGAAGTAGTAGAAAACATTCTCCCTGCAAGCACCGCAACCCCCGAAACGACCAATTTCAACATTGAAAATGCAGAAGCAGACAGCTATCCCGCATACTTCAAGGGTGCAGGCGTTTACTTCGACAACGTAAACAAAATCTACGTAAAACTCAACACCACCGAAAACGTTACCTTGACGGTAAATGGTGAAGAAGTTGCAGTAGAAGACACCACCGTTTACACGGACGGTATCAAGGCAACCGCATTTGCAGACACCTACACCTTCGTTCTTTCCTATGACGGTGAAGTTATGCAGACGCTTACCTACAGCGTAAACGCTTATGCGTATGCAAAGCAAAACGATACAGAAATGGGTACACTTGCACTTGCGCTTTACCGCTACGGTGCATCGGCGCAAGCTTATGCAAACCAGAACGCATAACGAATAAAGGAGAAAAGAAATATGAAAATGAAATATGAAGAAATCCAAGTAAGCCTCGTTATGTTTTCCGCGCAGGACGTATTGACGACAAGCGGCTTCGACGGTGAAGACCACGAATTTGAAAACCCCAACAACCCCATCTTCGGTTAATTGTATGAAATTGAAATGTAAAAAAATCGCGTTTGCCCTGTTGCTGTGCAGTTTCATTGCAACAGCGGCATGCGCTCACAATCCCACCTCGAACAGCGCCTCTATCGACAGCAGTTCAGCCACGGAAAGCTTGACGGAAAGTTCTCCCCTCTCCTCTTTGGATTCGCAGGAAGTGATTTCACAGTCAAGTGAAACTGCGGAAAGCAGTTCGATTGAAGAAAGTTCTTCGGAAAACAGTTCTGAAGAAAGTGAATCCGCCAGCGAAGAAGAATCTTCCTCGGCAGAGGATAGCGTGGCAGACAGCAGTTCGTCTGCCGCAGGCAATATTGAATTGCCCGAAGATAAATTTAACTAAGGCAGGTAGAAAGCATGAAAAAATGGCTGATAGGTTTGTTGATTGCCCTTTGCGTAATGCCGATGACGGCATGCAAAAATGATGGTGACAGCAGTGGGAAAAAGCCCAACTCTACCTCGTCGAGCGTAGGTGCGATTGAGTTACCAGAAGACAAATTTGATTAAACGAAAAACAAGGTTGCAATTTTGCAACCTTGTTTTAACAAAAGGAATAAACTATGCAGACAAAATTAAGACAATTGGCTGAAAATTTAGGCGCGGATTTGGTGGGATTTTGCCAACTTCCTACCCCGCCCGTGAAGGACTTTCCGCAAGGCGTTTATGCGGTTTCCGTGGCGGTGAAATTATCCGACGGCATCCTCAAAACCATCGAAGGGCAACCCTCTTTCGGGTATTTCCAACATTATCGCACGGCAAATACTTTGCTCGACCAAATCGCTTTCCGTTTGGCGCGTGAAATTGAAAAGCGCGGACATCTCGCTCTGCCCGTCGCCGCTAGCCAAAGCCTTGGCAAAAACAATCCCTATATCGGACTTGTCCCCCATAAAACCGTGGCGGTGCTTTCAGGGCTTGGGTTTGTGGGGAAAAGCGGTTTATTCCTTTCTACGCAGTACGGCAGTAAAGTCCGTCTTGCGACCGTCCTTACCGATATGCCTTTGCACAGCGAATTGCCCGTCATTGAAAACGGTTGCGGGGATTGTCAAATCTGTCAAAAGGCTTGTCCCGCGGGCGCGATTTACGGTGTAAAGCCCACCGCGGACAGCGAACGAAATTTCGACCCCGAAAAATGTTCCCGATACATGAAAGAACATTTTCAAGATATTGGCAGAGGCAGTGTTTGCGGTATCTGTATCAAAGTTTGTCCGAAAAATCAATTGTAACGCTATCTTGTAAAAATCCCCCGTCTGAGCAATTTTCGCTCAGACGGGGGTTCTATTTTACCTTATAACACTTCTTTAATTCTTAATTTCGCCGCCATATCTACGGGCAGAGTTTCCACAGTTTCGATAAATTCTTCTTCCGTCGTCACCCCCGAAAGGATATCCCACGAAGCTCTCTTATGCATATTGCTTCCCTGCGCCTCTGTCAACACCTTTTTCGCATGTTCCTGCCAACGCTGTAAACGGTTTTTTACAGGGTAGCTGACTTCCAAACGATAGGTCTTATCCGCTTCAAAAGGCAACAGCACTTCCACGCAATCGCTCAAACGCTTGGTAAAAGTCATTTCTTCACCGTCAATAAACAACCGCGCATCCCCCGTAGGCACACTCTTAAAGCAGAGTTTCACCTGACGGTTTTCAGGGATAACGCTTGCATCGCCGTGTGTGAAGATAATCAACGTCTGCGTTGCAACACCGTTCCACTCGCTGTATTCCGACTTAAATTCGGTAAACAGCACCGCGTTGTTCAACTGGTCCAATCCATCTTCGTAAAGACTGTAATATCCCGTACCTTCGTACAACCACACCTCTAAATTGGTGGGGTTGAACACGGTATTGGTATTGTCCCCCGAAAGGGGTAAAATCGCCCCCGACTTTGCCAAAACGGGGATAGAATCCAACCCGCGGAGCAAACAAACTTCTTTACCGCCTTCGTCCGCTTCGTAAATATCACCCGTGAAAATATCCGTCCATTTCCCCTGCGGAATCCACGCACGAATACGCGCATAACCATCAGGGTATGCTTTTTGCGTAGCAGGCGCAACCAACAACTCACTGCCGAAACGGTATTCTTCTTTATAATTGTACGCGCTGTACTCATTCCACTCGTAATACAAAGGCTCGACAAGCGGAAGCCCCTCTACGCAATTCAAATAATTTGCGTTGTACAAGTACGGCACAAGCTTATGACGGAAGCGCAAAAATTCTTCCGCAACGTACCCCGCCCCACCGTAAATCCATGGTTCTTTCGTCATGGTTTCATCACTGCTGCAATGCAAGCGCGTAATGGGGCTAAATACGCCGAACTGCACGTGGCGCAAGAACAACTCGTTCGATTTTTCGCCAAAGTTATGCCCGCCGATATCGTGACTCCACCAAGTATACCCAATATTGCTTGCCGTTGCTGTGAAGTAAGGCAAGTAGGTCAAGGTCTTCCAGGTAATTTCCGTATCTCCCGAAAAACCGATGGGATAACGGTGTGAACCCACCCCTGCGTACCGCGATAAAATCATCGGCACGGTATGTTTGCTGGCGTTGTCATAGTAGTGATAATGATTCAATGCCCACAGCGGATCGTATTTTTCCTGAATCGGGTCGACTTCTTTCTGCCAATACGGGCGAGGATCATGCCAATCGATGTCAGGCTGTTGCCAATCAATCCACCAAAAATCCACCCCCATCTCCTCGTGAGGGGTATGCGCCAAATCAAAATACGCGTTGATAAAACGGTCGTAGGTAAAATTGAAAGGTACCTGCAAACCCGCACTCGGGTCCATACCCATCGCGCTTGCCATATTCTTATACGCGTCTTCCCAAAAACGGAACCCATCCGCAGGGTGTACGTTCAAGGTCACGTGCATACCGCGCGCGTGCAATTCGTCTAAAAACGCTTGCGGGTCGGGGAATAAATTCTTATTCCAGGTATACCCCGTCCAACCCAAGTTATTCACACTCTTCCCCACGTATTCGGGGCCGTTTTTGCCCTTTTCGCTAATCCCCACTTCGCTGTCCACGTTGGTGGAATAATGCCAATCCATATCCACCGTCGCCACGCTGATGGGTACGTTTTTATCCTCAAAACGATTCAATACGCGCAGGTATTCTTCCGCGGTATACTCGTGGTAACGGCTCCACCAGTTCCCCAATGCAAACCTCGGCAGAAACGCCGCTCTGCCCGTCAAAGCGTACAAAGCGCGCACCGCACCTCGATAATCTGCACCGTAGACGAAGATATATTCGTCCGTACCGTTTGCCTTTTCCCTTTTTACTTGACCGTCCTCGCCCAACGTCAACGAGTCCGAATCATCCAAAATCGCAACCCCCGTTTTTGAGCAAACCCCTTTTTCAAGCTGAATTTGGTAAGGTACGTCGTCCTCTATCCACGGGCGGGAATGTTGGTCGCCGTTGCAATTGTCCAACGTACGGTAGGTACCAAGCAAGTTACCGTGGTTGTTCAAACTGCGGCGCAGTTCGCCGATTTCCACAAAACATTGCGAACGTTCTTTATACAAAATCAAACGGCAAACGGGCGTTTCAATCACCGCACGGCCATGGTCACCGCTTAAGGTAAATTGCTGTGCGGGCATATTTCGATACCAAATGGCTTGTGTAGCGCTGTCGCGGAACTTTCTTTCGGGGGATTTTTCCAAGCGGAAAAGACGGTCGCCAAGCACCGTGACGCGATAATCTGCCCAATACACAAAATTGTTTTCATCAGCCAAAGGCGCGGTCTGCGCAATCAATTGCGGTTTTAACATTCTTCCCCTCCTATATAGGTAAAGCGCGAAAAGGTTTTTCCGTCGCGTTCTATGCGTTCATTCCACATGCAAGCAGGGCGCACCCACACCCCGCCTTCACCGTACAAAGCACGATATACCACCATGCATTCCCCCGTTTCCGAATGGGTCGCGAGGGCGATTACCTCGTATTCGTTGCCTTTAAAATGTCTGTATTTTCCCAATTTAATTTCATTCATACTGTTAGTTTACCACATTTTCATAAAAAAAGCAATGCTTCCGTAAAAAAATATTAAAAAGTAGGACAAAATCAATAGATTTTCACATATAAAAGTATTATAATAATCCTCGGTTTGGTAAAAATATCCCCAAGCCAACGGAGAACAATACTATGCACATCGCAAAGCGTCCGATACAACTTCAAATTCCTTGGACGAAAATTGTACAAATTTTAAAGAAAAACGCCGTCCTTTGCGTAGCCATCGCCGCGGCAGTCATTACTTCGTTCATTGTCCCGCCTGATAAAGCGTATTTAGAATATTTCGATTGGAAAACTCTGACCTGCTTATTCTGTGTCTTGGCGGTGGTATGCGCCTTGAAAAATATCCACTTCTTTACCGTGTTGGCGGAAAAGATTGTCGGGTTATTCAAAAATGCCCGCGCGAGCGTATTGGCGCTTGCCTACGTCACATTTTTGGGGTCGATGCTGATTGCCAACGACATGGCGCTGTTGACTTTTTTGCCCCTTGGATATTTCGTACTGTCATCCACAGACAAGCACAAATACATGGCGTTTACCTTTATCATGCAAAATATCGCGGCGAACCTCGGCGGTATGCTTACCCCTTTTGGTAATCCGCAAAACTTATATTTGTATAATGCCTTCAAAATCCCTACGGGGGAATTTACCTTGATTATGTTGCCCCCGTTTTTGATTTCGGTGTCGTTGATCACCCTCTGTTGCTTGATTTTTGTCAAGAAAGAACCTTTGGAAATCGAAAGCAAACACATTGCTTTGCCGAAACTGCGAACGGCGATTTATGCAACGCTTTTCGCTTTGTCCATTGTTATCGTGTTCCGTATCATCCCCTTTTGGATTGGGCTGTTGGTCATCCCGACCGTATTGTTATTTTTGGACAGAAAGGCTTTGGAAGACGTGGATTACGGCTTACTGTTCACCTTTTTCGCCTTTTTCATCTTCGCAGGCAATATGTCCCGCATTTCGCTTTTACAAAATATCTTTAGTAAACTGTTGGAAAAGAACACGCTGTTGGTATCCATTTGCTCCTGCCAAATCATCAGCAACGTCCCCTCGGCAATTCTTCTTTCGCAGTTCACGGACAATTATACCCAATTGCTGTTGGGTGTAAACATCGGCGGAGTCGGTACGTTGATTTCCTCATTGGCAAGCTTGATTACCTTCCGAGAATTTACCTCGCATTACCCCGAAAAAACCAAACAGTATCTTTTGAAATTCACCGCATTCAACTTTGCATTCTTGTTGATTTTAACCACAGCGCAACTGCTGATACTGTGATAATTTTTTTATAAAAATAAATCAAAATGCACAAAAGCCCGTTGGAGTTGTATCCAACGGACTTTTATTTTCTCTTGTCTTATAAATAAGCTGATTTTAATATGTTTTTACGCAAGCAACGCGGCTAACTCAGCAATTGCCGTTTGCATTTGCGGAACATATACGCTTACAAATTGGATAGTATTTGCAAGTGGACTGCTCATTTGCATGTTTAATGCGTCAAGATATGTGGTAAGATTCCCTATAGCCTTTGTAAAAGGAGCTCTTTCAGTAAGAGGCTTAAGATTAATTTTATCACTCATACAGTCCTTAATCTTAATCAACTCTCCCAACTCAGAAGCCATCGCATTTTTGCTAAATGCAGTAAGCTTTTTATCAAAAATATCAACCAACTCATTTAACTCTTTAACCGAATAGTCCACAGGTGGAACCACTTCAGCTATAACCACTTCACCTGCTGGAATATCAGGAACTTTTTTCTCAAAATCATTCAAATTGCTTTTTACTAAAGTCAAAGCCGCAGGACAGTATTTATAAAGCTCAACCGTATCTACCTTTTCCCCCATGTGCTTTACTGTGACACGATAACTTGATTTGTTAGTATCGTGGCACTCGTACTCATAGCGATAAATCGTACCATTATCTGTCTGTTTTGTAATTCTCCCCATTACACTCTTACCAAATTTACCACTTTCTATATACTCTTTAACATCCATAAACTTCTTATTGGGTGAAATAGAAAGAGTAGCCTCCGTTGCTTGCTTGCTTAAAAAAAGAGCAATCCAATCCTTCAGTGTGATTTTAAACGCCATAATTTTCTCCTTTGTTTTTAAGTGACTCTCACTTTTTTTATATTATATCAAGTCTTATAAGACTTGTCAAGTATTTTAAGACTTATTTTATGTATAATATTTTTAATATGGAATTTAAAAATAGATTAAAAGAATTACGCATTTCAAAAAATCTCAGTCAAATGCAACTCGCCTGTCAATTAAACATTAGCCAATCGGCAATTGCCAAATGGGAATTGGGAAAAACTGAACCAACGGCAAGTGCTATCATTACTCTCGCCAAGTTTTTTGACGAAACAACAGACTACATTTTAGGTTTAGAAGACTAATTTATAAATACATTATCATAAGCAAAAAGGATAACGAACCCTTTCGTTATCCTTTTTATTGTTCATATAAAACTTTATTTCATACACTTCACAAGGACAGCCTTTTGCGCGTGCAATCTATTTTCCGCTTCGTCAAAAATTTCATTTGCGTGCGCTTCAAATACTTCCGCCGTGATTTCTTCTTCACGGTGCGCAGGCAAGCAATGCAATACCATCGCTTTGTCGTTGGCTACCTTCATAACTTCCGCATTGATTTGGTAGGATTTGAAGATTTTCTTGCGTTCTTCCGCTTCCCCTTCCTGCCCCATGGACGCCCATACGTCGGTGTAAAGTACGTCTGCACCAGCCGCCGCTTCCAAGATGTTGTCGGTGCAGGTAAACTTACCGTTTTCCTTCGCCCAAGCCATCAACTCGGCGTCGGGTTCGTACCCCTTCGGACAAGCTACTGCCACTTCCATACCCATCTTAATGCCGCCGACGATTAAGGAATTGGTCATATTGTTGCCGTCGCCAATGTAGCAAAGCTTGTTGCCTGCAATCGCACCCTTATATTCACGAATGGTCATAAGATCCGCAAGCACTTGACAAGGATGGCAATAATCGGTCAAACCGTTGATGATGGGGATACTACCGTAAGTCGCAAGGTCTTCCACTTCCTTTTGTTCAAAGGTACGAATCATGATACCGTCCAAATAACGAGAGAGTACACGCGCCGTATCTTGTACGGGTTCACCGCGCCCGATCTGTAAATCGCGGGAACTTAAAAACAACGCTTGACCGCCCAAATCATACATACCCACTTCAAAGGAAACGCGGGTGCGGGTGGAAGATTTTGAGAAAATCATACCCAAAGTTTTGCCTTTGAGGTGGTGATGCTCAATGCCGTTTTTCTTTTCAAATTTTAATTGGTCCGCAAGGTTTAATACTTCTGCAATTTCCTTTGCCGACCAATCCATCAGCTTTAATAAATGTTTCATTGTTCTATCACTTCCTTTAACGTATTGATTGCTTTTTCTAATTGTTCCATGGGGATATTCAGGGCGGGCAATAAGCGCACCTTATGCTTCGCCTTGATGACCAGCACCCCGCGTTCACGGCATGCCGTCACCACTTCGTTGGCGTCTTTTTCACATTCCACACCAATCATCAAACCTTTGCCCGTCACCGATTTCACGCCTTTGGCGTTTTGCAAGGTATTGAAAATATACGCACTCTTTTCGCGCACCTGCGCCAACAACGCCTCGTCCGTACGCTGTAAAAGATTCAACGCACCCGCGCACGCCACAGGGTTACCGCCGAAGGTCGAACCGTTCATCCCCGCGGTGAATAAATCCGCCCTTTCACCAAGCATCGTTGCACCGATGGGCAAACCGCCCCCCAGACCTTTCGCCGTCGTGACCACGTCGGGCGTAATACCGTAATCCATGTACGCGTACAAACTGCCCGTTCTGCCGTTGCCCGTCTGTACTTCGTCCACCACAAGCAACATGTCTTCGTCTTTGACCAACTGCGCCAACGCGCTGACGAAGTCTTGTTCCAAAGCCGTTACTCCGCCCTCGCCTTGCACCAATTCAATCATCACCGCACAGCATTTATAGGATTGAACAAGCGCTTTTACGCTGTTGATATCATTGGGTTCAGCATACACGAAACCTTCGGTCATCGGAGTGAAATATTCGTGAAAAACGTCCTGCCCCGTTGCGGAAAGTGTGGTAATCGTTCGGCCGTGGAAACTGTTTTTCAGGGTGATAATGGTATAATAATCCTTCCCTTTTTTCGTTTGACCATAATGGCGAGCCGCTTTGATTGCGCATTCGTTCGCTTCCGCACCGCTGTTGGAGAAAAAGACTTTTTTCAGCCCCGTACGCTGACAAAGCATTTGCGCAAGCAAGGCGCAAGGTTCGCTGTAATAGAGGTTGGACGTATGTTGAATTTTATCCAACTGCGCAATAACGGCTTGTTTCCACTCTTCATCACCCACACCGAAGCCATTTACGGCTATTCCCGTGCCAAGGTCGATATATTCTTTCCCATCCGCGTCTTTGACAAGCGAACCTTTTCCTTCCGTCAATTGTAAAGGAAAACGCGCATAAGTCCCCGCGATATATTGTTTATCAAGGTCAATAATGTTCATATCCTTACCGTTTAAATTTTATTTCCCGACTTGACCATCGTACCAATCCCCTCGTCCGTCAAGGTTTCGATGAGAATGGAATGAGGAATACGACCGTCGATGATGAATACTTTTTTCACCCCGCGGCGAATGGCATCCGTACAACATTGCATTTTCGGGATCATCCCGCCCACAATCACACCGTCGCGCATCAGCTTGGGCACGTCGGAAACGAAGATTTTGGGGATAAGGGTAGAGGGATCGTCTTTATCATAACAAAGCCCGACCGTATCCGTCATAGAAATCAAGCTTTCCGCTTTTAATGCACCCGCAATACGCGCCGCCGCTGTGTCCGCATTGATGTTGTAGGTATGTCCGTCCAAGTCAAACCCAACGGTGGAAATGACGGGGATATACCCTTTTTCCAATACGTCCACGATAGAGGAAACGTCTACGTCGGTGATATTTCCCGCGAAGAAATGCACGTCGTCCACCTTTTCCGCCTTTAACATGTGCCCATCAATCCCGCAAAGCCCAATGGCTTTACCGCCCTTGCTTTGCAATAAGTTGACGAGATTCTTATTGACTTTGCCTGCAAGAACCATTTGCACAATATCCATGGTTTCTTGGTCGGTTACGCGAAGCCCGTCGATAAATTCGGATTTCTTACCGATTTTACCTAACATTTCCGTGATTTCAGGCCCGCCGCCGTGTACCAATACCACTTTAATCCCAATCAAGGACAACAACACGATGTCGCCCATGACCGCTTCTTTTAACTCTTCGTTGATCATGGCGTTACCGCCGTATTTTACCACGATGATTTTGTCGTAATATTTTTGAATGTAAGGCAACGCCTGGGTTAAGACCTCTGCGCGTTGCGCTGTTGTTAATTTATCTATTTTTTCCATAATGCTTCTTCTTTTAGAGTGAATTGCCCGCTCTGCGGGCGTGAATTGCGCCTTTGGCGCGTGAATTGAAAACTTCGTTTTCGTGAATTGATGGCTTCGCCATCGTTGTGGCTGTTATTTTATATGCTGTTTCACGGCGTTGCTTACTATAAACGTGAACGATAAAACACTTTACTATCTGCAAGATTATCTTGCCCGCTGGACCTTGTATAGAGTGCTATCACTCTTTCTGTATTTCGCTTCGCATATCACAGTGAATGCGCGAAGCTAACTTCAAGGTGTGCGATAAGACACCTTACTGCGTCCAACGTCAGGTTGCCAGCGTTCCGCTGAACCTTGTATAGAGTGTTTTCTCTCTTTCTTTATTTCCCTTCGTATATCACAGTGAATGCGCGAAGCAAGCTTCTAAGTGTGCGATAAGACACCTTACTGCGTCCAACGTCAGCTTGGCGAGCAGTTCAAGGCGTAGCGAGTATGCCGACGGGAGCGAGAGCTCATGCGATACAGTACACGCCTAAACGATGCAGATGCGAGTGAGACAAGGCGCGCGAGGCTTTTCGCAGGGAGCGTACATAGACGTACGTGACCAAGAAAAACACAGCGCAACGCCGTATCACGACGCATATCCATCGTTTAATCTCAAGTACGGTAGTCGCCGTTGATTTTTACATAATCATAAGTCAAATCACAACCCCATGCCGTCGCACATGCCATGCCGTCGCCAAGCGTGATTAAAACTTCAATTTCATTTTCCAATAACACTTCTTTGGCGAGTTCTTCTGAGAAAGGTACTCCCGCGCCGTTTTCGCAAACCAACACCGTACCTTTGGCAGAACGGAAGGATACGCCCACTTTGTTGACGTCCACGTCCGCACCCGCATATCCGATTGCGCACAATACACGTCCCCAGTTCGCATCCGCGCCAAACATTGCAGATTTAAACAAGGAAGAACAAATAACCGATTTTGCTACCGTTTTTGCCGCTTGTTCATCCTTTGCCCCGCTGACTTTACATTCTAACAACTTCGTTGCGCCCTCACCGTCCGCCGCAATTTTACGGCACAAATCGGTGGTCACCGCATTCAACGCCGCACAGAACATATCATAATCCGCGCCCTCGCTGACAATTTCCGCGTTGCCCGCTTCTCCGTTCGCCAAAATGGACAGCATATCATTGGTGGAAGTATCTCCGTCAATGCTAATCATGTTGAAGGAATTTTTCACGTCCGCGCTCAATGCCTTTTGCAACATTTCCGCAGAAATCGCGCAATCGGTCGTCACAAACACCAACATGGTCGCCATGTTCGGGTGAATCATCCCACTCCCCTTCGCAATCCCGCCGATATGGCAGGTTTTCCCACCAACGGTGAATTCAAACGCGATTTCCTTAGGCTTCGTATCGGTGGTCATAATCCCTTCGCACGCCAAATCACTGTGCGCGCCAAGCCCCGCCACCAACGTAGGAATCCCGTTTGCAATCGGGGTAATATCCAAAGGCTGACCGATAACCCCCGTAGAAGCTACCACGATATCTTTCGCCTCCACGTTTAACGCCTGTGCCACCAACGCGCAAGTCTGCTGAGCAATTTCAATACCGTTCGCGTTGCAGGTATTGGCGTTACCGCTGTTGCAAATCACCGCGTGCGCTTTGCCGTCCGCAATGTTGTTTTTCGTCACCGTCAAAGGCGCGCCTTTTACCAAATTCTGCGTATATACAGCCGCCGCCGTAGCGGGCGTAGCCGTGTAAATCAACGCCAAATCGCGTTTTGTTTTATTTTTACGGATACCGCAATGCACTCCGTTTGCAGTAAAACCTTTCGCGGCGCATACGCCGCCATTTATTTGTTTTAACATATCCATTCCTTTTCCTTATAATACAAGACCTTTCGTGCGTTCCGCGCCGATGGCCATATTCATACACTCAATTGCCGCACCGCTTGCGCCTTTGCCAAGGTTGTCATACCCCGCAATCAACAAAATCCGTTCATCATTGCCCGCAACCGTGACCTTCATGCAATCCTTACCCGAAACCGCCAACCCCGACAGCAAGCCGCCCTCGTCCAAGCTTTCCACGTATTCTACAAACTCGTTGGCGTACTTTACACGGTATAAATTTTTGATGGTCTCTGCGTTCCCTTTTTGCAGTTGTGAAACAAACAGAGGCACCGTCACCGTCATACCGCTGTAAAAATCGGACACAATCGGGCAGAACACGGGGGCATGATTTAAACCCGTCATCGCCTGCATTTCCTTGAGGTGTTTGTGCTGTTGACCTAAAGCGTACTGTCTGGGCGCATCCAATAAGGGATTGCGCTCCTCACTTTCATAATCGGCAATCATTTTCTTACCGCCGCCCGAATACCCCGTAATGGAATGGCAGGTCAACAGCGCATCCGCGCTCAACAGCCCCGCTTCTACCAAGGGATACACCAACGCGATAAACCCACTGGCGTGACAGCCAGGTACCGCGATACGCTTGGATGTGAGAATTTTCTCCTCACGTTCTTTCGAGAGCTCGGGAAAACCATACGCCCAATCGGGTAAAGTTCTATGTGCCGTACTTGCGTCAATGACGACCACGTTGGGGTGTTCTACCAAGGAAACGGATTCCCGCGCGG
>SVIN01000033.1 GCA_015069495.1 Clostridiales bacterium
GTTATGGGCGGTAAAGGCGGGGACATTATCCTTGCAACCTGCAAGCAAGTTTTGGCGGAAGAATATCCCGAATTTGCAACGCTTGACATCGGTTTGCCTGATGAAAACAACCGTCGCGTAGGGCAGAGTATCGCTGCGGCATCCCTTCCCGCAAACATCTAAAAGAGAGGTTTTACACAAATGAAGTGTTTCAAAAATGCAACCGTCTACGTGGACGGCGAAGGCTTGGTCAATTGCAGCCTTGCCTTTGATGAAAAAATTGAGAAAATTTCCCATTTGGGTATTGCACATGGAGACGTAATTGAACTTCCTGAAGATGCAATCGTGCTTCCTGGGTTTGTAGATCAACACATTCACGGTGCGGGCGGTTCGGACGGTATGGACGGTACGGTGGAAGATATCGCCATCATCGCAAAGACAATCGCGGCGGAAGGTACAACCTCGTTCGCGGTTACTACGATGACCCAAAGCCCTGAAAATATCACCAAGGCTATGGAAGCTGTAAAGGCTTACCGCGAAGCAAATTCCGACGAAGGCGCACGCGTGGTGGGTATTCACTTGGAAGGTCCGTTTATCGCGGCGGCGCATAAAGGCGCGCAACCTTTAGAATACGTAAAAACTCCCGATATCGCGGCGTTTGACGCTTACAATGAAGCAAGCGGCAACGCAATCCGTATCGTAACCCTTGCCCCCGAAGTAGAAGGTGCGGAAGCATTCATCAAGCATTTGACCGAAAAAGGTATCGTTTCTTCGATTGGGCATACGGGTGCGAAATTCACCGATATCGAAAAAGCGGTGGCAAACGGTGCAAGCAACGTGACCCACACCTACAACGCGCAAACCGCGCTTCATCACCGTGAAATCGGTACGGTCGGCAGTGCGATGATTATTGACGAGTTGAACTGTGAGCTCATTGCAGACACCATTCACGTGTCCGTACCCGCAATGCGTTTGCTTGTAAAAAATAAGCCTATCAACAAAATTTCCTTGATTACGGACGCAATGCGCGCGAAGGGGATTCCCGACGGCGTAAGCGAATTGGGCGGTCAAGTCGTATACGTAAAAAACGGCGAAGCTCGTTTGGAAGACGGCACCTTGGCAGGCAGTGTATTGCGCATGAACCGCGCGGTGCAAAATATGGTGGAAAAGGTTGGCGTACCTTTCTTGTTGGCTGTGGATTATGCAACGATTAACCCTGCAAGAATCTTGAAGATTGACGAAGAAGCAGGTAGCATCAAGATTGGTAAACGTGCCGACTTTACGGTAATCAACGCAAATTATGACGTATTGATGACCGTTCGCGGCGGTAAAATTATTTACCAGGCATAACTTGTAAAGAAAGAGCTCGGTTATATCGGGCTCTTTTTTGCGCACTTTTTTTCCTTTTACCGCATATCATAAAAAAGACTTTTGAAAAAAATTCAAAAAATTTTACCGAAACACTTTCAAAAGTCTAAAAAATATGGTACAATAGGAGAGAGCGTGTTTGTAATTGAAGACATTCCAACGGAAAAACCGTTTGATTACGCCAAACATTCTACCATCGGATGCGGGGGGAAGGCTCGACAAGGGTATTATCCGCGCAGTGAAATAGAACTTTGTGCGCTGTTACAACAATTGCCCGAGCGTCCGTTGATTTTAGGCAATCTAAGCAACGTGTTACCGCCCGATGCAGATATGAACAATGCAGTGGTTTGCACCAAAAAAATGACTGCCATCCGCCGAGATGGCGATTCTGTGTACGCAGAAGCAGGGGTAACTAGCGGACGGCTGTTACAATACCTAACGCAAGCGGGTTTGAGCGGGTTAGAATTTTTGGCGGGTATACCTTGTACGGTTGGCGGTATACTTTATATGAACGGTGGCGCAGGCGGGCAATATATCGCGGATAGAACGGTCAGTGTGCGGATATACCGTGACGGTCAAGTCATAGACATACCGATATCGGATTGTGCCTATGCCTACAAGCAAAGCATTTTTATGCAAACGAACGACGTGATTTTAGGCGGTAAATTCCGCTTCACGCCTAAAAATCCCAATATGGTCAAGGCGGAAATACAACGTTGGCTTTTGAAACGTGCGCATTTGCCTCAAGGAAAAAGCATGGGTTGTGTGTTTAAAAATCCGCAGGGGTATACTGCGGGACAATTGATAGACGGCGCAGGGTTGAAAGGCTTGCGGGTCGGCGGTGCACTGGTCTCCAACCAACACGCCAACTTTATCATCAACGACCAAGATGCAACGGCTGAAGATATCCGTACACTTATCACGCAGATAAAAGAAAGAGTATGGCAAACTTACGCTGTACGTTTGGAAGAAGAAATTCGATATTTATAGAGGTGCGCAGTGATTTTAACGGCAGATTATCATACTCATACACCTTATTCCCATGGTAAAAATACCGTAGCGGAAAACGCTGCGGCGGCGGTGGAAAAGGGGTTAAAACAAATCGGTATTGCCGACCACGGTTTTTCGCACGTGGCGTTTGGGATTCGCCGCCGTCAAGTTTCAGCGTATAAAGCAGAATGCGAGGCGGCATCCAAACAATATGGCATCGACGTCTTGGTAGGGATTGAGGCAAATATCCGCGGTATTGACGGAAAAGCTGATTTGACGGACAAAGATTTTGAAAATTTCGACTTGTACCTTTGCGGGAAACACGTGTTCATTTGGTATGACCGATTTTCAGATATGATTCGCTATGGCGGTGGTAATCTTAACTCTGGTAAAAAGAGTAAAACGCCGTCGAAAAAATTGGTGGAATTTAATACCAAGGCATATATCAGCGTAATAAAAAATAACCCGATTGACGCGGTCAGCCATCTCAATTATCTGTGCCCTGCGAATGCCTTAGAGGTGGCAAAATGCGCCGCCGATTATGGAACGTATATCGAGTTAAACTCGAAGAAAAACCACTTAACGGACGAGGAATTAAATGATATCGCGGTGAAAACTTCCGCGCGTTTTATCATTGATTCGGATGCGCACAGCAAGGACCGCGTGGGGGATATGCGGTTGGTGGAAGAACAGATTTCCCGCTTAAATTTCCCCATAGAACGTATCGACAACGTGGACGGAAGATTACCCAATTTCCGTTTTACAGCCTATAAAAAGAAGATGTAACGGAGCGGACATGAGTTTTACTTCGGATATTAAAAAAGAAATTATACATTTGGGGCTGAATACCCCCGAGGAACGCAAGGCGGCATTGTCCGCTTTTGTGCGAACCAGCGGTTTTGTTGGTGAAAATGACGGTGTTCCCAGCTTTTTCATCGTCAGCGAAACGGAAAACGTCGCAGAATTTTTCATGTCGGCATTTTCGGAAACCTTCAACACCGAATTAACGGTTATGCATGCGACTATGGACCGTATGAGCGGGCGGGATAAATTGCTGTTGCAATGCCCTGTTGTTTACGCGGAAAGCATTTTACAGCAACTGTATTTACACGAAGACAGTGTAGGGATTGACAAACGTTTGGTGCCAACGGAAGAGGATATGATTGCTTACGTAAAAGGTGCGTTTTTAGGCGGGGGCAGTTGTACTTTACCCAATGAAGGCGGTAAGACGGGATATCATTTGGAAATTGTGTTTTCCGATGCGGACGTGGCGGAAAATTTTTGTGAAATGTTGGAAGAATTGGAAATGCTTGTACATCTTGTCAATCGCAAAGATACTTTCGTTGCGTATATCAAGAGTAAAGAAGTAATTTCCGATTTCCTTTCTGTGATTGGTGCAGAGCACACCTTGAGGAAATTTTCCGCGCTCGTTGAAAAACGCGATCGCGCCAACCAAAACAATCGTGCGCAGAACTGTATGGCGGGGAATGCGGATAAAACGGCTATCGCCGCAGTAAAACAAGTTGTCGCCATTAAAAAATTGCAGGAAAACAGTATGTTTTCCGATTTATCGGACGAGTTAAAACAGGTCGCAAACGAACGCGTGGAACATGCCACAATGTCCTTGCAGGAACTTGCCGATTATTTAAAAATTAGTAAAAGTTGCTTAAACCATCGCATGCGTAGGTTGATGGAACTTGCGAAGAAATGCGAAGAATAACAAACGGAAAAACGGAAGAATTATGACGGATTTTGTACACTTACATTTACACACAGAATACAGCCTTTTGGACGGTGCGGCAAAGGTGGATGACCTGATTGACCACCTTGTTAAAAACGGTATCAATACTTGTGCGGTGACCGATCACGGCAACATGTACGCGTCTTTGTATTTTGCGGAAGAGTGTGTAAAAAAAGGAATTAAATATATCATCGGTTGCGAATTGTATGCGGTGGACAATCATTTGGATAAGCGCCCTGGCAAAAACGAGCATATCGTTTTGCTCGCGAAAAACAAGACGGGGTATAAGAATATTGTCAAGTTGGACTCGCTTTCCTATATCGACGGATATTACGGCGGGAAACCTCGCATCAGTTACGACCTTATCAAAAAGCACAGCGAAGGGGTAATTTGCCTCTCCGCTTGTTTGGCTGGGCGTTTGCCTCAGCTTCTTTTGCGCGGTGATTACGAGGGCGCAAAAGCTTGGGCGTTGGAAATGAAAGGGGTGTTCGGTGAGGATTTCTACATCGAATTGCAGGATCACGGCATTGCTGAACAAAGACAAATCTTGCCCGACCTTATCAAGATTGCCCGAGAGCTGGATATTCAGCTTGTGGCAACCAACGACGTGCATTACATTGAAAAAGAGGACTGGGAAGCACACGAAATTTTGTTGTGTATTCAGACAAAATCTACCCTCGCAAATCCCAAGATGCGTTTTGACGAACACGAATTTTACATGAAATCGGGGGATGAAATGTTGGAACTTTTCCACTACGTCCCCGAAGCGATTTCCAATACCCGCGTGATTGCGGATAAAATTGAAGAACCCGTGTTCGATATTACCCCCAAGGGTGACCCTATCCGTGATACCTCGCTTATCCCTTTGTATAAACCTGACGATGGGTCTACTTCGCCTGATTATTTGACGCGATTGACTTGGGAAGGTTTGCCCAAACGTTATGAGGAAATCACCGATACCATCAAGGAGCGAGCGAATTACGAGCTGGGTATCATCATCAGCATGGGCTTTGCCGATTACTTCTTGATTGTGTGGGATTATATCAACTGGTCGCGTTTGCATGGTATTCCCGTAGGGCCTGGACGTGGTTCGGGGGTAGGCAGTATCGTTGCGTATTCGATTGGTATTACCGACGTTGACCCTTTGCGGTATGATCTAATTTTCGAACGTTTCTTGAATCCCGACCGTGTATCCATGCCCGACTTCGACGTTGACTTTTGTACGAAGCGCAGATACGAAACGATTGAATACGTGCGTGAGAAATACCACCCTGAAAACGTTGCGCAAATCGTTACCTTTGGTACGTTGGCTTCGCGTGCAGTTATCAAGGACGTAGGGCGCGTTATGGGCGTACCGTATTCGGAAACGGATAAGGTTGCAAAATTGATGGATGGTAAATCTTCCATCGGTGAATTGTTGGGGTTAAAAATCCCTAAACTTGAAAAGCAGTTGGAAGACCCTTCGCTGTCGGAAGAAAAACGTGGGGAAATCGCGAAAAAGCTGAAAGAGCAAAAAGATAAAAAGAACCCCGAATTTATCGAGGTTTACGAAACGAATGAAGAATTGCACCGCGTTATCGACATGGGGTTGAAATTGGAAGGCATGCCCAAGAATACCTCTGAACACGCGGCGGGCGTCGTTATCTGTAACAAAGTCCTTTCAGACAACGTACCTCTTGCCCGCAACGGGGAAGATATCGTTACGCAATTCGACATGAAAGAGGTGGAAGCGGTCGGCATGTTGAAGATGGACTTCCTTGCGTTGACCACTTTGACGGACATCCAAAACACTTTGGAATATATCAAAGAGGGGCATGGGGTTGACATCGACTTTAACAAAATCGGTGTAGACGTACCCGAAGCTTATCAACTCATTTCGTCGGGGGATACCGACGCTGTGTTCCAGCTTGAACAAGGCGGCATGAAGAAGTTCATGAAAGACTTGCAACCCAACTGTTTGGAAGATTTGATTGCAGGTATTTCCTTGTATCGTCCTGGTCCCATGGACTTCATTCCTACCTATATCCGCAATAAGCACAACCCCGAAATGATTGTGTATGATACCCCATTCCTTGAACCAATTTTGAAAAACTCCTATGGGGTTATCGTGTATCAGGAACAAGTAATGCAGATTTTCCAACAGCTCGCAGGCTATACCTACGGTCAAGCCGACTTGGTGCGCCGTGCCATGGCGAAAAAGAAGAAAAAAGAGTTGATGGAACAAAAGGATAAATTCATCTACGGCGCGCCTGCAGAAGGGATTACGGGTTGTGTCTCGAAAGGTATTCCTGCGGAAGTCGCGGCGAAAATTTTCGGTGATATGGAAAGCTTCGCTTCCTATGCATTCAATAAATCCCACGCGGCGGCGTATGCAGTGGTTGCGTATCGTACCGCATACTTGAAACACTTCTACCTTAAAGAATTTTTGGCGGGCATTTTGAACGACCGAATTGATAAGAGCGACGAAGTTTCCAAGTATATCATGTATATGAAGGAAAAGAATATCGAGGTTCTTCCCCCGAATATCAACAAATCCAAGGATATTTTCTGGGTAGAGGGCAAGGGGCTTCGTATCGGTCTTGGCGCGCTTCGCGGCGTTGGTCAGGACGCGATTGCAGCGGTTATCCGCGAAAGGGAAGAAAACGGTCAATTTAAGGATTTTGCCGACTTTGCTTCCCGCTGTGCGAAGTATATCAACAAACGTATTGTAGAAAGTTTGATTTACGCAGGCGCGTTTGATTGTTTCGGGTATAATCGCGCGCAAGTGGCGGCGGTGTATGAAGAAGTTCTCACTCGCATCAACGCTATGGAAAAACAGAAGGGCGGGGCGCAAATTTCCTTGTTTGGCAGTATTTTGGAAGAACAAGCGATTGAAATTTCTTACCCAAACATTCCCGAATTTGAAACAATGGACCGTCTGTCCAAGGAAAAATCCGTTCTCGGTGTATACGTCAGCGGGCATCCTTTTGAAAAATTCTTACCTTATTTCAAGGATAGAACGTTCAACTGTTCTATGCTCAGCAATTACGAGGAAGAGGAAGAAGGCGGACGGAAAATCTATCAAGACGTTCAAGACGGTATGCAGGTTACTATGGGCGGTATGATTTCCGCCTATAAGAAACTGAAAACGCGCAGCGGTTCGTTTATGGCGTTTGTTACGGTGGAAGATTTGTATGGCTCGATTGAATGCGTTTGCTTCCCGAAAATTTATGAAAAAATCCGTAACTTCTTGGAAAGCGACCGCGTGGTTTCCTTGTCGGGTAAAATCAGCATCGAAGACGATAAACCGCCTGTGATTATTGTGGATAAAATGACGGAATTTACCGTGGACGAACCGACGGCTGCCCGTCCAACAGAAACGGTATATTCGGCAAGCAGAATCTACACCAACGAGCCGTCCGCTCCTACACCGCCCCCGCAGAAAGCCAATGCGGAAAAACGGTTGTGGCTGAATATCTCCGCGTTGGAAGATGCAGACGTTGACGAGCTGTTGGAAACCCTTTCTTTCTACCCTGGTGAAACCTCGGTATGCTTTGTGAAGGATGGGAAAAAGATGCTCTGCTCGGAAAAAGTCAAAATTAATAAAGCGTTGATGGCAGAGTTATACAGCTTTTTACCGGAAACGTGTATAAAACTTTTATAAAACAAGAAAATTCTTAATTCAAATGCTTGTATTTTTTATAAAATTTGATATAATAGAAGTATATTCTTGAGAGAAAATCATTGATAAATCAATGAAGAGGTGAAAAATGAAACGTATTGGTTTGTTAACAAGCGGGGGTGACGCTCCTGGTATGAACGCGGCTATCCGTGCGGTAGTACGTTCTGGTATATATTTCGGTATGGAAGTATATGGGGTTGAGCGTGGTTACGCGGGGTTGATTGAGGATAACATAATCCCGATGGAAATGCGTAGTGTTTCCAACATTGTGCAGTGCGGCGGTACTCGTCTCCGTACGGCGAGATGTTTGGAAATGTTGACGGTAGAAGGTCAGAAAAAAGCGTTGGATACCTTGGAAAAACATGGTATTGAAGGTTTGGTTGTTATTGGCGGTGACGGTTCGTTTAGAGGTGCGGAAACACTTAGTAAATACGGCGTACCTACGATTGGTATCCCTGGTACGATTGACAACGACCTTGAATATACCGATTATACGCTTGGTTTTGATACGGCGGTGAATACTTGTCTTGATATCATCAACAAGCTTCGTGATACGATGACTTCGCACGAACGTGTTTCTGTTGTAGAGGTTATGGGCAGACACTGCGGTGATATCGCATTATACAGCGGTATTGCTTCGGGTGCGGAAATCATTGTTGTGCCTGAAATCACTTTTGATATTCACGAAATTGTTTCGCGTATCAATCGTTCCCGTGCAAGCGGTAAACACTCGAATATTATCGTTGTGGCAGAAGGGGTTATGAGCGCAGAAAAATTTGCAGGACAATTGCAGGAACTCACCGAATATTCCGTTCGTCCTACCTGTATTGGTCACGTACAACGCGGCGGTTCGCCGTCCATGTCCGACCGTATGTTGGCGGCACAGTTTGGTAACAAAGCAGTACGCTTGTTGAATGAAAATGTAGGGAACCGCGTGGTTGGTATCCGTGATAATAAAATTATCGATATGGATATTATCGAGGCTGTATCGATGAAAAAGACGTTCAATTACGAATTGTATGAAACGTTGCAAATGATTTCTATGTAAAACGAAGTCGAGGTTGTTTTTGCAATCTCGATTTTTTTTGTGAAAATTTTCGTTTCCCTATTGATTTTTTCGTTTATATATAATATAATAAGATAGTAAATGATAAGAGGAATCGATAAGAATGATTTTAACAGTAGGTGTCAGTCCTTGTTTGGACGTAACGGTAGAGTTAGACTCTTTAAACGTAGGAAAAACAAATGTTGTAAAACGCAAGGCTGTGACGTTGGGCGGTAAAGCTTTAAACGTCGCAATCGGTGTAAAGCGTTTGGGCGGTAACGTGTATACTACGGGGCTTATGTACCATGAAAATGGATTTATGTTCGAAAACGCTTTGACGAAAGAGGAAATTCCTTTCGCGTTCGTGTGGAATCCAGGTCGTGTGCGCGAGAATTATAAATTCATCGACCGCCGTTCCATGCTGACGGAAGTCAATGATATAGGGGAAGCTATCGACGAGAAAAAGCAACAAGAAATTTTAGGGATGGTGCGTACGTTGTCCGCGCACAGTGACGTGACGGTGATTTCGGGCGGTTTACCTCGCGGAGTGCAACCAAGTTACTATGCGGATTTGGTGCGGGCAGTCAATTCGAATGCACTTAAAATAGTGGATACATCGGGGCAACGCATGTTTGCTGCGCTTGGTGAGGGCGTAGATTTGGTGAAACCGAACATTGACGAGCTGGAAACAACCATTGGTCGGCATATTACCAGTAAGGAAGATATGCTTGCGGGTTGTTACGAATTGTTGGACCGCGGTGCAAAACGAGTGTTGCTTTCCCTTGGAAAACAGGGCGCGGTGATTACGGACGGTACGCACAGTTATCATTGTAAGAGTATCAACGTAGCAGTCAATTCTACAGTCGGTGCGGGGGATAGCATGGTCGCGGCGGCGGCAATGCAGTTAGAACAAGGCGCGCCCTTACCCGACATTTTGCGTACAGGTGTAGCGGCGGGTACAGCAAACGTCATGACGATCGGGAAGATGTCTTTTGAGCGTCAGAAATACGACGAGGTGTATTCTACTTTAGAGGTTGTAGAAATTTAATTTAAGGCGGAGATAATTCCGCCTTTCCTTTTTTCACTACGGAAAAACTTTTGTTAAAAAAAATAAAATTTTGTCAAAATATGGGGGTAAAATCATTGCGCAAATACATAGAATTTAGTATAATAACAAACGAAAGAAAATGTGACGGAAAAATATGTTTTTTGCATATAATAAGGAGAGTAGCAATGGATTTACAAGCAATGCAAGCGGAATTTGACCACAAAAAATGGTTGGACAGTGTAACAGCGGACGAGGATCAATGCGGTAAGTATGATTTCTGCGTGAGATGCACCAAGGTGGGGAAATATCCCTGCGCGAAGGCAATGTTAAGACACGAAGGAAAATATATCCGTTTGGCAATCATTCGTCGCCGTAAATAAGAGGTATAATGAAAAGAAGTGAAAAAATTATAACGGCAATTCTTACAATGATTTTCGGTATTTTGCTGATGGTCATGCAGGGTAATTTTATCGGTCTTTTGATGACGATTGCGGGCTTAGCATTGATTGTGCTAGGGGTTGTGGATATTTTTCAACGTTTTATTCCGCCCGCAGTGATAAAAATCGTATCGGGTGTGCTGATCATCGTCTGCGGTTGGGCGTTGTTGGCGGCAGTGTTGTATATTGTTTCCGCGCTATTGTTGATTGCGGGGATTTTACTGCTGTATGACAAAATTCGCAAACGCGTGCATTGTGACGTGCTTTGGCAAACGATACTCGAATATGCGTTGCCGTCCGTATGTATCTTGATTGGCGTTTTACTTTTATTCCACCAAGCAGTTACGGTGGAAATTATCTTCATCATTTCAGGATTGTTGACCTTGATCGAGGGTGCATTGCTGTTGGTGGAAGCTTTAGAAATAGAATAAATGAAGGCCTTGCTTGAAAAAAAGCAAGGTTTTTTATATTATAAAAAGCTCAAACAGATAAAAATTTATCGATTTAACGATTAAAAATAATCAATAACCCCATTCAAACGCTTTGTGTTTTGGTAAGGGTATGTTATAATAGAATCGTATAATTGCGTATAGTGCGCATATATTGTTGAAAAATATTAACAAAATGGAGATAAAATTATGAACAACAAAGTTACAATTATCGGCGCAGGTTCAGTTGGTGCTACCGTAGCTTACACCCTGGTTGCAACTGGTTCGGTTACGGAAATCGTTTTGATCGACGTGAACGAAGCAAAAGCGAAAGGGGAAGCCCTTGATATTTTACAGGCAACGCCTTATCTTTCGCCTGTAAAGATTTACTTCGGTACCTATGAAGACGCAACGGGTTCGGATATTGTTATCGTAACCTCTGGTGTTGGTAGAAAGCCTGGTCAATCTCGTATTGACTTGACGCAGACGAACGTAAATATTTTGAAGAGTATTGCTCCTCAAATCGTGAAGTATGCCCCCGATGCATTGTACTTGTTCGTTGCTAACCCCGTAGACGTATTGACCTACGTATTCTGTAAAATCACGGGCGTTCCCAAAAATCGCGTTATCGGTACGGGTACGACTTTGGATAGCATCCGTTTGAGAACTCGCCTTTCCGAATTGTATTCTGTGAACCAACAACAAGTTCACGCATACGTTTTGGGCGAACACGGCGATTCTTCGTTCGTGGCTTGGTCTACGGCAGATATTTCTGGTATTCCTCTTGCTGAATACGAAAAGACCTTGACGAATGGGGATGCATTGACCATTACCCCTTACACGCATGAAGAAGTAGAAGAATACGTCAAGAAATCGGGCGGTCAAATCATCGCAGGTAAGGGCGCTACCTTCTATGGTATCGCAGCTTCCGTTACGAAGATTGTAAACTGCATCTATTCCAGCGCATATTCCATCCTTCCCGTTTCCACGGTTTTGGAAGGTGAATACGGCATTTCCGACGTTGCACTTTCTACGCTTTGTGCAATCAGCAGCGAAGGCGTTGTAACGACTCTGACGCCCAAGCTTTCCGATGAAGAATTGGAAAAGATGAGACACAGTGCAGAAGTGCTTAAGGGCGTTATCGCTCAAATCGAAATTTAATGGTTGGGGTGTGAACTATGGAATATCGTATTGAGAAAGATACCATGGGGGAAATGCAAGTCCCCGCAGACAGATATTGGGCAGCGCAAACGCAAAGAAGTTTCCAAAACTTCCGCATTGGCGACGAAGTAATGCCTCGTGAAATTACCCACGCTTTCGGTATTTTGAAGAAAGCGGCGGCACTTGCAAACTGCAAGCTGGGCAAACTTCCCGAAGAAAAGAAAGACGCGATTGCAGCCGCTTGCGACGAAGTAATTTCTGGCTCCCTTAACAGCCATTTCCCTTTGGTTGTATGGCAAACGGGCAGCGGTACGCAATCGAACATGAACGCAAACGAAGTTATCGCAAACCGCGGTAATGAAATTGCGGGCAAAAAATTGCTTCACCCTAACGACGATATCAACAAGAGCCAAAGCTCCAACGATACATTCCCCACGGCAATGCACATCGCGGCTGTTATTGCAATTGAAGATAAGCTCTTCCCCGCAATGGACACCTTGATTGCTACCTTGAAACGTTTGGAAAAGGAAAACGAAGGGATTGTAAAGAGCGGTCGTACCCACCTTCAAGACGCAGTTCCCATCGCATTCTCGCAAGAAATCAGCGGTTGGACGAACATGGTGGAAAAGGCAAAGGCTCAATTGACCCTTGCACTTCCTGGGTTGAAAGAATTGGCGCTTGGCGGTACCGCAGTAGGTACGGGCTTAAACGCTCCCGCAGGCTTTGCGGATGAAGTTGCTGCACAGGTTTCCGCTTTGACGGGTAAAACCTTTGTAACGGCTGAAAACAAATACCATGCTTTGACGGCTAAGGATGAATTGGTATTCGCGCACGGCGCATTGAAGGCGCTTGCTTGTAACCTTATGAAGATTGCAAACGACGTACGTTGGTTGGCAAGCGGTCCTCGTGACGGTCTTGGTGAAATTTTCATCCCTGAAAACGAACCTGGTTCTTCGATTATGCCTGGTAAAGTAAACCCCACGCAGTGCGAATCCATGACGATGGTTGCCGTACAGGTTATGGCAAACGACGTAGCAGTAGGCTTTGGTGCTTCGCAGGGTAACTTTGAACTCAACGTGTTCATGCCCGTGATTATCTACAACTTCTTGCAATCGGTTCGCTTGCTTGCAGACGGTATCGTATCCTTCGAAAGCAACTGCGTAACGGGCATTAAGGCAAACAAAGAAAAGATGCATCACAACCTTTACAACTCGCTTATGCTTGTAACCGCACTCAATCCTTATATCGGTTATGAAAATGCGGCAAAGACGGCAAAGAAAGCGTACAAGGAAAATATCTCCTTGAAAGAAGCTTGCGTTGCGCTTGGATTCTTAACGGCTGAAAAGTTCGATGAAGTTTTCCGTCCTGAAGAAATGGCTTATCCCAAAAAATAATAAACGAATTTTACCAAAGGTGCTATCAATATGAAAATCAGTTATTATCCCGGTTGTACGCTGAGGACGAAAGCGAAAGAATTGGACGTAACCGCCCGCCTTTGCGCCAAAGCCTTGGGCGTAGAAATGGAGGAAATTGAAAATTGGCAATGCTGCGGCGCGGTATACCCCATGGGTACGGACGAAATTGCAACCAAGCTTTCGGCTGTCCGCGCGTTGGCAAGTGCAAAGCAAAACGGCGGAAAACTTTTGACCCTTTGCTCGGCTTGTCACAATGTAATCAAGCGTACCAACGAAGACATGAAAACAAACGAAGATATTTGTTTCCGTGCCAACAACTACTTGAAGCTTGACGAACCCTATAAAGGGGAAACGGAAGTTCTTCATTACCTTGAAATGTTGAAAAACGTCGTTGGTTTCGACAACATCAAAAAAGCGGTGGTGAATCCCATCAATCGCAAAATCGGTGCGTACTACGGCTGTCTTTTGCTTCGTCCCAGCGGCGTAATGGCATTTGATAACCCCGAAAACCCCACGATTATTGAGGATTTCATCCGTGCGATTGGCGGTACGCCCGTCGTATATCCGTTCCGTAACGAATGTTGCGGTGCGTACGTATCACTGAAGAACAGCGAATTACCTAAGAAAAAGAGCGAAAAAGTTCTTTCCAGCGCAAAAGAAAAGGGTGCGGAAGAGGTAATTACGGCTTGCCCGCTTTGCTTATACAATTTGCAGGCGAACGGCGGCGACATTTTACCCGTTAAGTATTTCACAGAATTGCTTGCGGAAGCGTTGGGGGTACAGGCATGACGAAAGAAGAACGCATTGAAAATCTCAATCGCTTAAGCGGTACGGACGTAAAAAAATGTATGAAGTGCGGTAAATGTTCGGGCAGATGCCCTGCATTCCACGACATGGATATCAAACCTCATCAATTTGTTTCCATGTTGGGTAGAGGGAAAATCGACGAACTTCTTGCATGCGACGCAATTTGGAATTGTCTTTCCTGCATGGCTTGCGTAGAGCGTTGCCCTCGCGGCGTGGCTCCTGCAGCGGTGGTGGAAGCGGTGCGTGACACCGTGGTGCGTATGCAAGGCGCAAACGGCATCAAGGCGGAAGAAATTCCTCCTATCGTAGACGAACTGATTCCTCAGCAATTGTTGGTCAGCGCGTATAGAAAGTATAACAAGTAACTCCCCGAAGCGATTCGGTTATTAAGAAAAAATTCCAAAGAAAGAGAGTGAACAAAATGCAAAGAATAGGTGTTTTTATTTGTTGGTGCGGCAGTAACATCGCGGCAACGGTAGACGTAGTAAAGGTAGCGGAAACGATTAAAAACGAACCCGGCGTTGTTTTTGCGGCGAACTATCAGTACATGTGTTCCGAAAACGGTCAACAGCTCATCAAACAGGCAATCAAAGAACATAACCTCACGGGCGTAGTGGTAGGCGCATGCTCCCCCCGTATGCACGAAGCAACCTTCCGTAAGGCGGCTGAAGAAGCAGGTCTTAACCCTTACATGGTGGAAATTGCAAACATTCGTGAACATTGCTCGTGGATTCATAAAGACATGGATGAAGCAACCGAAAAGGCAGTCATCCTTGTTCGTACTGCAATCGCTAAGGTAAAATTGAACGCGCCTTTGACGGCAGGCGAAAGCCCTGTTGCGAAACGCGCGCTCGTTATCGGTGGCGGTATCGCAGGTATTCAAGCGGCTTTGGATATCGCAGACGCAGGGTTTAAGGTAGATATCGTTGAAAAGAACGCAACGATTGGCGGCAGAATGGCGCAACTTGACAAAACGTTCCCTACGCTCGACTGCTCCGCTTGTATTCTTACCCCGAAAATGGTAGACTGCGCACAGCACGAAAATATCGACATCTTGTCCTATTCCGAAGTGGAAGACGTAAAGGGCTTTGTCGGTAACTTTAACGTAAAAATTCGCCGTAAGGCAAGATTTGTCGATGAAAACAAATGTACGGGTTGTAAGCTTTGTATGGAAAAATGCCCTTCCAAGAAGGGTTTGAACGACTTCAACATGAATTTGAATACTCGTCCTGCAATCCATATTCCTTTCGCGCAAGCGATCCCCAACGTGGCGGTAATCGACGCGACCCAGTGTTTGAAGATGAAGACGGGCAAATGCGGTATCTGTCAAAAATTCTGCGAAGTAGGTGCAATTGACTTCGAACAGAAAGATACCTTCATCGAACGTCAATACGGTGCAATCGTCGTTGCTACTGGTTTCAAACCCATTCAGCTTGACAACTTCAACGAATACGGTTACGCGGACAATAAGGACGTCATCACTTCGCTTGAATTAGAACGTTTGATGAACGCGGCAGGTCCTACGAATGGTGTCTTGCTTCGTCCTTCCGACAACGAACATCCGAAGGTAATCACATTCATTCAATGCGTAGGCTCGCGTGATACCAGCGGTTGCGGTAAGCCTTACTGCTCCAAGATCTGCTGTATGTACACGGCAAAACACGCCATGATGATTCGTGAAAAATATCCCGATACCGAAGTGCACGTATTCTACATCGATATTCGTACGCCTGGTAAAAACTACGATGAATTCTACCGTCGCGCGGTAGAACAATACGGCGTAGACTACATTAAGGGTATGGTTGGTAAAGTATACAATGAAAACGGCAAGTTGATGGTGCAAGGTTCCAACCTTATTGATAATGAACAAATCACCATCGAATCCGACTTGGTTGTTTTGGCAACGGCAATCGAACCCGAACCTTCGGTTAGAAAAGTTGCAACGTTGTTGACGGCAAGTATCGACACCAACAACTTCTTGACCGAATCGCACGCAAAACTTCGTCCCGTAGAAAGCCCTACGGCAGGCGTATATCTTGCTGGTGTATGTCAAGGACCTAAGGATATCCCTGAAACGGTTTCGCAGGCATCGGCTTGCGCTGCAAAGGTTATCGGCTTGTTGGTAAAAGACAAGTTGAAGACCAATCCTTGCGTTGCTATGCCCAATGAAACGATGTGTAACGGTTGTAGCCAATGCGCTAACGTTTGTGCATATGGTGCAATTACGTACGAAGATAAAGAATTCCGTATGCCTGGCGGTAAAACGGAAATTCGTCGCGTAGCGTCGGTTAACCCTGCTGTATGTCAAGGTTGCGGTGCATGTACGGTAACTTGTCCTTCGGGCGCAATGGATTTGAAGGGCTTTAGCTCGAAACAGATTATGTCGGAGGTAGAAGCAATATGCAAGATGTAACGACGGAAAAGAAAGAATATACC
>SVIN01000003.1 GCA_015069495.1 Clostridiales bacterium
CAACATAATATCGCGAATACTCATAACAACAGCCTTATAAAGCTGTTCTTTACGTGCTTCTACGGGTGTGACCCCGAAATAGCGGGAAAGTTTGCCGTTGATTAGGTCTTTGGCTTCTTTCTCAGTAAATTGTTCTTTGTTCATATATATTCTCTCCTAAATAGTTTTCTCTAACGTAGCGTTTCCACTTATACTTTTAACGTTTCTTCATATAATTTTTTATATTCTTCAGCAGAATGATCCCATGAGAAATCGGTTGTTGCGACTTTCTTCATTAAGGCTTTCCATTCTTCTTTATTTTTATACGTATCCATTGCTTCGTGTAATACGTACAACATATCGTAAGGATTGCAGGAATTAAAGGTAAAACCATTACCGCCGTTCCCGTAGGGTTTAATGCTGTCAAACAAACCGCCAGTCTCTCTTACAACGGGTACAGTTGCATAACGGGAAGCAATCATCTGTGACAAACCGCAAGGTTCGCTGATGGAAGGCATTAAGAAAATATCTGCACCAGAATAGATTTTTCTCGACAAATCCCCATTGAATGCGATATTAATCGATGCTTTCCCTTCATAACGACGCCCTAAATCGCGGAAATAGTTTTCGTAAGCGGCATCCCCTGTACCAAGCAAAACAAATTGTACGTCTTCATGTAAAATATCTTCAGCGGCCGCTTTTACCAATTCTAAGCCCTTATGAGAAACCAAACGGGTAATCATGGCGATGATAGGTACGTCCTTTATGGGCAAGCCAAGCATTTTTTGCAATTCGGACTTGCAAACTTTTTTATTTTCTAAATCATCTGCGCTGAACGAAGCAAACAAGGCTGTATCTTTCATTGGATTGTAAGAGTCAACGTCAATACCATTTAAGATACCCGTCAATTTAAACCAATTCTTAGCGATGATATCTTGTAAACCATGTGCATATTCAGCCGTTTTAATCTCATTGGCATAGGTAGGGCTTACTGTGGAGAATTTTTCCGAGCACTCAATCGCCCCTTTCATGAGGTTGATGCAACCCGCATATTCCAAAAGGCTTGCGTTGGAATTGTCAATCCCGAACAAATCTTCTAAAATATCCAAAGCGTATTTACCTTGATATTCAATATTGTGAATGGTAAACAACGAGCGGATGAATTGATATTCAGGGCGTTGACAATATATCGTTTTTAAATAGATCGCAGCCAATGCGGTTTGCCAATCATGGCAATGCAATACTTCGGGGTAGAAGTCAATAAACGGTAAAATCTCCATTACTGCGCGTGAGAAAAATGCAAAGCGTTCCCCATCGTCAAAATACCCATAACAACCAGAGCGTTTAAAATACTGCTCATTATCAATGAAATAATACGTAACGCCATTTTCTTCATAGGTGAAAATACCGCAATATTGTTGACGCCATGCAAGAGGTACGAAGATGTTTCCTAAAAAAGAAAATTTTCTTCTATATTCGGGTTTTATATCTAAATATAAAGGTAAAACCACACGAATATCATATGCAGGATCTTTTGCCAATGCTTGCGGCAACGAACCGATTACGTCTGCAAGTCCACCCGTTGCAATAAACGGTCTCGCTTCCGAGGCAACAAATAAAATTTTACGCTTTTGTGCAACAATCGGATCGTTTTTAACAGGTTTTTCAGGGTAATCTACGTTTTTTCCGTTTTTAATGATGACACGTCTAATTTTTACGCCCGATTTTTCAGCGCTCTGTTTTTCTTCCATAAAATTCTCCTTACAATTTAATGTACTATGTTACGCGCAATACCTATGCTTGACATAGGTATTGCGCAACTTTTATTACAATCTTGTGCCCTTTTGAATGAAGTAAGGCAACTCACTGCAACCGCTGAGGGTCTTTTTATCACTAATAACAACGTTTTTATCCGTGATAACACAATCCAATGACGTGTTTGCACCGATGATATTATCTTGCATAATGACGGAATTTCTTACCACTGCGCCCTTTTCTACTTTTACACCGCGGAAAAGAATGGAATTTTCAACAACGCCTTCGATAACACAACCGTCGGAAATCAAAGAATTCTTCACGATAGCATTTTCACCGTACTTAGAAGGTGCACTGTCGCGGACTTTGGTATAAATATCTCGGTCGCCAAACAATTCATCACGCACGTCCTTTTCCAACAATTCCATATTGTGTTTAAAGTATGCCGACATGGAATCGATCCCAGCGTAATAACCTTGGAAGTCGTAAGAATACATCTTCAAACTATTCAAATGTTTAATCAAAATGTCGCTTTCAAAGCTGGTATAACCATGCGTAACAGCTTCTTCAATGATATGCAACAAGAATTGACGGTTGATTACCATAACGTTGATAAAAATATTGGATTTTGTACCGTCTGCAAGATGGGGAGAATGTTGAATTTCATTCACGCGTCCATTTTCATCCGCTGAAACCAAAAGGAAATCAGAGCGACGCCCTACTTTACCATGCTTCGTCACCAAGGTGATATCAGCATTTTTTTCTTCGTGATAATCTAAAATGTCTGCAATATTAAACTTTGCAACCCCGTCGCAATCTGCCAATACAACGTATTTTTCATTACGTCTGCTCAAGAAGCCCGTGAGACTGCACAAAGCTTCCAAACGCGTCGTATATAACTTATCGTGTTTTTCGGAGAAAGGAGGCAATAAAATTAACCCGCCGTCTTTTCTAGCCAAATCCCAATCTTTACCGCTTCCGATATGATCAATCAACGAGCGATAGTTATTGCTGGTCATCAACCCAACGGTGGTAATCCCCGAATTAACCATATTCGACAATGCAAAGTCAATCAAACGATATCTACCGCCGAAAGGAATGGATGCCATGGTTCTTCTACGAACCAATTCGGGTACGTTTTCTTCATGTAAATTTGCAAAAATAACACCAATAGCAGTTTTAGCCATAATCTTCCCCTCCTTATGCTAAGATATCGTTTTCGTGTTTCTGTCCTTCGCGAACGCAAACACCGTCCGCAACGGTCAAACCTCTGCCGAGAACCACGATTTCCGCCTGGGGATCTTTGTCTACCCCGATTTTTGCATTTTTACCTATGGTAACGTTTTCATCGATAATGGAATAAGAAACAGTTGCACCCGCGCGTACAATGCTATTCGCCAAAATAACAGCGTCCTTAACGATTGCGCCTTCTTCAACGATAACGTTGCTACCGAGAACGGAGTTTTCTACCGTACCGTAAATTTCACAGCCAAGCGCTACCATCGAATTTTTCACGATACCGTCCTTACCGATGTATTCAGGGGGAGCAAGAGGGTTTCTGGAGTGAATCTTCCAAGTCTTATCCCCAACGTCGAATTCGGGTTTTTCACCCAAAAGATCCATGTTGGATTGCCACAAGGAAGCCACCGTACCAACGTCTTTCCAATAACCGTCGAATTGATAGGAGAACATCTTTTCCCCTGCATTCAACATTGCGGGCAACACGTCCTTACCAAAGTCTTTCGACGAGTTGGGATTTGCGTCATCTGCTTCCAAATAGCTGAACAATTTTTCTGCTTTGAAAATGTAAATACCCATCGAAGCAAGCGTGCTCTTAGGGATTTTGGGTTTCTCTTCAAATTGATAAATCGAACCATCGGGATTTGTATTAAGGATACCAAATCTCGAAGCTTCACTCAAGGGTACGTTGATTGCCGCGATGGTACAATCAGCCCCTGTTTTCTTATGTGCTTTTAACATTGCAGCATAGTCCATCTTATATATATGGTCACCTGAGAGAATTAAAACGTATTCAGGATTGTACATTTTCATGAAATGCAAGTTTTGATAAATTGCATTCGCCGTACCTTCATACCAAGAAGAACGGGCTTTTGCCTGATAAGGCGAAAGGATATGTACACCGCCGTAGGTTCTGTCAAGATCCCACGGTTGACCATTTCCGATATATTCATTCAATATCAAAGGCTGATATTGAGTTAATACACCTACGGTGTCAATACCGGAATTGATGCAGTTGGATAACGGGAAATCGATGATACGATATTTTGCCCCGAAAGCAACGGCAGGTTTTGCGATGTTCGTGGTTAAAGCGTACAATCTACTACCTTGTCCGCCTGCCAAAAGCATAGCCACGCACTCTTTTTTTCTTTGCATAGAGAAGCCCCCTTAAATTTTATTGATTTTTTCTAAATACATGCAGCTGAGTTTAGGAAGATTGAACACAATCGAGTGCTCCTTTCCGTGACTGCATGTTTTTTTCGTGGTATAAACCAGCTTTTTGCTGATGCCCGATCCGCCGTATTTTGACGAATCGCTATTGAAAATTACGCGATATTTCCCTTCGGAAATACCCAAATGGTAATCGGTATAATCTTCCCCTGAGAAATTGATTAAAACCACTATAACGTTCTCGTTGCGGTCCTTTCTTTGATATGCCAAAAAGTTTCTATCGCCGTCGTTAGGCGCTAACCACTCAAACCCGTCCCAACTGTCTTCAATTTCATACAGCGCAGGCGTTGTTTTATATAATCTGTTTAAATCCCGAACGGCAACGGATAATTTCTCGTGCAAAGGATATTGTTGCAAGAAAAATTCAATTCCTTCGGCATAATTCCATTCTTTGAACTGCCCGATTTCCGTACCCATGAAGTTTAATTTCTTACCAGGATGCGACATCATATAACCTAAAAATGCACGTACACCTGCAAATTTTTCCTCATAAGTCCCTGGCATTTTACCAATTAAAGAGCACTTTCCGTGTACCACTTCATCATGCGAAATAGGCAGAACGTAGTTTTCGGAGAATGCATACATCATGGAGAACGTCAATTTATTATGCTCATATTGACGATAAACGGGGTTATTTTTGATATACGATAAAATATCGTTCATCCACCCCATATTCCACTTGAAATTAAAGCCAAGTCCGCCGATATTGGTGGGTTTCGTTATCATTGGCCAAGCGGTAGATTCTTCCGCAATCATCATAGCGCTGGGGAAAAATTGGAACACAGCCTCATTCAAACGACGCAAAAAGGCAACGGCCTCCAAATTTTTATTTTCACCATAGATATTGGGAACCCATTCACCAGGGTTTTTGTCATAATCCAAGTAAAGCATCGATGCTACGGCATCTACACGCAAACCATCAATATGGTATTTATCAAAAAAGAAGATGGCGCTGGAAATTAAGAAGGAGAGAACTTCATTTCTCCCGTAATCAAAACGCCGAGTGCCCCACCCTTTGTTTTCCATACGATCCCATTGAGAAGCCTCGTATAAAGGTTCACCGTCGAATTCGTACAGACCGAAAGCGTCCTTCGGGAAATGCGCGGGCACCCAATCAAGGATAACCCCAATCCCTGCGCGGTGAAACGCGTTAACGAGATACATGAAATCATGAGGCGTACCCAAGCGAGAAGTAATCGAATAATATCCCGTTACTTGATAGCCCCACGAACCGTCAAACGGATGCTCGGTTACAGGCATCAATTCCACGTGCGTATACCCCATTTTTGCAACGTAAGAAACCAATTCAGTTGCCAACTCACGATAGGTTAAATAGGAACCATCCTCATGTTTTTTCCACGATAAAAGATTGACTTCGTAGATATTTACGGGAGAACTGTAAATATTGGTATGCTTGCGCTTGTCCCAATATGACTGATCTGTCCAAGGAAACTCGGTTAATTCGTATACTTTTGAAGCATTATGAGAAGTTGTCCCTGGGGTCTCCGAATGGAAAGCATAAGGGTCAGCTTTATAAATAGTCCTTCCGTCAATTGTTTTAATGCAGTATTTATATACGTCAAAATTCTTCAAATCGGGAATAAATAACTCAAACGTTTCTCCGTCAATCATTTGCTTCATGACGTGTGTGCTTTCATTCCAATCATTAAATTCACCAACGACAGAAACCTGTTGCGCTCTAGGCGCCCATACGCGAAATACAAAACCTTTCTTTTTTTGATGCATCGCAGGATGAACACCCATCAATTCGTAGGTTTTGAAATTTTCCCCATGATGAAATAAATGTAAAGGTAAGTCTGTTTGAAAACCGTTCATGAGCATCTCCTCTTTATGCAATACGCATTAAGTATACAATACTTAGTATGTACCATTATACTACATATTTCTAAATATTTCAAGAGTATTTTCAAAAAAAGTTCACCAAATTTTAACATTTTTTCATTTTATGTCACACATAGTAATTATGTCTAACAAAATAAACAAGCTATGTCACGCATAATATCTATGTCATACATAGAATATTTATTATTTTTAATGTATGTTTTACCTACGCATAATACTTTGCCAAATAAAATACGGCCCACTCCCCTTTATTTCATACGGAGAATTAGCCGTTAAAATTTGCGTATTTTAATGTTTCACGTCTATTGTTTCATGGTTTCGATGTAATTTAGAATTTTTTGATACAATGCATCAAGCGTTCCATTATTTTCAATAATATAAGCGTTGGCCTCCTTTAATCTTTTCTGTCCATCTATGGAATCAGGATTAAATTGTGCCGCAATACGTTGTTCCGCATCTATATTAGAAATTCCGTCGCGGTCAATAATACTCTCAATACGTTTTGCTTTATCGCGATAAATATAAAGTATATGATCAAAATCATTTTCAAAATTTCCTTCAAATAAAAGCGGAACTTCTGCAAATACCAGCACAGATTCACAGCTGTACATTTTTGCATATAAATCTTGCATAATCAATGGATGAGCGATCATATTTATTTTTCTTCGATTGTCCAGGTTGTTAAATACATATTTTGCCAATAATTCTCTTGAAATATTTCCATCCACTACAACGTCGGGAAAAAAATCGGAAACCTTGTCAATATATTCCTTAGATTGAATAATGGTTTTATATATTTCATCACAGGAATATACAGGGTAGCCCATTTGAGCAATATATCGCAATGCAAGCGACTTCCCACTTCCAATTCCGCCCGTAACCGCAACTTTTTTTTGCGTCATATCCCTCTCCTTTACAATTTTGTTTCACAAAATATGTTCCATACTTATATTCATGAAACTGTTTCCGTGAAACATTTATTATTTTGTCATATACCAATTTTCACCAATACCAACTTCCACCGTCAAAGGAACTTGCAATTGCACAGCATTTTCCATTTCCGTTTTCAAAATTTCTGATACAGCATCCACTTCCTCTTTCGGGCAATCAATAACCAATTCGTCGTGTACCTGCAAAACGAGTTTTGCTTTAAACCCACCCTCTTTTAGCTTCTTAAATACTTGAATCATAGCAATTTTGATGATATCAGCGCTTGAACCTTGTAAGGGCATATTCATCGCCGCGCGTTCGCCAAAGGAACGAACGTTAAAATTTGCCGATTTTAACTCGTTGATAATTCTTCTTCGCCCCAATAAAGTGCAAACGTATCCGTCTTTTTTCGCCGTTTCGACGTTTTGAGTCATATACTCTTTAACGTCAGAATAGGTTTCAAAATAACGATTGATATATTCTTGCGCTTGCTTGGGGCTAATATTAAGGTCATTACTTAAACCAAATGCACTGATGCCGTAAATTATCCCAAAATTAACAGCTTTTGCATCTCTACGCATATCCGAAGTAACTTTGCTTAAAGGTACGTTAAAAACTTGCGCAGCAGTAGTCGAGTGAATATCTTTTCCTTCACAATACGCGTGAATCAGCTCCTTACAGCTCGAAAAATGTGCCAATAAACGCAATTCAATTTGGGAATAATCCGCATCAATCAATACGTTCCCTTCCGAGGCGGTGAATAATTTGCGCAATTCGCGGCCCTCATCTGTACGAATGGGGATGTTTTGCAAGTTAGGATTTAAACTTGACAAACGCCCCGTCTGTGTACTGATTTGACTATAAGTTGTGTGAACCTTCCCCGCGCGAATCAAGGGCTTTAACCCTTCAATATAGGTCGAATTAATTTTTTGTATCTTACGGTAACGAAGCAAATGTCGAACAATTTCGTGATTGTCAACGTATTTTTCCAATTCTTCCGCCGTAGTTTTATAACTCTTGCTTTCCTTGTTTTTCTTTGCGCCTGTGCCAATTTTTAATTTTTCAAACAAGATTTTACCAAGTTGCTGGGTAGAGTTGACGTTAAAGCGTTCACCTGCCAACTCGTAAATTTTTTCCACTAACGCATTAATTTCCGCATTGTATCGAGCTGAAAATGCATTCAATGCCGTTGAATCAACGCAAACCCCTTCGCTTTCCATATCAAACAATACGCCAATCAAAGGCAATTCTACTTCATAGTAAAGTTTGTTTTCATCCGCGTTTAATACAGCGAGGTAATGTTTGGAAAGCCAATATAACGCATACGCCTTTGTTTTTTCAGGCAAGGAATAATAATTGATACAGAAGTCTAAATCATCGGTATTGCTTAATCCATCCGCCACACATTTTAATATGCCCACATCTTCATACAAGCCCGTAAACTCTATCTGAAACGAGCGTAAGCGATGCAAAATCTCTTTCACATTATAGGCAATTACCTTGCGGTTTTCGGTAAAAATTACACTTAAAAGCGGTTCCAATTCATATTCGTACACCCCAACGTCCAATAACCCCGTTTTAATCGGAAGGCAATATTCTTTTGAGGAATGAGCATCAATGGAAAAGAAACGGAAAGCATTATCCGACCAATATACCGCAATTGTATTCCCCTCAACCGCTTCCACTGCCGTAGGGATAGATTCCAGCAACACCTCTTCTAATATTTCCGATTCCTCGTTATTAGGGGTACCTTGTGCAAGTTCTTCCTCTTCATCTGCAAAAATATTTTTTGTGACCAAACTTTTAAATTCCAGTTCAGCAAACTTTTCCCTTAATGCGTGCGAGAATGGCATTTTAATAAGGCATTCACTTAAAGCAATATCCAAAGGCACGTTTAAATCAATGGTTGCCAAAGTTTTAGAGAAATATGCCATTTCTTTGCCTTCTGATAATTTACGGTGTAAAGCCCCCGAAATTTCATCAAGATGCGCATAGATTCCGTCAAGGTCGTGGTATTTTTGCAATAACCCTAAAGCCGATTTTTCACCTACACCCGCAATACCAGGGATATTATCCGACTTATCGCCCATCAGAGCCTTTTGTTCGATAATCTGTAAGGGCTCTAAACCGATTTCATCCTTAAAATTTTCCGCAGAGAGTTCCAACAAATCGCTAACCCCTTTACGGGTATAACAAACGTTAACGCGCTCATTGACGAGCTGATAGGAATCGCGATCCCCCGTATAAACATAAGAATGCACGTCAAATTTACGTGTCAGCGTACCAATCACGTCATCTGCTTCATAGCCCTGCAATTCACAAATATGAATGCCCATAATTTTTAATACTTCTTTCAAAATGGGCATTTGTACCACGAGTTCTTCAGGCATGGGTTTACGCCCTGCTTTATAGCCGTCATACATTTTGTGTCGGAATGTAGGCGCGTGTAAATCAAATGCCACCGCCATATACGCAGGCTTTTTATCTGAAATAATTTTCAGTATCAATTTTATAAAACCGAAAATGCCATTGGTCGGCAAACCGTCTTTGGTAGTAAAGACGGGCGTCGCATAATACGCTCTGTTTAACAAACTGTTGCCGTCAATTAACACGAATTTTTCCATATAATCAATATCCTTTTCCTTTTCTATATCTATTTTACCACAAATAAAAAAAAATCGCAAGATTTTTATAAAAAAAGATAAAAAAAATGTAAAAATACCCCTTCAAACGCTTGCATTTTTTTTGAAATTGAATTATAATAAATAAGCTTTCTGGTGCTGCCGAAGTGGTGGAATGGCAGACGCGACGGACTCAAAATCCGTTGGTAGTGATACCGTGTGGGTTCAAGTCCCACCTTCGGCACCAAAAATAAGAGATACCCTTGAGGGTATCTCTTATTTTTTATTTACGTAATTAGGTGGGACTTGAGGGTGGAGCCGCGAACGAGAGTGAGCGTTTTGCCTTCCGTACTATGACTTTGCACTTCACTTTAGGCAAAATGGACAATTGATAATTGTCCAGCGGGGCGCGCCGCTAAAGGCGCTGTCCCACCTTCGGCACCATAAATAAGAGATACCCAATGGGTGTCTCTTATTTTTTTGATAAAGAATGCAAATTATAGCCAAAACGGTGAGTTGCATTTGCAACTCACCGCGCTATTTTTAATACCAAATTTCTTTTTCAGTCAAAGACTTGCCGTCTAAGATATAAGTTTTCGCTTCATATTTCCCGAAGGATAAATCATACGATTCCCCCATCAGTTTTATGGTAGCACTTTCATTATGGTCGTTATTATTTACAAAACGCAACACGTAGTTTTCGTTTTCCTTATAGAATGCAACCAACGATATTGCTTGATTATTCAAGCTAAGCACGCTCGTTTTATCCATTTCCGTACCATGCGGGAAGAAGTTCAAAGCAAGTTGCATGTTGATAAATTCCTGCGCGTGATTTTCAAGCAATCTCTTATCGTCATACGCAATACGGAAACGGAAATCACGTCTGCCCTGTTCCACATAAGGAATAAAGATATTGCGCTTAATCAAGGGCATTTTACCAATCGGGTGTGCACAATAAGCCACCCCGCGCAATAAAGTTGCGAACAATGCGTCCCCATCGTGCGAGAAACCAAAAGTACAATCATTGTAAATTGCAAATGCATTAGTCCCGTCATCCATTGCAACAAAACGTTGCATCGTATTTTCCTTGCCGTCTTTTTCGTATTCATCGGTTGCGAAAGGAACTTGCCCCAAGAACGCGCCGTTCAATGCGGTAGGCACTTTTACCTTCAAAGCTTTTTCCTTTTCATTCCATAATGCATTTACAATCACGTCAACGTAAGGCGTATTTTTGTAAATTTTATACGATACGCGTACAAAACTTGCTTCACACTCAAACAAGCTTTCCACTTCAGTCAAAACGTCGCCCTCTTCTACCACTTTTACACTTTCCATACCGCGGAAAGGTCCCATTTTCCCATCAGTAAGCTTGAAGTTGCAAGGATTTTCACCGATCTTTTCTAAATCCCAACCCCAAGGGTCTGCATTATCGTCATACATAACAGGTTGAAATGCACCGCCCGACAACATCTCTCTGCCGTTTACAACGTAACTATCCATTAAACCCGTTTTACGATTAATACGTATCGTCTTGTAAGCATCGCTCACCACAATATCACCAGCGGGGGCTTCAAATTCAGGCTCCGCGGGAATCACTTCCGAAGTCAAATCGAAGCGTGCAATATCCATTGCAGGCAACGTACACTTGACTGCCACACGCTTTCTTCTATCGTAGTTGATATTCGACAATTCTTTGATGCACTGCGAGGGAATGATTTGACCGTTTTGTCTTACTGTCAATTTATATTGTTTTGTTATGCCATCCAAAGATTCGGGCTGTAAATATTCCATTTCTACAACCGTTTCTCTTTCGTATGGTTGTTGGTTAAATACGAAGAACGGGAATTCACCTTCCCCTGCCTTTCTATCCTGTGAGCAAAGCGCAAAGAACGCCTTGTTAAATTCGCGTTGCAATTCTTCTAACGCGCAATCGCACTTTCTCAAACTGCTCTTTTCGCCGTCAGCCGCACATGTACCCGACCCAACGTCGTGAAATTCCAAAGATGCCAATGCCTTTTCCGCATTGGTAAAGGCCGTCTGATTCTTCTTATATGCCCCTTTCAATTCCGCCATTGCACAAAGCTTTTCAGTGGTAAACAAACGATTTTCCAATTCAATATGCTTTTGTTTAATACTGCTCATCGAAGTATATGCGCCGACGAGACAAGGGTGCAATGATTTCGTCCATTCTGCCGTAGGGTTAATATCCGCAAAATATTGCTCAGGCGTGCTGTGAACCACTTCCACACCAAGTTTTGCTTGTTCCTCTATGTATTGCGCAACGTCTTCCAAGTCCTTGCGCGAAGGGTTACCGCCATGGTTACCAACGCCCCACAATGCTATGCCGATTTCGGTATCGCCGCAATGGCCAAGCTTACGCTTGATATCATTTAACGCCGTACCAAAACCACTGCAATAAATGGTTTCATCTTCCGCGCGGGAAGCTTTGATACGACTACCATCTTTCCCTACCCAAACAAATTCTCTATCGGGCAAAGTCAACATTTCAGGCATCGGACGACAGAATAAATAGCTGTCAAATCCGCATTTCTTCAAGACTTGTACAAGCCCTACGGTGTGTCCGAACGAGTCAAAGTTAATTGCTGTTGTCGGACGTGCGTCAAACTTCTCAGCAAAATATTCTCTGCCGAGTTTGATTTGGCGAACAAATGCTTCCCCAGAGGGAATATTACAGTCGGGTTGCAAATACCACCCGCCCATAATATGCCATTTTCCGTCTTTTACTTGCTGTTGGATTTCCGCAAATAAGGCGGGGTCATGCTCTTCAACAAATTCATATAAAACCGCTTCATTGTGACAGAATACGTAATTGTACTCCTTACAAAATTCTGCAGCCTGATAATAGGTGGAAATTGCGGTGCTTAACCCTTCTTCCCAATCCCACATCCATACGGGGTCCAAATGCGAATTACATATTAAATGAATTTTTTTCATTTTAATCACCTTAAAAAAACTTTGTATTGTTATTATAACATAGATTATATCAGAGCGCAAGAGTTTACAGAAAAAAAGTCCCGCAATGCACTGAAATTGCAGGACTTTTCGGATATTATTTTAAGATATTTGCAACAATTTCACTCATTGCTTGGAAACTTGCTTCCATTTCCGACGCAAGACGAATTTGCGTACGAGCGCGCACGAGATTGTGGTCAGTATATTTCGTAGCAAAATAAGTATCACCCGAGAGATAATCCGCCAAGAAACGCATACCGCATTCAATCGTCATTAAATACGAACCATAAGGCAGAAGCTCTGCTTCACGCGCTGTGATGCTATCTTTTACCGCTGCGCAATAACCTTCCGCGTAAGCTTTGAAAAGGTCAATATCAAAGTGTACTTTATCCAAATCCTTTTCATCTTCAGCTGCGGTAGAAGCACCAAAACGAATAGAATCGCCAAAGTCAAACAACATTGAGCCAGGCATAATCGTATCCAAGTCGATGACCGCACGTGCTTTGTTGGTTTCCGCATCCATCAAAATATTATTCAACTTCGTATCGTTGTGGGTAACACGCAAAGGCAACGAACCGTCTGCAAGCCCTGCCATTGCAATACCATAGGTATTTTCGTGAGACAAGATGAAATCGATTTCCGCTTGACAAGTTTTCGCCCTATCGCAAACGTCTGCTGTAAGCGCCGCCTTAAAGTCAGCAAAACGCTTGGGGGTATCATGGAAACGTTTGATGGTTTCCGTCAATTTGGACGCATCAAACTCAGCGAGGTAGTTTTGGAATTCCCCAAATGCCTTCCCCGAATTTTTAAACACCTCTTTATCTGTTACTTTTTGATATGTAACAGTATTTTCAATGAAATCGTATACGCGGTAGCATTCGTCGCCTTTCAAGTAGGATTCCCCCGCTTTTGTGGGGATTACGTTCAAGGTTTCAATTCCGCGCGCAGTCAAATGTTGAGTTACCCCGCAAATATTCGCCATCAAGCTATCGGGATCGTTAAATACGCGGGTGTTCATTTTTTGCATGATATAACGTTTTTCATCCGTTGTTACAAGCAAGGTTAAATTGATATGACCTTCACCGTAAGGTTCAATCGAAAGGATATTGCCAAGCAAACAGAATTGCTCGGCTACATTTTTATATTGTTGCATATATTCGCTCATGATATGACTCCTTTTTTCTTTTTATTATAATTACAAAATAAGAAAAAAGCAATAGAGATTTCTTCTTAAAAATTTGGTATTCTTTCGCGTATAAATCTAAAATAATATTACGAAATGATTTACAAATTATTTTTCCTTTGATATAATAATGTTATGGAACAGAAATCGCAAAAGAAAAAATTTTATATGCACAAAATATCCAATTTATTGAACGTGCAAAAAATTGCAACAATTCATTATCAGGCGCTAGAAAAAAATTACGTCTTTCCTGAAGAAACACACGATTTTTGGGAAATCAATTATGCGGATAAGGAAAACGTTTTCATCGGTGTTGAAGGGAATAAAATTGAGTTGAAGCAAGGTGAAATGCTGTTCATCAAGCCCAATCAACCCCACTTTACCGAAAGCGGAAACAAAGAGCCTAATTTATTTATTATTTCCTTTTCCTGTCGTTCGGAGTCGATGAACTTTTTCGCTGATAAAAAAATGACGGTACCGGAAAATTACCGCTATCTTTTACAAAATATTATGTCTGAAGCGGAAAACACCTTCGAATTGCCTGAATTCGACCCCGATTTAAGTGGGTTAAAGTTGAAAGAGAATCCAAATTTAGGCGGAGAACAAATCATAAAAAACAACCTCGAAACCTTGTTGATTTATCTTTTGCGCATCGCGCAAAAACGTCCTTCCGTGCAGGAATTTTTTGTATCAAAAATTGCCGATTCGTCCGAGTTGCAGGATGAAATTGTTCGTATATTGAATTCTAAAATATACGGGCGTTTTCAGTTAAGTGATTTGAGCGCAGAGTTACATTATGGCACGACTCGCCTTTGCACCTTTTTCCGTGAAAAAACGGGCAAGAGCATCTATCAAACATACATAAAGTTGAAAGTTGACGAAGCAAAAAAGCTAATAAGAAAGAAATACTCTTTTTCAGATATTGCCGACCTTTTATGTTTTGATTCGATTTCCACGTTTACTTTTGTCTTCAAAAAACATGTGGGCATGACCCCTGGGGAATATCGCAATAGTATAAAATAAGCTTTCGCTGTTTTGCGAAAGCTTATTTTATAGTATTTTACCATTTTCGATATGCAATATACCGTCTGCAATTTCTAATGCTTTCGGGCGATGCGTCACAATCAAGCAAGTTTTATTTTTCAATGCGGAAATATTTTCCAACAACTGTCTTTCCGTATCACCGTCCAAGGCGCTGGTGGCTTCGTCTAAAAGCAAAATCGGACGATTGGAAAGTAAAGCCCGCGCCACCGCCAAGCGTTGTAATTGTCCCTCGGACAGACCACCGCCCCGCTCGGTTAAAACAGTTTCTAAACCCTGCGGTAATTCAAAAACAAATTCTGCGCAGGCTATTTTTAAGGCTTCGCGCATTTTTTCACGCAAAATAGAATCATCCTCTTTTTTCGTGAAAAATGCCAAATTCTCATATATCGTACCCGAAAAAAGGAAATTCCCCTGCGGAACGTAGGCAAATAACCCTCTATCCTGCGCCGTCAAAATCCGCTTTTCATCAAAATTTCCTTGCAATATAATGTTGCCTTGCGTTGGCTCGAATACATTTAACAGTAACTTGAATATCGTACTTTTCCCTGCGCCCGACGGTCCGGTTAAACAAATAATTTCGCCCTTCTTAACCGTCGCATTGGCATCTTGAAATATTTGGTTTCGACCATAGGTGAATCCCAAGTTTTCAAAAACAATCGACTGTAAATTGTCATATAAATCGTTAGAAATTTCAGCTTCATCAGTTTGTTCCAACGGCATATCGTCGATATCTGCCAAACGTTCACCGCATGCGATACGAGCATAATAAGCAGGAGGAATGGAAGAAAAGGAAGTCAACGGTGCTTGCAACTGCATCAATAGCAAAATCACGGACAAAATCGTACCGAAATCATAATTGGGATTGTCATTTAAAACACAGACGCCACACCAAATAATCGCAAAAATTAACCCAAAATTGCTAACCAAGTTGAATACGCCGCTCATCGAGGTACGCAAAATATTTCTGCGCATACGCTTTTGATAATATTCCTCAGCAAAGTTTTCCGCTTTTTCTGTACTCCTATTTTCCGCGCCGTATGCTTTCACTGTCATCAATGAGGATAGACCTTCCTGCATATAAGCTCGAAATTTACCATCCGCTTCCATAACTTCTTTATGGCGTTTTTTCAAATGTTTTCTAAATAAGGCCGTTAAACCGCCGAAAACCCCGCCTGCAAGAATATAAATCAAGGTAAATAACGGGTCGATGGTCATAAGTGCGGCAATCGAACCGAGCCCCTGAATCAACATCCCCGCAATGGCAGGCAATAAATTAACCGAATAAGAAGCAACCTCTGCGATATCGGTGGTCAACCGTGTAACCAATTCCCCGCTGTGATATTTCTGCGTGGAGGGATAATTAGAATGCAAAATCTTTGAAAATATGCGAGTACGCAAATTGGCGGTCATCCTTGCATTTACTCGCTCGGAAAAATATCCTTTTAACGTATTCAATAAGATTTTAAGCAACAAAAAAGAAAGCAACAGAGCGGAAAAAATCCATAACCCTGCACTTTCTTTATTGGAAGCACTGTTTATAAGATATCGTACGGTATAAGCAAATGCAAGAGAAAATAACATTGCAAACACGGAAAGGCAAGTTAAAAAAAGGATAGACGCGCGGTAAGGGCGCGTTTCCTTGCTTACCCACAGTTTCCCTTTTTCATTTGCTTGTTTGCTCATTATTTTTTACTTCTCCAACCCAATGCACGCAATATTTTCTTTACCGCATTTCTGCTTTTCGCCTTTAAAATCACGAAAAAACGTCTGCATTTATAATGTTTTAAATGCTTACGTACGTATTTTAAATATTTTTTATCCGTACAAGTATAGTGTTTTCCTTTACGGAAAAACTCACTCAATACGCCAATAACCGTTTCTTCAGGCACATCTTCGTCCGCATAGCAGTTATCCCCGCGAATGATATATCCGCCGTCAACCACCTTTAATACGCGGTGTAAAACATAGGCTTCGCCGCGCTTATACAGAGCAACGTCCAGTGGTTTCAAACGTTCGGTTTTAGGGACAACGACAATGGTATCCCGACGATTTTTTAACATGGGCAACATGCTAACGCCCACGGTCGGACCAATGTATTTCCCGTGTGTTAAAAGCACCTGCTCAATCGTTTGTTTCTCCGATTGTTCCATTATTCCGCAAACCCGTTTTTCTGTATAATTTCCATAAACTTCTCTACGTCTGCGGCCGCGCGTTCACGCTCCACTTCGTATTCCGCACACAAAGCGTCTACACCTTCCTCCAAAGTATGTTCCTCGGAAAAGAACTTCCACATGAATGCCCCCGTATCATTGAGGTTAATCATACCATGAAAAACCTTACTCATTTCCCCAACGGGTACAACAACGTTTTCACCGCCTACAACACGGAGTACAAACCCTTTTTTAATCTTCATATCTATTTCCTCAATTTTTATTTTCAAACTGTTCAAACACAAGCCCCGTCAACGCCTCAAAGGACGCCTTCACCGCATCCTTGGATATATCGCACTGCAATACGTAACACGGGGTCATAGTGACCAATTTATCCGCCATATCCAAGGTGGAAACAACGTTTTCCTCACTTTCAGGTAATAAAATTTGCGTAAACAAGCGCGAAGCAGCTTCTGCTGGGGATAATTTACGGATAGAGTTGACCTTTGCTTGTTCTAAAAAACATAATCCACACAAAGGCGCAGAAGCACGCATCCCCCACGCTTCTTTACCTTTCCAAGGTGTACCATGTGCAATAAAGCCGTTTTCGGTATATTGTAAAATCGGTTTATCTCCGTTGATCATTTGCGGGGTGCCAAGGTATTGTTTCCAAAGCCTTGTATGTGTGGATTTACCCGTACCGCTTCTACCCAAAAATGCGTAACCATTTCCATTGAATTGTAGAACCGCGCAATGCAAGAGCATGCGATTTTGTATGGGAATTTGCTTACAAAGACTTCTATACAAGCAAATATTTTCGATATAACCGTCCGAAAACTCGTCAGAAATCGCCTTTTCTGCCTCAAATTCTTCCTTACTAACACTCGCAGTTACATCCACCGCGGAAATTTGGTCCTCGGAAAGATATTCCTTACAGAATTTCGTGGTGAAATCGTATTTATTTTCAATTTTGACCCGAAGCCCTGCAATTTCGTAAATCATCTATAGTTTCCTCTTAATAATTCTTCGTCCATTCGGAATCGTCGGTAGAATCCACGATGGAGTGATTGGGATTACCATTATTGCCGCGATCTGAAAAAGCTACTGCAATCGCTGCGCCAAACAACGCAACCGCGCAACCCAGTAAGACAAAAATAAGCAACCATTGTCCTTTTGTATTTTTTTGCATAACAACCTCTTAAACGCGTACGTCGCCCTTTTCACCAAGCAAATCAGCATGCTTGCTCAAAATCGGGTCGATTTCTTCCGCAATAAATTCTACAGTCTGCGAAGGCGCTCTGCCGATAAATTTCTTCGCATCTAAAATATCATCGATATGATCCCAAACAGGACGGAACATTTCATCCTTTTTAATCAAATCAATGAGATTGTTTTCCCCGCCTTCTACTTTCACGTTTTTCCCTGCTTCCATGGAAAGAACACGGATTTGTTCGTGTAATTCTTGGCGGTTTCCGCCTGCTTTTACACATTCCATCATGATGTTTTCCGTTGCCATGAAGGGAAGTTCCGCGCGGATGTGCTTTGCGATAACCTTTTCATATACAACAAGATTTTCAGCAACGTTCATGTAAATATTCAAAATCGCGTCTACAGACAAGAAGGCTTGTGCATTTACAATACGGCGGTTTGCCGAGTCATCCAACGTACGTTCGAACCATTGCGTGGATGCCGTCAACGCACTGTTCATGGGCAAGGAAATGACGTATCTCGCCAATGCGCCAATACGTTCGGAACGCATGGGGTTGCGCTTATATGCCATCGCTGACGAGCCGATTTGATTCTTTTCGAACGGCTCCTCGATTTCTTTCATATTCTGCAAAATGCGAATATCGTTAGAGAATTTATATGCACTTTGCGCAATTTGAGAAAGCACACATAAAATGTTGTAATCCAACTTACGGGGATAGGTTTGTCCCGTAACGCCGTATACTTTGTCGTACCCCATTTTGGCAACGACACGTTTTTGCAATTCTTTTACCTTTTCTTCATCGCCATTGAAAAGTTCCATGAAGCTTGCTTGCGTACCCGTTGTCCCTTTTACACCGCGAAGCTTAATCGTTTCTTTCGCGTGCATAAGGTTCACGTAGTCCATTTCCAAATCCTGCAGCCAAAGAGTTGCGCGCTTACCAACCGTGGTCAATTGTGCGGGTTGCAAATGGGTAAAACCAAGGGTGGGAACATCTTTATATTGCAAAGCAAATCTCTTCAACTTATCCATAACGTTGACAAGTTTTTTCAAGACAATATCCAACGCTTCGTCCAACATAATTGCTTCCGCGTTGCAGTTTACAAAACAGCTGGTCGCGCCCAAGTGAATGATGGGCATTGCCTTTTGTGCATATGCACCGTAAGCTTTTACGTGTGCCATAACGTCGTGGCGAACCTCTCTTTCAAACTTGGTAGCCAAGTCATAGTCGATTTCATCAGCGTATTGTTTTAACTCGTCTACTTGTTCCTGCGTAACGTTAAGACCGAGTTCCATTTCCGATTCAGCCAAAGCAATCCACAACTTTCTCCAAAGTTTGAAACGCTTATCATCGGAAAATGCGTGTTGCATTTCCTTACTTGCATATCTAGTAATCAAAGGATTTGTATAAATACTATTATCCGTCATTGTATCCACCTCTTATGCTTTTACGGGTTCAGCATACTCTACGCCAAAAGTTTCTGCCGTTACCGATTTCATTTTTTGTTCTTCATAGGGTTTATCATACCAATCGGTTTTTATATTGGCGATTTCATCTACTGTTTCCATGCCCTCAATGACACGGCCGAATGCAGCATACTGTCCATCCAAATAATCTGCGTCATCGTGCATAACAAAGAATTGCGAACCTGCAGAATCGGGATGTTGCGCGCGCGCCATGGATAAAACCCCTCTTTCGTGCGCAATATCGTTTTGGGTAAAACCATTACCTGAAAATTCACCTTTGATATGATAACCAGGACCACCTGTTCCGCGTCCATCGGGATCGCCGCCTTGAATCATAAACCCTGCAATAACACGGTGAAAAATAATACCATTGTAAAACCCTTTTTTTACAAGTGATAAAAAGTTATTGACGGTATTGGGAGCTTTATCAGGATAAAGTTCCGCCTTAAAAGTTTTACCGTTTTCCATTTCAAACGTAACGATGGGATTGTTCATAATTTACTCCTATTCTTCTTCATATTTTTCGACAAGCACGTTGGCTTCTTTAAACAGTTGTAAAGAAAATTCGTCGGGATACCCATTTTTATAAACCACGCGGGTAATACCTGCGTTGATAATAATTTTTGCACATATAACACAAGGTTGATGCGTACAATAAAGGGTTGAACCGCTAACGTTGATACCCGAACGAGCAGCTTGAATAATTGCGTTTTGCTCCGCGTGAACAGCAAAACACAGCTCGTGCTTTGTACCGCTTTCAACGTTTAATTTCCTACGCAGACATTCGCCCTTTTCCTCGCAGCTTTTTACACCTGCTGGCGCGCCATTGTATCCCGTTGTTAAGACGCGTTTGTTTTTCACAATGATTGCGCCCACGTGACGATTTTCTTGATAGCAACTTGACCAAGTCGCAACTGTTTCCGTAAGAGCCATAAATCGTTTATCCCATTTATCCATAGCCATGAAAACACTCCTCCGTTTACAACTATTTATACATTATAATTATAGCATATATTTTTTCGAAAATCAAATCTTTCAAAGCAAATTTCAAAGGCAAAGCAACTATTTTTGTATCAGTTTAAAAAAAATTCCTAAATTTCCCACTTTTTTTGTTTGATAACCATGTAAAAGTGTTTATAATAATAAGGTAAAAATATTTACCGAAAAAAATCGGTACAATTCGGAGGATTATATGAATATCAAACCTTTATTCGACAAAGTTGTCGTAGAAAGCGTAACCGTTGAAGAAAAGACCAAAAGCGGATTCTTTCTTCCCACTTCCGCACAGGAAAAGCCCCAGACCTGCCAAGTCGTTGCAGTTGGCCCCGGCGGAATCATTGATGGTAAAGAAATCATCATGCAGGTTAAAGTCGGCGATAAAGTACTTTGCGCAAATTACGCAGGTTCTAACTTTAAAGTTGACGGCAAAGAATTTACGATCATTAAACAAAGCGATATCCTCGCTATCGTAGAAGACTAAAAATATAATCGATTAAGGAGATAAAATCATGGCAAAACAGATTAAATACGGCGAAGATGCAAGAAAAGCTTTGGAAGCCGGCGTAAACGTATTGGCTGATACGGTAAAAATCACGTTGGGGCCCAAAGGTAGAAACGTAGTTTTGGATAAAAAATTCGGTGCTCCCCTTATCACCAACGACGGTGTGACTATCGCAAAAGAAATCGAACTCAACGATCCTTTTGAGAATATGGGCGCTCAGCTTGTTAAAGAAGTTTCCACAAAAACAAATGACGTTGCAGGCGACGGTACAACGACCGCTGTTGTCTTAGCGCAAGCCATCGTACGCGAAGGTTTGAAAAACCTCGCAGCTGGCGCTAACCCTATCATTTTAAAGGAAGGTATCAAAAAGGCAGTTGACGTTACAGTCGAACATTTGAAAGGTATTTCGAAAGCAGTTGAAAGTAACAAAGCCATCGAACAGACCGCTTCGATTTCCGCAGGCAGTCCCGAAATCGGCGCTTTGATTGCAAAAGCCATGGAAATCGTTGGTAAAGATGGTGTTATTACCGTTGAAGAAGGTAAGTCGATGAACACCGAACTTTCCACTGTGGAAGGTATGCAATTCGACCGCGGTTATGCCTCCGCCTATATGGTAACAAATACGGATAAAATGGAAGCGGTTATTGAAAATCCCTACATTTTGATTACCGATAAGAAAATTTCCAGCTTGCAAGAAATCCTTCCCGTTATTGAACCCCTTGCACAACAAGGTGCTAAATTGTTAATTATCGCGGAAGACGTTGAAGGCGATGCGCTTGCGGCGTTGATCGTTAATAAATTAAAAGGCGTATTCAACTCCGTTGCAGTAAAAGCCCCTGGCTTTGGTGACAGAAGAAAAGAAATGTTGCGTGATATCGCAATTTTAACGGGTGGTGAAGTAATTTCTTCCGACATTGGTCTGGAATTTAAAGAAGTTACCCCCAATATGTTGGGTAGAGCGGCAAGCGTACGCGTTGACAAAGAAAATACAACCATCGTTGGCGGTGCAGGCGATGCAGCAGCAATCAAAGACCGTATTGCTTCCATCAAATCGCAAATTGCTGAAACGAAATCCGATTACGACCGTGAAAAATTGCAAGAACGTCTTGCAAAATTGGCGGGCGGTGTGGCTGTTATCAGTGTAGGCGCAGCGACTGAAGTAGAAATGAAAGAAAAGAAATTGCGCATCGACGATGCATTGGCTGCAACGAGAGCTGCTGTTGAAGAAGGCTACGTTCCTGGCGGCGGTAGCGCACTCCTCTCCGCTATTCCTACCGTTAAAAAATTGGTTGCAACCTTAAACGGCGACGAAAAAACGGGTGCAGCTATCGTTTTGAAGGCCTTGGAAGAACCTATCAGACAAATTGCTAAAAACGCAGGTCTTGACGGTTCGGTTATCGTGGACAAAGTACTGTGTTCCAAGAAAGCAAACTTTGGCTTCGATGCATTAAATAATAAATATTGTGATATGGTTGAATGCGGTATCATCGATCCCACGAAGGTAACGCGTTCGGTATTGCAAAACGCTGCTTCCGTTGCCGCAACCTTGCTTACGACGGAAAGCATTGTAACCGATATCCCTACCCCTCCTGCCCCTATGGCACCGAGCGGTGATATGGGCGGTATGTATTAATCAATATCTGCATACAGAAAGGACAGTCCTGCGACTGTCCTTTTCTATTTATACCATGTTTTCTAAAATCAATTTATCTGCCACAAGTGCAATAAATTCTGAATTTGTCGGTTTTTCCGCTCCAAGATAAATTCTCGCGCCAAAAATTGCATTTATCGCATCAATTCGCCCTCTGTTCCATGCCACTTCAATTGCGTGTCGAATGGCTCGTTCTACCTTGCTTGGTGTAGTTGAAAATTTCTTTGCGATTGCAGGATACAACTCTTTGGTAACGCTATTGATGATGTACGGGCGCTCGATGGTCATTTTTATCCCCTCACGCAAATATCCATAGCCTTTGATGTGCGGTGGAATCCCAATAGAAATAAAAATATCACTAATTTTCTCTTCCACGGTAATCGCCTTACGCTTTAAAACAGGATTTTCCTTTCTTTTTGGATTTTTCTCCTTTAATAATTCACCAATCCGCTCTAATGCAGTAAGAACAGAGAAAGGCTTTCCAAGATAATAGGTCGCCCCTTCTGTCAACGCCCGCTCTATCAACGAGTCGTTGGGGATACCCATGGCAAGAATCTTCGCATCTACCCAAGTCTTTTTTACCATGCGAATAACGCCACACCCATCTGTACCTTTTAAAATCATTCCCACAATAACCAGATCAGGTTTTAAAGATAGAATTTGTTTAATCCCCTCGTCTCCATCATCACCTGCATACAGAACAGTGTACCCCTTTTCTTCGCTCAATGCTTCTTTCAATTGTGAAAGCACCGCAACATTGGATTCCAATAAAATAATCGTGTTTGTTCGCATAATCGCGCCTCCTTAATATTGTAACGCCATTATACTACTTAATTTTTATAAAAGCAAGCAATATTTTACAATATTATAAAATATTTTTTAATTATTTCAATATATTGTTAAATAATCTGTCGAACTATGTCGAATAAATAAAAAACCGCATGATTTCATGCGGTTTTCGTCTTAAGAATGTGTTTCGTCGATATATTCGTCATAAGTAACTTGACGGTCGTAGGTTTTCTTACCATTGATTTCGATGATACGATTTGCAACGGTATTCATCAATTCTTGGTCGTGTGAAGTCAATAACATGCAGCCCTTGTAATTGCTTAAACCATTGTTAAGCGCAGTAATCGATTCAAGGTCAAGGTGGTTGGTAGGTTCGTCGAAAATCAAGAAGTTACTGCCTTCCAGCATCATTTTTGCAAGCATACAACGCACTTTTTCACCACCGGAAAGCACCTTTGCATGTTTTAAAGCTTCCTCACCTGAGAAGAGCATTCTCCCTAACCAACCACGCAAATATTCTTCATAGTGGTCGTTGGAGTATTGCGAAAGCCATTCTACAAGATTTAAATCACAACCTTGGAAATATTCGTTATTATTTTGAGGGAAATACGAGGTAGAAATTGTTTTACCCCATTTTACCGTACCCGAATCGGGTTGTTCTTTTCCCATTAAAATATCGTACAACATGGTAAGTGTCGTACTCTTGTCCGAAACGATGCCAATTTTTTCATCACGTTGTACCGTGAAGGATACCTTTTCAAAATATCCCTCTTTCGTCAAGTCTTCTACAATCAAAATATCGTTGCCGATATCTTTTTCAAATTTAAAATCAATAAACGGATATTTACGAAGTGATGGTTTAAAATCATTAATTGTAAGTTTTTCCAATTCCTTTTTACGCGAGGTAGCTTGACGGGATTTGGATGCATTCGCCGAGAATCGAGCAATGAATTCTTGCAATTCTTTCGCGCGCTGTTCCGCCTTTTTGTTTTGATCCTTCAATTGACGAGCAAGCAACTGGCTGGTTTGATACCAAAAATCGTAGTTACCCACGAACATGTTGATTTTACCAAAGTCTACGTCGCAAATGTTGGTACATACTTTATTCAAGAAGTGACGGTTGTGAGAAACAATGATGATGGTATTTTCAAAATCCATCAAATAATTTTCAAGCCAGCGAACCGTCTTGATATCCAAGTTATTGGTAGGTTCGTCCAACAACAAAACGTCAGGATCGCCAAACAATGCCTGCGCAAGCAATACGCGGACCTTTTGTTTTGCATCCAAATCGCTCATCAAAGCATAATGCCATTCTTCCCCAATATCCAATGCATTGAGAAGTTGCGCCGCTTGAAATTCTGCGTCATAACCGTTCATTTCAGCGAATTCGCTTTCCAAATCAGCCGCGCGAACACCGTCTTCCTCGGAAAAATCTGCCTTCGCGTATAAAGCGTCCTTTTCATCCATCACCTCAACCAAGCGCTTGTAACCAAGCATAACTGTACGTAATACCGTTTCATTGTCGTACATGTTCTGGTTTTGTTGTAAAACAGACATACGCTCGTTTTTATCCATAGAAACAAACCCTTTTTGGGGTTCGATTTCACCAGAAAGCACCTTCAAGAAGGTAGATTTACCCGCACCGTTTGCACCGATGATACCATAGCAATTCCCCTTCGTGAATTTAAGATTAACGTCCTCAAACAATTTTTTACTGCCAAATTGAAGGGATACGCCTGTAACCTGTAACATTCAAACACCTCATTATTGTTTTATTAACTGTAACATTATAGCATAAGTTTCCAAGGAAAGCAAACGTTTTCCTACGCTTACGCATTTTCTATGGAATGATTTAACAAGAATTCCTCTTGATACCAAACTTGATCACGCAAAACCACCAATTGATACCATGCCACTGAGGATTCCGATAAATCATAAGGCATTTTTGTTGGATCGCACGGACATTCCTCATTATATTCCCATACGTACCAATTATTCGGATTTAAAAAAGTAATATAATAGATGGGACTCTTACATTTAAAATGATGTTGTATATCGTCATAATGAGTCGCGCATTCGTAGTAAAATGCTTGAGCTTCAATATACTGTACCGTGGAAGCAATAATGACTTCGGTAACAAAATCGCACAATTCAAACACATATGCCGATATTTTCGTTACTCCCTCAGGAATAATCACAGTATTATGCGTATTTCTGCAGCCAATTAAAACGGATTCTTTTTCATTCGTATAAATAATACATCCCGTTTCCGTATAAGAAATTCTGCTTTCAAACGGTTCATAATGAAAATCATCTTCCGCTACCACATAGCTAATCCAACCATTTTCATCAAGGCTTCTCTTTGTTACCTGTGTTTTTGATTTATCATATACTTCTTTTAAATTGTGACAAAGATCAAACGCTGCTGTCCCAATTTTTTCTATGTTCTCACCGATTTCTATAGAATACAACTCGTTGTGTCCCGCAAATGCCCATTCAGCAATTTCCTTGACTTCATACGTATATCGGTTTCCTTTTTCATCCATAATCGTTGCTTCTGCAGGAATGATAACCCGACGCGCGTATTTCTCAGGGCCAAGACAAATGGCGTATGGGTCTTCAAAATCATGTTTCACGTGCGCAAATTTCAAGATAGTTAAATCACACCATTTACAACAGCCTTCATAATATACATGGTCACTAAACGGCAATTCTTCCGGTTCATCCAATACAACCAAACAGCGTTCGCAATACGCCGATCCCGTCGCACCATGCGTACAACAAGTCGAATCAAACCCGCCAAGCGTTACTTTTTTGTGCCCGAGTGCGGGATAAAACTCATAATTCAATTCCATATCGCAACCAATACAAAAAGTGCGCGAATACCCTGTTGTTAAACAAGTAGGCTGTTGTGACGTTGTCATGAATACATGGTCAATTGGCCAATCCCCCTGCTGATGTCCTTGATCACCACAAGACGGGGCACTTGAAGTATTATCCGCCTCACCCATCTCCGACGAGGTATCGGACGAGCTATTTAACGAATCATTCGGCAAATTCACAATACTGTCTATAGACGTTATATCCAACGTTGGAATCTCCACTATATCGCTGCTTATAAAAATCGAGGAAGAATCCGATTCCCCTAAGCAAGAGGATTGCTCGCTTTCTGATGCAGTAGATGACACTTCTTCTACGGATGAATCTGTGCTTATTGAGAAGTAATAATCGGGATTGTCATTACCTTTGCACGCAACAAATATCATAGTACAAAGTATACATAATATAGCCAATAGCCATAAGCTTTTTCCGCTTTTTACTTTCATAATCGTTTCCTTGGTATATAATATATGAAAACACCCTTGGCTTGAACCAAAGGCGTTTTATAAACAAAAAATTATTTGGTAAGCTTTTCAATCTCTGTAGCCACGTCCGCAACGGTAATCAAAGACTCTACTTCCTCATCAGGAATCATAATTCCATATTCGGATTCAAGTTGACCAAGAAGTTCAACAACATCCAAAGAGTCAGCACCGAGATCATCAACGATCTTTGCATCGGGGGTTACCTTTTCCAAAGGAAGGTTAAGAGATTCTGCAAGCATTGCTTGAATTTTTTCTAACATTTCATTATCCTCCGTAATGTTAAATCAAAATTTGATATTCATATTGTAATATAAAATATCACACTTGTCAAGTATTTTTGGATAAAATCTCGGTAAAGTGGTTATTTCGTTTTCATTTTCATGGAAAGACCGATACGATTTTTCTTAACGTCTACTTCCTTTACGCGCACTTTAACCACTTGACCAACCTTCAATACTTCAGACGGATGGCGAATATATCGTTCAGTAATTTCAGAAATATGTACCAAACCGTCCTGATGGACACCGATATCGATAAATGCGCCAAAGTCGATAACGTTACGGACTGTACCAGTCAATTCCATACCAACTTTCAAATCCTCAATCCCCATAATATCTTTACGCAAAGTAGGCGCGGGTAAACCTTCACGGATATCTCTGCCCGGTTTCATCAATTCGGTAACGATATCGGAAAGAGTAGCACGGTCCAGTTCTGTTTCCTTTGCTGCCTTTTCTTCGCCATATGCCTTGATTTTTTGACGAAGATCATCAATTCTGCGCGCTTTTACATCCTCTTTGGTGTAAGAGAACAACGCCAACAATTTTTCCGCTTTTGCGTAAGATTCAGGGTGAACTGCTGTATTATCCAAAATGTTTTCACCACCATCAATACGCAAGAAACCCGCGCATTGCGTGTACGCCTTTTCGCCAAGTTTAGGAACTTTTAACAACTGCTTACGCGATTTGAATTTGCCGTTTTCTTCACGATAAGCAACAATATTTTTTGCCACAGCAGAGTTAAGCCCCGCGACAAATTTCAACAAAGAAACGCTTGCCGTGTTCAAGTCCACCCCAACGCTGTTTACACAGTCTTCCAAAACCCCCGACAATGCGCCGTCCAGACGTTTTTCGTTCATATCGTGTTGATATTGACCAACCCCAATCGATTTCGGGTCAATCTTAATCAATTCTGCCAAAGGATCTTGCAGGCGGCGGGCGATTGATACCGCACTGCGCGCAGTAACGTCGTAATCGGGGAATTCTTCCGCGCCGAGTGCGCTTGCAGAATATACGGAAGCCCCCGCCTCGTTTACGATTACGTAGCCGACTTCTCTGCCCGTTTCCGCTTTAATTTCCTTGATCAATTCCGCAATGAAAATTTCACTTTCTTTGCTTGCCGTACCATTACCGCAAGAAATAACCTCGACCGCATATTTTTCAATCAATTTCTTTAAAACGACTTTTGCTTCCGCCGTTTTGTTTTGCGGGGGCGTAGGGAATACGACCGTCTTATCCAATACTTTACCCGTACCGTCTACTACACAAATTTTACAACCTGTACGGAATGCAGGGTCCCACCCCATCGTAATTTTATCCTTGACGGGTGGTTGCATCAAAAGCGGCTTCAAATTGACTTCAAACATTTTAATGGCTTGTTCACTTGCATCGTCAAACAACTGCGCACGCACTTCACGTTCTACCGAAGGTGCAATCAAACGGTCGTAACCATCTTCCGCCGCTTCTTTGACAATGACACTGCTTTCCCCACCGTCTTTGAGGAAGCTTGCGCCCGTGATACGTTTCGCAAAATCCGTATCTACAACAATCGAAACCTTCAAAAATTCTTCCTTTTCCCCGCGATTTAAGGCAAGAACACGGTGGCTTTTGATTTCGGAAACGGGTTCTTGGTATTCCGCATACATGCCGTATGTTTTCGTTTCATCTGCCTCCGCTTTGCCTTTTGCATAAGCGGAAACAATTTCCCCATGTTTAAAGAAGAAATTACGCAATTTTTTACGTGTTGCCGCATCATCGGAAATAATTTCCGCAATGATATCTCTTGCGCCGTCGATTGCATCGTCTACGGTTTTTACTTCTTCAGTGATGTACTTTTCCGCCTCTTCGCGTACTTTAAAAGATTTATCTTGCGCTAAAATTGCATCCGCAAACGGTTGTAACCCCTTCGCAATAGCAACCGAGGCGCGCGTTTTACGTTTCTGCTTATAAGGACGGTAAATATCTTCCACTTCCGTCAAAATTGCAGCCTTTTCCAATGCAAGGCGGATTTCTTCCGTCATTTTACCTTGTTCCGTAATTGCGTTGGCTACTTCCTCTTTACGCTTTTCCAAATTACGAAGATAGGTAAGACGATCAAACAAATCTCTCAAAATTTGATCGTCGCAACTGCCAGTCATTTCTTTACGGTAACGCGCGATAAAAGGAATTGTATTTCCTTCGTCAATCAGCGATACAATATTTTTTACGTGCGTAGGATTTAAGTTAAATTCTTGCGTAATCGTTTGTAAAATGTCCATAAATTTTTCCTTATTTGTTATAATTTTCTATTTTTAAAGACCGTAAAAAGTCTTTTTGGTTTTGAGTTAAACGCAAACTTTCGATTGCTTTTTGAATGGCTTTATTATGTGTTTTTGCATCCGTAATATGCCGTTTGAGAAGCTCTACCCCGCACTCGTATTCTTTTATAAGAATTTCTGCTATGAGCCAAGCAACCGCCATATAAACGTAATAATAAGACGTATCCGCCTTTATGATAAAACTTTCTATATCGGATAGATATTCTTTTTTTATATATTCATTCAAGAGTACTACCAAGGGATATCGTTGCTGATATTCACCGCCTTGCGCAAACGTTGCTTGTAATACGGGCAAAAACACCTGCTTGTGTTCACGAATGCATTTCACCTTAAAACTGTCGCAAAGCGCCCAATTATCCATCCAAGAAACACAATCGTTTAGATGCACAAGAAATTGTTCGTACGGCAATTGCGATACCTGCGTCAGTTTAATAAATACAACTTCATAATATTCGTTGGGAAACGATAAAATCTCTTCCATATTCGCCATATATTGTTTGGCGATTTTTCGCAGCATCGGGGTTCGCACACCGAGAATGATTCGTTCGGTAAAAATCAACCGCCGTTGAAAATTGGCAAAAGATTCGTCCGCGTAGGATTGTAATAGTTCAATAAAGTCCAAATACTTCATCGAGCGCCCTCCGCCAAATTTCTTCATTATATCGCGGATTTGCGGGGCTTGTCGAAGGCATCTTCGCGTATGATATGGTTAAATTGGCATAATCTTCCATAAAAAGTTGATAAGACAGCGCGCCGTTTAACAGTATCTTTTCAATGGGCGCATTGTTGATAACTTCGCTTAAATCCGCTTTCACAGCGTTTTTCACTGATGCATCTGCCGACCCGATGATTTCACAGGATACAACCATATCCCAAAGCGCGATTTTGCGCCTTCTTAGAAAGTCTTTCTTCCCCTCGATTGTATCAGGTATCGATTCCTTGAAATACCCGCACAGCATTCTCCAAAAGCGATTTTGTTTGTGTCCGTAATAAAAATCGATTTCACGGCTTTTTACCGATGGGAAACTACCCAAAATCAAAACACGGCTCTCCTTATCGAATACAGGCGCAAAACCGATTTTACGATTATCCGTTTCCATCGTTATAAAGCAAACGGTTTATCGGTATTCCCTACCAAAGCAACCGCCTTTTTACTCTCGTCAAACATGACAGTCAAAGCCTCTTGTGCGTCTTGATAAGTCATTGCATTCAATCGATTTAACTTGTCTTCAAAGTCAAATATTTTATTGAAATTCAGCATATATTTCCCATAGAGAAGCATCTGTGAGTTGCTGCTCTCGTTGCTGAAAAACATCCCTGCTTTCATTTGTTCGCGACTGCGCATAAATTCATCTTCGGTGATCCCTTCTTTTTTCATAGTGGCAATAACCGTATTGATTGCATCGTACGCTTCTTGCGCATTGGCAGGATTTACCCCCGCATAGATATTTTGCGTTGCGCATTGAGGGAATGGCGACAAATAGGAATACACCGAATACGCCAACCCACGTTTTTCACGCACTTCTTGGAATAATCTTGCACTCATCGAACCGCCCAAAATAGAATTCAATGCATTGACCACGTCTTCACGATTATCTCCGCGAGGTACAGACGGATAGGCAATAGCAAGATGCATTTGCTCGATGGGTTTTTGTTTGACTAAACTCTTATGGCAGGTAATAACGTTGGGAGTTCTTGCCTCGAAACATCCTTTTTCCAACGTACCGAAATAGCTTTCCACAAGCGCCTGCGCGGTTGTAAAATCAATGCCGCCTGCAAAGGAAATTACGATATTCTCAGGACAATATCTCGCTCTTTTATAACGTTGCATATCATCCACGGTAAAACTTTTGACGTTTTTCGCCGTACCGAGAATATTTCGGCCGTAATTTTCCGTGCCGTAATAGGCTTGCGCAAGCAAATCCAAGCACAAATCTTCAGGCGTATCTTCATTCATGGAAATTTCTTCACAAACCACCCCTTTTTCTCTTTCCATCTCCTCTTCAGGGAAAGTGGAGTTCAAAAAAAGGTCGGACAGAAGCTCAAAACACGACACGGTATGATCGGACGTACACTTGGAATAATAGCAGGTCAAATCCTTACCCGTAAACGCATTCACCTGCGCTCCCAAGCGGTCGAAAGCATCCGAAATCTCAAAAGCATTACGCTTATGCGTACCCTTGAATTGCATGTGTTCGATAAAATGAGAAATCCCATCTTCCGCATCCGTTTCCGCGCTTGCGCCCGTTCCGACGAGAATCCCCATCGTAACCGACATCAAGCCTTCCATTTTTTTCACAACGAGCCGTAACCCATTTTCATATTTCTTTTCGTAAACCATATTATCCATCCTTTTGTATATTTTGTGAAACCGTCACGGTTTCCAAACCATTCGATTGGTAAAATTTCAATATATCTTCTAAAGCATCCGCTGTTTCCTTCATGGGATGCATCAAGATAAAATCACCAATCTGTACGTTTTTTGTCGCGCGCGTGTAAATAACTGCCGCGTTTTTATCCCGCCAATCGACGGTGTCCTTAGACCATAAAATCGTCGTCATTCCTAAAGCGTTTACAGCCTGTAAAGTATAATCGTTATATGCGCCCGAAGGCGGGGCAAACAAGGTTGGTGCACAACCGATTGCCATTTCGATAAAACGATTGCATTCGGCAATTTCCTTTTGGTTATTCAGCAAATCCAATTTATTATGGTCCTTGTGAAAATAGCCATGATTGCCAATTTCATGTCCTGCCGCATAAATATCCCGCAAGCAATCCACGTTATCGTCCGCCCAACAACCGCCGATAAAAAAGGTTGCCGTTGCCTCATACGCTTGTAAAATGTCTAAAATGCGGTATACCTCTTCCGTCCCCCAATACACGTTAAACATCAAGGATACACCCTTGGCATTTTCCCCCGCTTGACGGTAAATTTTCACCTCGTTCGTTTCCGCGGAAACCTCCTCATCAATCGGTGCCAAGCACAACGCACCAAGAGTGAGAATTAGTGTCCCCAAGATGATATTACTTGCCAACTTCATACGAATTACATGCGGTAAATTCTGCATTTCTCTCATCAAAAAGCCACTCCTGAAAAAGTATTTTTATTTATCATATTTTTTATCTTTTCAGGATATGCTTTTTAGAACTTGTTAACGAATTTTAACGATGGTAACCCCTGTTTCCCCTTCGCCGTATTTACCAAGACGGTATTCGGCAACGTTGCGGTGCGTACGTAAATAATCGTGTATTCCCGCGCGGAGTTTTCCCGTACCGACACCATGCACAATGCGCACTTCTTCCAAGTTCGCAATAACGGCAGAATCGATAAACGCTTCCACCTCGGGCAATGCTTCGTGCACGGTCAAACCGATGACGTTGATTTCCAAGGTAGGTGCAGGCTTGGGGTTGAGGGATTTTTTCACCTGCACCCGTTCGTCCGCTTTCTTCGTTTGCCATTTCTTTTTAGATACAGTTTGCGTTTTTGTTTCCCGAATTACAATCGACAAATCGGAAATTTTACAACGCATACGCAAACTTCCGCAAAGAACCTCTGCTTCCCCTTTTCCATGACGAATATTCAACACCTCGCCTTCCTGCCCGAAAGTTTTCACAAAAACCTTGTCGCCAATCTGTAATCTATCGGCTTTTACAGGCGCGTATTGCGGTGTATTTTCCTCTTCCTCATCACTTTCATACACTTTATCGGAAAGCTTATTTTTCAGCGTTCTTGCCTTGATTAAATCATTTTCCGATAAGCGTTCCTGCGCGAATATATTTTCAATTTCACGTAAAATTTCTTCCGCATCAGCGGCGCGTTCGTTAATGATACGGCGGGATTCAGCCTTGGCAGAAACGTACAATTTTTCCTTTTCTTTTTTCAGCTTCTCACGCTCGCTTTCCAAAATCTGCAATTTTTCATGCCACTCAGCTTTCAATCGATTGCTTGCCAACAAAGCTTCTTCCGCTTGAATACGGCTTTCTTCCGCACTACGCACGATATTTTCAAATTTTTGCGCGTCTTCGGAAAGGTTAGACAAAGCATCTTGTAAAATGCTTTCTTTTAACCCTAAACGACGTGAAATCGCAAGCGCGTTACTCGACCCAGGCAACCCAATATGCATCACGTATAAAGGTTGTAAAGTATTCGCGTCAAATTCCATGCAAGCATTTTCAATACCTTTTGCTGCAAAGGCAAATTCCTTTAAGGCTGTATAATGCGTAGTGACTACCCCTGCACACCCTGTATCTAAAAGATGGGATACAATAGCCTTTGCCAATGCTTGCCCCTCATCGGGATCGGTACCACCGCCCAATTCGTCAATTAAAACCAAACTATTTTGATTCGCTGAATTAACGATATTGATAATATTGGTAATATGCGAAGAAAATGTCGATAAACTCTCCTCGATACTTTGCGCATCGCCTACGTCACAGAAAATTTCTTCAAAGGTAGACAACGTAGCGCGTTTTGCGGGGATAAACAAGCCGCACATTGCCATCAGGCAAAACAGTCCGACCATTTTCAAGGTGACCGTCTTACCGCCCGTATTTGGACCGCTTATCAAAAGAAAACGATAATCTTTTCCAAGAGAAATGCTGACAGGAACAACTTTTTTGCGGTCAATCAATGGATGTCTTCCACAATCAATATCAATGACTCCGAAACCGTTGATTTCAGGTTTTACGCAAGACAATTTATATGCATATTCCGCGCGAGCGTAATAGCTGTCAATTTCCTCCAACACCTCGATATCTACCGCGAGTTCGTCGCTCATAAAGCCAACTCTGCGGGAAAGTTCACCCAAGATTCGTTCCACTTCCTCTTTTTCGTCGATTTGCAAGGAGCGAAGCTCGTTATTCATTTCCAAAATTTCTTCGGGTTCAATAAAGAATGTCGCCCCGCTTGCCGAACGGTCATGGATAAACCCTTTGATATTTCGCTTATATTCAGCGCGGACGGGTAATACGTAACGGTTGTCACGCATGGTGATAATACCGTCTTGTAAATATTTCCCCTCGCTCCCCACCAAATATTCGGACAAGCGAGAACGGATGCGTTCATTCAACAATCGAATTTCACGGCGAAGGCTGTACAGCTTATCGCTGGCATAATCGCTCACTTCGGTATCATTTAAAATCTTCGTGCGTATATCTTCTTCTAAATTCGCATCGAAATACAATCTATCCGACAACAAACGCACCTCTGTAATCGAATCATCCGTCACCCCTTTGATAGAGGTGTAAGCAATACGCGCAGAGCGTAACAGATTTTCCGCCTTTAACAATTCACCGCATGTCAAAGCCGAACCTTTTTTCGCACGTCCCAATTCATCGGAAAAAGCGGGGAAAGATTCGATTTTGGAAATGCCATGCTGAAACAACAAGGTAAGACATTCTTCCGTGGTATTCAAACGGCGTTTTGCTTCTTTGGGGTCGGAAGCGGGTTCTAAGACCTGCAAACGCTGTTTCCCACCGTCCAAAACCGCATATTCTGCCGCAAGCGATAAAATTTTATTCAATTCTGTTTTTTCAATCGCTCTTTGATTCATATTTATCCTTATCAAAGCACGCCGCGCTTATAATGCCCTGACGTACAGTTTTTATAAATTTGCTTTTGTTTGTTTTCACTGTCTTTTGCTTCTACCGCCATACTTTTATTGGCAAGCACACTAACGTCCAACAATTTCCCTGCACCTTGTATACCAACGCCAACCAAGTCCGCGCAATTATATACCTCAAATCGACAGTTTCCGTCCGCGGAAAGATATCTTCTTACGGGGAATACTCTCCCATTCTCATCCGTCAAACCATAGATTTCACGCTTATCGCATTGATTACACGTTTTCCCAAACGGACAATAGCACAAATCCATAATTTTAATATTGCCCGAAGCAAGTGCAAACGCCTTATCGCTGACCAACTCTCCACCCTCTTTCTGGTTTAACTCCTTGGAGACAGCGTAATACGCAACGTTTGGATCGTTCAACAAAGTCATTACGGAGAATTGATTGGTCAAATTAAATCCTGTCCCTGCGAACAACTTTACACCATGTTCTTTCGCGAAAGTCATTCCGCCGTAATTTTCCGCGTAAATACCGTCTATTTTCTTCATTTCGCACCAATATTCCAAGCGTTCCATATCCTTGGAAGTTGCAAATGCGGGATAATATAAGTATTTTTGATGATTTCCATTAACGAAACTTTCGGGTAAATCCAGGGTCCAATCCTGCGGTTTATAGATTGCTATATCACAGACTATATCGGCAAAATCGTCTGAGATAACTGCTGTCTTTGTGTTATTGCCAGAAAGAATAGGCGCTGATATGGGATTTACCGTCAGTATTTGCCGTTCTCCCGTACGGATAAAATCAGAAATTCGTTCATAAACAGTTCTTCTGAATCCATTCAACATTGATTTTGGGATAAAAATATTGCCGTTCACTTCAATGCGGTCAAATACAACCTCAAGCGGAAGTCCGTCCGTTTTGATAAAGCAAGCACGTATTTCTTCCTCGCTCAGCGGTCTGTTTTGGGCAGATTGCAAAAGTTCGTTACTTTCCACACAAACGTTGCCGCACACCGCTTTTGCGGTTTGACCTTCGGTAAACTCAAGCGATAAATGCAACTTTGCGCGCTTTTCATGGGCAAGCACCCTTGTATTCACTTCGGTATCCGTAGTAATAAACACATTGTCTCCGTTTTTTAAACGGATTTTAGAATCAATGATAAATCCTTTTCCCTGTGTTTTGACAAAGCTTGCCCCGCCGATTTCACCGCCATCGCGGATAATCTTAAAAGCATCTCCCTTTTGCGGAATAAAACGGCTGTCTACAAAATATTGCGCGTTGAGAACCTTGACAACGCCCACCTTTTCGCCAATATGTCCTTGGATTGCCGTAGATAAGAATCGTTTATCCTGACCAAACGCCAAACCTTTGGTATAATTACCGCGATTGTATGTGCGTTTTAAGGCGGAAAGATTACGTTCCGTATTGCCCGTTTCATCCAATAACCCACGATAATAGCGCACTGCGGCCGCGACATATTCAGGACGGCGCATTCTACCCTCAATCTTAAAAGATACAACGCCTGCCTGCTTTAATTTTTCAATATCTTCTCCCACCCCTAAATCGGAAAGAGAAAGTGCATAGTTTAAAGCTGTATTTTCGTTTCTATCGTAAGCGTATCTCTTACGGCAAGGTTGTTTACAACGCCCGCGATTACCGCTATTTCCACCTACAAACGAAGAAAAATAGCATTGTCCCGAAAAACAGGTACAAAGCGCGCCGTGGATAAAGACTTCAGTCTCCATAAATTCGGCAATTTTCTTAATCTCAGCCAACGGAGTTTCCCTTGCTAAAATCACGCGGGAAAATCCACATTCTTTGGCAAACTTTGCACCCTCAAGCGTACAAACACCCGCCTGCGTGCTCATATGCAAGACGATATCGGGGTATGATTCATGAATCGTTTTACCTAAAAATGGATCTTGTAAAATGATTGCATCCGCACCTTCATTCCATGCAAATAAAACATCCTTGAAGAAGTTTTCACTTGCCTCCGCACCATCCTTAATGACCGTATTTAAAGCAACGTAAACCTTTACCCCCAGCAAATGTGCGCGGAAAAGGATAGAACGGAAATTATCCGCGTCAAAATTATCTGCGCCTTGACGGGCGGAAAAGGACGAGGATAAGCCCAAATATATGGCGTTTGCGCCGTTGTTGATTGCCGCCAATGCGCTGTCATAGCTACCTGCGGGTGCTAAAATTTCCAACATAACTTATCTATACCCAAAGCGATGGATGACCTCGGTCACCGCTCCTTCTTCATTCGTTAACTCACAAACGTAATCTGCTTTTTCTTTCAATGCTTCGTCAGCATTATTTACCGCCACGCCGATACCCGCCCGTTCAATCATAGGCAAGTCATTGCGTTGATCGCCGATTGAAACCGTTTTATCTACGCTTGTATGGTAATAATCCGCCAAAAACGCAACTGCCGTACCTTTGGAATAGTTTGCGTTGACAACTTCCACTAAAAAGTCTGCGCTTCGCGTTACTTCACAGCCAGCAAAACCTGCCTGAGAAAGCTCGTTCATGACTCGTTCAGCATCCTTGGGATATACCATAACGAGAATTTTATATGACGCCAAACGCTCCTTGCGAATAAAGTCGGATAATTTTCGATCCACGACCAAAATTGCCTTGCTCTTAACGACTTTTTCATACATTTTCAAGGCTTCATCATCCATATTGCAATAATAATCCCACAAATCGTAAACGTGGATATGCAAGCCCATTTCTTCCATTTTTTCTACAACGGCAAGGGTAGTTTCGTAAGGAATTTTGCCATCCATAACCACCTTCCCGCTTTCAATATCCGCAATAATCGCGCCTTGACAGCAGGCAACCATCCCCTTCAACCCAAGCTCACGAGCGCGCGATAAAATCCCCGACGGCATACGCCCCGTGGAAATTGCAAACGCACCCCCGTCCTGAATATAAGCGGAAATGGCATCCTTGTTTTGTTGTGAAATTGTTCCGTCCTCATTGACGAGCGTACCGTCAAAATCGGAAACAATCAATGGATAGTTTATCTTTCGCATTTATATACTTTCCCTAAAATAATCTCTGATCTTTTTGGCGAGTTCAGGTCCAATGCCTTCCGCTTCGCACAGTGTTTCTTCCGACGCATCCATAATTTTATCAATCGTACCGAATTTTTCCAACAAAGCCATGCGTTTCTTTTTCCCAATCCCATCAATTTCCTGCAAAACCGAGGCAAGGTTGCGCTTAGAGTGCAAACTGCGGAAATAGGTAATCGCAAAACGGTGAGCCTCGTCACGGATGCGCTGTAACATTTTCAATGCGTAATCCCTATGATCGATACGAATACTTTCATCGGAAAATAAGGTAAAAACTTCTTCCTCGCGTTCAGCAAGAGAAATCAATTCGATATCCGTAACCCCCATCTCATCGAAGACATCTTTGATTGCGGAGAGTTGACCTTTACCGCCGTCAATGATGATTAAGTCGGGTTTAGGGAAGCGTTCCTCTTCTTCCGTACCAAATTTTGCCAAACGCCGACGCATCATTTCCTGGTGAGAAGCATAATCGTTTGCGCCCTCAACCGTCTTGATTTTAAATCGGCGGTAACTACGCCTATCCGCTTCGCCATCCACAAACACAACCATGGAGCCAACTTTATCTACCCCGCTAATGTTAGAAATATCGTAACATTCCATGCGTTTGGGGTACTTTTTTAACCCCAAAATCTCTTTGAGACGCACGCAAGCGTTTTTGGTCATATCGTTTTTGTGCTTGATTTTATCAATGGATTTTGACAAATACTCGCCCGCATTTTTCTCTGCCATATCCAAAAGCTGCGCTTTTACCCCTTGTTTGGGTAAAGTAATTTCCACCTTTTTATCAAAGCGTTCGAGGAAATATTTCTCCAGCAATTCCTTTTCACAAAAATCCTGCGTAATGATTTCATCGGGCAGTTCGTGATTGATGTAAAATTGCGCGATAAATGCAGTCAAGGCATCCGCTTCCGTAAATGAACCGTCTTCCAGTGCAAAGTTACTGCTACCTTGCATAATCCCGCTTCTCGTCACCAAAACGTTGACCGCTGAATATAAAAAGTTTGTCTTTAGTGCAATAATATCGGCGTTAATCGCTCGGCTTAACGCCGTAATTCGTTTTAATTTCAGCTTAGACAGCATTGCCAACTTTTCACGATATTCCATAGCAAGTTCAAATTCTTCTTGCTCGGCAAATCGGAACATCTTTTCTTGCAACAGCGATTCCGCTTCTTCGTAGTTACCATCTAAAAACAAAAGGGTTTCCTTGACTTTTGCGCCATATTCTTCTTCTGTGCACAAATGCGCACACGGAGCAAGGCAACGGCCTAAATGATACGCAAGACAAGGTTTTTTCGGCTTTTCTCCAATGGAAATGGTACAATTGCGAACCTTATAGACGGAACTAATGATATCCAATAATTCACCGCAACGCACACCACCCATGAAGGGTCCGAAATATTTCCCGTCCTTCTTGATTTTTCGGGTAACGGAAACACGAGGATATCCTTCTTTGGTGTGAACCTTGATATACGGATACGTTTTATCGTCTTTTAACAAAATATTATATTTAGGCTTGTATTTTTTAATTAAATTGTTTTCAAGCGCCAACGCGTCAATTTCCGTTTGTGTGATGATGTAATAGAAATCAGCGATATTTTCTACCATTGCGGAAACTTTTTCAGGTTTCGCAGAGGCATGAAAATACTGCCGCACCCTATTTTTCAAGATGCGAGCTTTGCCTACGTAGATTACTACCCCGTCTTTATCAAGCATAATATACACACCAGGTGTGTCGGGTAGTAAACTGAGTTTTTCTTTTAAATCACCCATACGACATTATTATATACCAAAATTGAAAATTTTGCAAGAGAATAGCGGAAAAAAAGTAGTGTTTCCTACATTTAACAGCCTAAAAATTCAATTCCCTTCAATATAACGTCGGTAATGGAGTCGTCCACTAGGCTGTAAAAGACAATTTTTCCCTGCCGACAGCTTTTTACAATACCCGCACTTTTCAAAAAACGAAGCTGGTGAGATACTGTGGTCTGATTGATTTCTAAGATTCGGGATAAATCCGTTACACACAGTTCACTGATAGCTAGCGCGGATAAAATCTTCACCCGCGTATAATCAGCAAACACAGAAAAAAAGCACACAACACCCTCGAGAATATCTCCTTGCGGAACATAATCCTCGATTAAGCTTTGCGTGCGTTTATCCAGCAATAACATTTGCGACATAAGAAGTCCTCCTAATATGTTCATGGAAGACATCATACCATACGTGCATATGTTTTTTCTGTTTTATTTTGTCATTGCGAGGTTTATTTTGTCACCTATCACGAAATTTTCTTTACTTCGTAACCCGCTTCTGTAATCACAGCGGTCAATTTTTCATCTAAAACGTCCGTGTTTAATTCTACCACAGCCGTTTTCTTTTTCAAGCTTACGTCTACAGATACAACGCCTTCCAGGCTTTCCAACGCTTTCGTGACATGCGCCACGCAACGCGGGCACATCATTCCTTCGATTTTCAAAGTTTTCTTCATACTGTTTTCCTCTGTCTTTATTTTATTTGTTCCATACCTAGTTAAGCGTAACGCGTTTGTCACAACAAACAGTGAACTCAACGACATGCAAGCCGCCCCAATCATCGGATTTAATGAAATGTTCGCAAAAGCAAATACCCCCGCTGCAAGAGGGATGGCTATACAGTTATAAAAGAACGCCCAAAACAGATTTTGCTTGATATTTTTTACCGTTGCGCGACTGAGTTCAATCGCTTGATTAACCAAACGTAAATCACCGCGAGAAAGCACCACGTCCGCGCTGTCGATGGCAATGTCCGTACCATTCCCCATCGCGATCCCTACATCAGCTTCTTTCAGTGCAGGGCTGTCGTTGATACCATCGCCGACCATCGCAACAAATCCCCCCACGTTCCTTACGCGTTGAACAGCTTTTGCTTTATCTTCGGGTAATGCCTCGGCAAAATAATCGTCAATCCCGACTTCTTCTGCAATTGCTTTCGCAACATTTTCATTATCGCCCGTCAACATACCGACACGAATATCTTTTGCTCTTAATTCAGCAACTGCCGATTTACTCTCACTCTTTAAGGTATCCGCCAAAGCAAATACCGCAAGCAAACCTTTTTCCGTTGCTAAAAATACAGCCGTTTTCCCTTGTTTTGAGGTTTCTTTCTCAATTTGATAAGCTTCTTTTTCGGCTATATTCCCCAACAAACGGCGATTGCCCAAAAGATAAGTTTTATCATGGAAATTTCCTTTTGCACCTTTCCCCATCTCATAGGTATAATCGGTAATTTCAATCAAGTTTTGAGTAAGCTCTTTTTCTGCATAATCACGAATACATTCAGCAATCGGATGATTGGAATGTCGTTCAATCGCCGCAGCAATTTGCAAACATTCCGTTTTATCCCCTTGATACAAGGTAAAGTCGGTCACTTTGGGTTGCCCAACCGTTAAAGTTGCCGTTTTATCCAATAATACACAATTGATATCCTTTGCCTTTTGTAAAGTTTCCGCGTCTTTATATAAAATACCAAGTGACATACCGCGTCCCGTGGCCGCCATAACCGCCACTGGAGTAGCTAACCCCAATGAACAGGGACAGGAAATCACCAAAACACTGATGGCGTAATTTGCCGCTTTTGCAATATCCCTTGAAGCAAACCACCATATCGCAAACGTAAGCAAAGCAATCAATGTCACTATGGGTACGAAGACACCTGCAATTTTATCCGCAATCTTCTGTATCGGTGCTTTGCTTGCGCCTGCATCCTTGACCATTTTAACAATCTGCGAAAGGGTTGTATCCGCACCGACTTTTTCAGCCAAGACCTTTAAAAATCCGCTTTTTACGATATCCGCACCCGTTACCGAATCTCCTTCCAAAATTTCGATGGGCATACTCTCACCCGTAATCGCGGCGCGGTCCACAAAGGCATGCCCCTCCATAACTTTACCATCCACAGGAATATATTCGCCTTGCTTCACAATCAAAATATCCCCTTGCACGATATCTGAAAAAGGAATTTTCACCTCTCCGCCGTTTCGTTCTATATTAACGGTGTTGGGCATTAGTTGAATCAACTTTTCAATTTCTTCCCCCGTCTTTCGCTTGGATTTTTCTTCTAACCATTTTCCGAGGGTTACAAGGGCTAAAATCATCGCGGCCGATTCGTAGAAAAAATGTACGTGTCCGTCTACTTTACCAAGATACAATAAAATTGTATAGACTACGCTGTATAAAAAGGATACCGCTGAACCCAAAGCAACCAAGGTGTCCATGTTTGGAACACGCTTTATAAGGGCTTTTGTACCGCTCGTGAAAAACTTAAAATCCACAATAATAACAGCCAACGCCAAAATCATCTGTAAAGTCGCGCCAACTTTGTCATTTGCAGGTTGAGGAAGATGAAGCATACTGCCCATTGAAAAGTACATCAATGGCAATAAAAATATCAGTGAGAGAAAAAAACGAATTTTCAAGCGCTTGGGTTGCGCTGTTTTTTCTTGAAAAAGCCTTTCTTCAAATGGTTTGGCAACGTAACCGAGATTTATCACTGCTTGTATAATTTCTTGACTGGATATTTTTTGCGCATCGTATTCCACCGACATACTTTCACCCATCAAAGAAACTTCCGCATGGATAATACCGTCTAATCTACATACGGTACGCTCAATTCCAGCCGAACAAGCCGCGCACGACATGCCCATTATCGAAAATTTTTCTTTCATAATTTGCTTACCCCTTTTCGTCTTATGTAAGACTGTAACACAAAACGACGGGTGCACATGTCACCCGCCTGATGTTTTGCATTAGACGAAAATTAGTCCTTTTTGTCTTCCTTGGGTGCTACAACTTCTACGCCGTCGTAGTAACCACAGTTCTTGCAAACTTTGTGTGCTTCTTTGTAATCGTGGCAATGAGGGCATTCTACGATCGTTGCCGCCGTTGCTTTATAGTTTGCAAATCTTTTGTTCGTTCTGCTCTTGGATTGTTTGCTCTTAGGTACTGCCATATTAACACCTCTTGTTTAATTCTTTCTATTTTATATCGGTTTCACCGTTATACGAAATCTCTTCACAATTATCCCCGCAGGAAACACTAAACGGCATACTTGCCATAATCGCATCTTCCACGGCCTTTGTTAAATCAACCACTCCGTTTGTATAGCCGTAATCTTCATAATCCTTACGACATTCGAAATAAGCATCCAACTCACCTTCCACCTCAGCAGAGGCCGCCTTTAAACATCTGGAACACTGCCCTTCCAGCTTATAAGCGACCGTACCGCGAATTTCCAGCGAATCATCCTCGTATAAATCATAATCAAATATAATTTTTACGGGTGAAGCGAATTTCACGAACGGAATTTCAATCAACGTTTCGGGGGCAGGATATTCAAACTCCATACTTCCCGAATACTTTTTTTGTGCATTAAGTTTTCGGATATCTATTCTCATCATAAAACCGACTAAGCAATTATAGTATATTTCTTTTCGTTTGTCAACTTTTTTTCAGGGGGAATTTTTGAATTTTTATAATAATTCTACTGTTTCTCTCGCAATTACCAATTCTTCGTTGGTAGGAATGATTAAAATCTTGACTTTGGAATTAGAACCGCTGATATCACGGATTGCGCCGTTGTTCTTTTCCAAATTCTTTTCCTTATCAATTTCCAAGCCGAGATATTGCATATTATCACAAATTGCTTCACGCACGCAAGGAGTATTTTCCCCTACGCCCGCCGTAAATACAATACAATCCACGCCGTTCATTGCCGCAGCATATGCACCGACATATTTCTTGCATGCATAAGCAAACATATCCAACGCCAATTTCGCACGCGCGTTGCCTTGATCACGAGCCGCCGTTAAATCACGGAAGTCGCTGGACACGCCCGAAATACCAGCCATACCACATTTCTTATTAAGGTAGGTAAGCGTTTCGGAGATATCCCAACCATTTTTCTTTGCGAGATATTCCGCCGCAGCGTAATCCAAATCACCGCTTCTCGTCCCCATAGGCACACCAGCCAAAGGCGTAAAGCCCATAGACGTATCCACACTCTTACCGCCATCAACAGCCGTAATCGACGAACCATTTCCCAAATGACAAGTAATAACCTTCAAATCCTTCGCATCTTTACCAAGGTATTTTGCCGCTTCTTGAGAAACAAACTTGTGACTAGTACCATGGAAGCCATAACGACGGATTTTATACTTTTCATAATCCGTATAATCAATCGCGTACATATACGCATAGTCGGGCATCGTAAAATGGAAGCTGGTATCGAATACGAATGCCATAGGCGTATTGGGCATTGCCGCACGGCAAGCTTTTACCCCAATCAACGCCGCAGGATTGTGCAAGGGTGCTAAATCGCAAAGCTCTTCCATCTGTGCAATCGTTTCATCCGTAACCAAAGTCGTTTTCTTGAACACTTCGCCCGAAGCAACTGCACGATGGCCAACCGCATCAATTTCATCCATGGATGCAAGAACACCCGCTTTTTCATCTGTCAATGCGTTCAAAACAAGGGATACAGCCACGTTATGGTCAGGCATTTCTTGTTCGTATACAAATTCTTGACCGTTTGCTTTGTGGGTCAACTTAGAACCAGGGATACCAATACGTTCACACGTACCCTTTGCTACTACGCCTTCCGTTTCCATATCAATCAATTGATATTTCAAGGAAGAACTACCCGAATTGATAACAAGTACTTTCATTATATTCACCTCAATTAAAGTTGCGTTTGGAGTGCCGTAATAGCAATTGCAGCAACGATATCTTCAGACTTACAACCACGGGAAAGATCGTTTAAAGGTTTTGCAAAGCCTTGACAGATAGGACCTACCGCCATGAAGCCGCCCAAACGTTCCGCGATTTTATAACCAATATTACCCGCCTGCAAATCAGGGAAGATAAACACGTTTGCTTGACCTGCAACGTCCGAATCAGGCGCTTTCAATGCTGCTACCGAAGGAACAATTGCTGCATCGAATTGCAATTCACCATCCAACTTAAGTTCAGGTGCTTTTTCCTTTGCAATTTTCACCGCTTCAGCAACCATCGTTACGTTGTCATGCTTTGCGCTGCCTTTCGTGGAGAAGGACAACATTGCCACTTTGGGTTCAATTCCCGTAATCGCCTTTGCAGAATTTGCCGTAGCAATCGCGCATTCAGCAAGTCCTTCGCTGGTATACGTAGGATTTAAACCGCAATCCGCGAAAAATACCATACCATCGGGGCAGTACTGATTGCCTTGAGGCGGGCAAATCATCAAGTTAAAGCTAGAAACGGAAGATACGCCTTTGGCAGTCTTAATAATCTGCAACCCAGGACGAAGCGTATTCGCAGTGGAATGACAAGCCCCAGAAACAAGGCCGTCAACATCCCCCATCTTCAACATCATCGCACCGAAGTAAGTACCGTCCGTAAGCAATTTCGCCGCTTGATCGGGTGTCATACCTTTAGATGCGCGCAATTCGCAAAGCTTTGCATTGTATTCAGGTAATTTATCCGAAGTCAAAGGATCGATTACCGTTACCCCCGTCAAATCCACATCAGGGTTTGCCGCTTTAATTTCAGCTTCGTTACCAAGCAATACGATTTTTGCAACGCCTTCTTGGGTTGCATCTGCAGCTGCTTTTACCACACGGGAATCTTCACCTTCACAAAGCACGATTGTTTTTTGCAAAGATTTCGCTTTCGCCTTAATCTCATCAAGAATATTTCTCATTTTTATCTCCTTTCAAACGTGAAACGCTTTATTTATTTTCCTTTTTTGTGTATAATGGTTACATCCATCTTTATTATTATAGCACACTATTTTTACAATGTAAAGGAAATGAGAAGAAATAAAATGAAAATTTGTGCAGTAATTTGCGAATATAATCCATTCCACAACGGGCACGCCTATCAATTAAGCGAAGCGAAAAAGCGTTCGCAGGCGGATGCCGTACTTTGCATTATGAGTGGAAATTTTGTACAACGAGGCGAATCAGCTATCGTTGATAAATTCACACGCGCAAAACACGCCGTTTTAGGTGGCGCAGACGCTGTTATTGAATTACCTACCATCTTCGCAACATCCAACGCGGAATTATTCGCTAAAGGCGCGATTTCCATCTTATCCTCCATCCCTGACGTTACGACACTTTGTTTCGGAGCAGAAACAGCAAGCACTGAAGCATTTCTACAAACAGCAAAACTAATGAACGATGAACCTGAAAGCATTTCTACCGCCATCAAGACCTACACTGCACAAGGTATGAGCTTCGCAAAAGCCCGCATGACGGCATGGCAGAAAATTGTCAACGTTGACATACTTTCCTCGCCTAACAATATTTTAGGTGTGGAATATACCCGCGCCATCCTTGCAAAAAATGCAAAGATTGACATTTTACCCATTCAGCGTATGGGCGGCGGATATCATGACACCTCGCTAGATCGCGAATTCTCTTCCGCGAGCGCCATCCGTGTAGGTCTAACGAGTGGTTCCGATATTTCTTCTGTTATCCCTGCGTTTGTAAAAACAGACTTACCTCAACGTTTCCCGCAACAATTAGATTCCTTGGAGAAATATGCCATCCTCGCACGCAAAACAGAAGAAATCGCGAATGTTTGCGACTGTACGGAAGGGTTGGAAAACGCCTTTAAAAAAGCTGCAAAACAACCGCAAACTTTGGTAGAATCTTTAACCTCCGCAAGATATACCTCTTCTCGCATTCGTCGTATTGCTCTTCAAAACCTATTGGAAATTGATAAAAACTTAATTCAAGCAGGACTTCAATCCCCACTTTACTTGCGCGTTTTGGCAGTCAAAAAAGAACGTAGCGATATATTATCCGCCTTATCCACTTCTCTTTGCCCTATCATTATACGCGTTCACGATGAAGAATCCCTTTGCGGAATCGCAAAAAAAGTATATCAGCGGGATATCTTTGCGGAAAACGTGTATGCTTTGTTGCAAAACCCGCAAAAAATGCGCAATGTATTTATACCTTAAGCAATTTTATAATTTTTTTCATTTTGATATAAAAATTTTTTAAAAATGCTTGTAAAACGCTTGCTTTTTTATTTTTAATTCAGTATAATGAATAAGCTGTTCAATGAACGAACGCGCTACTGTGGCTCAGTCGGTAGAGCAGCTGATTCGTAATCAGCAGGTCGCCGGTTCAAGTCCGGCCAGTAGCTCCAAAAAGAAGAGTTTTTGTGAATGATTCACAAAAACTCTTCTTTTTTATCTTTTTTACTCAAAAATATCTGTAACTTTGAGAAATTTTTCCATTTTTATAATGTTATTTTGTGAAATAGGCATAGTTTGTGGCCAATTTTGGAGCCAAATTATGCCTAGTTTATTTATACATTGTACGCGCGCGTGCGTATAGAAGAGTATTCGCGCACTTTTTAACATTATAGTATAAATAAGGCACTTCTTTATTTATTACTCTAATTTCCATCCCAAAAAAAGAAAATCGTCTACAATAAAAAGCAAGTTCTATAAACTCATCGAATAAAACAGCTTTTTTACAATAAATACTGCATATACACTCTTTAGATTCTCCCCCGCGGGTCTCGAACCTATACGACAAACCGCTGAAAGCCTTTACTTTAAAGGCTTTCAGCGGTTACTGTCCCAAATTATAGAACCTTTATATATACTCTCTCCCCTTCAAATAGTCGCAAATCCACGCCAACGTATCACCGACAAACGCATTATCGTGGCGATAGTCAAACAAAATAAACGCATGCGCCGCGCCCGACAAAATCTCAAAATCATACGCAACCGTAAGAGAAAAATTAGTAAAATATACAAAATACTATAAAATTTTGCCTATTTTTTATTTTTTTACAAGGTAGGTCGCACCATCATTTATTCTCGATTCTTCCGCTGCAAAACTCATCAAATGGCTTTCAATAGATACGTCCAAATATGTAATGCCTTCCGCAATTTCACCATTCAATGCACGATAAAGACTGTTCATCATGAAATAGTCACCGCCCATGTGTCCGCCAATGTTTGCCGCGGAAACATCGATTTCCATCTTTTCAACTTGACCGCCGAACGTACGGATTTCCAAGCGATTTTCTTCTACGCAACCCACGAGTTCCGCCTTCGTGCCGTGTATCTTCAAATCACGGTAAATTTCTTTGCTAAATGCCGTCATCGTATGGCAAGCAGTCTTACCATTTGCAAACTGCATAATCGTTACTTGATGATCCACCACGTCGTTATCCGTCTTATATACACATTTATCATACTGTGTACCTTTCAAATCGGTTAAAACGTTTTCTTTGGTATGTTCTTTCGTAGTAAAATAGCTCGCAAAAAAATCACCTTCAGGGGAGGTATAAATCGTCTGCGCTTTATAAATACAATCGGTAAGGGGGCAAGCGGAACAATATTCCGTACTGCCTGCGGGTGCATTTTCAGCATTGAAATGCGATAAACCGCCATAAGAATTCACCGACAAACAATTTTCACCCATTAAATACCGTAAAATATCCATGTCGTGACAACATTTTGCTAAAATCATCGGGCTGGACTGCGCTTTATTTCGCCAAGGTCCACGAACAAAACTGTGCGCTTGGTGATAATACCCCACGTTCTCGCTTGCATGAATAGTAATCACTTCGCCCAATTTTCCACTGTCAATAATACGTTTCACCGTCGAATAGAACGGCGTATAGCGCAAAACGTGACAAAAGACAACCTTTCTATCGTATTGTTTGCTCGCTTCGTAAATTGCCAAGCAATCCTCTTTATTATTCGCAATCGGCTTTTCAAGCAATAAATCGTAGCCTGCCTGCATCATTGCGATTGCATGCTCCTTATGGTCTTCGTCTTGGGTTGCAACAGCTACGATATCCGCACCTATTTTTTCACCGAGAAAATCATGATAATTTTCAAACAAACGCACACCTGGGTATGCCGTTTGAGCCAATTATAATCTTTCGGGATTGTTTTCGATAATGGCAACCAACCTAAATTTTTCAGGATACGTCTTCGCAAAGTTTGCGTATATCGTTCCTCTTGCGTCTAAACCAAATACGACTAAATTTTTAATTTCCATAGTTTGTTTCCTTGTATCATCAAATTTCGTTATTCCTTATGCCATTATAGCAAAAGATATTCTACTTTGCAAGATAATTTTAACAAAAAACAAAGTATTCTTTTTATTTTTCGTCAATCATGATGCCTTTAATTCGTTCTAAAATGTCTGCGGAAATAGAACATTCCTCTTCCAAAAATCTTTCAATTGCCTTGGAAAGAACTCCATCCCCATCCCCGTAATTATTCAAAATCTCCTTATGCAATTTACCCCAAGCCACATAATTAATCGTAGGGTCGTCCAACATAACGAGATCGTCTTCGGCAAAATCCCCGCCTGTTCCTGCTCCGCGCCAACGCTTACCGCATACGGAAAACGACGTAACTTCAAAATCACGCGTCAAATCCTCATACGACACCCCAAGTAAGCCGTTAATCAAAAAGGTAAGCCTACCCGTTCTATCCGCTTATGCGCACTTGGGTACATTATACATAGCATTGCTTATATCCATTATATAGCACAAAGAACAACAAAAACTACAACAAAATAAATATTTTTATGAAAAACTCGTAAAAAATACATTTTTTATTAGAGTGTAAATGCAGAAGCTAACCGCAAGTATTCTTCACAAGCAACACAAAGCAAATATCGTAAGTCCTTACAATAAACAACCTTTTCCGCAATCATGCCTACTCCTTCCCCCAAACTTTTACATACCAATGCAAACGCAGGGTATTGCACGTGATATTTATTCGCCATATACTCTATCTGTCTTTCTAAAATTTGTAAAATCCGTTTACAGCTGTCTTGCGTTTCTCCGTTCTCCAACCGCGAAATGTTTTGTGTGAGAATGTCCATACAACCATATAAAGCATTGAACGCGCCTTGGTACAAGCGGTATTTCGACTTCTCTTTTCCATGAAAAATCATATATTCCACCCGTTTTTCCACCACCAACGTTTCTTCTTGCATATCAGCTTGCACTGCGTAGGCGATATCTTGGGTTAAATACACGGAATATGCTGTATATTGGCTATCCCCATCCGTTAAAAGATAGCCTGCCCCACCGCTTAATTGCGCCTCATGTGTGGCTGATTGGATATGTGTATCTGCAGACACCAAGAAGTAAAAGGTTTTTCCAACCCAAATACACTTTGCGTGAGATAAAGTATACGCGTACACACTAAACCCAAAAATCATGGTGAATAATAACGCGCTAAAAAGTGCAAACCACCGTCGCTTGATAAAAAAATCCATCCTCATACCCTATTGTATGCGATGGATTTTTTCTTTTATTCGATATGTAAAACACACTGACCGCTTTTCAACGTTTTTTTCACGTCAATGATGCGTTGGTTGGACGAACCGCGGAATTTTAACCGCACGTCTTTTAATTCTTCAATATAGGCGCCGTCCACCAAAACATCGCAAAGTGAAATCAATTCCTGCGTGCATTCGGTATTTTTAGCACTCTCACGAAGCAAACCGCTCTTTTCATCCAAGACGTATCCCGTATAACACCAAACGGTTTTATTAGGGTAACGATCTTTGACTTTTTTTACAAACGGAAGTAAGGTTTTTTGATTGAGCGGTTCAAGCGGTTCCCCACCCAAAAGTGAAATTCCTGCAATATAATCCGAGGAAAGTTCGGTTAAAATTTTCTCCTCAACGGTTTCATCGAATAAATCACCATAGGTGAAATCCCAAGCAACCTCGTTGAAACAATTTTTACAGCGATGGGTACAGCCCGACACGAATAAGGAAATACGCACCCCCTCCCCGTTGGCTATATCCGTCCATTTAATGGTCGCGTAATTCATTACAGGTGAAGAACGCGGTCTTTAATTTCCTGCGTTCTGCCTTGATTCCAATATTGTGTACCGATGTAGCCGCAGGTGCGTCTTGCGACGTTCATCTTTGCTTGATCACGATTATGACAATGAGGGCATTCCCAAATCAATTTTCCAGACTCATCGGAAATAACCTGAATTTCACCATCGTAACCGCATTCCTGACAATAATCGCTCTTCGTGTTCAATTCTGCATACATGATATTTTCATAAATAAATTTCATGACGGACAATACCGCGGGGATATTGTCTTGCATATTCGGAACTTCCACATAGGAAATTGCCCCACCAGGCGAAAGCTGTTGGAAAGTGCTTTCAAATTTCAGCTTAGTAAACGCGTCGATTTCTTCAGAAACGTGCACATGATAGCTGTTGGTAATATAACTCTTATCCGTAACGCCAGGGATAATCCCGAAGCGTTTTTGCAAACATTTTGAGAACTTATAAGTGGTACTTTCCAAAGGCGTACCATACAAGGAGAAGTCTATTTTTTCCTTTTCCTTCCATTCCTTACACTTATCGTTCATACGCTTCATAACTGCCAAAGCAAAAGGTTTTGCCGATTCATCCGTATGCGATGCCCCCGTCATATACTTTACACATTCATACAAGCCTGCATACCCCAAAGATATGGTCGAATAACCGCCGTACAGCAATTTATCAATCGTTTCCCCTTTCTCCAAACGCGCCAACGCGCCATACTGCCAAAGAATAGGAGCGGCATCTGAAAGTGTCCCTTTCAAACGGTTGTGGCGTTCCATGAGTGCGCGGTAGCAAAGTTCTAAACGCTCGTCAAAAATACGCCAGAAATTCTCTTCATTTTTGCCCGAAGACAATGCAACGTCCACAAGGTTAATCGTTACAACCCCTTGGTTAAATCTGCCATAATATTTCGGTTTCCCGTTTTCATCTACGTAAGGAGTCAAGAAACTGCGGCAACCCATGCAGGTATAGCAATGCCCCTCGCCGTTTTTGTCCACCTTAAATTCTAACATTTTCTTTTCGGAAATGTAATCGGGCACCATGCGTTTTGCCGTACATCTTGCCGCAAGCTCCGTCAAGTACCAATAAGGCTGTTCTTCCGAAATATTGTCGGGTTCTAATACGTAAATCAATTTCGGGAAAGCAGGCGTAATCCAAACACCCGACTCATTTTTTACCCCCAACATACGCTGACGAAGGGTCTCCTCGATAATCATGGCAAGATCAGCCTTTTCGCGCGCATCGCGTGCTTCGTTCAAATACATAAATACAGTAACGAACGGAGCTTGCCCATTGGTCGTAAGCAAAGTGACCACCTGATATTGAATGGTTTGAATACCGCGCTTAATTTCATCGCGAAGACGCTTTTCCGCAATTTCTACAATGCGGTCTTCCGACACCTCTAAACCAGATAATTCCGCCGCAACTTCCTTGCGAATTTTTTGACGGCTGATCTCAACGAAGGGCGCAAGATGAGTCAAAGAAATACTTTGACCGCCATATTGATTGGAAGCAACCTGTGCAATAATTTGCGTAGCAATATTACACGCAGTCGAAAAACTGTGCGGTTTTTCAATCAACGTACCCGAAATTACCGTACCGTTTTGCAACATATCTTCCAAATTAACCAAGTCGCAATTATGCATATGTTGCGCAAAATAGTCTGCATCATGGAAGTGGATCAACCCTTGATCATGCGCCGCTACGATATCGCTAGGCAACAAAATACGACGGGTCAAATCCTTAGAAACTTCCCCTGCCATATAGTCGCGCTGTACGCTGTTTACCGTAGGATTTTTGTTAGAGTTTTCCTGTTTTACTTCCTCATTATTGCATTCAATCAAGGATAAAATTTGCGCATCCGTTGTATTTACTTTACGCACCAAAGCGCGGTTATATCGATAAGTTATGTACTTCCGCGCCAACGCAAAACACAAGGTTGCCATCAGTCGGTTTTCCACCATATCCTGAATTTCTTCCACGTGAGGCGCCCTGCCAAGGTGCTCGCATTGTTCGGTAACAACGTCCACAATCGCCATCAACGCGCCTTCCGAAATGCGGTCGCGTTCAGCAACTTCTTTGTTCGCTTTACGCAATGCGCTTACAATCTTTTCCTTATCAAATACAACTTCTTCCCCGCTTCTTTTTATAATTTTCATTTCTTTCATAACCCGTACACCCCTATTCTTCCTCTGTAATTATATGATACCCCACAATATTTTGTAATCGAGGAGAAATGTCGAACACAATATATTGTGTATAATACTCATTTAACGCTATACTATTATACCATATCTTGTGTTAAAGTCAACTACATGGTGACAATATAAAATATAGGAAAAACTTATACTTCTACCCTTTTTTAAATGATAGAAATGCTTTATAAACAAGACAGTCAAGCCAATTTTAGCTCTTTTTCTATTAAAAAATTATATACTATCTATTTTTTTGCATAAAAAAAGGGATAAGCGAGCACTTACCCCTTGACTTTTATTGATGATATTTTTTAATACTTTCAATCGCAGCCTCTTCTAAGTCGTGCAATTTTGTATATTTATTAAACAGCTCCAATACGCCTTCCCATCCAAAGGTTGGCAAATATTGATTACGGATAAATCTGCCTAAACGATCCTCTTTTGTCCCTTCCAACGCATTCTCCAACTTACCGCGTGATTTCAATAAATCAAACGCAGGGAATAAACGCTGTTTCGCAAAATCCTCACTTAAAGACAATTCCAAATTGGCAATCGGCATCAATTCCGATTTCAATATATCATCCGAGGGATTCCCCGTATCCGTACATAACGCACCAACGATAGTCAGCGAACCGCCGTTTTCAAAGCAACGCGCCGCACCAAAATAGCGTTTAAGGTATTGCACGGTTTTACTTTCCATGCCACCCGCCAAAACTTTACCGCCCGCAGAAGCGTCCGTATCGTTGTAAGCGCGCGCAAGCGCGTTTAAGGAATCAACAAATAACATTACGTGTCGCCCGCATTCTGCCATACGTTTTGCGCGTCGAAGAATAAAATCAGCAACAAAAACTTGCCGTTCAGGCGAATCCTCATAGGTTGTAAACAACACGCTTTCTTTATCGTACATTTTACGGAAATGGGCAACTGTTTCAGGCGCCTGGTCTATCAAAAGCGAATATATACACAGATTGGAATTATTCAACGTTGCAGATTGGTGCATATCCGCAAGCAACGTAGTTTTTCCAGTTTTGGGCGGTGCCAACACCAACCCGCGTTGTCCCAAGCCAATGGGCATTAACCATTGTAACATTTTCCCTGCGACAGAACCTTTTTCTTTATCGTAGAAAACAATTTGTTCCTTGGGATAACAGACGGCTTTCTCGTCAAATTCACCTCTATGAAAGGTATCAACGACATAATCATTGACCGTCAAAACCGTGGTTGCAACCAACATCGTTTGACGTTTTTCCGCATAGCAAGTAATCATATCCCCTTCCCGCAAATCATACATACGAATAGTATCCACGGAAATAACCACTCGTTTATCCGAATCGATACAATTTAACGGTAACAGCATGGAAACGCCGTTTAAAGTTTCCAATTGTCCGCGGTATATTTCCTTTTCGGTTACTTTTCTAAATTTATCCGCATCGGGGTCTTCTACCGAAAACATGTAAGGAGTCCCCCTCGTCTTCTTTACAAACGCTTTATACTCTAGCAATTGAGGGTTATCCGCATTGGATGCAGACATCATACGCAAACGTCTTATCCCCTCGTGAATTTTTGGATCCACAAAGTCATTTTTTACAGGCGCGCCGCGCAATGACGGTAACTGCGGAGCAACGTCACCTACAAGCACCGCAACAATTTCCTCAATCAAGACCTGTTTTTTCTTATCTTTCGTTGGTTTATCCACCCCGATTTCACGGCCATAGGCGCGCAATTTATCCAATGAAAAGCCATCGAGAAATTGTTTACACAAATATTTAAATTCAATCGTATCCATCTTACTTGCTACGCTCCATATACAGTATTTCTCCCGCCATATCTTCTATCTTATCAGCGGTCAGAAGATATTCGCCATCAGGACAAGCAATCACCTTTTCAGGTTGAACTTTCGATAAGAAATCAGCAATCGGCGCAATATCCAATCCCCCGTCAGCAGGACGGTAATGCATAGGAATCAAAAGCTTTGGCATAAGTTTATCTGCGTATTCTCTCGCCTGCAATGCATCGATGGTATAAGTCCCTCCAACGGGAATCAACCAAACGTCTGCATCTGATACCGCTTGCGCGGTTTTATCGCTATATTCTTCCCCTAAATCGCCAAAATGACAGAAGGTGATACCATCCATGACAAATTGAAAAACAACGTTTTTACCGCGCAACGCGCCTTGTTTCGGGTCGTGCCAAGTATCCATACCTTTCACGGAAATCCCTTTGATCGTATAATTCCCCGATTCGCTTAGAACCGTCGGCATCCCGCCAATGGCATTTAAATAGGCATGATCAAAATGCCCATGGCTGACCAACACGATATCCGCGGTCAATCCTCTCGGCAATTCATACCCAACGCGGGTATAAGGGTCGGTGATTAATTTTGTTCCGTCCTTTGCCTCAAAACAAAAACATGAATGTCCCAGATAAGTAATTTTCATGGTATTTTCCTCAATCTATCAATCTACCTAAAATGCGCAGTTGCATATTTTGTCTTTCGCCTGATACAATCAAATCGTACTTTAATGAAATCAAGAGAGATTTTTCGCGAATGGAATACTGTACGGCGCGAGTCAACGTTTGAATGTCACCCGATGAACCACCAATACCTAACTCACCTCGTGTAGTTTTGCCTCGCACCAAATGCAAGCGTAAGGTGTAATCACCTTGCCGTTCCACAATAGCGGTTTCCCCTTCCAATTGTAGAGAAACTTCGGCATTTTCTTCACGATAATACACCTTTGCGGTTGGAATAAATAAATCCATTTCCCCTTCGCGCGCAATCGTATTTTCCTGCCCGTCCACAATCGTTGTAATCGTCAACCTGCATTTTTTCATGCCATTTTTCACCATTTTTCGACTATTTTATACTATTATATCAAATATTGTTCAAAATGTAAACTCTACAAAGGCTTTTTTGAAAAATAATCTTTTTTAATCATTGTCGCGCTTGATACTTTCGCGTATCAAACGACCTTCGCGCAAGGCATTACTCAATCCCTCAGCATCATAATTTTTGAGCGCGGTTAAGTACACGGTCAAATTTTCAATCAAACCTTCCAACTCAGCTTGCACGCATGCGCGATTTTCCATGTATAATTGTGTCCAAATTTTCTCATCAACACCTGCAATACGGGTCATGTCTTGAAAACTTCCACCGGTAAAGCCGTTACAACGGTTGACCTGCGGACTTTTCACGTAGGCGTTGGACACGATATGGGCAAGTTGAGAGGTTAAGGCGATTTTTTTATCGTGTTCCTCTGCGGAGCACTCCACAATTCTGCCAAATCCCATTGCGTTGGCATACGCCTTAATTTCCTCAACCGCCTCTAGATTTGTCTGCGGAGCGATGGTGATAATTAAGTTTGCACCTTGAAACAAGCTTGGTGTAGCGGAGCTTATCCCCGAAGTTTCCTTACCTGCCATCGGGTGAATACCTACGTAGCGATAATTGCGATTTTGCGCATATACAGCCCGCTCTATGCCGCCTTTTACCCCGCAAATATCACTAACCAACGCACCGTCCTTAAACCTTGCAGTGGTTAAATATTCTGTGGTTGCTTGAGGGGGAATTGCAATAAACACGATATCGTATTGTGAAATATCCGTCCCGCGAGCGGAAATATACCCTGCCTGCAAAGCATATTGAATAGAAGCATCGTTGCAATCAAAACCATCTACCGTATACCCCGCATTCGTCAACGCGCCACAGATAGAACCGCCTATAATCCCTAACCCTATTACCGCAATCTGTTTCATATTTTTTCTCCTATTGCAATTATCATACCACATTCTAACGCAAATTTCAAGTATTACAAAAATTATTTTAATAGAAAACGGAGAGAATTTCTTCTCCCCGCCCCTTATCTTTGTTTTTTTGAAATATATTTTTCGCGTGTAGCAATTCCACCGCGTATATGTCGTTCGCTTAAATTGAGCGCCAACACCTCTTTCGTTCGTTCATACAAAGCTGTGTCTATGTATTGCAAACGTTCGGCAACATCTTTATGTACCGTAGATTTACTGATAGAAAAATGCGCGGAACACGCACGGACGGTACAACCCGTCGCTACGATATATTCCGCACATTTTATAGCTCGTTCTTCAATATATTCCCACAAAATCCCGACCTCCGTTATACAAGCTTACGGAATATTCTATGTCGGTTTTTTGCGAGTTATAACTATTTTATCCGTTTATTCGGCATTTTTGTAAGGCATAGGGATGACGTTCACCACCGAATCTTCCGCATAGCGGGAAATCTTCTTCGCCTTGGAACTCTGCATCATGATGGAAATGTCTTCGCTGGAAAGTTCGGAGACGTTGTGATTTTTCTCTTCGACCGCCAACATATAAGGAGTCGTAACGTATGCTGCCGTCAGGACGCTTGCCCCCTCGCTTAATCCTACAATCACCGAACCTTTTTTGTATCGTTTGGATGGTTCGATATGGGAAACGAGTACCTTTTTGAATTTACCTTCGGTTGTCGCGATAATAACCTCGCCTTCTTCGTTGATTTGCGTCATTAACACAACATTGTCGCCCTCACGGAGCATGATACCGCGCACACCCGTGGCTACTCTGCCCTGCGTCGGGATATCGTCCTTTTTCGCATTCAAACAGATACCCTCTTTGGTTACCATTAAAATGGTATCTTCCTCATTGATATCCTCTTCAACGCCTAATACTTCATCGTCTTCGTTGAGTTTTACCGCTTGGAACGAGTCTTTACGTTGATCATATTCCGACCAATCAGACTTCTTAATCATACCTTTCTTGGTAAAGAACATCAAACTGCCGTAAGGCAAACGTTCGCCAACCGCAAACATCGAAACAACTTTTTCACCCGCTTCCGCATCCTCGGACAAATCCTTTAAGGTGAAGCCGTCGTCGGTCAGTTTACATTCTAATTCGGCGTCGGAAATATCAATCTTGTGGCAATTACCATAGTTGGTAAAAGCAAAAATGCGTTGATCGGTCACCGTTTGCAAGAGTTTCGTTGCAATTAAATGGGGTTTAAATTTACCGTCTAATTCTTTTTGCAGCGCATCTACTTGCTTGCCTGTCAAAACCTTAAATCTCTCATCCGCGGTATATACCAAGGTACAAGACACGCCAGGTTTCTTTTCGTTTGCGGTTGCCAAGGTTTCGTCCGCTTCTTCCCTTGTATAAACCAACTTGGATTTTCTAGGCGAAGGATATGCGTTTTTAATTTCGGTAATTTCTTCCTTAACCACCTGCAACTGCAAATCTCCGCTCTTGGAAATTGCGGTAAGGCGTTTGATTTGCTTTTTCAGCTCTTTTAACTCGTTTTCAAGTTTAAAAATTTCAAGCTTTGTCAAACGAGCGAGTTTCAAATCCAAAATCGCTTGCGCTTGTTCGCGAGAGATTTCGAAACGTTCCATCAACTTATTTCTTGCATCTGCCGTACTGTCGGATTTTTTAATAATCGCGATGACCTCGTCAATGTTTTGAACGGCAATAATCAACCCTTCCAAGATATGGCAACGGGCTTCCGCTTGCTCCAATTCAAACAAAGTTCTGCGTTTGATGACTTTTTGTTGGTATTTCACGTAATGACGAATGACTTCCATAAGCCCCAACTGCTGAGGTTTGCCGTCCGCAATTACGACCATATTGATACCGAAAGTAATTTCCAAATCGGTATATTTGTACAAACACTTCAAGATGGCGTCCACGTCTGCATCTTTCTTAATGCGAATGACCGCGCGCATACCCGTACGGTCGGATTCGTCCGCAACGTGGTCAAGCCCTGCCAATTCTTCCTTCTTTTCTTCGCGGAGATCTACGATTTTACGCAAAAGCTGTGCTTTATTCACCTGATAAGGCAATTCGGTAATAACCAAATTCGTCTTGCCGTTATCCGTCTTTTCCATAAGAATCTTCGAGCGAAGCGTGATTTTACCGCGCCCCGTTTTATAGGCTTGAATCAACTCGTTTGCGATAATCAAACCACCCGTAGGAAAATCGGGCGACGGTATATATTCCATCATTTCTTCCAGGGAAATGGCAGGATTATCGATATAGGCAACTACACCGTTGATAACTTCTTCCAGGTTATGGGTAGGAATGTTGGTCGCCAACCCTACTGCAATACCCGAAGCACCGTTGACAAGCAAGTTCGGGAAACGTCCGGGCAATACGTCCGGTTCTTCCAAACTATCGTCGAAGTTGGGTGAGAACGTAACCGTTTGCTTATCGATATCACGCAAAAGCTCCAACGCCAAAGGCTGCATTCTGGCTTCCGTATAACGCATAGCCGCCGCAGGGTCACCGTCCACGGAACCATAGTTACCGTGACCGTCAATCAAGGTTTTCCCCATGTTGAAATCCTGTGCCATGCGCACCATCGCATCGTATACCGAGCTGTCGCCGTGAGGGTGGTATTTACCCATGCAGTCCCCAACGATACGCGCGCTTTTTTTATGCGGTTTATCGGGCGTCAAACCCATTTCTTTCATTGTATATAAAATACGTCTTTGTACGGGTTTTAAGCCGTCTTCCACTCGAGGAAGAGCGCGGTCAAGGATAACAAATTCTGCATACGGCAACATAGACGAATGCAAAACTCGTTCAAGAGGTTCGACAAACAATTGCCCTTGCGGTTCAATCATTTCCGGCTCGTTTTTCTTTCTTGCCATCTTAATCTTCCTCCTTCTTTTCCGTTTGTTTACGTCTTTCTATGAAGCCGTCTCGCTTATCAAAGTTTGCATACTTTGCAAGGAATTCCTTTCTGCCGTCTACCTTATCCCCCATCAAAGTGGTAATCATACGTTCCGCTTTCGCCGCGTCTTCTACCGTAACTTGAATAAGATTACGCGTTGCGGGGTTCATAGTCGTTTCCCAAAGCTGGTCGGCATTCATTTCACCAAGCCCTTTGTAGCGTTGCAACTTGCAACCATTGCCAAGCTTTTTGATTTTTTCGTCCAATTCTTTATCATCGTACGCGTATTCAACCTTGTCTCCTTTATACACTTTATACAAAGGTGGCATACCGATATACACGTGCCCTGCGTTGACAAGCGGGCGCATGTAACGGAAGAAGAAGGTCAACAAAATACAGCGGATGTGCATACCGTCTTGGTCGGCATCCGAAAGAATGATGACTTTATGATAATTGATTTTATCCAATTTGAAATCAGGATCGATGCCCGCACCAATTGCGCTGATCATCGTACGAATTTCTTCGTTTTCCAAAATTTGAGAAAGTTTTTTCTTTTCTACGTTCAACGGTTTCCCACGCAAAGGCAAAATCGATTGATATTGTCTAACGCGGGCTTGTTTTGCCGTACCGCCTGCCGAGTCACCCTCTACGATGAACATTTCGTTCAATTCGGGTTTTCTACCCGAACAGCCCGCAAGTTTTCCGACCAAGGTCAAGCCGTCGATGCTGTTTTTCGCACGTGCATTATCCTTTGCCGTCTTTGCCGCAATACGGGATTTCGCCGCGCCTTGCGCCTTTTTGATGATTTCTTCCATCGTCTTTTTGTAGCCGCGAACGTTTTTAAATTCGTTAAAACCTTCGATAACCGTCGCTTCTACCGCAGGACGGGCTTCCGTATTACCAAGCTTCGTCTTGGTTTGACCTTCGAATTGTACATTTGCCATCTTAATCGACAAGACAACCGCCAAACCTTCGCTGAAATCGTCCCCTTGGAAGTTTGCGTCCTTTTCCTTTAAGAACCCGTTGCTTCTTGCAAATTCGTTCAATACACGCGTTAAACCCGAACGGAAACCCATTTCGTGGTAACCGCCCTCGGGGGTAGGAATGTTGTTGACGAACGAGAACATACTTTCTCTGTATTCGCCCGTATGTTGAATGGAAAATTCCACCTGAATATCATTTTTAACCGCTTTGTAATAAATCGGTTGCGCGTAAAGTTTTTTCTTTCCTTCGTTTAAACTCTTAACATAGTCGGAAATACCGCCGTCATATCTAAACGTGACGCGGTAAGGCTCGCTTTCCAAAGCCAATTCATCCAATTCACCGAACAAGGATTGTTGACCGTCCATTGAAGGGGTTTCTTCCGCCACGTCTTCTGTCGAGGCTTCCTCGTCCGTAGGTTCATCGTCCGCATACAACATACGAGCGCGCTTTGCTTCCGCCATCGTAATACGTTCGTCCACCAAGGTAATTTCCACCCCGCGATTTAAAAAGGCAAGCTGGCGAAGGCGTTCTTCTACCGTATCCAAGTCGAAATCAAGTTCAGAGAAAACTTGACCGTCGGGTTTGAAGCGTACCAACGTACCTTTACGGCTGGTGGTAATGCCCGTATCTTCCAAAGGACCATCAGGCAAACCAGAATCAATCTTCTTCTTGCGCGCGTTATATTTAGAATGGAAACTCATTTTATAAACGCGCTTATTGCGGCAAACTTCAACGGTCAGCCATTCGGAAAGAGCGTTGGTAACCGACGCGCCTACACCGTGCAAGCCGCCCGAATATTCATAATTCCCCTGCCCGAATTTACCGCCTGCGTGCAATTTCGTGAAGACAAGCTGAACACCCGAAACTTTTTCTTTCGGGTGAATGTCGGTGGGAATGCCACGGCCGTTATCTTCAACGGATGCACTTCCGTCTGCATATAAAGTTACTTTTACACGATTTGCGTGTCCGTTTGCAGCCTCGTCAATGGCGTTGTCTACAATTTCCCACAGGATATGGTGTAAACCTTTGATACCCGTAGAACCAATATACATACCCGGACGCATACGAACCGCGTCAAGCCCTTCCAATACCTCTAAGTTTTTGGCGCTGTATTCATCGTTTTTTACAATATCTTTCTTCTTTTCTGCCATTTTACCCTCAATCGTCCGCTACTACAGCCACTGACCGCAAAGGGTCAGTTTTCGCCATAATATACCATTTTAAGTTTATTATAACATTTTTTTTGTATTTTTTCAAATGTTTTAACGGATTTTTATCCACTTATCCGTATTTTTATGTGGAAAACCTCTCAATTTATACAATTATTCAATCACTGCAAGTTCTTTCAAGGCACGCGTAAACGCGATATATTTTTCGCTTGCCGTCATTCCTTTCGTAACAACAACGACCGAGGTAAATTCTAACCCCTTACTTTCATACACGGTCATCACGTTCACTTTCGAACGAGAAACTTTTCCCTTAGCATGTATGTCATTATAGGTTTTTTTCAGGTAGTTTTCCTTTTCACTCGCCGCGCAAATCACTGCCTTTAAACCCTTCTTATTTTTGAAGAAGCCACTGATGCCGCGTTGACCGATTTTTACCACCTCGGGGCCATCGTAACCAATCGATTGCATGTCGATACCCAATCCATCCGCAACAAAGGATACGATTTGGTTGGTGTTGCGGTAGTTTTGGTTTAGCTCATACACCTCAAAATCGGAAAATTCCGTTTTCCAATCCCGAATTCCGCGCCATGCAGTCACGTTTTGCGCTACGTCACCAAAAACGTTAAAAGACGCTTTGGGATTGATTTTACAAAGTAAATCATATTCACAAGCGGAAATATCCTGCCCTTCGTCCACAAACACATAGGAATATACGGGTGAAAGCCTATCGCATATCCCTGCGCAAATCACACACAGCGCGTACGCATCCGATTGGTACATCGCCTTAGAGGTCATGCCATAGTTCACTTTATATTTTTTAACCGTTTCTCGATAAAAATACCGTACAATATCAATAAATTCGTCCCCACCGCCGATTTGTTGAAAATCCTTCTCCCCTCTAAGATAGAGGTAGAATTCGGAAAAAGCCGTGTTACTTTCACCAATAATACGAACCTTTTCCAAGGTTTTTTCGATTTCTTGTAAAATTTCCTTACGGCGGGCAATACGGTCGGCATACATATACACGTCAATATCGCCAATGCGTTGTTTAAACCGCATCAAATCGGAGATTTCGCGCTCGATTTCCCCTTTCAACTCCTCCAACGAACTCTCCCCGCTGGCGATAATCCGTTCGGTGTTTTTCACCGCGAAAGTTGCGCTCTTGTAAAAAGACATCAACTGACGGTAGAAATATTCGGGGGATTTGGATTGTTCAGTTTTTAAGGTGCCGTTGAAGAAGTCCTCAATATCCAAAATACAGTTCATCAATTCACGGAATGGTTTGGTATAATACAACCCGCCTTCCTTGCGTTCTTTGATTTCACCAAGCACCGCACGGCGCACACGCATGGAAGCGTTTTTAATCCCCTCGTACGCCGATAACTGTCGCTTGCTGTCACTGATAATATCCTCGATAAAGTCTCGGCATTCTTCCCCAGTAAACAAACCGTAAAGGTTGTCGAATACTTTGTCTTGCTTTTTACGGATATCAGCCACAAACTGCGGGGAATATATATAGGCAAGATATCTTTCGTCTTCCGCTTGCGAGGGCTCAATTTTACCCGTAAGGTCGATTTTTTCGTTTTTGAGGACTTGCAGGAAATATTCGTATGCCGTCAAAGTTTTCACACGGTCAAGTTCAAGAATTTCCGCAAGCTCGTCAATAAATGCATTGAAAGAGTTACTAGGGGTGATAATCAATACGTCACGCGGTTTGATATTTTCATTATTATACATAAGATAACTCAAACGGTGCAACATGACCATCGTTTTACCGCTGCCCGCACAACCTTGCAAGATAAAGTTCCCTTTTTCAGGGCGGGTGATAATTTCGTATTGTTTTTCTTGTATCGTTTCGATAATATCACGAACCGAGGTTTCTTCCTTTCTCGCCTTGATGATTTCACGAAGATATGGGTCTAATACGTTTTCTTCGTCGCGGTCGGCAATTTCTTCCGCAGACAGATAATCTTTCAAAGATAAATATTCGTTTTTATAATCGAGCACCTTACCGCTTTTTGTTCGAATTGCACGGCGTAAAATAGTTTTATACTCATACTCGTTAAAGGTAAAGGAAGAACAGCTTTTTTGGTAATAACGACGGGCAACGGGCGTGCGCCAATCTAAAATTTCCAAACGGATATCCCCTTTTTTACCGATATAATAACTGTTGTAGCCTTCCTTATTGTCAATCAAATCCATGCGGGCGAAATACGGTTCGTCAAAAAACGGATGGTAACATTCGATTTTTTCATTTTGCCGTTCAATCTCCGCAAGCAAGTTTTTGATTTTTCGGTAAGATTCTGCATTATCGCGTTCTTCCTTTTCAAGACGAGCAATTTCCACGCGAGCTTCTTTAATTGCGTTTCTGTGCGGACGAATACGGGCAATGCGTAACATCTGCATCACCGCCGACATATGCTCCTCTTCATAAGCGCGTTGCTTTTCATCGTCTAATAAGGATAAAAACCAATCGTGATCCCCTGCTTTTTGGGGATTGATGAGCGCAAGTAGTTTTTCGTAAGGAATTTTTTCGGACATAAATATGCTCTCCTACCATACTTTACCATACTTATTTTTAATCATAGCACATTTTTTTAAAAAAGTGAACAGTTTGAACGAAAAATTTTTAAAAGATTTTTTCAGAATTTTACGCGCAAGGGGTAATTTTATAAAAAATCCTACTTGACAATGGTAAAAAGACATGCTATACTAATAAAAAATAAACCTTGGAGGTTATTATGGTAACCATTAAAGTCGCGGTTGTAGATCCGTATAAAGCCGATAAAAGAATTGCCTTAGTCCATGAATCCAAAGCAAGATTTTTCATTGAATTAACGGACGAAAGCCAAGCGGAAATGAAAGTCGCCTTTGTAGATGAATCTGTGGCTGATTATAAAGTTGCCATGGCAAATATATTCTAGACTTGAAGAAGGAGATTGCATACCCCCAAATATTGGGGAGCGGTTTTATTTTTATCCCTTACCTGTATAGTTGCATGTATTATACTATTGGGAGAAAATCAGCATTGGAACAAGTAATTCCTATTTAACTGATGCTGAACTTTATATCGCTTACAAGTAAATCACATAGAAAAAAGTCCGCTGTTGCGGACTTTTTTTGACGTTTATTACATTTTATCAGGGATACCGATACCCAACAAAGCAAATGCGTTGTTCAAGGCTTGCAAGGTTGCATTGGTCAACGCCAAACGGAAGTTTTTCGTTTGTTCGTCTTCCGCCGCCAAGATTTTGCAATCGAAATAGAACTTGTTGAATTTCTGGGCTACGTCTACCGCAAAGCGGGCAATCAGCGAGGGTTCGTATTTTTCTGCCGCTGCCTGCACAGTTTCGGGCAAGGTTGCAATTGCTTTTACCAGCTCAATTTCCTGTGTACACAAAGCGGGAATTTCATACGATGCAGGAACACCGCCCTTGCTCAATACCGATTTCGCTCTTGCGCAGGTATATTGCACGTATACGCTGGTTTCGCCGTCAAAGTTCAACACTTTGTCATACGAGAACACGATATCTTTAATCTTGTTATTGTACAACGCGCCGAAGATAACCGCGCCTACGCCGACCTTTTGCGCCACTTCTTCCTTATTTTCAAGGTTGGGATTCTTTTCATCGATGATTTTATAAGCCTTTTCAATGCACTTTTTGATTACGTCTTCCAAAAATACAACGTTGCCCTTACGCGTAGACATCGTACCTTCTTCCAAGGAAACCATACCGTATGCAACGTGCACCAAATCCTTCGCCCAATCCTTACCCATCATATCCAAAACTTTGAAGAATTGTTTAAAGTGCAAGTTCTGTTGATATGCTACGACGTACAAACATTTATAGAAATCGTATACGTCTTTTCTATACATAGCCGCTGCCATATCGCGGGTTGCGTACAAGGATGAACCGTCCGATTTCAAAATGATGCAAGGGGGCATGTTGTATTCTTCCAAGTCCACCACCTGCGCACCGCGGCTTTCTACAAGCAAATTCTTTGCGCGCAATTCATCTACGACGGGTTGCATTTTATCCGAATAAAAGCTTTCGCCTGCGTAAGAATCAAAATGAATGTCGAGCATATCATAGATTTTCTGTACGTCTTTTAAGGTCAAATCCTTAAACCAATGGAAGAGCGCAAGACATTCTTCGTCGCCTTGTTCAATCTTCTTAAAGTACGCGCGCGCTTCATCATCGTATTCGGGGTGTTCTTCTGCTTCTTGGTGGAATTTTACGTACAATTCGTTCAAAGCGCGGATACCGCCCTTTTCAATCGTTTCCTTATCCCCCCAGCGTTTATACGCGGAAATCAATTTACCAAACTGCGTACCATAATCGCCAAGGTGATTGATACCCACCGCTTTATAGCCGAGGAAATTATAAATACGGTACAACGCCCCGCCCAATACGGTGGTAGACAAATGCCCGATATGGAAAGGCTTTGCGATATTGATGGAAGAATAGTCAATACAAACCGTTTTACCCTCGCCTTCGTTGGACGAACCGAAGCTGTCCTTTTCCGTCAGGATTTTTTCAAGCGTAGCGCGCACGAAACCGTCTTTATTGATTTTGAAGTTGAGATAGCCGTTTACGGCGGAAACTTCACTGATAACGTCATCCGTAGGGATTTCGTCTTTCAAGCTTTCCGCAATCATTACGGGGCTTTTTCTCAATACTTTGGCAAATTTGAAGCAAGGCAAAGCATAATCCCCCATTTCAAGATTCGGGGGGAGTGCGATTAAATCGTACAATTCTTCCTTGCTAACACCTTCTACGTTGACTTTTTCTGCAATATATTTCTTATAATCCATACTTTTTACCTTCTTTTTCACTAAAAAAGATTTTTTTTCTTAAAATATATTAACATATTTTTTTAATTTGGGCAAGTTTAATTTGCCAAATTTTGAATTTTGTATTATAATATATGAGAATTTTTTTGAAAAACACGATAAAAGGAATGATTACAGTATGAAACTCGGTGTTGTAGGTCTTCCCAACGTAGGGAAATCCACTCTTTTTAACGCAATCACACACGCAGGCGCAGAATGCGCGAATTATCCGTTCTGCACCATTGAACCCAACGTCGGCGTTGTAGCCGTTCCCGACGAACGTCTGGACAAGCTCGCCGCTCTTTACACAAGTAAAAAGGTAACCCCTGCCGTGATTGAGTTTGTAGATATCGCGGGCTTAGTAAAAGGCGCGTCGCGCGGCGAAGGTTTGGGGAATAAGTTCCTCTCCCACATCCGTGAGGTTGACGCGATTGTTCACGTGGTTCGTTGCTTTGAAGATTCAAACATTACCCACGTAGACAATAAAATCGATCCCGTAGACGATATCGAAACCATTAACCTTGAATTGGTTATGTCCGATATGGAAGCGGTGCAAAACCGTATGAACAAAGTAAAAGTGCAGGCGCGCGGCGGTTCGGATAAAAAAGCCGTAGAAGAATACGCTTTCCTTGAAAGATTGTACGCGCACCTTGAAAGTGAAAAGCCCGCACGTAATTTCGAATTCGCGGACGGCGAAGACGAGTTCATGAAGAATTGTTTCCTCTTGACCAGCAAACCCGTTATCTACGCAGCAAACATTAAAGAAGACGATATGGGCAAGGACGAAGATTCTCTCCCCCACGTTGTAAAAGTAAAAGAGTTTGCAACCAAAGAAGGCGCAGAAGTTTTGGTTATTTGCGCAAAGACGGAAGAAGAATTGTCGCAAATGGACCCCGACGATAAAGCGGTATTCATGGAAGAATTCGGTTTGGGTGAAAGCGGTTTGGACCGTTTGATTAAAAAATCCTACGCGCTTCTTGGTTTGATTTCCTATCTCACCGCAGGTGAAAAGGAAACACGCGCATGGACGATTGTAAAAGGTACGAAAGCGCCTCAGGCGGCGGGGAAAATTCACACCGATTTCGAAAAGGGTTTCATCCGCGCAGACGTTGTGAATTGGGAAATCCTTGTCACCCTCGGTTCGATTGCAGCAGCAAAAGCGGAAGGCAAAGTCCGTTCCGAAGGGAAGGAATATATCATGCAAGACGGCGACGTAGTTGAATATTACTTCAACGTTTCCAAGAGCCGTAAATAAGTTTGTATACGATAAACGCGAGAGGTTGTCCCCTCCCGCGTTTTTTATTGCTCTTCTTTATTTTCTAAGACCCCTAAACGTTTCTTCACTTCCCTCAAAATCAAATCTTCCTCATTAAAGATCTGGTTCAAAACGATAAACATGAGGATGAGCGCAAATATATGCCCTGATAAATTCTCCCAATCTTGTGTAATAATTACCTCAAAAAAGCAAAACAGCCAGAAAAAGAAGATGATTAACAGATATGGATTATACAAAATACAGCACGAAACGATGGAGCCATGTTCTTGGGGCGTGATTTTTAATTGAAACCACTGTTTCCAACGTTGTAAGTAACCATGCCTATTGTATTTCCCGTCCTCATAATAGCCTCGTAAACCATCTTTTGTTTCATATGTATGTAAACCAACGCGAGGTGAATTATATTCCCTAAAAATATGCCATATAGAATGTTTTTCCGATTCCATATCCATAGAAAAAAGTTCTTTCACTTCTTCGGGGGATAATTCTGTAAAAATTTTCTTATCTTGCATTGATACTTTCCGTTATAAAATTCCTTTTTCTTGGAGATATTCTTCCAAGATTTGCGCCGCGAGTGCAACCATGTCTGCGCAAGGGCGTTTTTTGTAATATTCCGCGGTGCGCGCTTCTGCTTCACCGCCCACTTCCACGGGAACTTTTACCCCGCTTAACAGTTCCGCGCAAATCAAACTGCCCGTTTCTTCCTTGAACTTTGCGCAGAGGTCCTGCACAATGGCATAGGTTTCCTTTTTGTTTTCGGGGGTATTTTCCGCACTGGAAAAGACCATACCGACTACGGCAACCATACCGCTGATTGCACCGCAGGTCATGCGAAGTCTGCCGATTCCACCGCCGAACGGTAACATCATTTTCAAAACAACGTCTTCTTCCAACCCCATCACGTCGCAAAACGCAAGCGCAACCGCTTGCGAACAATTATATCCTTGTAAGAATTTCTCTTTTGCCCTTTCTGCTCTTGACATTTTGTTTTACCTCTGTTATAATGTTGCTAGATTATGGAAAAAATATTTTACGCAGACAAATCCGATTTCACAACGGAAACGGCATTAAAACAAATTTTTTCCGTTTGTTACGGTAGGAACTCCGTTGAAATTTTACGCACGGAACACGGAAAGCCTTACGTGGACGGCGGTCCGTATTTTTCGGTTACTCATACCAAAAACCGTTTATATATTATTTTTTCCTCGCAAGCAATCGGTTTGGACGCCGAATCCCTTGCGCGCAAACCTCGCTACGGCACTATCATGAAAAAGTTCTCACCCGCTGAACAAGCAGAAATTGATTGTGCGGAGACCTTTTTGAAACATTGGGTCGTAAAGGAAAGTGCGGTAAAATATCTTGGCGGTACGCTCGCGATGGATTTGCGCAAGTTAGAGTTCACGGACGGATATTTAACCTACGATAACACCCCTTTTCCCGCAAAAATCACTCTGCTCACGCACGAGGAATTCATCCTTTCGATATGCGGGAACGGTGATTTTGACCGTGCGGAATTTGTTTCGTTGGATACATTATAACACAAATAATTGATTTTATCAAGTATTACATAGGAGAAAAAAGAGAATATGATTGGTGTAGTTATTGCAATGCAAAGCGAAGCGGAAATTCTGCTGTCGCAAATGAAGATTTCTCGTTCGCTGACCGTCAGCGGTAAAAACGTACACGTCGGCAAAGCCTACGGAAAGGACATTGCCCTTTGCGTTTGCGGGGTCGGTAAAGTAAACGCCGCCCTCGGTACGCAGTTGCTCGTTAGTAAGTTCGACGCGGAAAAAATCCTGAATTTCGGCGTAGCGGGCGGTTTAAACGCGAACACACAGCTTGGCGAAGTGTATCAAATTTCAGGCGCGGTACAGTTCGATTTTGACCTTGTACAATTGAACGGTACGAAGATTGGAACTTTGAATGAGTACGAAGAAAATTATTTAACCTTGAACCATTTTAAAGCGGATTTCCCCAAGCGCAAGTTAGGTACGGCGGATCGTTTTAACGATTCCACCGAGGATTACAAGCTTTTGACGGAAGAATTAAACGCAGATATCCGCGACATGGAAGGCGGTGCAATCGTACAAGCGGCATTTGCGGCGGAATTGCCCGTATATGCGCTGAAAGCGATTTCCGACGTAGCTGGCAGCGGCAGCACAACCGAACAATACCTTGCAAATAAGGATAAGGCGTTGTTGAATTTACAAGCAAAATTGCCTTTGATTTTCGAAGAATTATAAGTTTACAAATGCCGAGGTGCGCATATGATTGATTTAGGCGATTGGAACGCAAGGCTTGCGCCCTTGTTTGCCGATGAGCGTTACTTAAAAATCCGTAATTTTTTGATTGAGGAATACCGAAATTACGTCGTATATCCCGATATGTACGATTTGTATAACTGTTTCCGTTACACACAATTTGCCGATTTGCGGGTTGTGATTTTGGGACAAGACCCCTACCATAACGTTGGGCAAGCGCACGGGCTGTGTTTTTCTGTGCAAGACGGTATTCAGAAGCCCCCTTCTTTGGAAAATATCTTCAAGGAATTGAAGGAAGATATCGGGTGCGAGTTGCCTAAAAGCGGTAATTTGACCAAATGGGCAAAGGAAGGCGTATTGCTGTTGAATACTTCCCTTTCCGTGCGAGAGCATCAGGCAAATTCACACTCCAAATGCGGTTGGGCGTGGTTTACCGACAGCGTAATCCGCCTGATTTCCGAACAAAAAGAGCACGTTGTGTTTATTCTTTGGGGTGGAAACGCGCGCAGTAAAAAGCCTTTGATTGACACCTCAAAGCATTTGATTTTAGAATGCGCGCACCCTTCCCCTTTATCGGCTTATAATGGCTTTTTCGGGTGTAAACATTTCTCGAAAACGAACGATTATTTACAGAAAAACGGGTTAAAGCCCATTGATTGGGATTTGACCAAATAACGAACATCCCCGAAAGGTTGACTTTCGGGGACTGTTTTTTATTTGCGTTTTTTGAAAAGCAATAAACCTGCCGTTAAGACAATCGGCATGTACGTGATACAAACACCGAGCACCGCTCGACAGCCTACTATTGGATATGTAAGACATGAGCATGATAACCAAGTCACAAATTGACAACCATATAAGCAATTGCTAAAGAACGACGTTCTTTTTGCGTTCGCATCGCTTGAGAGAGTAAATTCTATCTCACCTTCGGGCAAGCCGTCTAAAGATAACGCATAACCCGTTTCCGTTTTTGTAAAACCATTTTCATCATTGATAAGATAATACGGCGTGTTGATTTCAATATCCAAATTGCCGAATTTTTTCCAAGTCTTTGCGGGAGAAGTTAAATAGGTATAACCATAGATAGACGGTTCCCAATCCCCATTGATAGAGGGGTAAATCGGCGCGGTTACGGTATTGACAATCATACCCTTGGCAGGGATTTCGATTTCGTATTGATACCAACGCGTAAAACGCGTTTCAATTTCAGTATACATTCCGTAATAATCAATAAATCCATATTCGTATTGCGCATCGTTTAAGGATTTCACCACCGCATTATACCAATCCACCGCGGAAATAATCGATTGGTCGCTAAATTCCCCAAAATAATGGGAAAAAGCAAACTCCTCAAAGGTCAAAACCTCGCGTTTTTGAAGGTTTTCCGTGATTGCACCTGCGATTTCTGTCTCACGACTGCCACTTTCATACACCGTCCAATCGGGAGTATATGGAAGTTCTTCCCCTAAAACATAGATAATCAGCACGTCGCCGTTTTTCACAAAGCTTCCCAAGGAGATTTGTTCACCTTCGTGGAGTCTGCCGTTGACTCCGCGAAACCAAATGCGCGTTTTTGCAGGGTCGCAGGTATGTAAAAAGGACGCGTATGCACTGCGCTTTCCCTCAGGAATACCCGAAACCTCATAACAATATTTCGTAACGGGAGTGGCCATATCATAGAAATCGTCCCCAACGTAGGTGTCCCCTAAATACGGTAAGAGTTCCATGATATCAAAACCGTCGTTTCTGTAACCATCCGATAATGTATAGCGGAATTTCTTTTCTATTTCCTCACCGTTTATAGTAATCGCATATTTCTCCGTATCCAAAAATGCGTTCGACTTGCCCATTTCCTCGTCATAATCATACGGCGCGTAATAAGGCAAAACGCCAAATGGAAACGCGAGCGTTGCTTTTACCGTATAATCAGCAGGGTTATAAAAGGTATACGTCGCCGACACGCTTGCGTTGTAGGACAAAAAAGATTCTGTATCATGATAATAATTCGCAGGAAATTGCGGAATATCAAAAACAAGTTTTTCGTGTTGCACCTCAATCGGGCATTCCTCATCCATCATCACCGCACCCGTCATGTCCACACCTTCCCAATAAGTCTGCGCAGAGTTTGCACTTGCCATTATGTCAGACATAGGTATTATGATAGACATAGTACCCGCAATCAATAGGCTTGCAATCATCCATAAACAGCGTACTCTCTTTCTCATAATAGTCCCCCTTTTTCCCTTGATTTTAAAGGGATTGTCAATTATTCGCCTTTATAAGTAATCACAATCGCATCATAATCATCGGGATTAAAATCTGCGACATACCAGTAATCAATCATACACGTCGCATCTTCGTAAGTAATGGTATAAGTTTCTGTGGTTGCCTTTACTCCGCTCACACAAACCGTTTTTCCATCATGTAAACGAGAGCCGATAAGGATATTCGTACCAGGCAAAATGTGATACAAATCATTTTCATACCCCTCTTCTTGTATGAATTCATACCATTCTTTTAACTCCGCAATTTCATGCGAACCGTAAGATTTTGTCCACCAACTCTCGTTTTCGTAGACCAAATCCACTTCTACAAAGTAACCGCCTTTGGAGATATACAACCACTTTGTACCGCCGACAAATTGAAGCCTTGCGATTTCTTGCGCAATGTCGTAATCGTCGTCTTCATACTCCATAATCCGACCTGCATCCCAAGCTTTTTCTATGGTTTCATATCCTTTACCATAATAGTTATCGCCCATCATGCAACCGCTAAAAGATAACACCGCCAAAATCCCCGTCAATACACTTACAATCCATCTTTTCATGATAACCGCACCTTACATCAATTTTGCCAATATCTTCTTTAAGGCGTATTTGCAATGCTCATATGTTAAACCGCCTTGGAAATACGCAGTATAAGGCTCTTTTACGGGCGCATCGGCGGACAATTCGATACTTGCGCCTTCCACGAAACAACCTGCCGCCATGATGACTTTACTGTCATAACCTGGCATATCCCAAGGTTCTAAGGTTACAAAGCTGTCTACAGGCGAAGCTTCTTGCACAGATTGAATAAAAGAGCAAAGTTGCTCAGCCGTATCAAAACGAATCGCTCGTGTGATATCCGCAGGCGTTTTTTCAATTTTCGGGAAGTTTTCATACCCTAAATTTTCCATACATTTACCGATAACCAAACTGCCTTTAATCGCTTGGTTTACCGTGTGAGGCGCCATGAACAAGCCTTGATAGAACAATCTCCAACCATAGGCGTAAGAGCCGACTTCATTACCAATCGAGGGCGCGGTCAAGCGTCTGCCAATTAAATCCACGTATTTTTCCGTTCCGACAATGTAACCGCCCGTCGGAGTCAACCCACCGCCGGGGTTTTTAATCAACGAGCCAACCGCTACGTCCGCGCCAACATCGCAAGGTTCTTGCTTTTCGACAAATTCACCATAACAGTTGTCAACGAATATACAGCCTTCAAAACCTTGTTCACGTACGAATGCGCAGATTTCACCAATTTCCGCCACTGTGAACGCATCACGAAGCTCATACCCGCGCGAGCGTTGTATATAAATCATTTTTAAAGATTTGCCAATGCGCGCCATATCCGCCTTGATGGCATCTTTGTCAAATTTACCATCGGCAGTTAACTCTGTACAGTCAAAGGAAATACCGAAATCCTTCAACGAGCCGTTCCCTTCACCATAAATCACCCCTCGAATTGTATCATAAGGCATCCCTGATACAGACAAAACGGCATCGCCCGTACGCAAGACGCCAAACAATGCTACCGTTAACGCGTGCGTACCGCTCAACAATGCAGGCGAAACGATACCCGCTTCCGCGCCCAACGATTCCGCAAACACGTCACCGAGCACAAAACGCCCCTCATCGCCATATCCGTAACCCGTGGAAGGGTTAAAATGGCGAATGGCAATCGAATGCTTGTTGAATGCCTTTAATACCTTTTCTTGGTTATATTCGCTGATTTCATCCGCCAAAGCGAATTGCGCGGTCAATTGTTGCTCACTCTTTTTAATCAATTCTTCTACTGTCATTTCTATTCTCCTTAGTATTATGTTAGACATAGGTATTATGCCACACATACTACCCTATTTTAATAATTCCCTCACTTTTTCTACCGTTGCCTCTTCAGGGGCAAGGTAGGTGTGGTTTTGCATTCGTTTAAAGAAGGTTTGTTGGCGTTTTGCATACTTTCTCGTATTATTTTTCACAACTTCCTGCATTTCTGCCATGGTTGCGCCTATCGCCAACCCTTCCGCTATTTCCTTATATCCAATCCCTTGCATACACTGCATTTCCTGCGTTATGCCACATTTTAACAAACCTTGTACTTCGTCGATCAAGCCCTGTTGAAACATCTGCTCTACCCGCAAATTGATACGATTGTACAGTTTTTCGCGCGGATAATCAATGGAAACTGCTGTAAAATCAAACCGAGGAATGGGCGCGTCTTGTTGTAAGGATTTCGCTTTACCCGTCGTATCGTATATTTCCAACGCACGAATAACTCGTTTCAAATCATTCGGGTGCAATTTTTGCGCACTTTCGGGGTCTTTCTCCCGCAAAATATCATAAACGCGCTCCTTTCCCTCATTTTCCGCCATTTGCTCGTAATAAGCGCGCAGTTCCGCATTTGCGCCTATATTGCCAAATTGGCTTTTGTATAATAAGGAATTGATATAAAACCCCGTACCGCCACAGATAATCGGTAATTTCCTGCGCGCAATGATATCTTGTAAAATAGGCAATGCCATATCCTCGTAATCACTGACGGAAAAGTTGTTTTCAGGCTCCACCACGTCAATCATATAATGCGGAACACCTGCCCGCTCTTCCATCGTAGGCTTTGCTGTACCGATATCTAAGCCTTTATACACCAAAAGGGAGTCCGCGGAAATAATTTCACCGTCAAACGCCTTGGCACACGCTACGGAAAGGGACGTTTTCCCCGATGCCGTTGCACCGCATATCACCAAAACTTTCGCCATTAGACAATCCTCTTGAACATTTTTTCCAATTCTGTACGACTCATTTTTACAACAACTGGTCTTCCGTGGGGACATTTTAACCCCATATCACCGTCCATCAACGCAAACAGCGCATCAATTTCATCTTTACTTAAATCCATACCGCCTTTGACCGCCGCTTTGCAGGCCGCAGAAGCAAGCTTATCCTTCAACAAGTCAGACAAGCGAATGGAACGATACCCGCTGATATCACTGAGAATATCCGCAAAGAACGCTCCTAAATCGATATGTTGCAAATCCAAAGGAATCGCCGTAATCAATACTTTACTATGATTTTCTTCCAAATCAAAACCAATGGCACGGATTTCTTCCAAATGTTCGCGAATGAACTCCAACTCGAATATATTCGTCGACAATTCATACGGGAACAACATGGGTTGTTGCGCAACCGCGCGATTGTTCATTTGTTCTTTTAAACGGTTAAAAATCAAGCGTTCATGCGCGGCGTGCTGATCGATGATATAGATATCGTCCTTGCACTCATACATAATATAGGTGTTAAACAACTTGCCCGCATACACACAAGAAGATACGTCAATGCGGTTTTGTTTGCTCTTGCGTTCTAATTCTTCCAAGAACTTTTTATTGGCTTCAAACGGATCAATCTCTTCTTCTTTTTTCTTTGAAGGATCATTCACTTCAAATGGTGCCGTGTTGAAGTACAAGTCAGGAAAGCGCTTGTGTAAATCCGCCGCTGTCTTTTTCGTTTTTCTGCGCGGTTTTACCACTTCGTCAAACTCGTAATCCGCAATCTCATCCAAAGGAACAAAACCTTTGCGGGGTTCTGTGGGTTTCTTTTCATCCAGCTCAGCGTGCAATTTCTTTAATATAAACGCAGGGGAAGATTCTTCCAACTCCTTTTTCGCCTCTTCGTAGGATATCGGAGTAAACCCAAAAACTTTTTCCGTTTTCACAGGTTCTTCCTTTTCCTCTTTTTCCCTCGGTGCAAGAATCGCCGCGTAGTCAATTGCGGGTTCAGGTTTTACATCTTCAAGAATTTTTATGGCTTCTTGTTCTTGAACGGGCAGTTGCGCCATTGGTTGCGATTCATCCGCATAAATGGGGTTGCCTGGATTCTTCACCACGTATTCCAAAGCTTTCGTTTGACCGTCTAACACGGCAGCAATCACTGAATAGATGCAACCATAAATGGTTTTATTATCCGCAAAACGAACGTCCGCTTTGTTGGGATGCACGTTCACGTCCACAATCTCCGTTGGAACGTCTATATACAATACGTAAAACGGATATTGCCGTTTCATCATATATCCAGAGTACGCATTGGAAATCGCTGACGATATCGTTACATTTTGAATATATCTGCCATTTAAAAATACACTTTGGTAGCTTTTATTGGCTTTGAAAAAGTTATGATTGCCAATATAACCACGAATACGGATGCCATGTTTATTGGCATCGATTTGGAAACATTGCGCAAGTGCAGCCGCGCCATAGACGCCCACCAATGCTTCTTCAACGCCGCCCCCAAACGATTGCAGTTGTTTTTTACCGTTTACATAGTAGGTAAACGAAATTTCGGGGCGATTTAAAATGAAACGGGAAACAAAGTTGGTAATGTCCGTTTCTTCCGCTTTATCGCTCTTCAAGAACCCCAAACGCACGGGGGTGTTAAAAAAGAGCATTTCCACGCAGACGTCCGTACCGTTTTCACCTGCCGCCTCGGTGATTTGCCCCAATTCACCGCCGTCGGAATGCAAGGAATAACACTTTCCGTCTTTGGTTTTCGAAGTAATGGTCATCTTGGAAACAGCGGCAATGGACGCCACCGCTTCCCCGCGGAAGCCGAGGGTAAGGATATTATCCAAATCCTCTGCTTGCGCAATTTTACTGGTTGCATGGGGTAAAAATGCCGAATGCAAATCCTCACGCTCGATACCGCAGCCGTTATCCACCACGCGAATCAATTGTTTACCGCCCTGCTCGATATAAATTTCTATTTCCGTTGCGCCCGCGTCGATTGAGTTTTCTACCAATTCTTTTACAACGGAATACGGTCTGTCAACCACTCCCCCCGCAGCAATTCGATTGTAAACCTTTGCAGGCAATATATTAATTTTAGGCATTATTTATCTCCGTCAATTTTATCTTTTAAGTCACCAAGCAACATGAAAGCTTGTAAGGGTGACATGGTGTTGAGGTCCAATTCGGAAATAATCTTTTCCACTTCGGTTAAAGCTTTCTCCTCAGACACTTCCTCTTCAACGACTTCCGCTTGCAACTTGCCACGCGCAATATCATTCTTCTCAAGCGCTTTTAAAATACTCTTAGCGCGGGTTGTTACCTCTTTCGGTACACCTGCTAAAGAGGCAACTTCGATACCGAAACTGCGATTCGCACCACCACGCGCAATCTTTCTCAAAAATACCACCGCTCCGTTAAATTCTTTGACGGTGATTTTATAATTCTTCACCCCTTCCAACTTGTTTTCAAGCTCTGTCAATTCATGGTAATGGGTGGAAAATAAGGTTTTCGCGCGGACGTTTTTCGCCAAAAATTCAATAACCGACCAAGCAATCGATAAGCCGTCGTAGGTACTTGTACCCCGTCCGACTTCGTCCAAAATCAAAAGACTGTCCTGCGTTGCATGTAATAAAATCGTCGCAACCTCGGTCATTTCTACCATAAAGGTACTTTGGTCAAAAATCAAATTATCGCTTGCACCAACACGAGTAAAGATTCGGTCTGTTAATGGAATTTGCGCTGCTTTTGCGGGTACAAACGAGCCGATGTGCGCCATAATCGTAATCAAGGCAATTTGGCGCATGTAGGTACTCTTACCTGCCATATTGGGACCCGTAATGATTGCACAACGGTTGTCCTCATTGTCAAGCAAGGTATCATTCGGAACGAAGCGTTCTTTAGAAATTGCCTCAACAACGGGGTGTCTTCCGTCCGTCACCGACAGCTTTTCCCCGCTTTCCGCAATTGCGGGACGGGTATATTTGCGTTCCTTAGCAACCGTCGCAAAGGAAACCAAGCAATCCAACAACGCAATCGCACCCGCAACCGTTTTCAACTGTTCAATATGTTCAGACAGCACGCCAAGGAGCTGTTGATACAATCTGTTTTCGATTTGTACAGCGCGCTCACCGCTGGTTAAAACCTTTTCTTCAAAAACCTTTAATTCGTCCGTAATGAAACGTTCGCCCGTGGTCAAAGTTTGTTTACGGATATATTCGGGAGGGACTTGGTTTTTAAAAGAATTCGACACCTCGATATAATACCCGAATACTTTGTTGAAACCAAGTTTCAAGGTTTTTATCCCCGTACGCTCTCTTTCGTTGGCTTCAATTTGGCGCAGAATTTGTTCAGCATCGCGCTTAATATTGCGAAGTTCGTCCAATTCGGGATAGAATCCGTCGCGGATATATCCGCCGTCTTTCATTACCGCAGGTGCGTCTTCCTGAATCGCCGCCTCTAACAACTTAGACAGTTCGGACATGTCCAAAAGATTGTTATCAATATCCCCTATAATTTGCGAGGTAAAACCCGTCAATTGAAATTTCAGCGAGGGCAAGGATTGTAAGGATTTACGCAATGCGATACAATCTTTAGGGTTAAAGTTTCCGTTGGAAATTTTACCCGCAAGGCGTTCGATATCGTTCATACCGCCAAGAGTTTCGCACAATCCAACGCGGACAACGGAGGAATTGTAAAGTTCTTCAACCCCATCCAAACGATAGTTGATTTCCGCACGGTCTTTTAAGGGTGAAAGAATCATACGCGACAGCATACGCGCGCCCATACCCGTTTTCGTTTTATCTAAAATCCACAACAACGAACCGTATTTTTTATTTTCAGAGTTATTGCGGAGAAGTTCCAAATTTCGCACAGCATTGCCATCTAAGGTCATGAAACGATCTCGATTGACAACCTTAATGGCGTTCAAATTTGCAAGCGAATGTTTCTGCGTTTCGCGCAGATATTCCACCAACGCCCCCGCCGAGGCAATTAAATTTTCTTTACCGCTTATCCCATAAGGAGAGAGCGACTTTGCACCAAGCTGTTCTAACAGGTTCTTTTCCGCGTGTTTCACGTTAAACGCCCACGGCATATAACAAGAGAACGGGGGCAAGAGATTATGGCGAATTTCCTTTATTTCCTTGGTATAAGGCAACATTTCATCATTGCAAATCACTTCCGCAACGGAAAGCTTTACCAAGTGTTCCACGGCTTCGTAAACCGCGGTATCGCCTAAAAATTCTTCTGCAAGAAACTCACCCGTGGTAATATCCGCCCACGACACAGCAACCCCGTCTTCAAATTTGAACACGCACGCAATATAGTTGTTACGACTCTCATCCAACATGGTTTCATCAGTCAAAGTCCCTGCGGAAATAATACGCACAACGTCGCGTTCCACCAAGCCTTTCCCCGCTTTCGGGTCGGTGAGCTGTTCGCAAATCGCCACTTTTTCGCCAAGCGCAACCAGCTTAGCAATATACATATCCGCCGCGTGGTAAGGAATACCGCACATCGGCGCACGTTCGGCAAGCCCGCAATCTCTGCCCGTCAAAGTCAAATCCAAGAGTTTGGAGACTTTAACCGCATCGTCAAAAAACATCTCGTAAAAGTCACCGAGACGGTAAAAAACTACACATTCTTTATGTTTTTCCTTAACGGAAAGATAATGTTGCATCATTTGTGAAAGTGCCATAATCAAACCTTCCTTTACACGATTTCCCCAAACAGCGAAATGCCGTTGGCTTTGGTGATTTTAAGTTGCACGAATTGACCGATTCGGTCGGTTTCACTGGTGAAATACCCCATTCTGCCAAACTCGTCACGGCCCATATACAAGCCTTTTTTCTCGTCGTAATCTTCACAGAGAATTTCCACCGTTTTACCAAGATATTTCTCTGATTTTTTACGGGTAAGAGAGTTGACCAACTCCACCAAACGCATAATTCGGTCTTTTTGAACGTCTTCGGGGATATGATTCCCCATATCCGCGGCTTTCGTGCCTTGGCGTTTGGAATAGACAAAAGTGAACGCGGATGCGAAATCCACCTCTTTCACCAAGGATTCCGTTTGCAGATAATCCTCTTCCGTCTCCCCAGGGAACCCCACAATGATATCGGTGGTCACTTCTGCTTCGGGCAGGTGGGATTTCAGCATTTGAATTTCACCAAGATATTTTTCACGGGTATAACGGCGATTCATCGCTTGCAACACAGGGTTAGAACCAGATTGTACGGGCAAATGCACAAGCCTGCATATCTTTCGATGTTTCTTCATTACCAGTACAACGTCCTCGTTAAAATCCTTGGGATGGCTAGTCATGAAGCGCAAGCGGAAATCCCCCTCAATGGAAGCCACTGCATCCAGCAATTGCGCAAATGTCATACCCGTCGAACCATCCGACCCGTAAGAGTTTACGTTTTGTCCAAGTAAAGTGATTTCCTTGTACCCTTCCGCAACAAGCGAACGAACTTCCGCAAGGATATTTTCAGGTTTTCTTGAACGCTCACGCCCGCGCACATAAGGAACGATACAGTAGGAGCAGAAATTGTTGCAACCGTACATAATATTCACCCATGCGTTGGGATAGCTTGTGCGGTAAGCGTCGGTGAATTCAACGATTTCCCCTTCCTTTTCACGGATTTCAATCACCTTTTTCTTCTGCGATTTTTTACGCAAAATCAAGTTACCGAGTTCTTCCAAATTCAGCGTACCGAACATGATATCGATAAACGGAAATTTCTTTTTTAATACGTCCGTTTTACCCTTTTCTTGGGTCATGCAACCACCCACCGCAATCAAGAGATTGGGTTTTTCTTTCTTTAATTTTTTCAACGCGCCAATATTGCCAAATGCGTGGTTTTCCGCATTTTCACGAATACAACAGGTATTAAATACGATGATATCCGCATCCTCTTTACATGAAGTTTCCTCATACCCCAAACCACGTAAAATCCCCGCGATTTTTTCCGATTCGTGCACGTTCATTTGACAGCCATAAGTGACAATGTAGTATTTTTCTTGCATAATTCTCTTTCCGTTTTTTCAATCGGGCGCAATACCCGAGTATAATATTTTTTATATTATACTCTTTTTTTTGCTTTTACGCAAGTCTTTGCACCTTGGTTGTGAAATTTTTACCCCACAATTGATAAAAACCGCAAAAGGAAACATACTGTTTTACATGAGATGGATAAAGAAGTTGCTTTGGTTTATATTACTGTTTACGGCTGTTTCCGTATGTGCGATGGTTGGATATTATTTCATCGTCACAAAAGACGCAGTTTTACAAAAAGAAAAACTGTTGCTTGGTCAGCAAAATATATGTATATACGACCGCTACGGCGAAATTATACAAAATGTTGGAATCTTTTCCAACAGACAATCTACCCCTATCGAGGAGATTCCTCAACACACGAAAAACGCTTTCATCTGCGTGGAAGATAAACGATTTTACCAACACAACGGTTTTGATAGCAAACGCATTTTTAAGGCCGTTTACAACAATGCCAAAGCACACGCCTTCAGAGAAGGCGCGTCTACTATTTCACAACAATTGATAAAAAATACGCATCTTTCTCAAGAAAAAACTGTAAAACGGAAGTTGCGGGAATGGAAACTGACCCGCGCCTTGGAAAGAGAATATACTAAAGACGAGATTTTGGAAAAGTATCTCAACACCATTTATTTCGGGCATAGCTGTTTTGGGATTCGTTCAGCCTCTGAGTTCTACTTCGGGAAACTACCCAGTGCATTAAACTTGTCAGAATCCGCTATTTTAGCAGGATTGGTCAAGTCCCCCAATAACTATTCTCCGTTCAAGAACCCTCAACGTTGCGAGACTCGCAAAAAGACGGTGTTGGGATTGATGGCGAACAACGGATATATTGATAAAGACGAGGAAATCAACGCCATCTGCGAGAGTTTACCCATACAGCCTACAAGCGAAGCGGTTGACCGCGGGTATTTTCATTTGCTTTTTGATGAGTTGAGTGAAATTACAAGCGCAAGCCATTTGCGATTGGGCGGAAATATTGAGATTTTCACCGAATTTGACCCCGATTTACAAAAGCAATTGCAGGAAGCGACAGCAGAAATTTCCTCTGATAAAAGCGCGTTTGTCTTGGATGGGCACAGCGGATTGTTTAAGGCGTGCATTTCCACCATCGGCAACGCGAAACGCCTGCCTGGGTCAGTCATTAAACCTTTGCTTGTATACGCCCCCGCCTTGGAAGAAAATCTCATTTCTCCCGCTACGCCGATTTTAGATGAAAAGGTCAATTACGGGGGGTATACCCCCGAAAATTACAATGGAAAATACCACGGATATATCAGCGCGCGGGAAGCCCTTGCAAAAAGTTTAAATATCCCTGCCGTAAAATTGTTACAATCCCTTGGCGTTCAAAAAGGCAGTGAATATTTAGGGCGGTTGCATTTGACCGTTGATAAAGAAGACGAATCTCTTGCACTTGCTTTGGGCGGCATGAAACATGGATTTAGTTTGCAGAATTTGACCAACGCCTACGCAAGCTTGCTAAACAGCGGAAAATTCAGCAATTGCGGGTTTATTCAAAGTTTAAAAATCAATGATATCCTAGTCTATCGATTCGACAAGAAAGAACGCGCCGTCTTCTCAAAGGAAACTGCTTATTTGACAACCGATATACTAAAAACAGCCGTCAAGGAAGGCACAGCAAAGAAGTTGCGCAATTTACCATTTGATATTGCATGCAAAACGGGTACGGTTGGTACTAGCAAAGGAAATACCGACGCGTACGCAATTGCATACACCACGCAGGACGTTACTTCCGTTTGGTTGGGGAATGCGGACAATCAAATGATTTCCGATACCGGGGGCGGTACACCCTGCCATATTCTACAACAAATCAACCACTATCTGTATGGTCAATACGGAAACATCCCTGCCTTTAATAAACCAAGCCAAGTGGTGGAAGTTTCTTTGGATAAAATTAGTTATTATGACACGCATACTATACAGTTATCTGACGATAACGCCCCCGTAAATTACCGTTTTACCGAGCTATTTAACAAACGGCATATACCCGCAAAAAAGTCTGATTTTTTCAGCAATCCAAGCATTTTACCCCCTACCGTCAATATACGAAATGGGCAGGTAGTTATCACCTTGCAAAAAGACTCGCCAACTGTTTATCAATACTGTATTGTGCGATATGATTATGCGACGCATACTACCGTTTATAAAGGGGCGCATTTCGATGAGTTTTGCGACGCAAGCGCAAAGCCCAATCAAAAATATATCTATACCGTTACCCCGATATATAACGAGCATGCAGGCGTTGGTGTAACACTGCCCTCCATTTCCACCGACACACAATTTCAAGATGATCAAATGACCGAAAAAGAATGGTGGAAGTATTAGAAAAAAGCCGTGGATTCACCACGGCTTTTACAATGTGTACAATTAAATTTTAATTTTTTCCACCGATTCGAATGCTTCCGCAATCAATGCTTCAATATCAAGTTTCGCTTCTTCCCTTGCAATTTCATCCAATTTCGGACGAATCGCGGGATAATCAGGTAAGAATACCGTACAGCAATCCTCAAAAGGCAAAATGGAAGTTTCGTATGCCCCCATTTTCACCGAACGCTCGATAATTTCGTTCTTATCAAAGCCAACCAATGGACGAAGGACAGGTAAACGTTCCACTACCGAATTGGAAGAAGTCATCCCCTCAATCGTTTGACTGGCAACCTGCCCCAAGCTCTCACCCGTAATCAAGCATTGTGCACTGATACGAAGCGCGTGGCGTTCCGCAATGCGATACATGAAACGGCGAAGCAAGGTAATCATGAGGTCAGGTTTGCATTTTTCATGAATTGCTTCTTGGATATGAGTCACTTTTACCGTATATAAGTTGGTCCCGCAGGTATATTCAGACAAAATCTTCGCCAAATCGACCACTTTTTCTTTGGCTTGCATGTTGGTATAAGGGTAGCTGTGGAAGTGCAAACAGTCAATTTTCATACCGCGTTTTGCCATCATGTGACCCGCAACGGGACTGTCGATCCCGCCCGACAATAACAAAAGCCCTTTCCCTGCCGTACCGACGGGCATACCGTTTGCCCCCTCAATGAAATCACCAAATACCAACGCTTTGCCGTTTTCACGAATGTCTACGCGAACGGTAAAGGAAGGATTGTGCACGTCTACCTTTAAGGCACCCTTCGCATAATCCAACAGTAAACCGCCCAAGGTTTTGCTAATTTCCACCGAAGTCAAGGGATATTTTTTATCCCCGCGGTGGGATTCCACCTTAAAAGTACCCTGCGAATGCGCTTGTAATTTCGCCGCCTCAAAAATGGAATCCATATCCGACGAAGTTTCGTATGCAAGGCTTAATGTATGCAAACCAAAGACTTTTTTCAGCTTTTCAATGATTTCATCCGTTTGCTCCTCGGGGAAGTTTTGCACCAAATAACGCCCGCTGTTTTTAATAAGCTCCGCATCAAAATCCTCGATAGCACGGCGCAGATTGGTTTCAAACGCACGTTCGAAAAACCCTCTGTTTTTCCCTTTTAAATAGATTTCAGAATATCTAATAATGATTACTTTTTCCATAATTGTCCTCTTATTTCATTTTTCGTGCAAGTTCACGCCCAATTTCGTTTAAAATTTCAGCAGATTTTGCAATTTCTTCTTCCGTAGTTTGCGGGGAAAAACTAAGACGCAGTACACCATCCGCCGTCTTTTCATCGTAACCGCACGCCAAAATCACTTTACTGTATCGGTGTTTCGCGTTAGACGAACAAGCCGACCCCGTACCCACAATCAAACCTTTGTCGTTTGCCATATGCAGTAAAATTTCACCGCGTAAACCGCGCGCCGAAACGCTGAGTATGTACGGTGTCGCATCTTCTGAAGATAGACGGGTATACACTTCCTTATCAAGCGCAGACCAAAGCTGTTCGCGATAACCTTTTATACGATTGAAATCCTCTTTGATTGTCGCAAACTTTTCTTCCGCCGCATAACGGAAATGCATGATACCAAATACGTTCTCGGTACCGCTTCTTCTGCCTGCTTCCTGCCCGCCACCATACAGATAAGGCGGAAGTTGCAGGGATTTTCGTTTAATCAACGCTCCAACGCCTTTCAACCCGCCTATTTTGTGTGCGCTCAGTGCATATAAATCCACGTCTTTGCTCAATTTATACGGAATTTTTCCATAAGCTTGCACCCCATCGCAATGAAAAATCACACGTGGATTTTTTTGTTTGACAAGCCTTGCGATTGCGTTGATATCGTTGATTGCACCGATTTCATTATTGACGTGCATGACGGACACAAAACTCGTTTTATCGTCCACCAAGGCAAGCAAAGCGTTTACGTCCACTCGCCCATCCCTTTGCAAAGGCGCAAAGCGCGCATCTATTACACCGCGATTTTTTAATTCAAGGAATGCCGCGGATACAGCGGAATGTTCCCCTGCCGTCGTAACGGCATTACCTCGTTTGGCAAAAGAGAAAATAGCTTGGTTATCCGATTCCGTTCCGCAAGAGGTAAAAATCAGCTCAAACGCGTTTTCGTCCGCAATCTTAGAAAGCAAAACGGAGCGCGCTTTTTTCAGCTCGCTCTGTAATGCAAACCCCTCGTTGTACATACCCGATGGGTTGTGGAATTTTTCCGTTATATACTCGGTTGCGCGTTCAAAAGCACCAACCGACGGCTTGGTTGTCGCCGCATTATCCAAATAAACCATTATTTTTGCTTCTTTTCTTGCATAACGTAATCACTTTCCAACTTGTTACGTCTTGCAAATTTTAAAATATTCATCAGCATTTCTTCACGACACTCTAATACGAACAACTTTTTACCATTGAATTCAGCCAAAATATACATGAAGAACTTACCCTTTGCAGGTACGTCGTTCGAGGTACAAATCACCGTCTTTGTTGCGGGTTCGCTTTTGAAGCGCTCAAACGAGGGATTGTCAACGTCACCGAATTGAATCATGTCTTCACAGTCAAAACGTGCAATCAACTTACGCTTATTTACGTTGATAACTTTGGATATACGCAATTCACCTGACACAAACGCATAGTCATAGCTAACGTTGATACGCATTTTCCATTGTCTAAGCAAAAACCAAGACGCAAGCAACCATATAAAAATGAAACCCCACGATATCCAATCCCCTGGTTCGTTGACACGAATTGTGTAGAACCCCAGCACAAACCATATAATCGCTAAGCCAAGGAACACCCAGGAAATGCCCGTTATTACATTGTATCTCTTCGTTTTCTTATCTGAATTATGCGCTACGGCGCTTTCTTCATAAAAAACGTCCATTATTTACTCCTTCACCCGCCCCATTACGGGGCGGGATATTTTGTTCACGTTAAATTTCCAACGCACCTTCATATACAGTCTTCACGTTGCCGAGCAATTCGATATCGCCATCCGAGTGATAGTTCACCGTCAAATCGCCGCCGCGAAGTTTTACCGTTACGTTGGTATCCTTATCGCAATAACCTGCAAGCACCGCTGCAACCACTGCCGCGCATGCGCCGGAACCGCATGCCCACGTTTCACCGCTGCCGCGTTCCCAAACACGCATCTTTATGGTTACTTTATTTACCACACGGATAAATTCAGTATTGATACCTTCGGGGAAGTATTCGCAATTTTCAAACTCACTGCCGATGGCTTTTACATTAATTGCGTCTACCTTGTCACTGAAAATAACACAGTGAGGGTTACCCAAACCGACCAACGTTACTTTGTAATCAATGCCGCCCACGTTGATGGTCTTACCTACAATTTGGTCTTCATCCCAAATACAAGGAATTTCCGAACCTTTCAAAGTAACCTTACCAAGATTTACGCTAGCAGTGTTTACTTTACCGCTGAAAGAATATACCTTCACATCCAAGACGGATTTCGCCATCTCAATCTTCATGTCGTTTTTGCGGACAATACCTTTTTCATAGAGGTATTTACCGATACAGCGGATTGCATTACCGCCCATAGGCACTTCCTTACCGTCACGGTTGAAGACACGGACTTTCGCGTCTGCTACGTCAGAGTTTTCAATCAATGCAATACCGTCACCGCCAATACCGTAATGAGGCACAACGTAGTTTACCGCAATCGATTCGGGACAAGTAATTTTTCCGTCGCGGTTATCAAATACGATATAGTCGTTACCGCAGGACTGCATCTTGGTGAAATTCAACTTCAACTTTTCCGTACGGAGTGCGTTGATATCTACCAATTCGGTATTATCTTCAGTAAATTTACTTGCGATAATATCGGCAAGCGCGTTTGCCGTATCCAATGCTGTCAATACGGTGATACCGAGCAAGATTGCGTGGTGATGCAATCGGATGAAGTCGTTGATGGATTCCATATCCGTCTTACCCGTATAGATAACGTAGTCGATTTTCCCTTCGTCCATCAACTTGATAACCGAATCGGTTGCCGACAATCTATCTACCACCGTGCAATCAAAGCCGAGGTCGGTGATTACTTTTGCCGTACCCTTCGTTGCATACAAGGTACAACCCAAATCCCCGAATTTTTTCGCGATACCCAAAACGTCTAATTTATCTTGATCGTTTACAGTCAAATACACGCCAACGGGTTTGCGTTCGGTGGGATGACACATCTTAAAGCCTGCGGATACCAAACCCTTGAACATGGCTTCTTCAATCGTTTTACCGATACCCAAAACTTCACCCGTCGATTTCATTTGAGGACCAAGCTGAGAGTTTACGTCGTTGAGTTTTTCAAAGCTGAATACGGGCACTTTTACCGCCACGTAAGGCGAAGAAGGATACAAGCCCGTACCAAACCCGAGGTCTTTCAAGGCTTCGCCTGCAATAATCTTGGTTGCAAGCTCTACCATTGGTACACCCGTTACCTTGGAAATATAAGGTACGGTACGCGACGCGCGGGGATTTACCTCGATAACGTACAATTGACCGCGGTAAATGAGGTATTGGATATTGATAAGACCTTGCGTCTTCAACTCCAATGCGAGCTGTGTGGAAACTTCAATAATGCGTTCCAACATCGTATCGTCCAAGTTATAGGGAGGATATACCGCAATCGAGTCGCCAGAATGGATACCCGTACGTTCAATGTGTTGCATGATACCAGGAATCAAAACGTCTTTACCGTCCGAAATTGCGTCTACTTCCAACTCCGTACCCATGAGGTACTGGTCGCAAAGTACGGGGTTTTCAATCCCTTGCGCAAGAATGACGTCCATATAACGACAAACGTCTTCAGGGGTAAATGCAATCGTCATATTTTGACCGCCGATAACGTAGGAAGGTCGTAACAATACGGGATATTCTAAGATTTCCGCCGCCTTAAGGGCTTCTTCCTTGGTCATAACCGTCAAAGCCTTCGGACGGGGAATGGAATATTTTTCAAGCAACGCTTCAAAACGTTCTCTGTCTTCCGCCGCGTCTACGCTATCCGCGGAAGTGCCCAAAATACGGATACCGTTTGCAGCGAAGTACGCGCAAAGGTTGATAGCCGTTTGACCGCCGAACGTGATGATAACGCCATAGGGTTTTTCTACGTCCAAAACGTGTTGCACGTCTTCAGGCGTCAAAGGTTCAAAGTACAAACGATCCGCCGTATCGAAGTCCGTAGAAACCGTTTCGGGGTTATTGTTGATGATGGCTACTTCATAGCCGAGTTCCTTCAACGTCCATACGCAATGTACAGATGAATAGTCAAATTCGATACCTTGACCGATACGGATAGGGCCTGAACCGATAACGACGATACGCTTCCTATCACTGTTTTCCAAGAACGATTTCGCTTCGTCGTGTTCGTGAGGGTCAAACGTAGAATAGAAGTACGGCGTTTTCGCGGGGAATTCCGCCGCGCAGGTATCTACCATCTTATAAGCCGCCTTTTTACGGTAAGGCACCGCTTGACCGCTGAGCGCGGCAATATCCTTATCCAAATAACCAAGGCGTTTCCCTTCTTCGTACAAATCTTCTGTTAAGGTTTCCGTTGCCAAGCGTTCTTCATACGCAATCAAGTTTTTAAACTTGTTCAAGAACCAACGGTCGATTTTGGTGATATTAAACACTTCGTCCACCGTAACGCCCTTTTTGAGCGCGGCGTATACAACGAAGATACGCTCGTCCGTCATTTCGGGCAATTTCGCAATCAATTCTTCCTTGGTAGAATGCAAGAATTTCTTGTAATTCATCGTACTAGTGGAAATTTCTGCACCGCGTACCGCTTTCATGATTGCCATTTCGAAAGAA